>NZ_JBVIFC010000011.1:0-253406 GCF_055571535.1 Streptomyces sp. NPDC030893 | reverse complement strand
GCGTTGACTTTTGGCACGCTGTTGAGTTCTCAAGGAACGGACGCTTCCTTCGTACTCACCCTCTCGGGCTTTCCTCCGGGCGCTTCCCTTCGGTGGTTCCGACTCTATCAGTGTTTTTCCGACTCTCTGACCACCGTCCTGCAGACATGCAGAAAGTGATCCAAAGATAGGATCTGACGAGTTGGATTGCTGCCGAGTGAGGACACTGATCGCGTCACTCATCCCCGAGCAGGAGTACGACTCTACACGGGGTCGCGGACCGCATGCAAATCGATTAGGGTGGGGTGGTCTAGACCTCTTGTCTGGACCACAGACCTGGAGCTGTCCCCCGGAACCGGTACGTCCTATGACATACGCTGCTGAACAGCACGCCGGAGACACGCAGTGACGGCCCTCGTACAGATCTCCACTCCTTGGGAGGCTTCCCACATGACCACCGTGACGTCCCCGCTCGCAGGGCGGGCCATCGGACTGGCGTCCGTGCCCGATCCGGTCTTCTCCGGGGCCATGGTCGGCCCGGGTACGGCGATCGACCCCGAACGGAAGCCCTCCGAGGCCGTCTCTCCCGTCGACGGTGTGATCATCTCGCTGCACCCGCACGCGTTCGTCGTCGTCGACGAGAGCGGACACGGTGTGCTCACCCACCTCGGTATCGACACCGTTCAGCTCAACGGCGAAGGCTTCGAGCTGCTCGTCAACAAGGGCGACACCGTGACGCGCGGTCAGAGCATCGTGCGCTGGGACCCTGCCGCCGTGGAGGCGGCCGGCAAGTCCCCGGTGTGTCCGGTCGTGGCGCTGGAGGCCACGGCGGACGCTCTCTCGGAGCTTCGTGACAGCGGCGATGTGGAGGCCGGTGACAGTCTCTTCCTCTGGAAGTGACCCGGCGCCGTCCTCCGACGGCCACCAGGACAACCAACGCGGCGGCTGTTCCCGCCGCACTAGCGGAGACGGGTGAGATGGAGACAACGCTGCGAGGCGTCGGTGTCAGTCACGGTGTGGCGATCGGCGAGGTCCGGCACATGGGTACGGCGGTGCTCGAGCCGCCGGCCAAGCAGATTCCCGCACAGGACGCGGAGCGCGAGCAGGGGCGCGCCCGCCAGGCCGTGGAGGCCGTGGCGGCCGATCTGACGGCGCGCGGAAACCTCGCGGGCGGTGAGGCACAGGCGGTGCTCGAGGCGCAGGCCATGATGGCCCAGGACCCCGAGCTGCTCGCCGATGTGGACCGGCGGATCGCCGTCGGCAGCACCGCCGAGCGCGCCGTGTACGACGCGTTCGCCTCGTACCGCGAGCTGCTGGCGAACGCCGGTGAGTACCTGGCGGGCCGGGTGGCCGACCTCGACGACGTGCGGAACCGTATCGTCGCCCGGCTGCTCGGGGTGCCGATGCCCGGCGTGCCGGACAGCGACGAGCCGTATGTCCTGGTGGCCCGTGATCTGGCGCCCGCGGACACGGCGCTGCTGGACCCGACGCTGGTGCTCGGCTTCGTCACCGAGGAGGGCGGGCCCACCAGCCACAGCGCGATCCTGGCCCGGGCCCTCGGTGTCCCGGCCGTCGTCGCGCTGCCCGGTGCCGGCGAACTCGCCGAAGGCACACTGATAGCGGTCGACGGCAGCACCGGCGAGATCTTCCTCGACCCGAGCGACGAGAAGAAGGCGCAGCTCCAGGCCGCGGCGGCCGAGCGCAAGGCGGCGCTTGCCGCGTCGACCGGGCCCGGTGCGACGGCCGACGGTCACAAGGTGCCGCTGCTGGCCAACATCGGCGGCCCGGCCGACGTGGCGGCAGCCGTCGAGGCCGGTGCGGAGGGCGTCGGGCTGTTCCGTACCGAGTTCCTCTTCCTGGACGACAGCAAGAACGCTCCCTCCGAGGAGAAGCAGGTCACGGCGTACCGTCAGGTGCTCGAGGCGTTTCCCGAGGGCCGGGTCGTGGTGCGCGTGCTGGACGCCGGCGCGGACAAGCCCCTGGACTTCCTCACTCCGGCGGACGAGCCGAACCCGGCGCTGGGCGTGCGCGGCCTGCGGACGCTGCTGGACCACCCCGCGGTACTGCGAACCCAGCTGACGGCGCTGGCCAAGGCCGCGGAGGGGCTGCCCGTCCACCTCGAGGTGATGGCCCCGATGGTGGCCGACCGGGCCGACGCCAGGGCTTTCGCGGACGCGTGCCGGGAGGCGGGACTGCGGGCGAAGTTCGGCGCGATGGTCGAGATCCCGTCTGCTGCGCTGCGGGCGCGCTCGGTCCTGCAGGAGGTGGAGTTCCTGTCGCTGGGCACGAACGACCTCGCGCAGTACACGTTCGCCGCCGACCGTCAGGTGGGTGCGGTCTCCCGGCTCCAGGACCCGTGGCAGCCCGCGCTGCTCGACCTGGTGGCGCTGTCCGCGGAGGCGGCGAAGGCCGAGGGCAAGAGCTGTGGTGTCTGTGGCGAGGCGGCCTCCGATCCGCTGCTCGCGTGTGTGCTGACCGGTCTGGGGGTCACCTCTCTCTCCATGGGTGCCGCGTCCATTCCCTATGTCCGCGCGTCGCTGGCGAAGTTCACGCTGGCCCAGTGCGAGCGGGCCGCGGCGGCGGCCCGGGCGGCTGACAGTGCCGAGGATGCCCGTAACGCCGCTCAGGCGGTGCTGTCGGGCGAATAGCCGACGCGACCGGCTTCCGGAGGGGCGCTCCACGCGAAGTGGAGCGCCCCTTAGCGTGTTGCCGGGCTCAGTGGCGGTGGGCCGGGCCGGGGCCGCCCTCCTCGCCGAGGTCGGGCGGCTCGCAGTAGTCGACATTGGACTCCGGGGCGATGAGGTCGCCGGATTCGGCGTCGGTGCAGTAGGCGTCGAAGACCTCCCCGGCGGTGAGGGGTACGAGGCCGTAGGCGCGCATGCGCCAGCCATGGACGCGGTCGGGTGTGCCGGGTTTGCTGATCCGCATGACCAGTCCGCCGGGGCCGGCGGTGGCGAGGCCGACGGCCAGGACGGTGGTGAATTCCAGGGCTTCGGACTCGTCCAGTTCCGCGCGGCCGGCGATGGAGTCGGCGTGCAGGACGGCGACGAGCGTTTCGGGCGGCCCGGAGACGCTGCACACGAGGTGCCGTTCCCCGGGCGGTGCCGTGTCGAGGATCCGCAGGAGGAGGTGCGAGGCGCGGGCGAAGGCCGCTCGGCCCAGGTCCTCGCCGCAGGAGACGCAGGGGCCGAGGCGGGCGAGGAGCGTGGTCGCGTACTCCCAGGTCGCCTGGCGGACGGCCTCGTCGACGAGGGTGGGCAGGAGGTCGGCCAGCGGCCGGCCGTCGTAGGGGACGGTGGGTCCGGTGGAGGCGAGTTCGGCGGTGAACCGGGAGCGGCTGGTGTGGCTGTCCGGGTCGAGGCCCGTGTTCACGCAGAACTCGGCGTAGTCCGCGGGGTCGAAGAGCGTCACGGTGGTGTGGCTGCCCTCCAGCGCGCGCGTCCTGAGGACGGCTTCCAGGTGTTTGAGGTAGGTGGTGTGGTCGTCGAAGGCGAAGCTGTCGTAGCGCCGCATGGCGCGGAAGTCGTGTTCGTCGGTCAGCACGCCGATGGTGCCGACGATTTCGCGGCGCAGGACGCGTCGCAGGGTCCGGTGGTCGGTGTACGCCATGTCTCCCCCTCTGCACGGTCGATCAATGCTCACTCAAAGTAACCGGTGGCACTGACAATGGGCTGGGGGGAGACGGATGGCGTACTCGGAGAGTGACCGGCTCGGGGCTCAGGCGCGCTTGCGGGCGAGTTCCTCGTAGAAGGCGAGCAGGTCGAGGTTGTCGATGGAACCGGGGTTGACGGCTTTCTCCAGGGGGGTGCCCTGGAGGAGGCGCTTGACGGGGACCTCGATGCGCTTGCCGGTGAGGGTGTGCGGGACTCCGGGCACCTCGATGATCTCGTCGGGGACGTGGCGGGGCGAGAGTTGCTCGCGGATGGTCCGCTTGATCCGGTTCAGGAGGTCGTCGTCCAGGGCGGCGCCGGGGGCGAGGTGGACGAAGAGGGGCATCCAGTAGCCGCCGTCGGGCTGTTCGAGGCCGATGACGAGGGATTCCCTGATCTCGGGGAGGCGTTCCACGGCTTCGTAGATGTCGGCGGATCCCATGCGGACGCCCTGGCGGTTGAGCGTGGAGTCGGAGCGGCCGTGGATGACGACCGATCCCCGCGAGGTGATGGTGATCCAGTCGCCGTGGCGCCAGACGCCGGGGTAGGTGTCGAAGTAGCTGTCGTGGTAGCGGCTGCCGTCGGGGTCGTTCCAGAAGTGGATCGGCATGGACGGCATCGGGTTGGTGACGACAAGTTCGCCGACCTCGTCGGTCAGGGGCTTGCCGGCGGCGTCCCAGGACTGCAGGTCGGTGCCCAGGCCGGGTGCCTGGAGCTCGCCGATGTGGACGGGGAGGGTGGGTACGCCGCCGGCGAAGCAGGAGCACACGTCGGTGCCGCCGCTGACGGAGGCGATCCACAGGCCGGCCCCCTGCTCGGCGAACTCGTCGTGCAGCCAGCGGAAGCCGTCGGGCGGCAGGGGGGAGCCGGTGGTGGCGACGCACTTGACCGCGGAGAGGTCGAAGTCGCGCGAGGGGTGCACGCCGGCCTTGCGGCAGGCCATGACGTAGGCGGCGGAGGTGCCGTAGAGGGTGGCGCCGGTGCGTTCGGCGATGCGCCACTGGGCGCCCGTGTCGGGGTAGCCGGGGCTGCCGTCGTACAGCACGATCGTCGTTCCGGTCAGGAGGCCGGAGACGAGGAAGTTCCACATCATCCAGCCGGTCGAGGTGAACCAGAAGAAGCGGTCCTCGGGGCCCAGGTCGCAGTGGAGTCCGAGTTGCTTGAGGTGTTCGACGAGGATGCCGCCCTGGGACTGGACGATCGCCTTGGGCAGTCCGGTGGTGCCGGAGGAGTAGAGCACCCACAGCGGGTGGTCGAAGGGCACTGGTTCGAAGACGGGTTCGGTGTCCGCGGAGGTGAGGGCGGACCAGTCGAGTGCCCCGTCGGGGGCGTCGGTGCCGAGCAGGGGGATGTGCACCACGGCACGGAGGGTCGGCAGTTCCCGGCGCAGTTCGGCGACGACGTCGCGGCGGTCGTGCTCCTTGCCGCCGTAGCGGTAGCCGTCGACCGTGAACAGGACGACGGGTTCGACCTGCTGGAAGCGGTCGAGGACGCTGCGGGCGCCGAAGTCGGGGGCGCAGGAGGTCCAGACGCCGCCCACGGCGGCCGTGGCGAGGAGGGCGACGACCGCCTGCGGAATGTTCGGCAGATAGCCGCTGACGCGGTCGCCGGGACGGACGCCCAGGGTGCGCAGCTCGGCGGCGAGGGAGCCGACCTGGCGGCGCAGCTCTGCCCAGGTGACGGGCGTCGGATCATGTGTCTCGTCGACGTACAGCAGGGCCGGTTCGTCCGCGCGTGACGCGGTCGCGCGCAGGGCGTGCTCGGCGTAGTTCAGCGTTGCCCCGGGGAACCACTGGGCGCCGGGCATGGAGCGGTCGCCCAGCACGCGCGTGTACGGCGTCGAGAAGCGGACGTCGAACCACTCCGTGACCGCTTTCCAGAAGGTGTCCAGTTCGTCCACGGACCACCGGTGGAGCGCCGCGTAGCCGCCTTCGGCGGGTGCGCCGTGGTGTTCGGCGGCCCATGCCTGGAAGGCGGTGATCCGGGCGCCGGCGATTCGTTCCGGATTCGGCTGCCAGAGCGGCTGGGGGTTCACGGTCGACATGGGGCGGCTCCCGGACTGTGCGCGTCGTGTGCGTCCTCCGCGCACGGGCTGGGGTGTGCGCGTGACGCGGCTGACAGGGACGATGCCACGTGATCGACTTCCGCACCAGGGTGTCCCCCACAGAGTCCGTGTCGTGAAGATGTGGTCGGATCACGGATGAACGGGAGTTGAACGACACCCTGGCCGGGCGTGATCGATGACAGGGTGAGCAGCATGGACGGTCGTGACCTGGTGCGTTCGGTGAAATCGGTCGGCTCGTCGGGGGCGGCTCAGGGGTTGCGTACCGTGCGGGCGGCGTGGCGCAGGCGGCGCGCGGACGCCGCCGGGCTGCCGCCGCGGGGGCCGGTGCGGGCGCGGGTGCCCGGGGCCGTGCGGGAGGTGGAGCCGGGGCCCGGTGGTGGGCTGATCAGGTTCAGCCGTTCGGAGCTGCGGATCTTCGTCGCGGTGAACGGGGCCGTCTTCTGGGGCTGGGACGGGGCGGCTCCCGAACCGTCGTACGCGCTGGCGGGCCGCTGCCCCGATCCCGATCCGCGGGCGGCGCTGGAGCCGCACAAGGACGGTGGCTGGCGTGTGGTGGCCGAGCGTGTGACGGTCGTGGTGTCCCGGCTCGGCGCGGTGGAGGTGCTCACCCCCGGAGGAGTGACGCTGCGGCGTGATCTGCCGCCGCGGTGGTGGGAGCCGGTCGGCGGTGGCACCGCGCGGTGGATGCAGCGGTCGGAGGTGCCGGCGGACGCCCGGTTCTTCGGTCTCGGGGGGCGTGTGGCGGGTCCCCGGTTGCGGGACGGCACGTACGGGTTGTGGAACACCGGCCGTGGTCGTGCGCCGGGGCACGGAGGCGGTCCGCGGTCCCTCACCATGCCGACGCAGATGGTGGTGGCCGACGCGGGCACCCATCTGGTGTTCCACGACAGTTCGTGGGACGGCGCGGTGACGTTGCGGGAGGGCGAGGAGGGGGGTGGTTCCGGGCACGACCGGACCGGGACGAGCGAGCTGTGGATGGACGGCGGACCGTTGCGCTGCTGGGTGATGGTGGGTACTCCCGCGCGGGTGCTGCTGGCCTGGGCGTCGCTCACCGGTGCGCCGGCGCTGCCGCCCGCGTGGGCGCTCGGTCACCATCACGCGCTGTGGGGCGGTGGCGGTGAGGAGGAGGTGCGGAGGGTGGTCCAGGGCCACCGGGAGCACGGGCTGCCGCTGGACGCCCTGCACCTCGGCGCCGGCCACTTCGGCTCCCGGCGGGTGTTCACCGTCGACGAGGAGCGCTTCCCGAAGCTGCCGGTCCTCGCGGACGAGCTGCGGCGCGAGGGGATCAGGCTGGTGTCGGTCGTCGCTCCCGCCGTCGGGGTGGCGCCCGGCAGCCGCGTGTACGGCGGCGGGGTGGAGCATGACGCCTATGTCCGGGACGCCTCCGGGGCGGTGGTCCGCGGGGTCTCGTGGTGCGGGGACGCGGTCTTTCCGGACTTCACGCGCGCGCGTGTGCGGGAGTGGTGGGGCGGGCTGTACGCGGAGCGGCTGGCACAGGGGTTCTCGGGTTTCCGGCACACCCTGGACGAGCCGACGTCGTTCGCGGCCTTCGGGGAGCCGACGCTGCCGCGGTCGGCCGGACACGCGCTGGACGGGCGGGGCGGTGATCATCGTGAGGGGCACAACGTGTACGGGCTGTGCATGGCGTGGGCCGCGTACGAGGGGCTGCGGAAGCTGCTGCCCGAGGAGCGGCCGTTCGTGCTGTCGCGCTCCGGGTGGGCCGGCACGCAGCGGTACGGAGGCACGTGGGCGGGCGAGGCGGGAGCGGGCTGGGCCGGGCTGCGCGCCGCGCTGGCGGTGGTGCTGGGGCTGGGGCTGTGCGGGATCCCGTACTCGGGTCCGGACGTGAGCGCCGTCGACGGGGTGCGCTCACCGGAGCTGTATCTGCGCCGGCTCCAGTTGGGGGCGTATCTGCCGTTGTTCCGCACGCGCGGCGGTCCGCGGGCGGGGGGCGGGGAGCCGTGGGAGCTCGGTGCCGGTGTTCTGCGGCACACGCGTGGGGTGCTCGTCGAGCGCCGGCGGCTGCTGCCGTACTTCGTGACGCTGGCGCACCTGGCCCGGCGTACGGGAGCGCCCTATGTGCGCCCGTTGTGGTGGGCGGCGCCGGAGGAGCGCACGTTGCGCGACTGTGAGGACGCGTTCCTGCTCGGTGACTGTCTGCTGGTGGCGCCGGTGCTCGGTCCCGGTGTGGAGCGGCGGGCGGTCCGGCTGCCGCGCGGGCGGTGGTACGACACGGCGACGGGACGGGCGTACGAGGGGCCGGGCCGGGTGGTGGTCGACGCGCCGCTGGAGCGGATCCCGGTGTTCGCGCGCGCGGGCGCGGTTCTTCCGGTGCGGGGTGCGGAGGGTGGTACGGAGCTCGAGGTGTGGGCGCCGGCCCGGGGACGGACCGGGGGCGGGCTGGTCGTGCCGGACGCCGGGGACGGGTGGGAGGAGCCGGAGGCCGAGCGGTACGCGGTGCGGTGGTCGGGCGGGCGGGTCGTCGTCGAGCGGGAGGGTGAGGCGGGTGTCGGCGAGCCTCGCCGGCCGGTGCGCGTTCGCGGGCTGGGACCGGCCGGGGGTCAGCTGTAGCGGCCTTCGAACCAGGCCCGCACGGCCAGTGTGTGCAAGGGGAAGGCGAGTTCCTCGGGGCGGCGCAGCAGGTGCCGGCCCTCGGTCTCGTCGGTGGGGGCGGAGGGCGGCAGGTCCTCCGCGGGGCGTTCGGGCAGGAGCCCGAAGAGCAGCAGGTGTCCGTCGGGTGAGCTCATGGCGTCGGCGAGGCGGACGTCGTGGCTCGCCACCTCGATGCCGGTCTCTTCCCGGAGTTCCCGGACGACGGCCCGGCGCCAGTCCTCCCGGTGGTCGACGTAGCCGCCGGGCAGGGCCGTGCGGCCCCGCGCGGGGGCGATCGCCCGGGTGATGACGACCAGGGCGGTGCCGTGGGTGTCGTGGACGGGCTGAAGGGCCACCGCCACCGGGAGGGGGTTGCGGTAGGTGACGGTGCCACAGGTGGTGCAGGTGCGGGGCCAGCCGGAGACGCCCTCCGGGTAGGGCGCGCCGCAGCTCGAACAGTGGGAGTGCGGCGCGGAGTCGGTCACCTTGGCGGGAGTTCGGGACACGCGCGGGACTGTAGCGGACCACGGCGGGGGTGCCCCCGGCAGGTGGGTCAGTACCGGCCGGTGAGCGATCTGCGGGACACCGGGAAGTCGAAGTAGGTGTCCGGGTGGGATTCGGGGGTGAAGGTGTAGTGCCACCACTCCTCGGCGAGGTTCACGAATCCGACGTCCTCCAGGGTGTTCTTGAGCAGCAGCCGGTTGGCGCGCTGTTCGCCCTTGATGCGCGGGTCGAGCGTGTGGCTCAGGGTGTCGAAGCAGTCGTAGCCGGTGCCCATGTCCACGGAACTGTCGGGGAATCGCTCGTCCTTGGGCGCGAAGCAGGGAACCAGGGGCTGTCCGGGGTGGTGGGGCGGGGCCGGCCGGGCGGGGAGCTTCACGAGGGTGAGGTCCACCGTCGAGCCGCGGCTGTGGCCGGATTTCTCCGCGATGTAGCCGTCGACGAACAGCCTGCTCTTGTCGACGTTCGGGTAGAACTCGGCCTTCGTTCTCTGGTCGTCCAGGTCCTTGGCCCAGCGCACGAAGTGGTCGACGGCGCGTTGCGGCCGGTAGCAGTCGTACACCTTGAGGGAGTATCCCTGGCGCAGCAGTGTGCGCTGTGCGGTGTGCAGTGCCCGGGCCGCGGGGCGGGTGAGGATGCACAGCGGCTGCCGGTAGCCGTCGACGGGCTCGCCGACGAAGTTGTGCGGGGTGACGTAGCGGATCTCCTGGATGATCGTCGGGTCCACGCTCTGCAGCGCCACGAAGTCCCGGGGTGCCTTGGGTTCGGGCTTCGCCTGGGCGGGGGCGGACGGGACGCTCGCGGCGAGCAGGGCGGCGACGGCGGTGGCCAGACCTCGTACCACGGTGGAGAGTCGTGTCATGTCCCCTGCATCTATCAGGACTGGGGGGCCTCCGGGAAGGGACGTGGCCGACAACCGTTGCCGTCGGCGACCTTGACGCTCCCTGAGTGCCGGTGAACACTTCCCGGTGTCGGTCGACATCGTCGTACATCTCGGCGTATTCCGGCACGCCGCTCCGGGGTCCTTCCACGTCGAGGCCCACTCCCCACGGGCGATGTCGACTGCGACGGCACGCTCGTCACGGACGCCGGGCGGGGCGCGGTTCTCCCTGCCTTCGGCCGAAGTCGCCATGGGAAACGCACCCTGCACGTGAGGTCCGGGGCGGATCGTCCCGGGCCGGGGCCTAGGAGCCGCCATGAGCAACGGAGACATATTCGTCGGGGAAGTCATCGGCACCGCGATCCTCATCCTGTTCGGCGCCGGTGTGGTCGCGGCCGTCGTACTGAACTATTCGAAGGCGAAGGACGCCGGCTGGGTCGTCATCGCGCTCGGCTGGGGTTTCGGCGTGATGGCCGGGGCGTACACGGCCGCCCCGCTGTCCGGCGGGCATCTCAACCCGGCGGTCACCCTCGGGATCGCCATCGACACCGGGGACTGGGACAAGGTCCACATCTACGTCGCAGGGCAGATGGTCGGCGCCATGCTGGGCGCCGTGCTGTGCTGGCTCGTCTACTACGCGCAGTTCCGGGCCAACGCCGAGGAGGAGATGGCCCAGCCGACGCTCGGGATCTTCTCCACGTCGCCGGCGATCCGTCATCCCGTCGCGAACCTGATCACGGAGATCATCGCGACCATGGGCCTGGTGCTGCCGATCCTGGCCTTCGGACTCACGAAGGGGCTCGGCGAGTCGGGCACCGCGATCCTCATCGTCTCGTTCCTGGTGGTCGGCATCGGCCTCTCGCTCGGCGGCCCGACCGGCTACGCCATCAACCCGGCCCGCGACCTCGGGCCGCGCATCGTGCACACGCTGCTCCCGATCCCCAACAAGGGCACCTCGGACTGGGGATACGCGTGGGTTCCCGTGGTGGGGCCGCTCATCGGCGCGGCGCTGTCCGGGCTCGTCTTCAAGGCAGCCTTCTGAACCACCCGTCTCCGTACGAACTTCCGCACGAACTTCCGCACGAACCGACGAAGGGGACGTCATGACGGACAAGTTCGTCGCCGCAATCGATCAGGGCACCACCTCCAGCCGCTGCATCGTCTTCGACCGGCACGGCGCGATCGTCGCCGTCGACCAGCGCGAGCACCGCCAGATCTTCCCGAAGCCCGGCTGGGTGGAGCACGACGCCACCGAGATCTGGTCGAAGGTGCAGGCCGTGGTCGCGGGGGCGACGGCCAAGGCCGGGCTCCGCGCGGACCAGCTGAGCGCGCTGGGCATCACCAACCAGCGGGAGACGACGGTCCTGTGGGACCGGGCCACGGGAAAGCCCGTGCACAACGCGATCGTGTGGCAGGACACGCGGACCGCCGCGCTCTGCGCCCGGTTGGGCGGGCCGGACGGGCAGGACCGTTTCCGCGAGCGGACCGGACTGCCGCTGGCCAGCTACTTCTCCGGGCCCAAGGCGGCCTGGCTGCTGGACAACGTACCGGGCCTCAGGACCCGGGCGGAGAACGGTGAGATCGCGTTCGGCACCATCGATTCCTGGCTGATCTGGAACCTCACGGGCGGCACCGACGGCGGTCGGCACGTCACCGACGTGACCAACGCCGGGCGGACCATGCTGATGAACCTGGAGACGCTCCAGTGGGACCCGTCCATCCTCTCCGCGATGAACGTGCCCGAGGCGATGCTGCCGGAGATCAGGTCCTCCTCCGAGGTCTACGGCACGGCCGTGGGCCAGCTCTCCGGCGTGCCCGTCGCCTCGGCGCTGGGCGACCAGCAGGCGGCCGTTTTCGGACAGGCCTGCTACGACACGGGCACGGCGAAGAACACCTACGGCACGGGCAGTTTCCTGCTCCTGAACACCGGCAACCGGCCGGTGCCGTCGAAGAACGGGCTGCTCACGACGATGGGCTACAAGATCGGCGACGAGGCACCCGTCTACTGTCTGGAGGGGTCGATCGCCATAACGGGCGCGCTGGTCCAGTGGTTCCGCGACCAGCTCGGCATCATCCGTACGGCCGACGAGATCGAGCCGCTGGCGGCGAGCGTGGAGGACAACGGCGGCGCCTACATCGTTCCCGCGTTCTCCGGCCTCTTCGCACCCTACTGGCGCTCCGACGCGCGGGGTGTGGTCACGGGACTCACCCGGTACGTGACGAAGGCGCATCTCGCGCGTGCGGTGCTCGAGGCGACGAGCTGGCAGACGCGCGAGGTCGTGGACGCCATGTACCAGGACTCCGGCGTCAAGATCACCACTCTGAAGGTCGACGGCGGCATGACGAGGAACAACCTGCTCATGCAGCATCAGGCGGATGTGCTCGGAGTACCCGTGATCCGGCCCCGCGTCTCGGAGACGACCTGCCTGGGGGCCGCCTACGCGGCGGGGCTCGCCACGGGCGTGTGGAACGGCCTGGAGGAACTGAAGTCGCACTGGCGGAAGGACGCCGAGTGGGCGCCGGCCATGGAGGTGGCCGCGCGGGACCGCGAGTACCGCAACTGGCGCAAGGCGGTGGAGAAGAGCTTCGGCTGGACGGAGGTGGACGACGACTGACCACACACGCGTGGTGCGCCGTCTGCCCGCGTGAGGGCCCGTACTCCGGTCGGCGGGGTACGGGCCGCGTGTCCGGCGTCTCCTCAGGTGGCGACCGCGCGTCGCCGCGAGGCCCGGGCCATGGCGTGCTGGACGACACCGATGAGGGTCTCCTTGACCGACTCCCGGTCCCGCGCGTCGCACATCAGCAGCGGAACGTGGTCGTCGAGGTCGAGCGCCCGGCGGATGTCCGCCTCCGGGTAACGGGCGGCGCCTTCGAAGCAGTTGACTCCGACGACGAACGGGATGGAGCGCCGCTCGAAGTAGTCGACGGCGGCGAAGCAGTCCTCCAGGCGCCGGGTGTCGGCGAGGACGACGGCTCCGAGGGCGCCCTCGGACAGCTCGTCCCACATGAACCAGAACCGCTCCTGGCCGGGTGTGCCGAAGAGGTACAGCACCAGGTCCTCGCGGAGCGTGATCCGCCCGAAGTCCATGGCCACGGTCGTGGTGTTCTTCGCCTCCACACCACTGGTGTCGTCGACCGGGCGGCCGGCCTCGGTGAGGAGTTCCTCGGTGCGCAACGGCCTGATCTCGCTGACCGCGCCGACGAGCGTGGTCTTGCCCACGCCGAAGCCGCCGGCCACCAGGATCTTGAGCGTGACGGGCTCGACCGGGGGCTTGCCGCGCTCAGAACGCCCGAAGATCATCGATCTCTTCTCCTGCTTGATGGGGTTCGGGCGGCGGGCCGTATCCCCCGCCGCCGGGGGTTTCGATGACGAGTACGTCGCCGGTGCCGACCTCCGCCGAGTCGCTGCCGGCCAGTCGGGTGACCGTGCCGTCCGCTCGTTCGACCCGGTTGGCGCCCAGTGCTCCGGGGGCACCGCCCGCCATGCCGTACGCGGGGACCCTGCGGTGCTGGGACAGCGTGGAGACGGTCATGGGCTCCAGGAAGCGGATACGGCGCACGGCTCCGTCCCCGCCGCGCCACCGTCCGGCGCCTCCGCTGCCACGGCGCACCGCGAACTCCTCGAGGCGGACGGGCAGTCGCCACTCCAGGATCTCGGGATCGGTGAGCCGTGAGTTGGTCATATGGGTCTGTACGACGGACGCGCCGGGGAAGCCGTCCCCGGCGCCCGAGCCGGAGGCGACGGTCTCGTAGTACTGGTGGTGCGCGTTGCCGAAGGTGACGTTGTTCATGGTGCCGGAGCCCTCCGCCTGGACGCCGAGCGCCGCGTAGAGGGCGCCGGTGACGGCCTGGGAGGTCTCCACGTTGCCCGCGACGACGGCGGCCGGTGGTTCGGGCGCGAGCATGCAGCCGGGCGGAACGATGATGTCCAGCGGGCGCAGACAGCCGTCGTTGAGCGGGATGTCGTCGGCGACCAGGGTGCGGAAGACGTACAGGACGGCCGCGTTGACGACCGAGAAGGGGGCGTTGAAATTGGTGGGCAGCTGGGCGGAGGTCCCGGTGAAGTCGAGGGTCGCGGTCCGGCGTTCGCGGTCCACGCGGACACGTACCCGGATGACCGAGCCCGCGTCGGTCTCGTAGGCGTACTCACCGTCGTCGAGGACGTCGATGACACGGCGGACGGCTTCTTCGGCGTTGTCCTGGACGTGCTTCATGTAGGCCTGGACGACGTCGAGTCCGAAGTTCTCGATCATGCGGCCCACCTCGTCGACGCCCTTGCGGTTGGCCGCGATCTGGGCGCGCAGGTCGGCGAGGTTGGTCTCGGGATTGCGGGAGGGGTGGGGCGCCTCGGTCAGGAGACGGCGGGTCTCCTCCTCGCGGAAACGGCCGTCCTCGGTGAGCAGCCAGTTGTCGAAGAGGACGCCCTCCTCGTCGATGGTGCGGCTGCCGGCCGGCATGGAGCCGGGTGCGATGCCGCCGATCTCGGCGTGATGGCCGCGTGAGGCGACGTGGAAGAGGACCTCCGGGTCACTCTCCGTGTCCGCTGTGGTCCCGGTGCCGAAGACCGGGGTGATCACGGTGACGTCGGGCAGATGGGTGCCGCCGTGGTACGGGTCGTTGACGGCGTAGGTGTCCCCGGGGCGCATGGACGGGCCGCGCCGCCGGATGACCTCTTTGACGCCGGTGCCCATCGAGCCCAGGTGGACGGGGATGTGCGGGGCGTTGGCCACCAGGTTTCCGTCGGGGTCGAAGAGGGCGCAGGAGAAGTCCAGGCGCTCCTTGATGTTGACGGACTGGGCGGTGGACTCGAGGCGCGCGCCCATCTGTTCGGCGATGGACATGAAGAGGTTGTTGAAGACCTCGAGCAGGACCGGATCGATTTCCGTGTCGATGTCGGAACTCTGCGTGACCGCGACGCGTTCCATGACCAGATGCCCGTCGTCCCGCGCCACGGCCCGCCAGCCGTCGTCGACGACGGTCGTCGCACCGGACTCGGTGATGAGCGCCGGGCCGGTGACGGTTTCGCCGGGAGGAAGGTCCTCGCGGCGGTGGAGGGGTACGTCGCTCCAGGTGCCGCCGGTGTGGAGGCGGACGGTCCGGGGGGCGGCGGTGCGGTGTCCGGGGGTGCCCTCGTAGGGAGCGAGGGCGGAGAGATCGGGAGGTTCTGTGATGCCGGTGGCTTCGACGGAGAGTGCTTCGACGACGATCGGGCGGTCGAGGGTGAAGGAGTACGTGGCGCGATGACGTTCTTCGAAGGTGCGCCGCATCCGCTCCGGCTCGGTCAGTTCGACGGTGAGGGTGGTGTCGGTGCCGTCGTAGCGGAGCTGGGCACGGCGGGTGACCTCGATGCGCTCCTCGGGGACGTCCTCGGCGAGGAGTTCGGCGCGGGCCGCGGTCTCCAGGTCGTCGGCCCGCTGGTGGACTCCGGGCATGGCGGCGGGTTCCAGGGGCGCTTCGACGGACTGTTCCCGCATGGCGGTGGTGTCGGCGAGGCCGATGCCGAGCGCCGACAGGACGCCCGCCATGGGCGGGACGAGGACGGTGCGGATACCGAGGGAGTCGGCGACCATGCACGCGTGCTGTCCGCCCGCCCCTCCGAAGGTGGTGAGGGCGTAGCGGGTGATGTCGTGGCCCTTTTGGACGGAGATCCGCTTCACCGCGCCCGCGATGTGGGCGACGGCGATCTGCAGGTAGCCCTCGGCGACTTGTTCGGCGGTGCGGTCGTCGCCGGTCCGTGCGTGGATCTCGCGGGCGAGGACGGTGAAGCGGTCGCGGACGAGCGCGGCGTCGAGGGGCAGGTTCCCGCCCGGGCCGAACACCGTGGGGAAGTGGTCGGGCTGGATCCGGCCGAGCATGACGTTGGCGTCGGTGACGGCGAGCGGACCGCCGCGCCGGTAGCAGGCGGGGCCCGGGTCCGCGCCCGCCGAGTCCGGTCCCACCCGGTAGCGGGAGCCGTCGAAGTGGAGGACCGAGCCGCCTCCGGCGGCGACGGTGTCGATGTCCAGCATGGGCGCGCGGAGCCGGACTCCGGCGATCTGTGTGGTGAGGACACGTTCGTACTCGCCCGCGAAGTGGGAGACGTCGGTGGAGGTGCCGCCCATGTCGAAGCCGATGACGCGGTCGAAGCCGGCCAGTTGCGACATGCGTGCCATGCCGACGATGCCACCGGCCGGCCCGGACAGGATCGCGTCCTTGCCGCGGAACTGCCCGGCCTCGGTGAGACCGCCGTTGGACTGCATGAACATCAGCCGTACGCCGTGGAGTTCGTCGGCGACATGGCGCACGTAGCGGCGCAGTACGGGCGAGAGGTAGGCGTCGACGACGGCGGTGTCCCCGCGTGGGACGAGCTTCATCAGGGGGCTGACCTCGCTGGACAGGGAGATCTGCGGGAAGCCGATACGGGCGGCGAGGTCACCGATGCGCTGTTCGTGGGCGGGATGGAGGTGGCTGTGCATGCAGACCACGGCGACGGCGCGGATACCGTCGGCGTGGGCCTGCCGCAGCGGACCGGTGAGGGCGTCCAGGTCGGGGGCGCGCAGCACCGTGCCGTCGGCGGCGATGCGTTCGTCGACCTCGACGACCCGTTCGTACAGCAGCTCGGGCAGGTCGATGCGGCGGGCGAAGATGCGGGGGCGGTTCTGGTAGGCGATGCGCAGGGCGTCGCGGAAGCCGCGGGTGACGACCAGCAGGGTTCGTTCGCCCTTGCGTTCGAGGAGGGCGTTGGTGGCGACGGTGGTGCCCATGCGCACGCTGTCGACGGGGTCGCCGGAACCGGCGAGCAGCGCGCGGACGCCTGCGACCGCCGCGTCCGTGCTGTCGGTCCCCCGGCTCGCCTCCGGACGGGAGTGGCTGGGTGCGGGGTTGTCGGACAGCACCTTGTGGGTGAGCAGCCGGCCGTCGGGGCGCCGCGCGACGATGTCGGTGAAGGTGCCGCCTCGGTCCACCCAGAACTGCCAGCCTGTCACGTCAGTACTCCGCTTCCGCGCCGGTCACAGCGCCCGGAGGCCGTTGATCACGTCGCGCAGAATACTCTCGTCCGGCAGCTCGGCCGGAGGTACGGGCCGGTTCACATGGACGAATTCGCAGTCCACGAGGTCTCCGACGAGGACCCGGACCACTCCGATCGGCAGGTCGAGTCCGGCGGCGAGTTCGGCGACCGTCTGCGAGGTGTCGCGACACAGCCGGACGATGTCGACGTGCTCCGGGGAGAGGGTGGGATCGTCCTCCGGATCGTCCGCGTGCGGTTCCGTGACGACCACCGCGATGAGGTCGAGGCGGTGCTGGGCCGCACTGGTGGTGCGGCCCCGCGTCATGGCGTACGGACGGACGACCGGTCCGGCCTCGTCGTCGAACCAGTGGCTTCTACCCTGACCGTCAGCGCTCATGTCATCCCACTACCCGCCCGAGGGCAGATCGGTGCGCGGTGCGGCGCCCAGATGCACACCGACCCGTTTCACGAGCAGCGTCATCTCGTAGGCGACCTGTCCGACGTCGGAGTCGGCGTCCGCGAGGACGGCGAGGCAGCTGCCGTCGCCGGCGGCGGTGACGAACAGGAACGCCTCGTCGAGTTCGACGACGGTCTGGCGCACGTCACCGGCCTCGAAGTGGCGGCCCACGCCCTTGGCGAGGCTGTGGAATCCGGAGGCGACGGCGGCCAGGTGCTCGCTGTCCTCCCGGGTCAGGTCCTTCGACGCGCCCGTGGGCAGGCCGTCGCCGGAGAGCACGATCGCCTTGCGGATGCTGGCGACGCGGTCGACCAGGTCGTCGAGGAGCCAGTTCAGCTCCCCCTTGTCGGTCTCGGTGTGGCCGGTGGCCCTCGGTGCGGTCATCGACCGTCCCCCTTAGTCGTTCGTCGTGGTGCGGTGCCGCTGTCGGCGTCGTCGCCCGCGGCGTTCTCCTCGCGGCCGCGTTGCCAGCCGCGCTGGAGCGAGGCCATGCGGCTGCGTACTTCGTCCGCGTCCCGTTCGGCGGGCCGGGTCCTGCCCTCGTTCCGCGGTTCGGCATCGCGCTTGAGCTGTGGTGCCAGGCTGGCCTGCCGTACCCGCCGGGGCAGCGATCCGCCGTCGGACTGTTCCGCGGTGGTCCCGTCGGGGGCAGGCGAGGAGTCGCCGGGCCCGCTCGTCGCGGTCGCGGGGCGGCGGGCGCGCCGCGGAAGACCGGCCGGCGGCCCGGCTTCCCCGGTGCCGCCGTGTGCCGCGTCGCCGGGCCCGGGGCCCGCGGGGCCGTCGGTCCGTCGGCGCGCGGGCAGCGCCGGCGGTGTCCCGGCGTCCGGTTCCTCGTGGTCGAGGCCGGCGGGAAGCTGTTCGGGGCGGCGGCGGGCGGGCAGCGGGGACAGGGTTTCCGGGTCCGGGCGGCCCGGCCCACGGCGCCCCGGGGTGCTCTGGCCACGGCGCCGGGAGGGCAGCGCGGGTGCCGCTTCCGGTCCGGGGCGGGCGGGCCGGCCGGCCGGCTTCTCCTCCCCGGCCCGCTCGGCGCGGGCGTCCTGGTCGCCGACCGGGCGGCCGTGGGAGCTCACCAGCTTGGGGATGGCCCTGCGGGTGAGCGGAACCGGGGTGCTCGTCCGGTCGTCGGTGTCCTCGGGGGTGCCCGGAGCCGCCCGGTGGGGCTCGTGGCCGTGGCCGGGCCGCTCGTCCTGGACGAGGGAGCGCCGGGGGCGGAAGAGCCCGCCGTGCTCGTCCTCCTCCTCGCCCAGGGCGCCGGGGAAGCCGTTGAGGGCGTCCAGGTCGACGGGGGCCTCGAGTTCGACCGGTCCGTCCAGCACCGAGGCGGGCAGTCCGGGCAGTTGCACGGGGACCTGGGAGAGGGCGGCGCGACGGTTCTCCTGGGGCTCCGGGTCCTTGGCGCGCCGGGGCCGGTCGAGACGGAAGCCGACGCCGTTGGTGTCCGGGATGTCGTCCGTCAGCAGGGCGTCGGGGATGAGGACGACCGCCGTGGTTCCGCCGTAGGGGGAAGGCTGCAGGGAGACCCGGACGTTCTGGCGCTGGGCGAGACGGCTGACGACGAACAGCCCGAGCCGGTCGGTGTCGGAGAGTTCGAACTCAGGGGTCTCGGCGAGCCGGAGATTGGCGTCCAGGAGAGCGTCGGCCGCCATGCCGAGCCCGCGGTCGTGGATCTCCAGCGTGAAGCCGTTGCCCACCCGCTCGCCCACGACCTGCACGGCGGTGTGCGGCGGGGAGAAGACCGTGGCGTTCTCCAGCAGTTCGGCCACGAGGTGGGTGAGGTCGGCGACGGCCGGGCCGGTGACGGCGACCCGCGGCAGCCGGCGGACCTCGATGCGCTCGTAGTCCTCGACCTCGGCGACGGCCGCCCGTACGACGTCCATGAGCTGGACGGGTTTGCGCCACTGTCGGGAGGGCGCGGCGCCGGAGAGGATCACCAGGCCCTCGGCGTGCCGGCGCATGCGGGTGGTCAGGTGGTCCAGGCGGAAGAGGTCGGCGAGCTCCTCGGTGTCCTCGGTCCGGCGCTCCATGGTGTCCAGCAGCGTGAGCTGCTTGTGCAGCAGGACCTGGCTGCGGCGGGCGAGGTTGACGAACACCTCGGAGACTCCGGCGCGCAGTTCGGCCTGTTTGACGGCGGCCTCCACGGCGGCGCGCTGGAGCGTGTTGAGGGCCTGGCCGACCTCCCCCATCTCGTTCTTGTCGTACTCCAGGCGGGGGACCTCGGTCTCGACGTCGACCTGCTCGCCGGCCGAGAGGCGGCGCATCACGCCGGGCAGCCGGACGCCGGACGCCTCGTGCGCCTCCAGGCGCAGCTGCCTGAGGTCGCGGACGAGGCCGCGGCCGACGCGTACGGAGAGGAAGAGGGAGACCAGGAGGGCGACGAGGCCGAGGACGCCGGCGACGACGGCCTGGGCGATGACGCCCATGGCGACGGGACGGACCCGGTCCTGGTAGCGGTCGGTGGCCTCGTCGTTGAGGGTGCCGAGCTCGGCGAGGACGTTGCCGGCGGCGGTGTCCCAGCTCTTGGCGGTGATCCCGCGGGGCGGCCCGGTGCCGGAGGAGACGGCGGCCTCCTCGCCCACGCGCAAGGGGGCGGAGGCGGCGTTCTTCCAGAACGTCTCGTAGCGGTCGCGTTCCGCCGCGGGCAGCTGCGGGAGGCCCGCGTCGTACATCAGCGTGCGCTGGGCGATGAGGTCGGAGATGTCCCGCACTTCGGTGCGGGAGAGCTTGCCGACGATCAGTGCGGAGCCGAGAAGGGCGTCCTCGCGGGAGAGCAGTTCGCGGGCGCGCGCGAGGCCGACCAGCGCGCGGTACTGCTTGTCGAGTTCGACGTCCTCGACCACGTGCAGATTGGCCAGCAGCACGTAGCAGGGGTCGACCAGCCGGTTGTAGAGGTCGAGGGCCTGGGAGCGGTTCACGGTGCCGTCCTCGACGCTGCGGCGGAGGGACTCGATGCCGTTGAACGATTCCAGTACCGCGCTCAGGTCGCCGGAGTCGTCGTGCATGGCCTCGCGCACGTCGGCGTCGGCCGCGCTGCTGCGAACGGCGGCGATGGCCTTGTCGGTGGCGGCGCGGCTGCGCCGCAGTGCGGCGAGTCCGTCGGAGGCGCGGGGGTCGGCGAGGTGGACGAGGGTCTGGCGGCGCTCCTGCTGGAGGACGCGCACCGTGTCCTCGACGGGGTAGCCGACCTCCTCCATCACCGAGGACACGTCGAACAGGTGGCTCGCCTCGCGGCCCGTGAGCACCGTGGTGAAGGCCCAGATCGTCGTCAGGGACACCAGCGGCACGAGAAGCAGCGCCACGATCTTCCGGCGGATGGACTTCCCGCGAAAGCGCATGGCCTCCCCCAGCTCGGCCCCCGGACGACCGGGGGTACACATGTGCGTCAACAAACGGCGCGAGCCTACTACCGCACCGGGGTCAACTCGAAGAGCCGTCCGGAAGCTGTAGTTCCGTACCGGTGGCGGGAGATGGGGAGTTGTCCGGCCATTGCGGGAGATTGTCTCCCGGCAAACGGGGCGTGCTCCGCCGGTCCGCCTCCCGGGCGGGCGGGCGGCGTTGGCCGATTTCTTTCCCGTTCGGGAATCTTCACGACGTGCCGTTCGTCCTTCTCTGTGGGAGATGGGGGCGGAATCGGCCACAGGAGCCGTGTCCCGTACCCGGGCGGCGTAAAACAGCGCAAGCCGGGCAGCCACTGAGGTGTCGGGTCTTCGGACACGGGCGAGCGGTCTGCTGGCGGTGGGGAGTGACACGTTGATGGGCACGGCGGAGCGGCGCGAGGCGCCCGGGGGCGACGCGGCGACACGGAAGGCGTCGCGGTCGGACGCCGGGATGCCGGGCCGCGGCAGTGAGGTGCGGGAGGCCGCGAGGGGCGCGGACGCGTCCGGCGGTGTCCGCGCGCAGGGCCACTACCGGCCGCTGTGGGTCGAGGAGCCGGCTCGCCGGCGCCGGTTGCCCGATCCGGTGCGGACGGCGGCCGTGCGGGCGGTGATCGTCATCTCGGTGACGCTGATTCAGGCCATGGTGGCCTTTCTGTGCACACTGGCCGGGTCCTGGCTGGCGTTCCCGATGGTCATCAGCAGTGTCGTCAGTACGATTCTGGCGACCTGGGCGGTGCTGGACGTGTGGGTGACCCGCCAGGTCTGGAACCAGCGCCACGGTGTGGTGTCCATGCCCAGCAGCACGGCGCGCGCCCTGCGGCGCGAGCGGCGGCGCGTCCGCCGCCAGGAGCGGTCCGCCCAGCGCGCACGGGCACGAATACGCCGGCGTGGCGGAGCCGGGCAGCTCTCCCACTCCTGACCCGGCCGCGGCGTCGCCGATACCGGCCGTACGCCGCCTCTCGGTACTCTGAGGTCTCGTACGGCGCGCTCGCGAGCGTCCTGCGCAACCGCACCCGACAGATGATGAGAGCCGAACCATGACCCGCGCGGGGAACGAGCCCGGGAGGAACGGGAGAGGCGCGACGAGTGCGGTGCAGTCCGTGGACCGCGCCGTGAGCGTGCTGGAGATCCTCGCCCGGAGCGGCGAGGCGGGTGTCACGGAGATCGCCGGCGAGCTGGGTGTGCACAAGTCCACGGCCTTCCGCCTGCTCGGTGTGCTGGAGAACCGTGGTCTGGTGGCCCAGGCCAAGGGGCGCGGCAAGTACCACCTGGGGGCGGGTGTGCTGCGTCTGGCGGGGGCGGCGGCGCTGCGCCTCGACATCTCCCAGGAGGGCGTCCCGGTGTGCCGGGAGCTCGCGGACGAGCTGGGCGAGACCGTGAACATAGCGGTGCCGGACGAGGACGCGGCCGTCAACATCATGCAGGCCCGCGGCACGGCATCGGTCACGGCGCAGAACTGGCTCGGCAGGCGTACCCCGCTGCACGCCACCTCCAGCGGCAAGGTGTTTCTGGCCCATATGCGGCCCGCCCTGCGTGAGGGCCGCCTCACCCGCCCGCTGCACCGGTACACGGACCGTACGATCACCGATCCGCCGGTGCTCCGCGAGGAGCTGGAGAAGGTCTGCGAGCGGGGGTACGCCGTGACGCTGGAGGAGCTGGAGCTGGGACTCGCCGCGGTCGCGGCGCCGGTCCGCTCGCACGACGGCTCGGTGATCGCGGCGATCAGTGTCTCGGGGCCGGTGTACCGGCTCACCGCGGAGCGGCTGCCCCGGTTGGGCAGCCGGACGGCGGCAGCGGCGGCCGAGCTGTCCCGGCGCATGGGCTACGGCTTCTGAGCGCCCGTCGGGGGGCGCGGCCGGTCAGCCGCTCGCCGGGGCGGGCCGCTTGAACATGCGGGTCGCGGTGATCTCGCTGTGCGCCTCCTCGGCCGGGTCCTGCTGGGGGAGCCCCGGCCGGAGGTGCTCCTCCACGCTGATGTACTTCAGCCCGGCCCGCAGGTCGGCGTCGTTGCGCAGCCGGATGACGAGGGGGAACTCGGCGAGCGCCGTCGTGTCGAAGAGGCCGGTGGTGTACAGCAGCTGGACGCCGAGCGCGTCGGCGACCGCCCGCTGGAGCTCCAGCAGGTAGGTGGCGTTGGCGCGGCCGATGGGGTTGTCCAGGAACAGCGTGCCGGCGTGCCGGTGCCTGTCCCGGCCCCGGTCGTTGGAGCGCAGGGCGGCCATCGTGCAGTACAGGGCGATGGCGGCGGTGAGCAGCTGGCCGCCGGAGAACACGTCGCCCATCTGCCCGACGGGGACCCGCTCGGCGCGCAGTACCGCGTCGGGCTTGAGGATCTCGACGGCGACGCCCTTCGGCCGGAGCGCGGCGGCCACCCCGCGCAGCAACAGGGACATGCCGTCGCGGCGCAGGTCGGAGTTCTTCTTGACGGCCGCCCGGGTCGCTTCGTCGATGACCTCGCCGAGGCGCTCGGTGAGCGTGGCCTGGTCGGGCTCCTCGAAGCGGATGCGCAGGAACTCCTGCCCGGACCACTCGCCGAGGCCCTCCGGCAGCCGGGACAGCCGCTGGGCCGAGCGCAGGGTGGCGAGGGCGGACTCCACCAGTCCCCTGAGCCGGTCCACGATCGAGTCGCGGTTGCGCTCCAGCTGCTCCAGTTCGTCGGTGAGGACCCGCAGCCGGGGGGCGAAGGCGTCGGCCCACTTCTGGGCGTGCTCGGGCAGCGCGGAGGCGGGCAGTTCACGGATCTGCTGGCGCGCGGGGGTGCGCACCTGCTCGTAGCGCGTGGAGTTGGCGTGCCGGACGAGGACGTCGCACGCCTCACGCACGGCGGACTCGGCGGCGGACAGGTCGGCGGCACAGCCCCGCAGGGAGCGGCGGGCCTCGGCGGCGGACTGCCGGGCCTCGTCCGGGCTGCCCGGATAGGGCTCGGGCTGCTCCTGCTCCTCCTCGGGAGGGTGCTCGCGCAGCAGGTCGCGGAGCATGGCGGCGATCTCGTCGAAGCCGCCGGCCGCGTCCTCGGCGGCCCGGTGGGCGTCGAGGAGTTCGGCGTGGGCCTCCCGGGCCTGACTCAACGCCTCGCTGCGACTGGCGAGTTCGGTGGTCGCGGTGCGCAGCAGTGCCTGTGCGTGCCCGGCGTCGCCGGGGACCAGTCCGTCCGCGAGGTCGGTGTGCGCCTCGCCGTCCTCGGGCGCGAGCCGCTCGGCGTCGCCGCGCAGCCGCCCGAGCTGCTCGCTCGCCGCGGACATCCGGGTCTCCAGAAGCTGCACCAGTTCCTCGGCGCGGGCCGCGGCGGCCTGCCGGCTGGGGCCGTCGGAGCCATCGGGCGACTGGAGCAGCAGTTCCGCGCGGCTGCGGACCCTGTTGCTGAGCCGGTCCAGCTCCGCGCGGGCGGCGCTCTCGTCGCTCTCCGCGCGGGCCTGTTCGGCGCGCAGATCGGCTCCGACGCCGACCTTCTCGTACACCTGGGACGCGGCCCGGTACGCCTCGCGCAGCGCCGGCAGGGACCCCTGCGGGGCCTGAGTGCCGTCCTCGGGTACGTCGTCGGGGGCGCCCGCGATCTCGGAGCGCTCGGCGCGCAGGGCACGGGCGGTGCGCCGGGCGTCGTCGGCGGCGCGCTGGGCGGCGCGCCGGTCCTCGTCGGCGGCGCGTGCCCGTTCCAGGCAGGTCTGGGCGCGCGCTTCCGCCTCGGTCGCGTCGTCGGCCAGTTCGCGCAGTCTGACCTGCCATCCGGCCCGTTCCCGCAGCCGGAAGGCGAGTCCCGCGAGGGCGTCGGCCGCGCGCCGGGCCTTCTGTGCGGCCTCCTGCCGCTCGTCACGGACCCGGGTGGCCTCGACGGCGGTCTCCTCGGCCTCCGCCCGTACGGTGCGCGCCTCGGCCAGTTCGGCCTCGGCCTCCTCGGCGAAGGCCCGCGCCTCGTGCGCCGCACCGGCGAGCTCCGTGAGCCGTCCGGCCGGGCAGCCGGTGCGCCAGGAGGCCAGGCGGGCGGCCAGTTCCCGGTCCTTGCCCAGCCGGGCGGCCAGAGCGCGGATCTCCTCGTCCCGCTCGGTCGCCCGGGCGCGCAGCGTCTGCCGCTCCTCGTCGGCGGCGTGCTCGTCGTGCATGGCCGGGTTCGGCGGTACGAGGAACACCTCGCCGGTGTCCGCGCCGGGTGCCGGCGTGGGGGCGAGCAGGGCGGCGGCCGTACCGACGGCGACGGCGGAGCGGGGCAGCAGGGCGGCTGCGCCGAGCGCCTCGCGGGCGCGGAGGTGGGAGTCGGGGTCGGTGATGACGACGCCGTCGACCAGTTCGGGGCGGGCGGCGAGGACGCGCGCGTGGTCGGCCGGGTCGACGGCCTGGGCGAGGTAGCGCCATCCCGGGAGGGCGGGGATGCCGTGCTCGCCGAGGAACTCGACCGTGGCCAGCACGTCCGGGCCGGGCGGCAGCAGCCCGCCGTCGCCGAGGGCACCGAGGATCCGGGCGTCGTCCGCGGCGGCGGTGCGCAGGTCGAACAGCTGCCGTTCGGCGGAGGAGACGGCGTCGTCGAGCAGTTCGCGCAACTCGTCGGCGAAGCGGTCTAGTTCCTCAGCGGTCAGGGCGCCGTCGGCGGGCGAAGGCCCGGCGCCGGAGGCGTCCTGGGCGTGGTCACCGTCCGTGCGCGGCCCCGGGACACCGGCCCGCCCCCTGCCGGGCCCTCCCGGCAGGCTCAGCAGTTCCGCCAGCCGTTGCTCGTCCGCCAGCGCTTCGGCCGTGCGGTGCTCGCTGCGGTGGGCGCGTTCGGCCGCCGTGGCCGCGTCGGCCGCGCGGGCGGCGGTGAGTTCCGCGCGGCTCTCGGCCGCGGCCGCCTCCCGCGCGTGCTCGGTGGCCCTGCCGGACGCCTCGCGGGCGGTGTCCCAGGCGGCGACCGCCGACTTCTCGGCGTCGCTGGCCGCGAGGGCGGCACGGGCGGGGTCGGCGTCGGGGGCGCTGTCGTCGAGCCAGCCGGCGCGGACGGCCTCGGCGGTCTCCTGCTCGACCTCGGTGAGCCGCTGCCGCAGATGTCCGATCTCGCTGCGGGCCCGCTGTGCCTCGGTGGCGGCGGCGGTGGAGTCGCGGTGGGCGCCGTCGCCGGCCTCCTGGAGGGCTGCGGAGCGCTCCTCCTCCTCGTTGGCGAGGTTCTCGGCGTCGCGCGCGGCCGCGTGCAGGGCGCGCACCAGGTCGACGGCGGCCTTGGCACGGGCCGCCAGTGCCGGGGCCGCGTCCCGTTCCGCCTCCTGGATCGCGGCGGACACCCTCGCCACGCGGTCGGCGGCGGCACGGTGGCGCAGTACGGCCTCGGCGGCCTGCCAGGCCGCGTACAGGGTGCGGGCGTCGGCGAGTTCGCGTTTCTGGGCGGCGGCGGACTTCTCGGCGGCCGCGAGCGCCAGGGAGGCGTGGCGGTAGGCGAGTTCGGCGGAGATCAGCGCGCTGTGCCCGCGCGCCGACTCCGCGTGGGTGACGGCGTGCGCGGCGGCGGTGACGCGCTCCGCCAGGTCTGCGGCGCGGACGCGTTCCCGGGCGCCGCGTGCGGAGAGCCGGCGGGCCAGGGTGCGGGTGCGGCGTTCGGCGGCGGTGTGGATCTCCCGGGCGCGGGCCCGGCCCGCGGCGGCCTCGACGATCCGGCCGAGCAGGTCGGCGGACCCGGCGGTGAAGTCGCGTTCGGCGATCAGCTCGGCCCGTCGGCCCAGCTTGTTGCCGAAGCCGCTGACCAGGTCGGCGAGTCCGTCGGTGTCGCGGGTGTCGGTGACGGCGCGCAGCAGCAGGTCGGTGAAGTCGGAGTCCTTCTTGACCGCGAAGAGACCGGCGGCCTCGCCCTCGTCGGCGTTCATCTCCCGCTGGTAGCGGAAGAGTTCCGGGTCGAGTCCGAGGTCGCCGAGGTGTTCGGTCCAGCGTTCGTGGATCTCTTCCCAGTGCACTTCGAGGTGCGGGTAGTTCTTGCCGGCCTCGGTGAGGGCGTCGCGGAAGCCCTTCATGGTGCGGCGCCGTCCGCGGGCGCCCGACTGGCCCTCGGCGGACGGCCGTACGGCCGTGGACTCGGCGACGGGGAGGTTGTCCAGGCCGAGTCCGGGGCCGGGGCGCAGCGAGTACCAGGCTTCGGCGAACTTCCGTGGGTCGCCCGAGACCTGGCGGCCGCGCCATTCGCTGACCTTGCCGACGACGACGCACTCGCCGGTCTGCACGTGCTGCCACTCCAGGGCCACATGGCCGCAGTCGTCGGCGAGCAGGAACTTGCGCAGCACGCCGGAGCTGGCGCCGCCGAGGGTGTTGCGGTGGCCCGGGAGCATCACGGAGAAGATCAGTTTCAGCAGGACGGACTTGCCGCCGCCGTTCTCCAGGAAGAGCACTCCGGCGGGGGCGGGCCGGCGGGGCGGGCCGACGGGTTCCTCCTCGAAGAACTCCGCCTGTGCCGGGGCGGGGTCCGGCACGGTCCCGCCGACACCGCGCAGGTCGAGAACGGTATCGGCGTAGCGCGCACCGGCAGGCCCGATGGAGTAGAGGCGGACCCGGGACAGCTCGTACATGGCGGACTCTCGTGAGGCTTCGTGAGTTGGGGGGTCAGGCGGAGTGGAACGGCAGGCCGGCGTCGGCGACCAGTTCCAGGTCGTCGGCGTCGTCGGGCGGCAGCAGGGTGGGCGTGCCGTCGGTGACCGGGACGACGCCCAGCTCCAGCAGTTCGGCCAGGGCGGCGCTGCCCGCCATGTCGCGGACCTGGAGCTGGTAGCGGGCCGTGGTGCGGTAGGTGCCGCCGTTGTCGTCGCCGGTGCGCTGGAGGAAGCCGGAGTCGGTGAGGAATGTGACGGCCTTGGCGACGATGCCGGTGGTGGAGCCCGCGAGCCGGCGCGCGTCCTTGGTGGCGCCGGTGGCGCTGCGTCTGGCCCAGATCCGCCAGGCGGCCTCCAGGCCGGGGGCGTCGCTGGCGGGGTCGGTGTTCTCGCCCTGTTCCGCGGCCCGCTCCTCCAGGCGGTGGCAGGCCTGGCGGACGAAGGCGTCGACGCCGTTGACCGTGACGCGGCCGATGTAGCCGTCGTCGGCGAGGTCCTCGGGCCGGGGGAAGGCCATGGCGGCGACGGCGAGGTGGGCGAGGCCGTGCAGGAAGCGGTCGCCGCCGTCGGCGGAGGTGCGGCGCGCGTAGTCGCCCATGCGGACGGCGAAGACGGAGTCCTCGGCGGCGGTGACGGCCATGCCGGCGCGCGGGGACACCTCCAGCACGATCAGTCCGAGGCCGGTGGCCACGGCGTCGGCGAGCCGCGCGAACGGCGGGTCCTCCCGGTAGCGGCGCAGCAGGTCGGCGTACTCCTGGTCGCGGGCGGGCTGGAGCTTGGGCTGGAGGCCGAAGGCGACGAGCCGGGCCGCGTCGGCGGCGTCGGCGGGCGTGACGGCGGTGCTCGCCGGTGCGGCCTCGGCCTCCGGTTCGCTCCACTCGACGTGCTCGGTCACGGTCGGGACTCCTTGCTCTGGGAAACCTGGGTGCGTACTGCCGTCCCGGTCATGCCGCCTCCGTCCGGTCCGCGGCCATGCCCGCCGCGTCCAGCAGTGCCGTGCCGACGATGAGGTCGGCGCCGCCGAACTCGGGGTCGTCGAGTTCGGTGCCGTCGTCCACGGCGAACAGCAGGGTGCGTTCGCCCTGGCGGTAGGCGGTGCCGACGGGCGGGCTGGCGGCGTGGACGGCCAGGAGGGCGACGAGGTAGGGCAGTTCGGGGTCCTGGCGGCGGGCCTCGGCGAGCAGGCCGGAGAGGCGGCGCGGCGCGTCGGCCGGCAGGTTCAGCAGTTCGGTGGCGGCCGTCAGCTGTTCCTCGCTGAAGCGGCTGTCGTCGGGGGTGGCGATCAGGTCGGGTTCGGGCATCTCGGCGCCGAGGTGCTCCCGCTCGACCGGCGGTGTCAGGAGGATCTCGACGAGATCGGCGACCCGGACGGACACCGGCGTGCGCAGTCCGGTGCCGTGGGCGAAGAAGGCGTCGGTGACCCGGGACGCCCGGTCCACGGGCAGCGGCAGCAGGGGGGCGAGGAGGTGGCCGTACAGGTCGGTGCCGGAGGCCGCCGCGGGCGTGGCGAAGGCCTGGCGGTCCTGTTCGGCGCGGAACAGCGGGCCGGCCTCCAGCAGCCGGGACTGCAGCTGGGTGTGGCGCCGGATGCAGTCCTTGACGATGTCCACCAGTTCGGCCGCGCGGCGCTTGTGCTCGGTGTCCTCGGACTCGTCACGGGCCTTGCGGATGTTGGTGAGGATCGCGTTCTCGTGGCGGTAGCGGTCCGCGACGTGGTCGAGGGCCTCGGTGATCATGTCGGGCACGGTGCTGAGCCAGTCGACCGCCCGGACGTTGCGGCGGGTGGCGTCCAGGGCCCGGCGCAGGGTCTCCGAGTACTGCACGGTGCGGTAGCGGGCCTGTTCGGCGGCGAGCTGGGCGTCGGCGAGGCGGCCCCGGCTGATCAGTACCTCCAGTTTGACCTCGGCGGCGATCTGCGCGCTGGTGACATCGGTGTCCAGGGCGCCGACCAGGACGTTGACGGCCTCGTCCGTGGTGCGCAGGTACACCGTGCCGCCGGGGCCGGGGACCTCTTCGATCAGCTTGAAGTCGTAGTCGCGGCGCACATAGGTGCCGTCCGCGCCGAACACGCCGTACACCGCGCGGAAGCCGCGGTCGACGCTGCCGACGTTGATCAGGTTCTCCAGGACCCAGCGGGCCACCCGCTCGTGCTCGGCGGCGGGGCGGCGCGGGGCCTGGGCGGCGATGCGCGGAATGAGCCGGGCCACTATCTGGTCGTGATCGGCGCCCGTGTCGAAGTCCATGTTCAGCGTGACCAGGTCGATGGCGGCGAGGGCGATCTCCGCCATGCCGTACACCGAGTACTCGCCGGCCAGGTTGGCCTTGCGCGCGTCGAGGTCGTGCAGCGGCGCGGTGCAGGCGAGGGCGCGCAGCCGCCGCGCCAGACCCTCGTCGGCGGCCGGGCCCGGCGCGGGCCGCGGCCCCGCGCTGAGCTGGGGCGGAACGCTGTCCGTCGATGCAGGCGAAGTCACGGTGCACAGACTAGGTCCTCGGTCTGACAACAACCCAAACGAGGCAGATGGGTCCCGGCGTCACGGTTGTCGCACCGCCGCCGGGCGCCCGGCCGGATGCCGGGTTCAGCCGCCCTGCGCGTCCTCCCCCACCCGGCGCCGGTACACCTCCACCACCCGTTCCAGGGAGACGTCGAGGTAGGCCGCGAGCAGTCGCTCGGCCCTCTCCCGGTCGCCGGCCTGCAGGGCTTCGAGAATGGCGACATTGCGCGCGATGTACGGTTCGTGCAGCTTCCGGGGCTCGTCCACCACGTGGAAGGCGAGGCGGAGTTCGGCGAAGACGCTGCGCATCAGCTCGTCCGTGCGCTCACTGGCGGCGAGCGCCACCAGCTCCCGGTGGAAGTGGATATTGGCCGTACCCACTCCTTTCCAGTCACCTTCGCGCGCCGCCCGGCGCCCCTGTTCCACCACCTCGGCGAGCCCGTCGAGCGCGTGGGGCGGGTCGCCCAGGCCGCGCACGACCGCGCACTCGACGAGCCGGCGGGTGCGGTAGATGTCCTCGACGTCCTCGACGGTCAGCACCCGGACGAACACGCCCCGGTTCAGCTCGTGGACGAGCAGCCGTTCGTGCGTGAGCAGCCGGAACGCCTCGCGGAGCGTGTTGCGCGAGACGCCGAGCGCGCCGCCGATGCTGTCCTCCGACAGCCTGGTCCCGGGCGGGAAGTAGCCCTCGGCGATCCGGCTCCTGAGGATGTCCGCGACCCGCTCGGCGGTGCTGGTACGTCCCAACAGGGCACGGTCGTCGGCCAGTCCGCTCAGCTGCTCCGTCATGCCCGGAATGTAATCGCACGCGGAAGAACGAGACAACATGGGTATTGAAGGATCGTTCAACGATCCTCTACCTTGCTGCGCACGGCTCACCTTCCAGCACCCTTCGTCCTCCCTCTGCGAGGTGCCCATGAGCGCGACCCCTCCACCGAAGGCACTGACCGACGCACCGCGTCCCGTACCGCCCGACCTCACGCACGACGACGGGCCGTTGGGCTGGCTGCGCGCGCTGGGGCCGCGCGGCCGGCGCGCGTTCGGCGGCGCTTTCGGCGGGTATGCCCTGGATTCCTACGACTACTTCACGCTGCCGCTGACGATGGTCGCGCTGTCGGCGTACTTCGGTCTCGACAGCGGTCAGACCGGGCTGCTGACCACCGTCACCCTGGTGGTCTCCGCGGTCGGCGGAGCCCTCGCCGGCGTGCTGGCGGACCGCATCGGCCGGGTGAAGGCACTGCTGCTGACCGTCATCACCTACGCGGTGTTCACCGTGGCCTGCGGCTTCGCGCCCAACTACGAGACGCTGCTGGTCTTCCGCGCGCTCCAGGGCCTCGGTTTCGGCGGCGAGTGGGCGGTCGGCGCGATCCTCGTCGCGGAGTACGCGAGCGCCAGGCACCGGGGTCGCACCCTCGGCGCGATCCAGAGTTCCTGGGCCGTGGGCTGGGCGCTGGCCGTGATCGTGTACACGATGATCTTCTCGCTCGTCGACGACGACCTGGCCTGGCGCGTGATGTTCTGGACCGGCGCGCTGCCGGCGCTGCTCGTCGTGTGGGTGCGGCGCAGCGTGCGGGACGCGCCCCGGGCCGCCGCCGCGCGGGAGGCAAGTTCCCGGAAGGGATCGTTCACGGCGATCTTCCGGCCGGCCCGGCCCGGCTCGACGGGACTGCTGCGCACCACGCTGTTCGCCGTGCTGCTCTCCACCGGCGTCCAGGGCGGCTACTACACCCTCGCCACCTGGGTGCCGACGTACCTGAAGACGGAGCGCGGTCTGTCCGTCGTCGGCACCGGCGGCTATCTGACCTTCCTCATCTCGGGCGCCTTCATCGGCTACCTGACCGGCGGTTACCTCACCGACCGGCTGGGCCGCCGGCGCAACATCTGGCTGTTCGCGCTGCTGTCGGCGGTCTGCATCCTGGCGTACACGAACATCCCGAGCGGGGCCGACACCCTGGTCCTGGTGCTCGGTTTCCCGCTCGGCTTCTGCATGTCGGCCATCTTCAGCGGCTTCGGCTCCTATCTGAGCGAGCTGTACCCGACGGCCGTGCGCGGCACGGGGCAGGGCTTCACCTACAACACCGGGCGCGCCGTGGGCGCCGTCTTCCCCACGACGGTCGGTTTCCTGGCCGACAGCTGGGGCGTGGGCGGGGCGCTGGTCTTCGGTGCGATCGGTTACGGCCTCGCGGCACTGGCACTGCTGGGGCTGCCGGAGACGCGCGGGAAGGAACTGGAGTGAAGCACACCGACGACCACACACGGGCCGTCGTGGCCGGCCGCCCCGTGACCCTCGTGGACGAGCACGCGCACGCGTGGAGCCCGCGCACGGCGCGCGCACGCTTCCGGGAGGGCCTGGCGGGCCCCACGGCCGGCGTGGCCGCGGGGTACACACAGGCCAACCTGATCGCGGTGCCCGCCGACTGGGCGTACGAGATGCTGCTGTTCTGCCAGCGCAACCCCAAGCCCTGCCCGGTGCTGGACGTCACCGACGCCGGGTCCGCGACGACCGTCCTCGCCCCGGACGCCGACCTGCGCACCGATCTGCCGCGCTACCGGGTGTGGGAGCACGGCGAGCCGGTGGACGAGCCGACGGACGTACGGGCGCACTGGCGCGGTGACCTGGTGTCGTTCCTGATCGGCTGCAGCTTCACGTTCGAGTGGGCGCTGTCGGCGGCCGGGGTTCCGGTCCGGCATCTCGAGCAGGGGCGCAACGTTCCCATGTACGTGACGAGTTGGCAGTGCCGTCCGGCGGGGCGGCTGCGCGGGCCGATGGTGGTGTCCATGCGGCCGGTGCCGCCCGGGCGGCTGTCCGCGGCGATCCGGGAGAGCAGCCTGCTCCCGGCGGTGCACGGCGGTCCCGTGCACTGCGGCGACCCCTCGGGGCTGGGCATCGACGACCTCGGCCGGCCGGACTTCGGCGACCCGGTGGACTTCGAGCCGGACGACATCCCGGTGTTCTGGGCCTGCGGTGTGACCCCGCAGGCCGCGGTCATGGCCTCCCGGCCGCCGTTCGCCATCACGCACGCACCGGGGCAGATGTTCCTCAGCGACGCCCGGGACGAGCAGTTCCGCGTGGGGTGAGAGACCCGCGCGGCCCGAACAGGAGATACGAAGAACCCATGATCTCGATCGATCTGAACGCCGACCTCGGCGAGGGCTTCGGCCGCTGGCGGCTCACCGACGACGAACGGTTGCTGTCCGTCGTCACCAGCGCCAACGTGGCCTGCGGATTCCACGCCGGGGACGCGGCCACCATGCGCCGGGTGTGCGAGCTCGCGGCCGGGCGCGGGGTGCGGATCGGCGCCCAGGTCTCCTACCGGGACCTTGCGGGCTTCGGGCGGCGGGCGATGGATGTGCCGCCGGCCGAGCTGGCGGCCGAAGTGGCCTACCAGATCGGCGCCCTGGAGGTGTTCGCCCGCGCGGCGGGCTCGCGCGTGTCCTACGTCAAACCGCACGGGGCGCTCTACAACCGGGTCGTGCACGACGAGGAACAGGCCCGCGCGGTGGTCGACGGGGTGGTCCTCGCGGACGCCGGACTGCCGGTCCTCTGCCTGCCCGGTTCCCGTCTGCTGGAACTGGCCGGGAAGGCGGGCCTGCCGGTGGTCACGGAGGCGTTCGCCGACCGGGCGTACACGGACGCGGGCGCGCTGGTGCCCCGCCGCGAGGAGGGCGCCGTGGTCACCGACCCGGAGTCCGTCGTGGCGCGCTCGGTGGACCTGGCCCGCCACGCGCGGGTCGGCGCACGGTCGGGGCGGCGCATCGAGGTGCGGGCACGCTCCCTGTGCCTGCACGGGGACACGCCCGGCGCGGTGGATCTGGCACGGCGGGTGCGGGCGGCGCTGGAGGCGTCCGGAGTCCGGGTGGAGGCGTTCGCATGAGGGTGCTGCCCGTCGGCGCGGACGCCCTGCTCGTCGAGGTGTCCTCCGGCGACGAGGCGCAGGCGCTCCACGCGGAGCTGCTGCGGCGCCGCACGGAGGGTTCGCTGACGGCGGGTGAGATCGTCCCCGCGGCCCGTACGGTGCTGCTCGACGGACTGTCCGAACCCGCCCGGGTGGCCGCCGAGCTGACCGCCCTCGAACTGCCGCCCGTGCCCCCGCGCGCGACGGGGACGGTGGAGATCCCGGTGTGCTACGACGGGCCGGACCTGGCCGATGTCGCCGCGCACTGGGGTGTTCCCGCGCGGGAGGTGGCCCGGGTCCACGCGGCCGCCGAGTTCCGTGTCGCCTTCTGCGGTTTCGCACCCGGTTTCGGCTATCTCACGGGTCTGCCGTCGCGCTACGACGTGCCCCGCAGGCCGACTCCGCGCACGGCCGTCCCCGCCGGTTCGGTGGCGCTGGCGGGGCCTTACACGGGCGTGTACCCGCGTTCCTCACCGGGCGGCTGGCAGCTGATCGGCACGACCGGCCTCGTGCTGTGGGACCACGCGCGGGTGCCGGCGGCGTTGCTCTCCCCCGGCACGCGCGTGCGCTTCGTCCCGGTGACGGCGACGGGGCGGGCGGCATGACGGACCGTGCGCTCGCCGTCGTACGGGCGGGGGCCCTGACCACGGTGCAGGACCGGGGCCGCCCCGGCCACGCGCACCTCGGCGTGCCCCGCTCCGGGGCGTTGGACGGGCCCGCCGCGGCACTCGCCAACCGGCTGGCGGGCAACGCGCCGGACGCCGCCGTGCTGGAGACGACCGTCGACGGCTGCTCCGTACGACCCCGTTCGGCGGTCACGGTGGCGGTCACCGGGGCTCCCTGTCCGGTGACCGTGGACGGCCGCCCGGCCGCGTGGGGCGCGCCCGTGGGCGTGCGGGCCGGTTCCGTGCTCGACGTCGGGGCGGCGGTCCGCGGAGTGCGCTCCTATGTGGCGGTCTCCGGCGGGATCGCCGTCGAAGCGGTGCTCGGCAGCCGCTCCACGGACCTGCTGTCGGGCCTCGGCCCGGCCCCCCTCACGGACGGCGCCGTGCTCCCCCTCGGGCCTTCGCGGGACGTCCACACGCGCGTGGACGTCGCCCCGCAGCCGGCGCCCCCGGCCGAACTCGTGCTGCGCGTCGCCCTCGGCCCGCGCGACGACTGGTTCACCCCCGAGGCGGTGGAGCTGTTCACGGCACGCACGTACCGGGTGTCACCGGCGGCCAACCGCATCGGACTGCGCACGACCGGGCCCGCGCTTCAGCGGGCGAGGGGGGAGGAGCTCCCCAGCGAGGGCATGGTGCTGGGCGCGGTCCAGGTGCCGCCCGACGGCAGGCCGGTGGTCTTCCTGGCCGACCACCCGACCACCGGGGGCTACCCGGTGATCGCGGTCGTCCACGGCGCCGACCTCCCGGCCGCCGCCCAGGCCCCGCCCGGCACCCCGGTCCGCTTCGTCGCCGTACGACACCGCTGAAGGCCTCACACCGTGCCGGGACGTCGTCCCCCCGGCGGGAGCGCGGCCAGTGCGGTCGGGACGGCGGCGGAGGCCCGCGGGTCGAGGCGGCTGCCGGTGCCCCGCGCGTGGTGACGCATGTCGTCGGCGGCGAGGGCGAGCAGGTGCGGGAGCAGGTCGGCGCACCGGCGGGCCACCCAGCCGGTGCCGGCCTTGGCCGGCCACTGGGCGTTCGCCCACCTGGTGGGAGCCGGGGAGCGGGGCTCGGGCGAAGGTTGGTGAACCGTACGGGTCCGGCCGCCGGCGACGGCGCGAGGACCGCGGCCCAGCCCTGCCATCCGTCGCCGGCCCGGTTCCCCGACGCCCTCGGTGAGCGAATCACCTGACGCGGGCCCGCCGTGCCCACCGGCCGGTCCAGCGCAGGGTCGTACGGTCGCAGACCTCGAGCCGGTCGGGGGCCAGGTCCGCGAGCAGGCCGGCGACGCGCCGCCGGTCGGTGAGCACCCCCGGTAGCCGCCGGTGCCGGGCAGCAGCAGGCCCGGCAGGGTGATCACCCTGCCCTGTTCGGTCTCCTGGTCGCTCTCCCGCTCACCGGGGACGACGAGTACGGGCCGGTGTCCTGCCGCCAGGTAGCCCCTGCCGAGCTCCCGCAGCGCGGTGCGCAGCCCTCCGGAGGCGGGGGGCACGAAGTTCGCCAGGCGCACGATCCGCAGTGCCCCGGTCGTGCCGCCACCGCCGTCCGGGGCCCGGCGAGCACGTCCGCGTGGTACCCGATCAGCTGGTCGCCGACGGCCGCCCACGTGCGTCCCTCGACGGCGGCGCGCCCGGCCGTCCCGTAGGCGGCCCGCCCTCCGCGGTCGGCGGCCAGGGCGCGCACCGCGTCGCGTACGGCGGCGGGGTCGCGGGGCGGGACCAGCAGTCCGGTGCGTCCGTGTGCGACGAGGGCCAGCGGGCCGCCCACCGCGGGCGCGACGACGGGTACTCCGCTCGCCATCGCCTCCTGCACGGTCTGGCAGAAGGTCTCGCAGGGGCCGGTGTGCGCGAAGACGTCCAGCGAGGCGAAGATCCGGGCGAGGTCCTCACCGGTGCGGCGGCCGAGGAAGGCCGCGCCGGGCAGGGCCCGCTCCAGCGCGGGCCTGCCCGGTCCGTCGCCGACGACCACGAGCCGCACTCCGGGCAGTCCGCAGACCCCGGAGAGCAGCTCGGCCGGCTTCTCGGGGGCGAGCCGGCCGACGTAGCCGACGAGGAGTTCGCCGTTCGGGGCGAGGTCGCGGCGCAGCGCGTCGTCGCGCAGGCCGGGCCGGAAACGGACGGTGTCCACACCGCGCGGCCACAGTCCGACCCGGGGCACGCAGGGCGCCTCCAGGGCACGCAGGGCGGCGCCGGACGGGGCGAGGGCGAGGTCGGCGCCGCCAGGCCGCCGCTTGGCCCGCGCCCCATATACGTACGGGCGTATCCGGCGAGGTCGGTCTGGTAGACGGCGACGGGGAACGCCGAGGCGGGCGGCGGCGGTCATGCCGCGTACGCCGAGGAGGAACGGGCCGGCCAGGTGGACGACGTCGGGCCGGTGCGCGGCGATGGTGGCTGGGGAGCGCGCCCCGGACCTGGGGGTAGCCGGGCAGCGGGAGGGAGGGGACGCGGACGACGGGGGCGTGGCCGCGGTCGACGAGGTGCCGGGCGGTCTGCAGGGCGCAGTGGGCCACGCCGTTCACATCGGGGGGAAAGGACTCGGTGACGATGACGACACGCATACCGGGTTGTCGCCGCGCCGGACGTGGCTACGTCCGGCGCCGCTCTTTCCGGGCGGGGAACGTGCCGTGAGCGTTGCGCGCCCCCGGCCGGGCGGGTCGGACGGTGTCCACGCCCGCCCGGCCCGCGGTTCGTCCGGCGTTCACGCCGTGCGTGCGCCGGCGGGTCACACGGCGGTCTCCTCGGGACCGATCCGGCTGCGTACGGCGGTCTGGACCTCGGCCTCCTCGGCCGGATCGGCGGCGAGGCGGCGCAGACGGTCCACGACCCGGGTGTCGCCGGTCTCGGCGTGCCGGGCGGCGACCTCGCGGGTGGTCTCCTCGCAGTCCCACAGGCACTCGACGGCGAAGCCGGTGCCGAAGGAGGGGTCGGTCGCGGCGAGGGCGCGGGCGGCCCTGCCCCGCAGGTGGGAGGAGGCGGTCTCGCGGTAGATATGCCGGAGCACCGGGGCGGCGCAGGCGATGCCGAGACGCCCGGCGCCGTCGACGAGGGTCCACAGGGTGGGGGCGTCGGGACCCTCGCCCCGTACCGCCTCCCGGAGCGCCGCGAGGACGGGGGCGCGGTCCTCGCGGCCGCCGCGGCAGGCGAGGACCCGGCCGGCGGCGGCGCCGAGCGGGTCGGGCCGGCGGGCCCAGCCGCGCGCCCGGTCGACGGCGGCCAGGCTGCGCATGCGTTCGAAGGCGTCGACGGCGGCCTCCACGACGGGCGCGGAGCCGGTGGCCACGGCGCGTTCGATCAGTGTGAGGGCGTCGGGATCATCGCTGTCGGCGAGGTACCTGAGCGCGGTGCACCGGGCTCCGTCGGTGCCGTCCTCGGCGGCCCGGAGGATCTCGGGCCGGTCCTCGGGGCCCGCGACGGCGGAGAGACAGCGGGCGGCCGGTACGTGGAGGGCGGCGCCGCGCTCCATGCCTTGCTGAGCCCATGCGAACACCGCTTGCACGCTCCAGCCGGGGCGTGGCCCGGTGGGGCGCATCTGTCGCTGCCAGCGGTCGAAGCAGCCGGTCTCCTGGGCGGCGCGCACACGGGTGGCGATGGACCGGCGCGGGTCGTCGGCCCACAGCCGCCAGGGCCGGGGTTCGAAGGCGTCGCGGACGGTGACGGCCAGCTCCGCCTCGCCCTCGGCGTCGGTGGCGAACCGGGCGAGGACCGGGGCGGCGAGAGCGCGCAGGCCGGCGTCGTCGTCCCGGAGGGCGAGTTCGTCCAGGGCCCAGGCCCAGTTGGTGCCGTGGGCGGCGTACCTGCGCAACAGTTCCAGGGCGTCCCGCCTGCCGTAGGAGGCGAGATGTCCGAGGACGGCCAGGGCGAGCCCGGTGCGTGACTCCTCGGGGTCGAGGACGTCCTCGGGGTCGAAGAGGTGGGCCTCGATCGCGTCCAGTTCGCCGTGCAGATCGAGGTAGAGGCGGGCGTAGTAGAGGGAGCGGTTCTCCACCTGCCAGTCGTGGCGCGGGTCGCGCAGCACACAGTGGTTCAGCGCCGCGAGCGCTTCGGATCGCGGGGCGGTGAGCGCGTGCAGCGTGCCGTCGCCGCGGCCCCGCTGGAGCAGGCCGAGCAGCGTACCGCTGGGCGCTATGACCGGATCGAACATGGGAAACAGCCTCACATCAAGCGTCGACGCAACCGGGGACGTGCATTACCTGGCCGCGTGACAACACGTCGGGGCGCCCGCCGTTTCCTGCTTGCTGTAGACCATCTCTCTCTGCCTCTCGTCGGTGGCCCATGCGGGCCGCATCACGGCCCGCGCGGTGCGGCAACACCTGCCCAGCCATCGCGTCCGTGAATCACGTCGTCATGATGACCCGGCGGTCACATCCACCGCGACCGAAATTTCGGCGGCCCTGTACCGCCTCCCCCGTTTTCCGTGTCGTCGCTGGTCGGAGCGGGTCGGTCAGTGTTCGCCGAACAGCTCGAGCACGTCCGTGCGGGCGAACATCCGGGCCGTGTCGACGGCCGAGGGGGTGCCGGCGGACGGGTCGGCGCCGCCCTTCAGCAGTGCCTCGACCACCTCGGTCTCGCCCTTGAAGACCGCCCCCGCGAGTGGTGTCTGACCGCGGTCGTTGACGCGGTCGGCGTCGGCGCCGCGCTCCAGCAGCGCGCGCACCGCCCCGGCGTGGCCGTGGTAGGCGGCGAGCATCACGAGCGAGTCGCCCCGGTCGTTGGTGAGGTCGGCCGGGACACCCGCGTCGACGTAGGCCACGAGCTCCTCGGTCCGGCCGCGCCGGGCCAGGTCGAAGATCTTGGTCGCCAGCTCCACGACTTCGGGGTCGGGGGCTTCAGTCATCGCCGGACCGCCTCTCACTGCACAGTTTCACGCATGGGGGAAGGGACGTAGGTCTGCGAGCGGTGCAGAGCCGTACGGGTGAATCGCCAGCGTACTGGCTCGCGCGGCACATGAGCGGATGTGCCCGCGGTAATGATCACGGCAGACCCGTCCGAGGGTAATCACCGGAAATCCACCCAGTTGCACCTTTTATCGTATAGATACATTCTGTGATCCTGGAAGTACTCATGGTGACTGTCCCCGCGAACCAGGAGAACCCACATGATCATCTCTATCTCGTGCGTGGTGCTGCTCGGCGTCGTCGTCTTCATCTTCTTCCGCAAGGACGGGCTGAAGGCGTCGCACGCCCTGGTGGCGATGCTGTTCGGCTTCTACCTGGCCAGCACGGCCATCGCTCCCAGCATCAAGGCGGGCGGCGAGAGCCTGGCCGGCCTCCTGGGCGGGTTCAAGTTCTGACCCGCCCCGACCACGCCCCGCCCGTACGCACCCTCTGGAGACAGCAGTGGCCCGGCGCCCCCTCCCCCGCATCCTCAGCAACGGCAGCGCGCAGCTCGCCCGGAGCCGGGAGCTGGCCCGGACGGCGGCCGACAGCGCCACCGATGTCCTCCACCCGCTGATCACCATCACGCGTGGTCTGCGCCGGCTGGCCTCCGCCGGACGGCGCAGGTGGGCCGGCACACCCAAGGACAGACGCGGCGCGCTGCTCTTCCTGGCGGCGTCGGTCGTACTGGTCGTGGCACTGGCGCCGTACGGTCCGCTGCTCGCCGTCATCACCCTGATGGCGGCGGCGGCCTGGCAGGGCCGGGACCGCGGCCCCGCCGTGCCGGAGGGACCGGGCGCCGAGCAGATCCAGCGCCTGAAGTGCCTCTACGAGGCTCTGGTGCCCTACTTCTCCACCGCCGACGACCCGGAACCGCTCTACGCCCACGGCGGCGACTGGCAGAAGACGTTCTCCGAGTACGAGTTCGACGGCACCGGCCGCGTCACGCACCTCGTCATCGCCTACCCCGCCTACTTCACCGACGGCGAACCGGAGTCCCGGGCGCGCATCGAGCATCTGCTCGGCGCCAAATCGGGGCGCGGCCGCGAGTACCACTTCGTGTGGGACGAGGAGGGCAACCAGCTCACGGTCCGCGTCCTCGCGCCCCTGCCCACGGACATCGCCGCGCAGCCCTTCGTCACGGCTCCCGGCGAGACGGTCCTCGGCTTCACCGACCCGATCCGGGTGCAGCGGACGCTGCCGCTCACCCACGGCGCGCACGGCGAGGAGCAGCGCGACGTGCCCCCCGTGGTGTGGCGCACCGGCATCCGCTCCACCGAGCCCCACCTGCTCGCCGCCGGCCAGCCGGGCAGCGGCACCTCGACCCTGCTGCGCTCCATCGCCCTGCAGGCCCTCCACCACGGTGACGTGGTGATCGTCGACGGAGGCGGCACCGGCGAGTACGCCTGTCTCACCGGCCGGGACGGAGTGCTCGCCGTGGAGTGCGGACTGACGGGGGCGCTGACCAGCCTGGAGTGGGCCGCGCACGAGACGGAGCGCCGGCTGATCGCCGCGAACCGTGCCCACCAGGCGGGCGATCCGCCGCCGGAGGACACCAGGCGCCCCCTGTGGCTGCTGCTGGACCGGCCGAGCGCGTTCACCCACCTGGCCGCGGCGGACGGCCGCACGGACCCCCAGTCCCTGCTCCAGACCCCGCTGCGGCACGGCCGCCCGGCGAACGTCACCGTGGTCGTGGCCGAACAGTTCGACAGCCTGGAGACCCTCATCGACCCCGTGCGGCAGCACACGCGCGCGCGTGTCGTCCTCGGCCCCGCGACGGCGGAGCAGCTGGAGGCCGTCCTCGGGGCACCCCCGCACACCACACCGGTCGACCAGGTCCCGCCGGGGCGCGGCTTCGCCCGCCTCGGTGCGGGGCCGGTGCACCGCCTCCAGGTGCCGGCGACACCGGACCCGTACGACGACGCGACCAGCGACGCCCACCGGCAGGCGGTCCTCGACCTGCTGCCGCCCCGGACGACCCCGGCGGACGAGGAGCCGGAGCGGCTGGAGGCCGGGGCGGCCGAGGCGGCCGTGGTGCTCACGGAGTCCGTGCGGCTGGAGAAGGTGACGGTGGACAAGGTGCCTGCGGGCGCGGTGTCCGCCGAGGCGGAGGGGCCGGCGGCCACGGTGCCCGCCGGCGCGGAACCGGCGCCCGAGGGGGCGGCGGTCGCCGAGTCGTCGTCCTGACGGGCCGCTGGGCGGGCGCGGCCGTGCGGCACACTGCTCCGGCCCTCCCCCGCCCCCGGAACCGGTGCCCGGCTACGCGACGAAGGTGCGCGGAGCGTCCGTGCCGGTCGTGCCGCCGGATTCGACGAGGCGGGCCGCCGCCGCGAGGCGTACCGCCGCCTCCTCGGCCACGGCACCGCCCACGGTGAACGGCAGCCGCACATAGCCCTCGAACGCGCCGTCCACCCCGAAGCGCGGTCCGGACGGCACCCGTACGCCGACCCGCTCCCCCGCCTCGGCCAGCCGTGAGCCGGAGAGGCCGCCGGTGCGGACCCACAGCGTGAGCCCGCCGCGCGGCACCTCGAACTCCCAGTCGGGCAGCTCCCGCCGCACCGCGCTCACCAGTTCGTCCCGGTTCTGCCGGGCCTGGGCGCGCCTCACCTCGACCGCCTGCTCCCAGCCGCCCGTCCCGAAGAGCCAGTTCACCCCCAGCTGTTCCAGCACGGGCGTGCCCAGATCGGCGTACGCGCGTGCGGCGACGAGACTGCGGATCACATCGGGGGCGGCGCGGACCCAGCCGATCCGCATCCCGGCCCAGAAGGCCTTGCTCGCCGAGCCGACCGTGATCACCGTGGACCCGGCCGGGTCGAACGCGCACACCGCGCGCGGCATCTCCACGTCCGCGTCGAGCCACAGCTCGCTCATGGTCTCGTCGGCGACCAGCACCGTCCCCGCGGAGCGTGCCGCGTCCACCAGCCGGCGCCGCTGGTCCTCGTCGGCGAGCGCGCCGGTCGGGTTGTGGAAGTCGGCGACGACGTACGCGATCCGGGGGGCTGCCTCCCGCAGCACCTGGCGCCAGCGGTCCATGTCCCAGCCGGTCAGTCCCTCGGCCATGGCGACGGGGACCAGACGGGCGCCGGCCTCCCGCATCAGCTGGAGGATGTTGGCGTACGAGGGCGACTCGACGGCGATGCGTTCGCCGCGTCCGCCGAAGAGGTGGCAGATGGCGTCGATGGCGCCCATGGCACCCGTGGTCACCATGATCTGCTCCGGCATGGTCGGGATGCCCCGCGCGGTGTAGCGGTCCGCGATCGTGGAGCGTAGGGCGGGGAGCCCGGCGGGGTAGTCGCCGTGGGTGTGCGCGTACGGCGGAAGTTCCTCCAGGGCGCCCTGGACGGCCCGGGTGAGCCATGGTTCGGGGGCGGGGAGCGCGGCGCAGCCGAGGTCGATCAGCGAGCCGAGGGCCTCGGGCGGCAGCGGTTCCAGTCCCCGCGCGGGGACCGGGTTGCCGGCCGGGACCGCGGTCCAGCTGCCCGCGCCACGCCGTGACTCCAGGAAGCCCTCGGCGCGCAGTGCCTCGTAGGCGGCGGCGACGGTGGTGCGGCTGACGGACAGCGAGAGGGCCAGTTCACGCTCGGCGGGCAGCCGCGCGGCGACGGGAACGCGCCCTTCCAGCACCAGCAGGCGGACGCCGTCGGCGAGCGCGCGGTAGGCGGGCGGGCGCCGGGCGCCGGGCGCGGCCGGGCGGTCCTGCTGGGACGTGAGCAGCCGGGAGAGTTGCGCCGCCCCCACCGCCGAGGTCCACTGCGCCATAGGAATCAGTCCACCTTCCCCGGATTGGCCATGGATGACATGGCCGGTCACGCCCCAGGGTGTCATGCGTCGGTCCACTTCCACCACAAGGGGGGCACGTCTTGGCCAGGTACTCGTCCCGGCGGGGGCATCTCGCACGCCGGCTGTTCCAGCTGTACGCCGGGCTCGCGCTGTACGGGGCGAGTTCGGCGCTGCTGGTGCGGTCGGGGCTCGGTCTGGAGCCGTGGAACGTGCTGCACCAGGGTCTGTCGGAGCGGACCGGGCTGTCGATGGGGGTGGTGCTGACGATCACGGGCGCGGTGGTGCTGCTGCTGTGGATCCCGTTGCGTCAGCGGCCCGGCCTCGGCACGGTCTCCAACGTGCTGGTGATCGGCGCGGCGATGGACGCGACGCTGGCCGTCGTCCCGGACGCGCACGCCATGGCCGTACGGGTACCGCTGATGGCGGCGGGGATCGTGCTGAACGGCGCGGCGACGGGGCTGTACATCGCGGCGCGCTTCGGCCCCGGGCCGCGTGACGGCCTGATGACGGGGCTGCACCGGCGCACCGGGGTGTCGGTCCGTCTGGTCCGTACGGCCATCGAGGTCGCGGTGGTGGTCACGGGCTTCCTCCTCGGCGGCACGGTGGGCGTGGGCACCCTGCTCTACGCGGTGACGATCGGCCCGCTCGCCCAGTTGTTCCTGCGGGCCTTCGCCATCCCCTCGGCATCCGACGGCAGCACGCCCGTTGCCGCCGGTCGACCGCCGCAGGCGATACTGCGTCCGTGACCCCGCGGATACGCCACCCCTATCTCGACCATCCCGGCCCGATCGCCTTCGCCCACCGGGGCGGCGCGGCGGACGGCCTGGAGAACACCGTCCGGCAGTTCCGGTGCGCCGTCGAGGCCGGCTACCGGTACATCGAGACCGACGTCCACGCCACGCGCGACGGCCGGCTCGTCGCCTTCCACGACGCCACCCTCGACCGGGTCACGGACGGCGGGGGCCGGATCGCCGACCTGCCGTGGCGCGACGTGGCGCGGGCGCGGGTGGCGGGGGAGGAACCGGTCCCGCTGTTCGAGGAGCTCCTGGAGACGTTCCCCGAGGTGCGCTGGAACATCGACGTGAAGGCCGAACCGGCCCTGCTGCCGCTGCTGGACCTGATCGAGCGCACCGACTCCTGGGACCGGGTGTGCCTCGGCTCGTTCTCCGAGGCCCGCGTGGTGCGCGCGCAGCGGCTGGCGGGCCCGCGGCTGGCCACCTCGTACGGGACCCGGGGCGTGCTGAATCTGCGGCTGCGGTCGTGGGGGCTGCCGGCCGCGGAGCGCCGGTCGGCCGTCGCCGCGCAGGTTCCCGAGGAACAGTCGGGCATCCGGGTGGTCGACCACCGCTTCGTACGGACCGCTCACGCGCGCGGGCTGAAGGTGCACGTGTGGACCGTCAACGAGCCGGAGCGGATGCACCGGCTCCTGGACCTGGGAGTCGATGGCATCATGACCGATCACATCGACACACTGCGCAAGGTCATGGAGGACCGCGGCATCTGGGTCTGAGACCCCGCGCCGTCGGCTCCGCGCGTTCACGGGGAAGCGAGGGCACGGGTGAACACCGACACCGTGCGGTCGGCGGCGGGGGACGATGCCGCCGACCTCAGGCGCGAGCAGCGCGGCTGGTATTTCTACGACTGGGCCTGTTCGGTGTACTCCACGAGCGTGGTCACCGTCTTCCTCGGCCCCTATCTGACCTCGGTCGCCGAGGCGGCGGCCGACGCGGACGGGTTCGTCCACCCGCTGGGCATACCGGTACGCGCGGGGTCCTTCTTCGCCTACGCGATCTCCCTGTCGGTGATCCTGGCGGTCCTGGTGATGCCGCTGGTGGGCGCCGCCGCCGACCGCACCGGCCGCAAGAAGCCACTGCTCGCGGCCGCCGCGTACACGGGGGCCGCGGCCACGGCGGCCATGTTCTTCCTGGACGGCGACCGCTATCTGCTCGGCGGTTTCCTGCTGATCGTCGCCAACGCGGCGCAGTCCGTGGCGATGATGCTCTACAACGCCTATCTGCCGCAGATCGCTCCGCCCGAGGAACGCGACGCGGTCTCCTCGCGCGGGTGGGCGTTCGGATACGCGGCCGGGGCCCTGGTCCTCGTCCTGAACCTCGTCCTCTACACCGGCCATGAGAGCTTCGGGATCTCCGAGGGCATGGCGGTGCGCATCTGTCTGGCCTCGGCCGGCCTGTGGTGGGGCGCCTTCGCGCTGGTGCCGCTGCGCCGGCTGCGCGACCGCCGTGCTCCCGCGCGGGAGGCGGGCAAGGGTGCCCTGCCGGGGTTCCGGCAGCTCGCGGCGACCGTCCGCGACATGCGCCGGCACCCCCTGACGCTCGCCTTCCTGCTGGCGTACCTGGTCTACAACGACGGCATCCAGACGGTGATCTCCCAGGCCTCGGTGTACGGCTCGAAGGAACTGGGGCTCGGCCAGTCGACGCTCATCGTGGCCGTGCTGCTCGTGCAGGTGCTGGCGGTGGCGGGCGCGCTGGCACTGGGCCGGCTGGCGCGGCGGTACGGGGCGAAGCGCACGATCCTCGGCTCCCTGGTCGCCTGGACGGTCACCCTGGCCGCCGGGTACTTCCTGCCGGCCGGAGCCCCCGCCTGGTTCTTCGTACTGGCCGCCGGCATCGGACTGGTCCTCGGCGGCAGCCAGGCGCTGTCCCGCTCGCTCTTCTCCCATCTGGTGCCGCCCGGCAAGGAGGCCGAGTACTTCTCGGCGTACGAGATCAGCGACCGCGGGATGAGCTGGCTCGGGCCGCTGCTGTTCGGACTGACCTACCAGCTCACGGGCAGCTACCGGGACGCGATCATCTCTCTGGTGGGCTTCTTCGTCCTGGGGTTCGTACTGCTCGCGCGGGTGCCCGTGCGGCGGGCGATAGCGGACGCCGGCAACCCGGTTCCCGAACGGATTTAGCACTCGGCACGAAAGGGCGGTAGTGTACGCGTTTGGCCTGCCAGGCGTACCGTTACTGCGCGTCAAAGATGCCGAAACGCTGTGTGACATCTGCTAGCAGATGTGACAAACCGGGCGTCGGTGGGTACGGCAATGGTTGACAAAGGCTGCGGCTACGACGGCGACGCAGGACCCGGGTCAGGACCTGGAACGGGAATCTTTACCGCCGACCGGACGTTGACCGGATGACGACGACAGCGACACCTGTCCTGTGGGCGACAAGCCCGGGAGGCACGATTCATGAGTGAGCGAGCTCTTCGCGGCACGCGCCTCGTGGTGACCAGCTACGAGACGGACCGCGGCATCGACTTGGCCCCGCGCCAGGCCGTGGAGTACGCATGCGAGAAGGGGCACCGCTTCGAGATGCCCTTCTCGGTCGAGGCGGAGATCCCGCCGGAGTGGGAGTGCAAGGTCTGCGGTGCCCAGGCACTCCTGGTGGACGGCGACGGCCCCGAGGAGAAGAAGGCCAAGCCCGCGCGTACGCATTGGGACATGCTGATGGAGCGGCGCACCCGAGAGGAGCTCGAAGAGGTCCTCGAGGAGCGTCTCGCCGTTCTGCGCTCCGGTGCGATGAACATCGCGGTTCATCCCCGGGACAGCCGAAAGTCGGCTTGATCCCGGCAGATCCGGGCGGAAGCACGATCGCACAGCGGTACAGGACCGTGGGCGCCGTAGAGATACGGCGCCCACGGTCCTGTGCGCGTTCGGACCGCCGGCGGGCGGGCCGTCCTACCGCGTCAGCGGCGGGGGCGGGCCCTGCGGGGTGTCGTCCTGCGCGCTTCCGGGTTCGTCGCGAATGACCTCGCCCTGCACCACCTTGCCGTCGGGCCGGTGGATCCGGGACCGCTGGAAGGCGCCGCCCAGGGAGCCGTGCGCGGCCTCACGGAGCTTGCGCTCGAAGGTGCGCTCCGCGTAGCGGCTGACGGCCTTCTGGACCGGCGGCACCAGCAGGAGCAGTCCCAGCGCGTCCGAGACGAGACCCGGGATGATCAGCAGCAGACCGCCGAGCATCATCAGGCCGTTGCCCTCGCTGTTCGGCCGGGGCTCGGGCGTGGCCATGCCGCTCTGCTGCTGTTGCAGCGTCTCGGTGAGGTTCTTGAACGCCCGCCGGCCGGCCCGCTTGATGACGACCGAGCCGGCGACGACACCGCCCACCAGGATCAGGAAGACCACCAGGCCGTTCGACGCCCCGGCGACCAGGGTGAGGAGCCAGATCTCCAGAACGAGCCACGCGGCGACGGCCAGCGGCAGGAAGCCGCGCAGCCGCGAGCGCCGGGGCCGGACGGGTCGGGGGGTCTGAGCGCCAGTCGTCATGTCCCCAGTGTGCCTGGGCGCGGCTCAGTGCGGGATAAGCGGGGTGAGGGGCGCCCAGCGGGTCTGCCCGGCCCCGCTAGGACTCCGGCTGCTTGGCGCCCGACGCGGGCTCGGCCTTCTCGGTCTCCGGACCGGCCTTCTCGGTCTCCGGACCGGCCTCCCCGGTCTCCGGACCGGCCTTCCCGGCTTCCGGAGCGGGCTGCCGCGCGCCGGGGGCGGGCTGCTTCTCGTCGCCGCGTCCCAGGACCTTGCCGACGCGCTCCCCCACGCCCCACGCGGTGACCCGCCACAGCGCCTCGACGAGGATGTCGCGGCTCATCTTGGAGTCGCCGAGTTCGCGTTCGACGAAGGTGATGGGCACCTCGACGACGTGGTAGCCGGCCTTGACCGCGCGGCGGGCCAGATCGACCTGGAAGCAGTAGCCCTGGGAGGCCACGTCCTGGAGGCCCAGGCCGGTCAGGGTCTCGGTGCGGAAGGCCCGGAACCCGCCGGTGATGTCACGCAGCGGCAGATCGAGCGCCACGCGCGAGTAGAGGCTGCCCCCGCGCGAGATGAACTCACGGGACTTCGGCCAGTTCACCACCCGGCCGCCCGGCACCCAGCGCGAACCGAGCACCAGGTCGGCGCCCTTGAGGGCGGTCAGCAGACGGGGCAGTTCCTCGGGCTGGTGGGAGCCGTCGGCGTCCATCTCGATCAGTACGCCGTAGCCGTGCTCCATGCCCCAGCGGAAGCCGGCGAGGTAGGCCGCGCCCAGGCCCTCCTTGCCCTTGCGGTGCAGCACCTGGACCTGGTCGTCCCCGGCGGCGAGTTCGTCGGCGAGTTTGCCGGTGCCGTCGGGGCTGTTGTCGTCGGCCACGAGCACGTGCGCCTCGGGGACGGCCTTGCGCACCCGGCCGACGATCCCCTTGATGTTCTCCGCCTCGTTGTAGGTCGGGATGATCACCAGAGCCGTGCCGAGCGGGCCGAAGTTCCGCCCCTGGGATCCCGCCGCGTGGGTCCCGTCGCCGTCGTTCACTGCTGCCCCTTCGTGTCCTGTCCGCAGGGTCCCACCATAGTCGTCGGGGCCTGCGTCGACGTGACAGGACGTTCGTATGGTGGTGTCGTTTTCCGAAGATCGGGTAGTGATCCGCTTCTGGGCTGTGCCGCGGGGCGGTGACGGCGGCGGATGGGGGCCCGGCGCCCTTCGGGCCGGCCTGGGATCCGCCGGCTGCGGATCGACCTGAAGCCGTTGTCTACTGAGCGCCCGGGCCCCACCCGGGGTCACACCTCCCCGACCGGCTGGAACATTCCCTCGGTACTGCGCCGGCGCTGAGCCTGGCTCCCAGTGGCGGTGCCCCGGTGCGGCACACCGTCCCTGACCCAGCGGCGCTGACACGAGTGGCCGGAAGTTCTCCGGGCGGGCGTCCGGTGGTGGACCCGGCAGAACCTACCGGCCCCCTGCGGCCGCCTGTCAACAGTCGTTTGACCTGCGTAATGGCGCTCAAATGCCTGGTCAGGGGCGAGGATGCGCAGGTCGCGAGACAGGGGCGCGGCGCATGATCGCCGCCGCGCCCGCGTCGTAGATCACTCGCCCGGCCGTACGAACACGGTGCGCCCGCCGACCACCGTGCGCAGGCAGACGGGCAGGTCACGGCCGGGAGTGAGGTCGGGCAGACCGGGGGTGCCGGAGCGGGGGTCGGTGGACCAGCGCGCCACCCGGTCGTCCGGCGCCTGGACGACGAGTTCGCCGGTGCGCCAGACCGCGTAGTCGGCGGGCGCTCCGGGTACCAGGACACCCGCGTCGTCGCGTCCGACGGCGCGCCAGCCGCCGCGCGTGTGAGCGGTGAACGCCGCGCGGACGGAGACGCGGTGCTCCGGGGTCCGGTGGAAGGCCGCGGCCCGGACGGTACCCCAGGGATCGAGGGGGGTGACGGGGCTGTCGGAACCGAAGGCGAGCGGGACCCCCGCGCGCAGCAGCGCCGCGAACGGGTTCAGGGAGCGGGCCCGCTCCCGGCCCAGGCGCCGGGCGTACATGCCCTCCTCGCCGCCCCACAGGGCGTCGAAGGCGGGCTGCACGGAGGCGGTCAGACCGAGTTCGGCGAAGGCGGCGATGGTGTCGGCGGTGAGCATCTCGGCGTGCTCGACGCGGTGCCGGGCGGCGCGGACGCGGGCGAGGCCGAGCTTCCCCGCGGCGGCGCGCACGCCGTCGACGACGGTGCTCACCGCGGCGTCGCCGATGGCGTGGAAGCCTGCCTGGAGACCGGCCTCGGTGCAGGCGACGACATGGGCCGCCACGGCGTCCGCGTCCAGGTGCGCGGTGCCGGTGTGGCCGGCGTCGGCGTACGGCTCGTGCAGACAGGCGGTGTGCGAGCCGAGGGCGCCGTCGGCGAACAGGTCTCCCGCGGCGCCGGTCGCGCCCAGCTCCCGGGCCTTGGTGACGTCCTGCTCGGCCCAGTAGCCGACGACGCGCGGGCCGCTCTCCTCGGCGGCGAGCCGCAGCAGTGCGGTGAAGTCGTCCTCGGAGGAGATCTCCGGGCCGCCGCACTCGTGGACCGTGCCGATGCCGAGGGCGGCGGCGTGGGCGAGGGCGGCGCGCTGGGCCTCGGTGCGCTGGGCCGGTGTGACGGCGGCCAGCGCGGCGGCGCGCACCGCGTGATGGGCGTCTCCGGTGAGCGGCCCGTCCTCGCGCGCGGCCTCGCCCCCCACGAGGTCGAGCAGCGCGGTGGTGACGACGGCGGAGTGGACGTCGATCCGGCTGAGGTAGAGGGGACGGCCGCCGGTGGCCTCGTCGAGTTCCGCGCGGGCCGGGGGCCGGCCGCCGGGCCAGCGGGCGGCGTCCCAGCCGTGCCCGAGCAGGACCCGGTCGTCCGGGCGGGCGGCGGCGAATTCGCGGACGCGGGTCAGGGCGGCCTCGAGCGAGGGGGCGGTGGACAGGTCGAGTCCGGTGAGGGCGAGACCGGTGGCCGTGGTGTGGACGTGCGCGTCGGTGAACGCGGGGGTGACCAGTGCGCCGTCGAGGTCGATCACCTCGTCGACCCCGTCCGCGAAGGCGTCGGCGGCGCCTTCGGAGCCGACCCAGGCGACCTGGCCGCGCTCGACGACCATCGCTGTCGCGAAGGGGTCGGCGGGGCTGTGGACCTCTCCTCGGCGGAGCAGGGTGGTGTGGGGCGGGGTGGGGCGTTCGCTCATGCGTCACAGTGTCGCGTGTCGCGGGGAAGTGGGAGGTGGCGGGGTGCGGGCCAGGGGGCGCGGCCGGTGTTGCGGGGTGCGACCGGGTTGGTGGGGGCCGGGGGTGGTGGCGCAGCCCGGCGCTTGCGGGGTGCCTCCCCCACTCTCGGCTTCGCTCGAGCGGGAGGTGCCCCCATGAGCGGGAGGTGCCCCCACCGCCCACCCGTGCCGCTGGGGGCACCTCCCAGGCCCTCGAGGCACTGGGGGAGGCACGACTGCCCGCGGGAATGGAAGGGGGTGGCGCGCGGAGGGCGGCGGCCTACCTGTCCGCGAGGGACGGGGGTCGTCAGATGCGTGGGGGGCGGGACTCGTAGGGGGTGGAGAGGACGACTGTGGTGCGGGTCGAGACGCCGGCGAGGGAGCGTACGCGGGCGAGGAGTTCCTCCAGTTCGTGCGGTGTGGACACGCGCACCTTGAGGATGTAGTTCTCGTCGCCCGCGACACTGTGGCAGGCCTCGATCTCGGGGACGCCGGCGAGGCGTTCCGCGATGTCGTCGGGGGCGCTGGGGTCGAAGGGTTTGACCGAGATGAAGGCGGTCATGGGCAGGCCGACGGCCTCCGGGTCGACGACCGCGGCATAGCCGCGGATGACACCACGCTGTTCCAGCCGGCGCACCCGCTGGTGCACGGCCGACGTGGACAGGCCCGTGGCCTTGCCCAGGTCTGTGTAGCTCATCCGCCCGTCCTCGACGAGCAGCTGCACGATCTGTCGGTCCAGCTCCTCCATGGCGCAAGAACCTACAGTGCACTTGATCGCCTCGGATACCTGAGCGAGGTGCCTGAGTTCGCCGCACCGGGCACCTGCGAGCGGCATGTGACGAACGACACAGCCTTTGGGCCGTCTCCGTGATGTTCTCGTGATTACGCCCGAGGGCCGACGGGAAGTGCTTGCTGTGGTCGAGGCCGCAGCGCCTTCACGGCCCAGCCCGAGGGGGAGAACCCAATGCAGAGTCTTAAGCGCCTTGGTCGTACCACGTCCAAGCGGCAGCAGCCGGTCGTCATGCCCGAGCCGGAACACCTCGAGTCCGACACCCTGGACGACGAGCCCGACGCGTACGACACCTTCGAGATGTACCGGGTGATCTGCCCGGACTGCGCGCAGCCCATCGCCCTGCTGGCGGACGAGGACATCCTGCCGGAGCACGCGCTGTGCGCCTCGCCGTGGAACCCCTTCGGGCTCACGGTCTGCGCCGGTACCGGCCGCCGGGCCTCCGAGGCCCGGCCGGCGGACGAGTCCGGCACGCCGCAGGAGCAGGACACCGCCCTGCTGTTGACGCTCCCTCAGGGGCTCGACTGGCGCACCCAGCCCTTCTCGCACGTCGGCGGCCCGGGCTCGCGTCCCATCAGGGTCCCGTCGATGCGGCGCCACGCCGCCTGAGCACACGCCGGTGCGAGGGTGGCGCGGCCCGCCGCCCTCGCCCGTGGTACGGGACGGAAGCCGGCCGGGCGACACGGCCCGGAACTCGCCGGGCCGCCGCGCCCCGGCCAGGTCGGCTCAGCGCGTTTCCGGGCCCGCGAGATGGCGGGCGATGACCATGCGCTGGATCTGGTTGGTGCCTTCGACGATCTGCAGGACCTTGGCCTCGCGCATATAGCGCTCGGCCGGGAAGTCCGCGGTGTAGCCGTAGCCGCCGAGGATCTGCACGGCGTCGGTGGTGACCCGCATCGCGGTGTCGGTGCAGTGCAGCTTCGCCATGGCGGCCTGCTTGGCGAACGGCCGCCCCGCGTCACGCAGCCGGGCCGCCGCCAGATACAGCGCGCGTCCCGCCTCGACCTGTGTGGCCATGTCGGCGAGCATGAAGCGCAGCCCCTGGAAGTCGGCGATCGGCCGGCCGAACTGCCGCCGCTCCGCCGCGTAACCGACCGCCTCGTCCAGCGCGGCCTGGGCCAGGCCGATGGCGCAGGCGGCGATGCCGAGCCGGCCGCCGTCCAGCGCGGACAGGGCGATCGCGAAGCCCTGCCCCTCCTCGCCGAGGCGGCGCGCGTCGGGGACCCGGACCCCGTCGAAGTGGACCTGGGCGGTGGGCGAGCCCTTCATGCCCATCTTCTTCTCCGGCACGGCCGCGCTCAGCCCCTCGGCGTCACCGGGCACGAGGAACGCGGTGATGCCGCGCGGGCCCTCCTCCCCGGTGCGCGCCATGACGGTGCAGAAGTCGGCGACACCGCCGTGGGTGATCCATGCCTTGGTGCCGGTGATCACCCAGGTGTCGCCGTCGCGCACCGCCTTGGTGCGCAACGAGGCCGCGTCCGAGCCCGAGGCGGGTTCCGATAGGCAGTAGGCGCCGAGCAGACCGCCGCCCAGCATCGCGGGCAGGTGCTCGGCCTGCTGCTCCTTGGAACCGAAGGCGGCGAGCGCGTAAGAGGCCAGGGTGTGCACGCTGACGCCGAGGCCGACGGTGAGGCGGGCCATGGCGAGTTCTTCGAGGACCTGGAGGTAGACCTCGTACGGCTGCTCGCCGCCGCCGTACTCGGCGTCGTAGGGCAGGCCGAGCAGGCCGGACTCGGACAGGAGGGTGAAGAGCTCGCGCGGGAAGCGGCCCGCGTCCTCCTCCTCGGCCGCCCGGGGGGCGATCTCGCGCTGGGCGATGTCGCGGACGAGCGAGATGAGATCCCGGGCCTCGTCCGTGGGCAGTTGCCGGTCCACCGGCTGCGGGGCGCGGTCGGGCATGGCGACGCTCTCCTCCCTGTTCGGGCACATCGGCGTGCGCCTTGGGTGAGGGCGGCTCCGCCGGGTCGTTGCGGGTACCTGGTCGATGCGCGCACTCCCGGGTCTCGGAAGCCGCTGACCAGCGGCTGTGCGCTGTGAGTATGCCCGATCGACCGGAGCAAGTCACCGGTTAACGACCGCTTACTTCAGGATAACTTCACCACACCTTTCCCGACCCCGTTGGTCCGCACCATTGACCCAACTGGTCTAGTCCTCCTAGGGTCTTGCTTCATCACGTCTTCGCGTTCATGCCAAGAAGATGCCTGGGCTCGGCGCCGGACCGCTCGCCGGCGCGGGCACCCGGCCGCCACGGTAGCGACCTCGGCTCAGGAGGCCGCCGCCGGTTCCGGGGTCATCGTCCGCTTCGCCGCATGGGGCACCGCCGCCCGGACGCCGGGCTCAGGCGTCGCGTCGGGCGGGCGCCGGGGCCGGGTGGGCGGGATCCAGCTCCTCGATGGCGCGCATGGCCCCACCGAGGGTCTTCACCAGCAGCTCGCACATGGTCGCGCGGGGCAGTTCACCGCGGTCGATCCAGGCCAGCGCGGCACCTTCCACGCTGCACACCCAGGCCAGCAGCCCCATGCGCGCCACCGGGGCGATGTCGGTCCGGCCGTAGGCACCCTCGGCGATGGTCGCGACGATCGCCTCCCGCACCCCGTCCCGGACGGCGTGCACCTCGGTGTCGAAACCGACGCCGCCGCTGACGATCGCCCGATAGGCGGCCTGGTTGTTCTCGGCGTACCGCAGATAGCTGTCGATGGTGCGCTGCACCCGCTCCACGGGCGGCAGTTCGGCTCCGCTCGCCGCGTAGGTGATCAGGCCGGCCACCGAGTCCTCGATGATCGCCAGGTAGTAGCCCCGCTTGGAGTGGAAGTAGTAGTAGATCAGCCCCTTGGCGACCTGCGCCTGGCGTGCGATGTCGTCCATCGAGAGCGCGTCGTACGACGTGTCGGCGAACAGGCTCCGCCCGATGGCGATGAGTTCGGCCCGGCGGGCCGAGGAACGCTGGGTGCCGCGCGCTCCGGGGCGCACGGCGGGCTGCCGGCTGGTGTTCAATTCGACCCAGGTCTCCTGCGGGGCGGCGGGACAATCCCGCCGCAGTATGACAGGTCGGCCACCGGGCCGGGCCGGGCGGCCCGGGGCCCGCGGGTTACAGCAGTCCCAGCTGGGTCACGAGCATCGCGAGGACCACGACGAGGGTCCATCCCATGGCGTGCTCGAGGATCTTCGGTCCGTCCTCGCGCGGGCCGCCGGTGCGGGCGCGGGTGACGGTGGCTGCGTTCGCGGTCATGGCTTCTCGCTGGTCTCGGTGGTGCGTGGACTCCCCCTGCGGCTCTGTCCACCTTGCCACCGCGAGCCGTTTCCGCGGCCGAGACATCGGTCACACGAGGGCGGGGCCCCGGTCGCCGGGGCCCCGCGCTCAGGACCGGCTCAGCGCACCCCCACCGCCGCGAGCGCCTTGCGCTGCCGCGGGCTCGGACGGGCCGGGAAGTACAGGTAGCAGACCCCTCCGGTACCGGAGACGACCTTGCCCGAGGCGTTGTACCGCTTGGTCCTCAGCCAGATGTTCTCCCACTCGCGCCGCCGGTAGACACGGCGCACGGCCTCGTTGTCGTCCGAGGCGGGGTCGTTGGCGATCACATCGCCGTCGGCGGTGAAGCCGATCACGGTCATCAGGTGCCCGGCCGTGCCGTACCCCGCCCCGGTCAGCTCCTCCTCCAGGAACGACTGGGACGTGATGGCCGGGATGCCCGCGGCGATCAGCGTCTCCAGGTCGGTGAGGGACCGCAGACGCGTGACCACTCCCCGGAGGTCGTCGAAGGTGGCCGCGTAGGCGGCGTTGAACGGCCAGTTGCCGCAGCCGGCGTACTGGTGGTCGTACGTGTACCGGGCCGCGTGGCAGACCTGCGGGTCGGTGTAGGACGGGTCGACCCAGGACAGCTGTTCCTCGGTGAGCCGGCCGCCCCAGTACTCGATGATCATCTGCGAGGAGGTCGGGCTGCACCAGGCCTCGCCGCCGTTGTCGTACTCCGGGTACCGGCCCTTGTGGATCTCCTGCGAGTAGCGCGGGACGGGCAGTTCCCCGGCGAGACCGGGCGTGGAGGCGGGAACGGTGAACCGGTCGGGGACGTCGGAGCCCATCGCGCCGGCCCGCCACACGGTCGGGGTCAGGCGGGTGCCGGGGCGGCGGTGGAGGGTCAGGCGCAGCCGGTAGGAGACCATGCGCAGCCCCGAGGCCGCGTCGTCGATGGCGAAGGTGTCCGTCCAGACGCTGCTCCTGCCGTCGCCCTGGTCGTCCACCGAGGTGCGCCGGATGTCCTGGTCCCCGGCCGCCCAGCGGCCCATGACGTACCAGGGGGTGTCCGTGCCGTCGGAGTACGTGCCCCTCAGTTCGATCTGGAGCCAGGTGCCCTCGGGGGTGTGCGCGTTCCAGGAGGCGATGACCTCCGTGGCCGGCACCTTCAGGCGGTGGACGGGTGAGGTCCACCGCGCGTACTCCCAGGCGGATGTGCGACCGGTGTGCGGGTCGGTGTAGTCGGTGGTGCCGGCGGCCCGCGCGATCACCAGGCCGGGGCGGGCACCGGCGACGGCGCGGGTCCCGTCGGCGGCGCCGCCGCGCCAGTCGGTGTACGAGGTCCAGGCCCGGTTGTCGACGGTGCGGGCGGCAGCCCGTCCGGCGTCCGCGGTGTCGGTGGCGCCGCCGGTCCGGGTGCCGGCGGACGCCGGGCCCGCGCTCCCTGCGACGGCGGTGACGACCGCCGCGGCCAGGAGGGCTCTGCGGGACGGCAGTTCGGCTCTGCTCATGGGTGGAGGACCCCCAGGGTGTCGGAGTCGGGACAGGACCAGTGCGCGGCCGGACGGACGGTGTGTGTCCGCCGGAGGAGCGTGCGTGGGCCAACTATGAACGCAGCCGCACGGATCCTGCCAGCACCCCGGCCGTGCCGTGTCCGACCAACATGGGACTCGACCAATGACGGGACGTGCGGCGTCCCTCGCCGGACCGGGGGCCTAGAGTGCTGCCGTGAGCGCTCCGTCCGGCTCCGGGGAACCGGCCATCCACGATCTCGCCTCCCGCATCCGCCGGCTCGCCCCCTCCTGCGGCCCGGTCCGGCTCGTCGGTGTCGACGGGCACGCCGGCTCGGGAAAGTCCACCTTCGCCGGGCGGTTGGCGACGGCGCTGGACGGCGCCCCGGTGCTGAGGCTCGACGACGTCGCCACCCACGAGGAGCTGTTCGGCTGGACCGGGCGGCTGCTGAGCCAGGTGATCCGGCCGCTCGGCCGCGGTGAGACCGCGTACTGCTCCCCCTACGACTGGCGCGCCCGCCGGTTCGGACCGCCCCGTCCGCTGCCGCCCGCCCCGGTGGTCCTCGTGGAGGGCGTGGGCGCGGGGCGGCGGGCGCTGCGGCCGTATCTGGCGCTGCTGTTGTGGATGGAGCTGCCCCGCGAGGAGTCCTGGTCGCGGGGCCGGGCACGGGACGGGGAGGAGCAGCGGCAGTTCTGGGACGGCTGGGTGCGCGCGGAACGCGAGCACTTCGCGGGCGACCCCACGCGCCCCTTCGCGGACCTGCTGGTGCGGCAGCGCGGAAAGGGGTACGAGGTGCTTCCCGGGCCTTCCGGGACGAGTGAATCTCCCCCTCCGGTCACCCGCAGTGACGGGTCGTAGGCGATGTGGTGATCCCGTGAAGAGCGCCCGCGGACAAGTTGCCGGAGTCCCCCAACTCCGCTTGACCGGGGGGCCGTACAGGTCTTACGTTCTCAATGTGCGGCTCTTCGGGGCCGCCCGCGGACACGAAGCCCCCGGTTGTTCCCCCGTGATCGGGGGCTTCGTTCTGCCCTCTTCGCGTCGTCCGACCGCTCAGCGGCATATGACGATCACTCAGGGTCACCGATCGGCCCGGCGCCCGACCCGCTCCCCCGCCGCACGGCACCCCTGCGGACGTGCCGCCGCCGCAGGTACGATGCCCTCGGTGCGGCCTACGGACGATGCTTCGCGCACCTTGCAACTCCGGTCCGCGGTACAGCGGTTCGACCACAGGGAGCCGACGGGCGAGGGCCGGCCGGCACACCGACGGGGGCACGGTTTGTGGGGGACGTGATGGACTTCGGCACGCAGGGCCCGCAGGCCCCGGCCGACCTCGCCTGGCTGCGAGGCGTGGACGCCTACACCATGGGCGCCTATCCGCAGGCGGAGGAGGAGTTCCGCACCGCGGTGCGGATCGACCCCGGGATGGCCGACGGCTGGCTCGGACTGCACGCGCTGCGCGTCGACACCACGACCGCACTGCTCAGGATGTTCCGGCACCGCGAACGCTTCGGCGAGCAGCGCGCCCGGCACCGACGCACCCTCAACTCCTGGTACTGGCTGGGCTGGTGGGTGCAGCCCGTGCTGGAGAGCCCCCGGGACCTCCTGCTGGCGCACGCCTCCCACTGGCTGGACGGCCGCCATGTCCCGGAACTGGACCGGGCGTTGGCCGGGCTGCCCCCGGTGGACACCGATCCGCAGGTCCGCTTCCTCCAGGCCTGCCGGGCCTATCTGGTCAAGGACTGGGAGCAGTTGGTCCGGCACACGGACTCACTGGTCGAGGACCCGCTGCTGGGCATCGAGGCGGGGTTGTTCGGCGGCATGGCCCGGGTGCGTCTGGAGATGTACGGGCAGGCCGAGCCGCTGCTGTCTGCGGCGCTGATGCGGTGCCGCAGCGAACAGCCGCAACGCAAGGAGCTGCGCTACTGGCTGGCCCGCGCCCACGAGGGCACCGGCCGCAGCGCCGCGGCGCTCCCGCTGTACCGGGCCGTGCACCGGGTCGATCCCGCCTTCATGGACACCTCCGCCCGGCTCGCCGCGATCGCCGAGGGCGACGGCTACGACGACGCCGCGGACCTCGCCGCGATCACCCTCACGGGGGCCGGGCAGGACATGGTGGACGGCCCCGACACGCTCGACCCGCTCTTCGGCACCGAGGGGCGTGACCTCAGGTTCCCCGAGCCCGAGCCGCCGGCGGCACCGCTGCCGCCGGTCGCCGGGCCCGGGGTGCGCGACCGGGCGGGCAGCGCCGGGCCGCCGCTGCCGACGGGCCCCACCGATCCCGCGTTACTGGAGGAGGCGCTCGCGGAACTGGAGCGCATGGTCGGTCTGGAGCCGGTGAAACGCCAGGTCAAGGCGTTGTCGGCGCAGCTGAACATGGCGCGGCTGCGGGCCGGGCAGGGGCTGCCGGTACAGCCGCCGAAGCGGCACTTCGTCTTCTCCGGGCCGTCCGGGACGGGGAAGACCACGGTGGCCCGGATCCTGGGCCGTGTCTTCTACGCACTCGGACTGCTCGGCGGTGACCACCTGGTGGAGGCCCAGCGGGCGGATCTGGTGGGCGAGTATCTCGGGCAGACCGCGGTGAAGGCCAACGAGCTGATCGACTCCGCGCTCGGCGGGGTGCTGTTCGTGGACGAGGCGTACTCGCTGTCCAACTCGGGGTACGGCAAGGGGGACGCGTACGGGGACGAGGCACTTCAGGTGCTGCTGAAGCGGGCCGAGGACAACCGCGATCACCTGGTGGTGATCCTCGCCGGGTACCCGGAGGGCATGGACCGGCTGCTGGCCGCGAACCCCGGGCTGTCGTCGCGTTTCACCACGCGGGTGGACTTTCCCTCGTACCGGCCGCTGGAACTCACCAACATCGGTGAGGTGCTGGCCGGGGAGAACGGGGACGTGTGGGACGAGGAGGCGCTGGACGAGCTGCGGTCGATCGCCGGGCACGTGGTGGATCAGGGGTGGATCGACGAGCTGGGCAACGGGCGGTTCCTTCGGACGCTGTACGAGAAGAGCTGCGCGTACCGGGATCTGCGGCTGTCCGTGTATCCGGGGGTGCTGACCCGGGACGATCTGGCGACGTTGCGGCTGCCGGACTTGATGCAGGCGTACGGGGAGGTGCTGTCGGGGCGGGGGCCGGCGGACCCACCGGGGTTGTGAGGCCCGGTGGGGCGAGCCGGCGGCAGGTGGCCCGCCGGAGGGGTGCCTCCCCCGGAGGGGGCGCCCCCAGCGCCCACCCGTGCCGCCCTGGGGGTACCTCCCAGGCCCTTGAGGCACTGGGGGAGGAACGCCTGCCCGCAGCTAGGTGGCCAGGGCCTCCTCCGGGGTTTCGGTTGCTCTCTGGGAGGTGAGGGTGACTTCTCTGTGGGCCGGGTCGCGTACCTCCCCCACCAGGAGTTCCAGGACGTCCTCCAGGGCCGCCAGGCCCAGCACCCGGCCGGAGGCGTCGGAGACCTGGGCCAGGTGGGTCGCGGCACGGCGCATCACCGTCAGGGCGTCGTCCAGGGGCAGTTCGGGACGCAGCGCCGGCATCGGGCGCCAGAGCTGACGCGGGACGGGGCGGTCGGAGTCCTCCACGTCCAGTACGTCCTTGACGTGGAGGTAGCCCAGGAAGGCTCCGCCGTCCGCGGCGACCGGGAAGCGTGAGTACCCGGTGCGGGCGGTGAGCCGCACGATCTGTGCCGGGGTGACCGCGGGCGTGACGGTGACCAGCGACGCGCCCTCCAGCAGGACGTCCGTCACCGGGCGGGAGCCCAGTTCCAGGGCGTCCTCCAGGCGCTCGGCCTCCTCGGGGTCGAGGAGACCCGCCTGGCCGGCGTCCTCCACCAGCCGGTTGAGCTGCTCACTGGTGAAGACGGCCTCGACCTCGTCCTTCGGCTCGACGCGGAACAGCCTCAGGACGGCCTGGGCGCAGGCGCCGAGGGCGACGGTGACCGGCTTGCACAGCCGTGCGAACCAGACCAGTCCGGGGCTCAGCCACAGCGCGGCCGTCTCCGGGGCGGCCATCGCCAGGTTCTTCGGGACCATCTCGCCGATGACGAGGTGGAAGAAGACGACGACGGCGAGCGCGATGACGTAGCCGAGCGGATGGATCATGCCGTGCGGCAGGTGCATCCAGGCGAAGACCGGCTCCAGCAGATGGGCGACCGTCGGTTCCGCGACCGCGCCCAGCGTCAGCGAGCAGACGGTGATGCCGAACTGGGCCGCCGCCATCATCTGCGGGAGATGCTCCAGGCCGTACAGCACCTGGCGGGCGCGGGCGGTGCCGAGCGGTTCGATCTGGCTGCGGCGGACCGAGACCAGGGCGAACTCGGCCCCTACGAAGAAGCCGTTGGCGAGCACGAGCAGCGCGGCGAACAGGAGTTGCAGCACGCTCATCCGGCCACCTCCACGAGGGGCAGCGGGGCCGTCCGGACCAGACGGACCCGTTCGGCGCGGTAGTGGCCGACCCTGCGCACCGACAGCCGCCAGCCGGTCAGTTCGGCGCGGTCGCCGACGGCCGGGATGCGCCCGAGCACGTCGGCGACCAGGCCGGCCACCGTCTCGTAGGGCCCCTCCGGCACGTCCAGGCCCATGCGCCGCAGAATGTCGACGCGGACACCGCCGTCGACGTCCCAGGCCGGGTTGCCGTCCTCCGGCGGGGCGGCGGCGAGTTCGGGGACGTCCTGTCCGTCGTGCTCGTCGCGCACCTCGCCGACGATCTCCTCGACGATGTCCTCCAGCGTGACCACTCCGGCGGTGCCTCCGTACTCGTCAACGACGACGGCGATGGGCTGTTCGCTGCGCAGCCGGGTGAGCAGCGGCCGTACGGGCAGGCTCTCGGGGACCAGCAGGGCCGGGCGGGCGATGCGGCCCGCGGGGGTGCGCAGCCGGTCCGGCGCGGACACCGCGAGGGCGTCCTTGAGATGGACCATGCCGACGATCTCGTCGATGCGGTCCCGGTACACGGGGAACCGGGACAGACCGGTGGCCCGGGTCAGGTTGACGACGTCCTCGGCGGTCGCCGACGCGTGCAGGGCGCTGACCCGCACCCTCGGGGTCATGACGTGCTGCGCGGTCAGCTCGCCCAGGGACAGGGTGCGTACGAAGAGGTCCGCCGTGTCCTGCTCCAGGGCGCCGGCCCGTGCGGAGTGGCGGGCCAGGGAGACGAGTTCGCCGGGCGTACGGGCGGAGGCCAGTTCCTCGGCGGGCTCGAAACCGAGGGCCCGTACGAGCCGGTTGGCCACGGCGTTCAGCCCGGCGATGACCGGGCGGAACAGGCGGGCGAACGCGTGCTGCGGACCGGCGACGAAGCGGGCGACCTGCAGGGGGCGGGACACCGCCCAGTTCTTGGGTACGAGTTCGCCGATCACCATCTGCACGGCCGACGCCAGCAGCATGCCGACGACGACGGACACCCCGGGGACCGCGCCCTCGGGGACGCCGATGCCGGTGAAGGGCCCGTGCAGCAGGGCGGCGAGCGCCGGCTGGGCCAGCATGCCGACGACGAGGGAGGTGAGGGTGATGCCGAGCTGGGTGCCGGAGAGCTGGAAGGACAGCTCCCGCAGCGATTCCACGACCCGGCGGGCGCGCCGGTCGCCGCCCGCGGCGGCCCGTTCGGCGTCCGGTCGCTCCACGGTGACCAGGCCGAACTCGGCGGCCACGAAGAATCCGTTGGCCAGGATCAGCAGGAACGCGGCTGCGAGGAGCAGCAGAGGGGTGGTCATGGTGCCGCCTCCTCCCCATGGGCGCGAACCCGGGGACACGGGTCCGCGCTATGTCGGCAGGGGGCGGCGCGGGTACTGCAGGACGATCCGTCCATCGCCGGAGAGGGTCACTCCTCGGATAGCTGGAGCCCCCTGGGCCACCGGGCGGGGCGGCAGGGGCGAAGGCGCGGTCGTCGCGCCTTCGCCCACCAGATTAATCAAGACATGGGCGGCGGCGGCAGGTGAACGTCCCCCGTGCTTCCCCGAGCCGTCCCCCTTACGGGCCCGGCCGGGCCGTTCCGCCGGGGGCCCGCCCGGGTGTCAGTCCCGGGCCGTTCCGGGACCGGCCGTGGAGCGGTCCTCGGTGAGTGCCCGCAGGGCGCGGGCGTCGGCGACGGCGCGTGCCTTGGCGATGCCGGGCTGGATGCCGAGTGCGGGCATGCTGGTGCCGTCGCTGAGGTCGAGGAAGACCCAGGGATCACCCGGGCGGAGGTTCACCCGAAGGATCTGCGCCCATTCCAGGCGGCGGCGGCCCACGATGTTGACGACGGTGACGCCCTCCTCGTCCGCGACCACTTTCGGCCGGGCCAGCAGGAAGAGCACACCGGCCAGCAGCGCCGCGGTGAAGATGAAGCTGATCCGCTCCCCCGGGCTGAGCTGCTTCAGCAGCAGCGCGATGAGGGTGATGACCGCGAACAGCGCGGTGCCGGCCGTCAGCAGCACCACTCGGGTGCGGGCCGGGCGGAAGGTGACGGGCAGGGCGGGCAGCCGGCCCGGCGTGGAATCCGACATGGGGAGTGCTCCGGGACCGGTCAGAGGCGGCAGGCGTGGATGGCCGTGGTGAGGATGGCGCGGGCGCCGATGTCGTAGAGGTCGTCCATGATCCGCTGGGCGTCCTTGGAGGGGACCATCGCGCGGACGGCGACCCAGCCCTCGTTGTGCAGCGGGGAGACGGTCGGGGACTCCAGGCCCGGGGTGAGCGCGACGGCCTTCTCCAGCTGTTCGACCCGGCAGTCGTAGTCCATCATCACGTACGTGCGGGCCACCAGGACGCCCTGGAGGCGGCGCAGGAACTGCTGGACCTTGGTCTCGACGGTCTCGTCGGCGTCGGCGGAGGCGCCGGTGCGGCGGACGACGACCGCCTCGGACCTCATGATCGGCTCGCCGAAGACCTCCAGGCCCGCGTTGCGCAGCGAGGTGCCGGTCTCGACGACGTCGGCGATGACCTCGGCGACGCCCAGTTCGATGGCGGTCTCGACGGCGCCGTCGAGGTGGACGACGGAGGCGTCGATGTCGTGGCCGGCGAGGTACTGGCCGACGATGCCCTCGTAGGAGGTGGCGACGGTCCTGCCGGCGAGGTCGGCGATGCCGGTCGCCGTGCCGGGCTTGGCGGCGAAGCGGAAGGTGGAGCGGGCGAAGCCGAGCGGGAGGATCTCCTCGGCCCGGGCGCCGGAGTCGACGAGCAGGTCACGGCCGGTGATGCCGATGTCGAGCTTGCCGGAGGAGACGTAGATCGCGATGTCGCGCGGGCGGAGGTAGAAGAACTCGACCTCGTTCGTCGGGTCGACGATCCGCAGTTCCTTGGACTCGCGGCGCTGCTGGTAGCCGGCCTCATGCAGCATCTCCCCCGCGGGACCTGACAGGGAACCCTTGTTGGGGACGGCGATGCGCAGCATGAGGTCGGCTTCCTTTGTGTGAAGGGGTGTGTCGCGGACGCGGGGTGCTTACAGGTGGGCGTAGACGTCGTCGAGGGAGATGCCGCGGGCGACCATCATCACCTGGACGTGGTACAGCAGCTGGGAGATCTCCTCGGCGGCCGCTTCCTTGCCCTCGTACTCGGCGGCCATCCAGACCTCGGCGGCCTCCTCGACGACCTTCTTGCCGATGGCATGGACGCCCTTGTCGACCAGTTCGGCGGTGCGGGACGTGGCGGGGTCGCCGTGGGCTGCCTTGTGCTGGAGCTCGGTGAAGAGCTCCTCGAACGTCTTCTTGGACATGGTGGTCCTTACCCTACGCGCTGACGGCGACTGCTCACCGCCAGGGTTCGGATACCGACCGCAGGCAGGCGGCGGTCGCCACGGCCGCGGTGACCGCCTCGTGGCCCTTGTCCTCGCTGGAGCCGTCCAGTCCGGCGCGGTCCAGGGCCTGCTCCTCGGTGTCACAGGTGAGCACGCCGAAGCCGACGGGCACGCCGGTGTCGACCGAGACCTGGGTGAGGCCCTGGGTGACGCCCTGGCACACGTAGTCGAAGTGGGGTGTGCCGCCCCGGATCACGACGCCGAGGGCGACGACCGCGTCGTAGCCGCGGCCGGCCAGGACCTTGGCGACGACGGGAAGTTCCCAGCTGCCGGGGACCCTGAGCAGGGTCGGCTCGTCGATGCCGAGGTCGTGCAGGGCGCGCAGGGCGCCGTCGACCAGTCCGTCCATCACCTTCTCGTGCCACTGGGCCGCGATGACGGCGACCCGCAGGTCCCCCACATTGCGTACGGACAGCTCCGGTGCACCCTTGCCGCTCACGTCTCTCCTCGCGTTCGTCTTACTGGTTGCCGCAGGCGGGCACGGTCGGTGTGTCCAGCCAGGGCAGGTCGTGGCCCATCCGGTCCCGCTTGGTGCGCAGGTAGCGGAGGTTGTGCTCGCTCGCGGTGACGGGCATCGGCTCGCGCCGGACGACCTCGATGCCGTGGCGGGCGAGCGCGTCGGACTTGTCGGGGTTGTTGGTCATCAGGCGGACGCCGCGCACCCCGAGGTCGGTGAGGATCTGCGCGCCGGCGCCGTAGTCGCGGGCGTCGGCGGGCAGGCCGAGTTCCAGGTTGGCGTCGAGGGTGTCCCGGCCGCGCTCCTGGAGTTCGTAGGCGCGCAGTTTGGACATCAGGCCGATGCCGCGGCCCTCGTGTCCGCGCAGGTAGACGACGACGCCCCGGCCCTCAGCCTGGATCCGGTCGAGGGAGGCGTCCAGCTGGGGGCCGCAGTCGCAGCGCCGGGAGCCGAAGACGTCGCCGGTGAGGCATTCGGAGTGGACGCGGACCAGGACGTCCCGGCCGTCGCCGATCTCGCCCTGGACGAGGGCGACGTGCTCGACGCCGTCGACGGTGGAGCGGTAGCCGTACGCCGTGAAGGTGCCGTGGGAGGTGGGGAGCCGCACCTCGGCCTCGCGGCGGACGGTGGGTTCGGCGGAGCGGCGGTAGGCGATCAGATCCTCGATGGAGATGATCGTCAGACCGTGCTTGCGGGCGAACGGGATCAGCTCGGGCAGCCGCAGCATGCGGCCGTCCTCTCCGGCGATCTCGACGATGGCGCCGGCCGGGCGCAGTCCCGCGAGCCGGGCGAGGTCGACGGCGGCCTCGGTGTGGCCGTTGCGCACGAGGACACCGCCGGGGCGGGCGCGCAGCGGGAAGATGTGGCCGGGGCGGACGAGGTCGGCGGGTTCTGCGGTGCCGCCCGCCAGCAGGCGGAGGGTGGTGGCGCGGTCGGCGGCGGAGATGCCGGTGCTCACTCCGTGGGCGGCCGAGGCGTCGACGGAGACGGTGAACGCGGTCTTCATCGACTCGGTGTTGTCGTCCACCATCTGGGGCAGGCGCAGCCGGTCCAGTTCGCCGCCCTCCATGGGGGCGCAGATCAGGCCGCGGCACTCGCTCATCATGAAGGCGACGATCTCCTCGGTCGCCATCTCGGCGGCGATGACGAGGTCGCCCTCGTTCTCGCGGTCCTCGTCGTCGACGACCACGACGGGGCGGCCGGCCGCGATGTCGGCGACGGCCTGCTCGACGGGGTCGAGCCGGAGGTCGAAGTCGTCGGTGTCGTAGCGGACCGGCGGGACGGAGCGGGCGGCGCGGTGGGGGCCGGCCCAGGCCGTGGGCTCCGCGGGAGCCTCGTCGGTAGTGGTGGCGGGAGACGGGTGGGCGCTCATGCCGGCGCTCCTTCCAGGGCGGGCCGCGCGTCGCGGGAGCGCAGCCACCAGTCGCGCAGGCCCCACAGGACCAGTGCGCCGTAGATGACGTAGACGAATCCGGAGAAGGCGAAGCCGTTGGCGAAGTTCAGCGGGACGCCGACCAGGTCGACCAGCAGCCAGGCGAACCAGAACTCGACCATGCCGCGGGCCTGGGCGTACATGGCGACGATCGTGCCGACGAAGATGTAGGCGTCCGGCCAGGGGTCCCAGGACAGGGACGGGTAGAGCGTGAACAGCCCGCCGACGGCGAGGGTGCCGAGGGCGGCCCCGGCGAGCAGTCCGCCGCGCTCGCGCCAGGTCGCGAACCGTACGGCGATGGACCCGTCCTGTGCCTGCCGCCGGCCGCGGTTCCACTGCCAGAAGCCCCAGGAGGCGACCAGCATGACGACGATCTGCTTGCCCGCGCTGCCGGAGAGGTGGGCGGTGGCGAAGGCGGCGAAGAGGATGAGTCCGGAGACGAACTGGGCGGGCCAGGTCCACAGGGAGCGGCGCCAGCCGAGGGCGAGGGCGATCAGGCCGATCACGTTGCCGATCATGTCCGACCATTTGATGTGCTGGTCGAAGAGGATGAACGCCTCGGAGTTGAGCCAGTTCACCGGGCCGCCCCCTCACCGGTGGCGCGGTCGCCGAGCATCCGCTCGACGTACTTGGCGATGACGTCCACCTCGAGGTTGACCGGGTCACCGGGCTGTTTGATGCCCAGAGTGGTCAGGGCGAGCGTGGTGGGGATGAGGCTGACGGTGAAGTGGTCGGGGCCGGCGTCGACGACGGTGAGGCTGATGCCGTCGACGGTGATGGAACCCTTCTCCACGACGTAGCGGGAGAGGTCCGCGGGGAGCGAGATCCTCACGAGCTCCCAGTGCTGCGACGGCTCGCGCTCGAGGATCTCGCCGGTGCCGTCGACGTGTCCCTGCACGATGTGGCCGCCGAGGCGGGCGCCCACGGCCGTGGGCCGTTCGAGGTTGACGCGGGAGCCCACGGCGAGGACGCCGAGGCTGGAACGCTTGAGGGTCTCCGCCATCACGTCGGCGGTGAACTCGTCGCCCTCGTGCTCGACCACCGTGAGGCAGACGCCGTTGACGGCGATGGAGTCGCCGTGCCGGGCGCCCTCGGTGACGACGGGGCCGCGCAGCCGGAAGCGACAGGCGTCGTCGAGGGTCTCGACTGCGGTGATCTCGCCCAGCTCTTCGACGATTCCGGTGAACACTTCCCGGGTCCTCCTGCCTCTTCGGGCACGGACTCCGGGGCTGTCGATGACGACAGTGAGTACGAGCGAGGACACCGGGAACGACGCCGGACAGGGCCCGCCCCGACGGCGGACCGGTACGGCGGCGCGCATGGATGCCCGCCCGCCGCGCACTGCCTCCCATCCGGACTTTAACCGTCGGTCCAGGAATTTCACCTGGTCAACCGGTCGCTGGAGGCGACCGGGTCGCGGACTGTAACCGCCGGTTCGGACTTTCACCGACCCCGGAGTGCGCTGCTACTGGTACAGGGCCAGTGTGCCACGACCGGGCGTCGGCCATGCGGGCGAGGGGTGTGGGGTGGCTCACAGGCGGTGACGCGGGGGCTGCCGAGCGTCGCACGGCGGGCAACTCCCCGAGTGCCGCGCCCTCTTGAGGCGCCCCGAGATTGGTCCATACCTATTGACGCTGTGGTCTAGTCCTCTTAGGGTCCGAGCCAACTTCCGTGGAGAGGAACCCACTGTGCCGTCCCCCTCACGCTCCGGGGCGAGACCCGCGCTGCTCGCCTCCGCCGCAGCCGTCGCGGGTCTGCTGCTCACCGCCCTGCCCGCCACCGTCTCGCACGCCGCCGACCAGGAGTCCTGCCGCCCCGACGGTCTGTACGCGACACCGGGCGTCGATGTCCCGTACTGCTCGGTCTACGACTCGGCCGGCCGGGAGAAGATGGGCCCCGACCACCAGCGCCGGGTGATCGGCTACTTCACCGGCTGGCGCACCGGCAAGGACGGGAAGCCCGCCTACCTCGCCTCCGACATCCCGTGGGAGAAGATCACCCACATCAACTACGCGTTCGCGCACGTCGACAAGGACAACAAGCTCTCCGTCGGCGCGGACGGCGCCACCAACCCGGCGACGGGCATGACGTGGCCCGGCGTGGCCGGCGCGGAGATGGACCCGCAGCTCCCCTACCAGGGCCACTTCAACCTGCTCAACAAGTTCAAGAAGCAGCACCCCGACGTCAAGACGCTGATCTCGGTGGGCGGTTGGGCCGAGACCGGCGGCTACTTCGACGCCGAGGGGAACCGCGTGGACTCCGGCGGCTTCTACTCGATGGCCACCAACGCCGACGGCTCGGTCAACCAGGCCGGCATCGACACGTTCGCCGACTCGGCGGTCGACTTCATCCGGACGTACGGCTTCAACGGCGTCGACATCGACTACGAGTACCCGACGACGATGAAGGACGCCGGCAACCCGCTCGACTGGTCCTTCGCCAACGCCCGCCGGGCCGGGCTGGTCGAGGGCTACGCGGCGCTGATGAAGACGCTGCGCGAGAAGCTGGACCGCGCGGGCGCGGCGGACGGCAGGCACTACATGCTCACCGTGGCCGCACCCTCGTCCGGCTATCTGCTGCGCGGCATGGAGACCTTCCAGGTCCAGAAGTACCTGGACTACGTCAACATCATGTCGTACGACCTGCACGGTGCCTGGAACGAGTACGTCGGCCCGAACGCCTCGCTCTTCGACGACGGCAAGGACGCCGAGCTGGCCGCCGCGAACGTCTACGGCAGCGCCCAGTACGGCGGCATCGGCTACCTCAACACCGACTGGGCCTACCACTACTTCCGCGGCTCGATGCCGGCCGGCCGGATCAACATCGGCCTGCCGTACTACACGCGCGGCCACAAGAACGTCCAGGGCGGCACCGACGGCCTGTGGGGCAAGGCCTCCGCGTCCTCCTGCCCGGCGGGCTCCGGTCTGACCAAGTGCGGTGACGGCGCCGTCGGCATCGACAACCTCTGGCACGACCTCGACACCAACGGCAAGGAGTCCCCGGCGGGCTCCAACCCGATGTGGCACGCCAAGAACCTCGAGAAGGGGATCGTCGGCGACTACGTCACCGACTACGGCTTCCCCGCGGACACGAAGCTGACGGGGACCTACGCCCGCAAGTACGACTCGACGCTGGTCGCCCCCTGGCTGTGGAACGCCGAGAAGAAGGTCTTCCTCTCCACCGAGGACGAGCAGTCGGTCGCGGCCAAGGCCGACTACGTCGTGGACCGGGGCATCGGCGGCACGATGATCTGGGAGCTGGCCGGCGACTACGAATGGAACGCCGCCGCGGGACAGTACGAGACGGGCGACACGCTCACCTCGCTGATGTACGACAAGTTCAAGGCGGCCACCCCGTACGGCGCGAAGAAGTCCGGCGCGGACCTGCCGTCGGAGGCCGTGGACGTGGACGTGGAGTTCACGGAGTTCAAGCTGGGCGACTCCAACTACCCGATCACGCCCAAGCTGCGGATCACGAACAACACGAAGACCGCGCTGCCGGGCGGTACGGAGTTCCAGTTCGACTACGCCACCTCGGCACCGGCGAACGCCTCCGACCAGTCCGGCTTCGGCACCAAGGTCATCAGCAGCGGCCACACGGGCGACAACGTGGGCGGTCTGGACGGTGACTTCCACCGGGTGTCGCTGAAGCTGCCGGCGTGGCAGTCGCTGGCGCCGGGCGCAACCGTCGACCTGTCGTTCAACTACTACCTGCCGGTGTCGACGCCGTCGAACTGGACGGTGACGATCGCCGGCAAGGCGTACGCCCTCGCCGGGGACCTGGCACGCGGGACGACCGTGGTCGAGCCGGGCGGCGGCACGACGCCGACGGACCCGCCCACCACGCCGCCCGGTGAGCCCGGCGACTGCGCGGACCCGGCGTGGAACGCCTCGGCCTCGTACGGCGGGGGCAGCGTGGTGTCCCACGAGGGACGCGTCTGGAAGGCGCAGTGGTGGACGAAGGGCGAGGAGCCCGGAACCACCGGCGAATGGGGAGTGTGGCGGGACCAGGGAGCCTGCTGACCTTCTCCGCAGAACCGGCCCGGCGGTGGTGACGACGGCCCTTGCCCACCGCCGGGCCTCACCATGCGTGGATACCTGCGGTGGCGGGCCGGGCCAGGTTGGAGGGCGTACGGCGTCGGTGTGGGCCGGGGCGGGTTGCGCAATCCGTTGCTCGGGGGTTCCGTGCGTCGGTGTGGGCCGGGGGTGGCTGCGCAGCCCGGCGCGAGCGGGGCGCCGTCGCGCCCACCCGTGCCGCCCCGGCGGCACGACTGCCCGCGGGAGCGCGGCAGCGTGCGGAGAGCGGGTGGGTGCGGAGGCTGGCTAGTGGCCGGGGGTGCCGAAGAGGTCGTTCTGGGCCTGGGCGCGGGCTGTCAGGAGTGCTCCGCGCAGGACCGCGCCGCCGCCCAGCGTGCTGGGGCTGACCTCGGCGGGCAAGGGCGAGAGGGCGGCCAGCCGCTCCCGCACCCGCGCGGCCAGCGCCTCGCCGCCCGCCTGTCCGACCTCTCCGCCCAGGACCACGTGCCCGGGGTCCAGCAGCGCGACCACGGAGGCGACCCCCACAGCGATCCGGTCGGCCAGGGTGTCGAGGAAGCGCGCCCCGGCGGAGCCGGGGGCCGAACCGGTCGCGACGGCCGTCCGCACCGCCCCCGCCGCCACCGGCTCGGCCCCCGGCTCCGCTTCGATGCCGTACTCGGCCGCCAGTTCCGCGACCGCCGCCGCGCCCACCAGGGAGTGGAAGCCGCCCTCGCAGCCGGTGGCCGAGGGCAGGCCACGGGTGCCCGGGACCGGGAGGAAGCCGATCTCGCCCGTGCCGCCGGAGGCCCCCCTGCGCAGGGTGCCGTCGAGGATCACCGCCGCCCCGGTGCCGTGGCCCAGCCAGAGCAGGACGAAGGTGTCCCGGTCGCGGGCCGCGCCGTCGCGCTGCTCGGCGAGCGCGGCGAGGTTGGTCTCGTTCTCCACGCTCACGCGGGCCTCAGGGAGGCGTTCCTGGAGGGCGGCGACCAGTCGGCGGTGCCAGGCGGGCAGGCCGGTGGAGTCGCGCAGTTCACCGCTGGCCGGGTCGATCAGCCCGGGTGCCCCGATCCCGACGGTGTGCAGCCGGCCGGCGCCCGCCTTCTTCGCCGTCCGCTCGACCAGGGCGACCGCCCGGTCCACCGCCGGGCCGGTGCCGGCGTCGCCGGTGATGGGCAGCGAGGCCTCGGCCAGGACCTCGCCGACGAGGTCGGACACGGCCACGGCGACGCCCTCGGTGCGGACGTCCAGCGCGGCCAGGTGCGCCCGGTCCGCGACGATGCCGTACAGCCTGGCGTTGGGTCCGCGCCGCTGCTGCTTCGCCTCGCCGGCCGCCGCGATGAGTCCGGCCGCGGTGAGACGCTCGACGAGGTCGGCGACGGTGGGCCGGGACAGACCGGTCAGCTGCTTCAACTGCCCTGCGGTCAGCGGTCCTTGCTGCTGAAGCAGGCGCAGGGCGAGCCGGTCGTTGATGGCTCTGGCGGTGCTCGGGGATGCGGCCATGCCGGGATCCTTCCAGATCGGCGGGACCGGCCGGCGCGAGGACCGGCGGTGCGGGAACGAGCGCGGAACCCCTTATCTTTCAGGCAGGGTTCCTGATAGTTTACGGCGGCGCCTGAGACAGCGGACCACCGGGAGGGGCGGGGCGATGAGTGCAGGGGTGTACGCACAACGCGAGGTGAGGCGGGCGCGGTACGCGGTGGGGGCCGTGTTCGCGGTGCACGGCGCGGTCACCGGCTCGTTCGCCACCCGCGTCCCCTGGATCCAGGACCACGCGGGCGTGAGCGCCGGGCAGTTGGGCCTCGCGCTCGCCTTCCCCGCGCTCGGCGCCTCCCTCGCGATGCCGCTGGCGGGGAGCATCAGCCACCGCTTCGGCGCCCGCACCGCGCTGCGCGGACTGATCGCCCTGTGGACGCTCGCGCTGATCCTGCCGTCGCTCGCCCCCAGCATGCTCACCCTCTGTGCGGCCCTGTTCGTCTACGGCGCGACGGCGGGCATGTCGGACGTGGCGATGAACGCGCTGGGTGTGGAGGTGGAGAACCGCCTCGACAAGTCGATCATGTCCGGGCTGCACGGCATGTGGAGCGCCGGCGCCCTGATCGGCTCGGCGGCCGGCACGCTCGCCGCCCACCTCGGCACGGACGCCCGGCTGCACCACGCCCTCGCGGCGGCCGTGCTGACGGTGGTGGGGGTCGCCGCCTGCGCCTGGGTGCTCGATCTGCAGCCCACCGAGGACGAGGAGCCGCCGCCGCGGTTCGCGCTGCCGCCCCGTTCCGCGCTGCTGATCGGCGCGATCGGCTTCTGCGCGGTGTTCGCGGAGGGCGCGAGCCTGGACTGGTCGGCGGTCTATCTTCGCGACCAGCTGGGAACCTCGGCCGGTCTCGCGGCGGCCTGCACCACCGGTTTCACGCTGACCATGGCGATCGCCCGGATCGCCGGGGACCGTGTGGTGGACCGTTACGGCGCCGTGCGCACGGTCCGTACCAGCGGTGTCGTCGCGGTGCTCGGCGGGCTGCTGATCGTCCTGGCCGAGCATCCCGCGATGGCGATGGGCGGGTTCGCTCTGATGGGGCTCGGCATCGCGGTCGTGGTGCCGCTGTGCTTCGCCGCCGCCGGCCGCAGCGGCACCAACCCGAGCCTCGCGATCGCGGGCGTCGCCACCATCACCTACACCTCGGGGCTGATCGCCCCGAGCGCCATCGGTCTGCTGGCCCAGGCGACCAGCCTGCTGGTGTCGTTCGTGCTGGTGACGGTGCTCTCGTGCGGCATCGCGGGGTTCGCCGGCGTCCTGCGCGCGGGAGACCGCGCGAAGATCACGCGTCCGGACGCGCCGGTTCCCGAGCCCCGTCCCTGAACCACCCCGTCCGCCGAGCGGGAAGCTCGTCGTGCCACGGCCCGGCCACCTGTACGAAGCACTGGTGATCAGCCCGCACAATGGTCCGGACACGCTGGCCTGACGACGAAAGCGACCGCTCATGAATCTCGGCGTCCGGTGGACTCTGCACGGCGACGGACGCACCCCCGCGCCCGGCGCGGTGGTCCGCCCCGACGAACGGCTCTCCTGGCCCCGCACCGCGGGCCTGGGCGCCCAGCACGTAGTGGCGATGTTCGGCGCGTCCTTCGTCGCTCCGGTGCTCATGGGGCTCGACCCCAACCTCGCGATCATGATGTCGGGCGTCGCGACGATCGTCTTCCTGCTGGCGACCCGCGGCCGGGTCCCCAGCTACCTGGGCTGTTCGCTCTCCTTCGTCGGTGTCGCCGCGGTCATCCGGGCCGACGGCGGCTCCAGCGCCACGGTGACGGGCGCGGTGTTCGTGGTCGGGGCCGCGCTGTTCCTGGCGGGTCTCGCGGTGCGGCGCTTCGGCGCGCGAATCATCCACGCCGCGATGCCGCCGATCGTGACCGGCGCGGTGGTGATGCTGATCGGCTTCAACCTGGCGCCGGTGACCGCCTCCACGTACTGGCCGCAGGACCAGTGGACCGCCCTGTCCGTGATGCTGTTCACCGGTCTGGCCGTGGTCTGTCTGCGCGGCTTCTGGTCCCGCGTCGCGATCTTCCTCGGGCTGGTCTTCGGATACGTCCTGTCCTGGGCGCTCGACCGGATCTTCGGCAAGATCCACTCCGCGGACGCGAGCGGCCAGGTCACCGACCACTGGCGCCTGGACCTGTCCGGCGTGGGCCAGGCGGACTGGATCGGCCTGCCGACCCTGCACGGGCCGTCCTTCGAGTGGTCGGCGATCCTGGTGGCCCTGCCGGTGGTCATCGCGCTGATCGCCGAGAACGCCGGGCATGTGAAGGCGGTCGGCGAGATGACCGGTGACAACCTCGACGACAAGCTCGGCACGGCCATCTCCGCCGACGGTGTCGGCTCCATGCTGTCCACCGCCGTCGGCGGCCCCCCGAACACCACCTACTCCGAGAACATCGGCGTGATGGCCGCGACCCGCGTGTACTCCACCGCCGCCTACTGGGCCGCCGCCGGTTTCGCCCTGCTGTTCGGTCTCTGCCCCAAGTTCGGCGCGGTCGTGGCCGCCATCCCGGGCGGGGTGCTCGGCGGCATCACCGTCATCCTGTACGGCATGATCGGCCTGCTCGGCGCCCAGATCTGGATCAACGCCAAGGTGGATCTGCGCAATCCGCTGAACCTCGTACCGGCCGCGGCGGGCATCATCATCGGCGTCGGCAACGTCTCGATGGAGATCACCGACACCTTCTCGCTGAGCGGGATCGCGCTCGGCACGCTGGTGACCATCACCGGCTACCACGCGCTGCGCGCCTTCGCGCCCGCCCACCTCAAGACGCAGGAGCCGCTGCTCGACGAGGGGACCTCCTCGTACGACACGGGCGACGCCGAGGGTGATCAGCGCGCCAAGTCGTAGGCGTACGACGGGGTGAAGGTGCCGGGGGCTCCCTTGCAGCCGTCGGACTCGCCGGGGAGCTTCACCCACAGATAGCCGTGGATCCGGGCCTCGCCGGTGCTGAGCGTCGGGGCCCGGCCCAGTTTGCGGCCGGCCGGGTCGCACCACTCGCCGTCCGCCGGGGCGCCGTTGCCGTTGCGGCTGGTGTCGATGACCGCGCCGAGGCTCGACGGGCCGCCGAGGGCGCCGAGCACGGCACGGCCGTAGGCGACCTCGTCGGCCGTGCCGTGGAAGTTGGAGACGTTGCTGAAGATCCCGTCGGAGGAGGCGGCCGAGGCGGCCCCGGCCTGCCGCAGCCAACCGGCCTGCTTGGCGGGCGCGTTCCAGCCGGAGTGCCCGGCGTCGAAGTAGACGCGGGCCCGCGGGTTGGCCTCCTTGAGCACCCGTCCGGCGCGGGCCAGCGAGGCGAAGCGGTCGGCGCGCTGTCCGTCGGAGAGGCATTCGGCCTGGGCGACCGAGTCGGGCTCCAGGATCACGATGACGTCACCGCTGCCCAGCCCGGCGGCGAAGCGGTCGATCCAGGCGTCGTAGGCGCCCAGGTCGGGGGCTCCGCCCTCGGAGTGCCCGCCGCAGTCGCGGTCGGGAATCGCGTACGGCACGAGGACCGGCGTCCGGCCCTGCGCCGCACCGCCGGACGCCACCGCGCGCACCCGGGAGGTGATCGAGTCCGGGGAGTAGTCGGCGAACCACACGGCCGCCGGCTGGTCGGCTATCCGCGACTGTATGACGGCGCGGCGCGGATCGTCGGGGTTGGCCCGCACCCAGTCCAGGACCCGGCTCTCGGGGTGACGGTAGAGGCGGGTGGACACGGGGGTGGTCCGCCGCTTCTTGGCGGTCCGGGACGCGGAGGGCGTCGGGCTCGCCTTCTTCTCGGGACCGGCGGTGGCCGAAGGGGACGTCGAGACCGACGGGGAGGGCGAGGGCGGCACGGCGGGCAGCGGTTCCAGGCGCGGGGAGGCGGACACCTCGGGCCGGGCCTCGTCCGTACCGCGTCCGTCACCGACCGCCGAGATCATCCCGGTGGCGGTGCCGACCGCGACCACGACGGAGGCCGCCGCGACCATCGTGCCGCGCCGGGCGGCCCGCCGGCGCTCGGTTCTCCGCGCGGACAGGCGCTGGGCACGCGAGCCTGGCACAGTACAGCTCCCCCTCCCCCACGGCGGGTGCGTTCCCCCGTTCCGGGGAAGCGTCGGGCCCGCCGCCACTGGTGCCACCCTAGAGGTGCCACTCTGCGCTCATGGCGCAATGCGAACAAGTCCTCACGCCGGTGGACGGGGTGGTCTCCCGTCTGCGCGCCCTGGACACGGCCCTGCACGTGCGGGACGGGGTCGCGGTCTTCAACCGTGTCTACCTCGCCGCGACCGAGGCCGTCGACCGGCGCGCCGCCGCCGGCCCGTTCCCGGACGCCCGGGCGGCGATCGCCCTGGACGTGCGGTTCGCGGAGCGCTATCTGGCCGCGGTGGACGCGGTGTCCGGGGGCCGGCGTCCACCGGCCTGCTGGCGCCCGCTGTTCGCGTTCCGCCACCATCCGGGGGTACGTCCGCTGCAGTTCGCCCTCGCGGGCATCAACGCGCACATCGGTCACGATCTCGCGCTGGCCGTCGTGGACACCTGCCGTACGCTCGCCTGCGAACCCGTCGACATCGAGGACGAGTTCGACCGGGTGGGCGAGTTCCTCGCCGCGCTGGAGGAACGCGTCCGCGAGGAGCTGACGCCGGACCCGGACCTGCTGCGGGTCGCCGATCCGCTGACCCATCTGCTCGGCGCCTGGAACCTGGAACGTGCCCGGGACGCCGCCTGGGCGGCGGCCCGCGCCCTGTGGGCGCTGCGCCGACTGCCCGATGTCGCCGGGGAGTTCACCGAGCGGCTGGACACGGCGGTGGGTTTCGCCGGACGCATGCTCCTCACGCCGCTGCCCGGCTGACCGCCCCGTCCCGGCAGCGGGCTCAGGCGTCCTGGCGGGCTCAGTCCTCGGGGAGTTCGACCGGTGCGATCTCGTCGTAGACGTCGCCGGGGCCCGGGTTGGTCGGGTCGGTCTCGCCGCCGAAGTGGTGCATGACGCCCCAGACCGCGTTCAGCGCGGTCTGCACCGCGCCCTCGGCCCAGCCGGCCGTCCAGGAGATGTCGTCGCCGGCGAGGAAGATGCCCCGCTTGTCCGCGGGCAGGTGCTCCTGCACGAAGTGCGTGAACAGGCGCCGCTGGTAACGGTAGTGACCCGGCAGGTTGGCCTTGAACGCGCCCATGAAGTAGGGCTCGTTCTCCCAGGAGACGGTCACCGGGTTGCCGATGACGTGCTTCCTGATGTCGACCTTGGGGTAGATCTCGCCGAGCGACTTCAGCATGACCTCCATCCGCTCGTTCGCGGACAGCGGCAGCCACTTCAGGCTGTCGTCGCACCAGGTGTAGGAGAGGCAGATGACGGCGGGCCTGTCCGGGCCGTCGTCCAGGAGGTAGGTGCCGCGGGTCATGCGGTCGGTGAGCGTCATCGACATGACGTCCCGGCCGGTGGGGTTCCCCCCGTCGTCGACGGCCTTGTCCAGCCAGAACGGCCGGTCGACGGGCACGAAGAGCTTGCTGGACTCCATGTAGTGGGTGCGCTCGATCGCGGTCCAGTGGTCGATCGGGAACAGCGCGTCGTCGCAGGCGACCTTGGACAGCAGCATCCAGGACTGGGCGGTGAAGACCGCCGCCCGGTAGGTGCGGATGTCGCCGTTCGCGTCCGTCACCGTGATGTGGTTGCCGGCGGTGCGGCCCAGCCGGGTCACGGCCGGGCGCGGCTCGCCGTCCAGGTGGAGGGAGCTCAGCGAGGTGCCGTACGGCCAGTGGACGATCTTCTCCGGCTCGCGCTCCCACAGGCGCAGGGGCAGTTGCTGGGAGCCGCCGACGATACCGCGGTGGTGGTCGTCGGCCTCGGTGTAGACGACCCGCAGGATCTCCAGGATGGAGTTGGGGAAGTCGGTGTCCCAGCCGCCGGTGCCGAAGCCGACCTGGCCGAAGATCTCGCGGTGCCGGAAGGACTTGAACGCCTCGGAGTCGCAGAGGAAGCCGTAGAAGGTCTGGTTGTCGAGCTTCTCGACGAGCCTCGACCAGATCTCGCGGATGCGGGGGACGTCCCGCTCGCGCAGGGCGCGGTTCATGTCGGTGAAGTCGGCGCCCTCCTCGAGGCACCTGGCCCAGGCGTCGGCGACGTCACGGTAGACCTGGGGCAGGTCGTCGAGGGTCTCGGCGTAGTGCGACTCGCCCTTGAGGTCGACCACGGTCGAGGGTGTCGCCTCGGAGAGGGGGTTGGGGAAGGGACGGGTCTCGAGCCCCACCAGGTCGATGTAGTGCTGCAGCGCCGTGGAGGACGGCGGGAAACGCATCGCGCCCATCTCGGCGGTCAGGGACGGGTCACAGCCCTCGAACCCCACGGTCCGCAGCCGCCCGCCGATCCGGTCGGCCTCGTAGACGACCGGCTTGAGCCCCATCTTCATCAGCTCGTACGCGGCGACGATGCCGGACAGACCGCCGCCGATGACGGCGACCTCGGTGCCGTGCTCGGTCGCCGGTATCTGACCGAGGCCCGCCGGGTGGGCGAGGAAGTCGTCGTACGCGTAGGGGAAGTCCGGGCCGAACATGGTGATCGGCGGCTGCTGCTCGTCGGTGTGCTCGACGGCGTTGGGCACCGTGGACGTCATCGGGTACGGACTCCTTGCGGGGGTGGAACGGGGGCGGAGCGGGGGGAGGTTCAGGCGAGGGACCCGTAGAGGCCGGGGCGGCGGTCCCGCAGGTACGGGTTGTCCTCCCGGGACGCGGCGAGGAGGACGGGGTCGGCGTCGGCGACGACGAGTTCCTCGCTGTGGCCGGCGCGGGCGCGGGCGACTCCGTCGGGGCCGGCGAGCGTGGACCGGCCCACGAACTCGAACTCGCCCTCCTGGCCGACCCGGTTGACGTACGCGATGTACATCTGGTTCTCGAACGCCCGGACCGGTACGACGGACTCGGCGACGAACTGGAACGGGTGCGCCAGTGCCGTGGGCACCAGGAGGAGGTCGGTGCCGGCCAGTGCGTGGGCGCGCACGTTCTCCGGGAACTCGACGTCGTAGCAGATGACCAGGCCGACGGTGAGGCCGTCGAGCCCGGCCTGTACGACGCTCCGGTCTCCCGGGGTGAAGTGGTCCCGCTCGAAGCCGCCGTAGAGGTGGGTCTTGCGGTAGTTCGCGAGGCGGGTGCCGTCGGCGGCGACGAGCTGGAGGGAGTTGTAGACGGTGTCGCCGTCGCGTTCGGGGTAGCCGTAGGCGAGGGCGAGGCCGTGCCGGCCGGCGGTGTCCGCGATCGCGTCGGCCGCGTCGCCGTCGGCGGTCTCGGCGAGCCGGCCGAGGTCGTCGCCGATCGCGTACCCGGTCAGGAACAGCTCCGAGGTGACGAGCAGCCCGGCGCCCGCGGCGGCGGCACGGCCGGCGGCCTCGTCGAGGACCTTGAGGTTCTCGGCGACGGATCCGGGCCGTCCGGAGCTCTGGAGCAGGGCGGTGCGCATGCGTGTTCCTCACCGGTACGCGGGGGTTTCGGGGGCCAGATAGACGGTACGGTCGGGCGGCTCGGGGGGACAAGGAGGAGCCGTTGCGCGCCGGTGAGCGGTTTGTTGCGTGCGGGTGGGGGTGGGCGGCGATTCGTTGCACGAGGCTGTGGGCGGGGGTCGCGGTGGGGCTTCCCCACGGGCACCCGGCGTGGGTGCGGGCCGGGGGGTGTTCGCGCAGCCCGGCGCTTGCGGGGTGCCTCCCCCACTCTCGGCTTCGCTCGAGCGGGAGGTGCCCCCACCGCCCACCCGTGCCGCCCTGGGGGTACCCCCTCTGGGGGGGCGCGACTGCCCGCGGAGGGCGGAGGGCATCAGGCGCTACGCGCACCCCCGCCGGCACGTCACCGCCGTGACCTCACCGTTCCAGCCAGCAGGAGCGCCGCCGTCGCCAGGTACGGCACCGCGAGCACCGCGAAGACCGTGCTGTGGGCGTGGCCCGAGGCGATCAGCGCGTAGGCGCCGAAGGTCGCGACCGTCGCCAGTTCCGTACCCAGCCCCGCGACCGAGGTGAGCGTGGCCCGCCCGGAGTCCCGGATGCGCCGCTGGAGCCGGGCGTCGGCCAGCACGGTCGCCGCCTGGAAGCCGCCGAAGGCGACGGCGACGAGGAACAGCCCCCAGGGGCTGCCGTCGATCGCGCCGGCCGCCAGCGCGAGTCCGGCGCCGGCCAGCAGGGCGGCGAGACCCCGCGTCCCGGGCCCCAGCCGCTCCCCCTCCCCCGCCAGCAGGCTTCCGACGGTGGCCCCCGCCCAGATCAGCAGCAGCAGAGAGGGCACCGTCCCGTCGGCGACACCGGTCCCCCGCACCAGCAGCGGCGTGTACTCGTCCAACGCGCCCCACACGGCGCTCACCGCCGGAACCAGCAGCAGCGCCCCTCGGACGGACCGGTCGGCGCGCGCCTCGGCGAGACCGGCTCGCAGGGCGCCGGTCCAGCCGTCGTGACCGGCCGCCGGGGAACGGTGCTCGGGGAACCGGAGCGCCACGGCGGCCGTCAGCAGGCACGCCAGCACGCTGGCCGCGCCGACGGCGGTGTGGCCGCCGCGGGCGAACACCGGACCGGCCAGTCCCATCGCCGCCATCACGGCGACCAGTCCGGCCGCACGGGCCCGGCCCATGATCCGGGCGTAGGAACCGGCCGCGTCGAGCCGCTCCAGCTCGTCGTAGACCAGCGCCTCCAGCGCACCGGAGCCGAGGGCGCCGCCGATGCCCCACAGCACGAAGCCGACCGCGAAGGCGCCGTACGACGGCATCAGCACCCACAGGGCGAAGCCGGCGGCGGTGAGCAGCGGGCCGAGCCACAGCAGCAGCCTGCGGGAGACGGCGTCGGCCCAGGCACCGGAGGGCACTTCGAGGACCACGGCGGTGATGGACCAGAGGGCGAACAGGGAGGAGATCTGCCAGACGGACAGTCCGGTGTCGCTGAACAGCAGCGCGTACACCGGGTACAGCAGGATGAAGTCTTCGAGGAACGAGTAGCCGTACAGCGTGGTCGTCAGCCGTCGCACGCGGACGTCTGCGGCACGCGTGGGCGTGAGAGTCATGAGGCCTTCCCGAAAGGGCGGTTCGGACACCGGACGTGGTGGACGTACGGCGCCCGAGGCGGCCCTCGGGAGGCGCGGCTGGTGGATCAATGTCGCCAGGTCATGACACCGATACTACGGCGCCCGCGGCCTCTCGGTCAGGCGATCCGGACCTCTCAGGCAGGCGATCCCGACGAGAACCGCCGCAGCAGCGGGGACAGCACCAGCACGGACTTGGTCCGCTCGACGAACGGCTCGCCCGCGATGCGTTCCAGGACCCGCTCGAAGTGGCGCATGTCCGAGGCGAAGACCTGGGCGACCGCGTCCGCGTCACCGGTGACGGTGGAGGCGGACACGACCTCCTGGTAGCGCTCCAGGCCCCGCTGGATGGTCTCCGGGGAGGTGTTGCTGCGGCAGTAGATCTCGACGAACCCCTCCGTCTCCCAGCCGAGGGCCGCGGGGTCCACCCGTACCGTGAATCCGGTGATGGCCCCGGTGGCGCGCAGCCGGTCCACCCGCCGTTTCACGGCGGGGGCGGACAGGCCGACGAGCTGGCCGATGTCCGCGTAGGAGCGGCGGGCGTCCTCGGCGAGGGCGTGCACGATGCGTTCGTCGAGATCGTTCAGCACTGCGGGTGGTTCACTTCGCTTCTGATGCTTCTGCTGCTTCTTATGCTTCTGACGCTTCTTATGCTTCTGACGGGGCCGGTGCGGCGAGCCGGGAGCGGCGGTGGCCGTACAGGAAGTAGAACACGAGCCCGGCGGCCATCCAGACACCGAAGACCACCCAGGTGACGGTGGACAGGCTGCCCATCATCCACAGGCAGAAGGCGAAGCCGACGGCGGGCAGCACCGGGGACAGCGGTACCCGGAAGGTGCGGGGCATGTCGGGGCGGGTCCGGCGCAGCACCACGACGGCCACGTTGACCAGCGCGAAGGCGAACAGGGTGCCGATGCTGGTGGCGTCGGCGAGCTGGCCGAGCGGGACGGCGGCGGCCAGGACACCGCAGAAGAGCGAGACGATCAGGGTGTTGACGCGGGGCGTGCCGGTCTTCGGGCTGACCTTGCCGAACGCCTTGGGCACGAGCCCGTCGCGGGACATGGCGAAGAGGATGCGGGTCTGGCCGTAGAGCACGGTGAGCACGACGCTCGCGATGGCGATGACGGCGCAGAACGCGAGCAGGGTGCCCCAGAAGGTCTGGCCGGTGACGTCGCTCATGATCTGGGCGAGCGAGGCCTCGGAGTCGGTGAACTGCTGCCAGGGCTTGGCGCCCACGGCGACGGCGGCGACCAGGACGTACAGCGCGGTGATGATGGCGAGTGACAGCAGGATCGCGCGGGGGAGGTCGCGCTGGGCGTTCTTCGCCTCCTCGCCGGCGGTGGAGGCGGCGTCGAAGCCGATGTACGAGAAGAAGAGCGTGGCCCCGGCGGCGCTGACGCCGGCCATGCCGAGCGGCATGAAGTTCTCGTAGTTGCCGGAGCGGAAGCCCTGGACGCCGATGGCGCAGAACAGCACCAGGGCGCCGACCTTCACGATGACCATGACCGTGTTGGCGCGCGCGGACTCGCGGGCGCCGCCCATCAGGAACGCCATGGCGAGCAGGACGACGATCAGCGCGGGCAGGTTGAAGACGCCGCCGTCGCCGGGCGGGGCGGACAGCGCGGCCGGGATGGTGACGCCGATGGTGCCGTCGAGCAGTTCGTTGAGGTATTCGCCCCAGCCGACGGCGACGGCGGCGACCGAGACGCCGTACTCCAGCATCAGGCACCAGCCGCAGACCCAGGCGATCAGTTCGCCCATCGTTGCGTACGCATACGAGTAGGAGGAGCCGGAGACCGGGATGGTGCCGGCCAGCTCGGCGTAGGAGAGGGCGGAGAAGAGGGCCGTCAGACCGGCGATGACGAAGGACAGCGTGACGGCCGGGCCGGCCTTGGGGACGGCCTCGCCGAGGACGACGAAGATACCGGTGCCGAGGGTGGCGCCGATGCTGATCATGGTCAGCTGCCACAGTCCGAGGGACCGGCGCAGGGAGCCGCCCTCGCCCTGGCCACCCTCGGCGACCAGGCGTTCCACGGGCTTGCGGCGCATGAGGCGGGCACCGATGCCCGGGGGCTGCGGGGCGGCGGGACCGCCGTCGTGCGGGGGTGCGCCTTGGTCGAGCACGCGCTGACTCCTTCGTCGCTGCCGGTCTCGCGCGGCAGGGGACCGACGGCGTCCCGCGACAGCCGGGACCCGTCGAGCGGGGGTCCCGCCGCACCACGTACAGCGCGTAACCCTACGAGGTTCTCCGTTGCTGCTGAAATGCAGCAACCTTGCGCACCCCCGCAAGATCATTGCGTTCCCCGAGGTGAGGCGGGTGTTCGTTGCGCCGGCGCTGTGGCCCGTCGCACACCCGCCCCGTCCCGGAGGGGGCCGTCAGTTCCAGCTGGCGTGCAGCGGCTTGCCCTCGGCGTAGCCGGCGGCGCTCTGGATGCCGACGACGGCCTTCTCGGCGAACTCCTCCAGCGAGGCGGCACCGGCGTAGGTGCAGGAGGAGCGGACGCCCGCGATGATCGAGTCGATCAGGTCCTCGACCCCGGGGGAGGCCGGGTCGAGGAACATGCGGGAGGTGGAGATGCCCTCCTCGAACAGCGCCTTGCGGGCACGGTCGTAGGCGGACTCCTCGGCGGTGCGGTTGCGCACGGCACGCGCGGAGGCCATGCCGAAGGACTCCTTGTAGGGGCGGCCGTTCGCATCGTGCTGGAGGTCGCCCGGGGACTCGTAGGTTCCGGCGAACCAGGAGCCGATCATCACGTTGGACGCGCCGGCCGCGAGCGCCATCGCGACGTCGCGCGGGTGGCGGACGCCGCCGTCGGCCCACACGTGCTTGCCGTACTTCTTCGCCTCGGCGGCGCATTCCAGGACGGCGGAGAACTGGGGCCGGCCGACGCCGGTCATCATGCGGGTGGTGCACATGGCGCCGGGGCCCACGCCGACCTTGATGATGTCGGCGCCCGCGTCGATCAGGTCGCGCACGCCCTCGGCGGAGACGATGTTGCCCGCGACGACCGGCACCTGCGGGTCGAGGCCGCGCACCAGCTTCACCGCGTTGATCATCGACTCCTGGTGACCGTGGGCGGTGTCGATGACGAGCGTGTCCACGCCCGCCTCCAGGAGCTGCTTGGCCTTGCCGGCCACATCGCCGTTGATGCCGACGGCGGCGGCTATGCGGAGCCTGCCCCGCGCGTCGGTGGCCGGGGTGTAGAGGGTGGCGCGCAGGGCGCCCTTGCGGGTGAGGATGCCGGCCAGGCGGCCGTCCCGGTCCACGGCGGGCGCGTAGCGGCGGTTGGCGCCGTCGAGGGTGTTGAAGGCCTCGCGCGGGTCCATGTCGGCGTCGATGAGGATGAGGTCCTTGGACATGACCTCCTCGAGCTGGGTGAAGCGGTCCACTCCGGACAGGTCGGTGTCGGTGACCACGCCGACCGGCCGGTGCCCGTCGTCGACGACGACGCCCGCGTTGTGCGCGCGCTTGGGCAACAGGGCGAGCGCGTCGGCGACGGTCTGGTGCGGCGCCAGCACGATGGGGGTGTCCAGGACCAGGTGGCGGCCCTTCACCCAGGAGACCACCTCGGCGACGACCTCGATCGGGATGTCCTGCGGGATGACCACCAGTCCGCCGCGCCGGGCCACGGTCTCGGCCATGCGGCGTCCGGCGATGGCCGTCATGTTGGCGACGACGAGCGGGATGGTGGTGCCCGTGCCGTCCGGGGAGCTGAGGTCCACGCCCTGCCGCGAGCCGACCGCGGAGCGGCGCGGCACCATGAAGACGTCGTCGTACGTCAGGTCGTAGGCGGGCTGGATGTCGTTGAGGAAACGCACGTGCTGCACATCCCAGTCGATCAGAGGTGGCCCCCGGACAGGTCAGCCAGGGGGAAGAGCACGTACTTCATTCTCCCATGACGACCCTGACAGCCTCCCCGGTCGCATCGTCCAAGCCGGTCGGAGCCCTGCTCGGAGGATCCTCCAAGGATGTGGGCGGGCGGGGGGCGGGGCCCGCCGCGGCAGCGTGCGGACGGTGCCGCAGGGCCCGCCCCGCCGTGTCACCCGCCGTCCGGGTCCGCCCGGTTGAGAGCGGACCGCGGGGCCGGGCCCGCCGTCATCAGATAGTCCGCGGCCGAGGTGTCCGTCACCAGGCTGGTGACCAGACCGGAGCGCAGTACGGCGTCGATCGCGGGCCCCTTGCGCTGTCCGCCGGCGATCGCGACGACCTCCGGCACCCGGCGCAGCTGGTCCGCCTTGACCGTGATGCACCGCTCCCCGAGGTCCCGGCCGACCCGGCGGCCCTCGGCGTCGAAGAGGTGCGCGGACATCTCCGCGGCGACACCGAGGGAGGCGTAGTGCGCCCGCTCCTCGTCGCTGAGCATGTCGTGCACCGTCGAGATGCCCGGCTCCCAGGAACCGATGGAGACACAGGCGACGGTGACCTTGTCGAAGTACTCGAAGGCCCGCGCGATCCCGGTCTGGTGGCGCAGCGCCTGAGCGGTGGCCGCGTCCGGCAGCAGCATCGGCGCGTAGATGGGGTGGGCGTCGCCGCCCGACACCTGCGCGGCGCGCCGCACGGCCTCCACCGAGCCGCGTTCGGCGGTCCCGGCGTCGTACACGCCCGTGAGCTGCACGACCGTGCAGGGCGGCAGCCGGTCCAGGGCCGCCGCCATGTGGATGGTGGACCGGCCCCAGGCCAGCCCCAGCACATCCCCTTCGTTGACCAGCTCGCCGAGCAGGTCGGCGGCCACCTCTCCCAGGTTCTCGGGGTCGGGTGTCTCCTCGGCCTCGGCCGGGGACTCGACCACGACGGCGTGCCTGAGGCCGTAGCGGGCGCGGAGCGCGTCGGAGCGCTCGGCGTCCAGTTCGGCCGGCACGCGGATCTCGATCCGCACGAGATCCCGTTCGAGGGCGGTCTCCAGGACCCGGGCCACCTTGAAGCGGCTGACGCCGAACTCCTCGGCGATCTGGATCTTGGATTTGCCCTCGAGGTAGAAGCGGCGGGCCATGGCCGCCGCCTGCACCAGCTCAGCGGGTCCCATCCGCATGGCTGACCGGCCCGCCGACATACCCGACACGGCGATCTCCTCACTGCTGTTCACACTCTGGATTCGCCGTTCATCCTTGCAGATCCGGCGCGGTCGATCAGCCCTGCCGGGCGCCGTTCACGTTCCTGACGCTCAGTGGTCGCATGCCCACGATGCCTTGGCCGTCGCGGCCTCCGCCTGGTTGCGCAGTGCACGTACCGCCTCGGCCGGGTCCGATGCCCCGTACACGGCGGAACCCGCGACGAAGACGTCGGCGCCGGCGTCCGCGCACCGCTCGATGGTGGAGGCCGAGACTCCGCCGTCGACCTGGAGCCAGAGCTCCAGACCGTGCCGGTCGATCAGCTCACGGGTGCGGCGGATCTTCGGCAGCATGATGTCGAGGAACGCCTGCCCACCGAAGCCGGGCTCAACCGTCATGATCAGCAGCATGTCGAGCTCGGGGAGCAGATCCTCGTACGGCTCGACGGGGGTGGCGGGCTTCAGCGCCATGGAGGCGCGGGCGCCCTTGGCGCGGATCTCGCGCGCGAGCCGTACGGGCGCGGCGGCGGCCTCGACGTGGAAGGTGACGGAACCGGCCCCCGCCTCCACGTACTGGGGCGCCCAGCGGTCCGGGGCCTCGATCATCAGATGGCAGTCCAGCGGCGTGTCCGTCGCGCGGGCCAGCGACTCCACGACCGGCACGCCGAGCGTGAGGTTGGGGACGAAATGGTTGTCCATGACGTCGACGTGGAGCCAGTCGGCTCCCTCGACCGCCTTCGCCTCGTCCGCGAGGCGGGCGAAGTCGGCGGACAGGATGCTGGGGTTGATCTGCGGGGCCATGGCCCAAGACTGCCATGCCCGCCGGGGGTTGCGTGCAGCGGTGCCGGTGCGCGGACCGACTCCCCGGGCGGCGGACGGTCCCCGTGACCGGCCCCGCCCCCACAGGCACCGCCGTGACACCCGCCGTCCCGGCCTCACAGCCCGCACAGGACACGGAACACGGAGCCTTCACCACCGGCCCGGACCACAGGTGCCGCGGACGGCGAAGCCCACAGAACCGGCGTCCGCAGCTCACGGCAGGCACGTTCACCGGCCCTGCCCCACCGAATACGGCACGACGCCGGACCACGCACGGACACCTGCCGCCCGCCCGAACCACCGGTGCCGCGGACGGCGAAGCCCACCGGGCAGGCGTCCGCAGCTCACGCCGGGCACGTTCACCGGTCCTGCCCCACCGAATACGGCACGACGCCGGACCACGCACGGACACCTGCCGCACGCCCGAACCACCGGTGCCGCGGACGGCGAAGCCCACCGGGCAGGCGTCCGCGGCTCACGGCAGGCACGTTCAGCGGCCCTACCCCAACGAATGCGGCACGACGCCGGGCCACGCACGGACACAGGTGTCGCGGGCCGCGAGGCCCACCGGGCCCGCGTCCGCGGCTCACGGCGGGCATGTTCATCGGCCCTGCCGCACCGGATGCGGCACGACGCCGGGCCGCGGACGGGCACACGGGCCGTCGTCCCGGTCACGGGCGGCCGGTCCGGCACCTGCGGATGCCCCCGGCGGCCTCCCCGTGCCCCGCACGGGCTCCCCCCGCCGCACCGGACCCGCCGAGGACGCGTCACCGGTGGCCGGACACACCCTCGGTGGGCGGCGGGAGCGGCCGGTCAGCCGGTGCGGCGGATGAGGGCCAGGTACATCGCGTCGGTGCCGTGCAGATGGGGCCACAGCTGTATGTCGGGGCCCTCACCGAGGTCCGGGACGCCGGGGAGCAGGGGGCGGGCGTCGATGAGGTCGGCCTCCGGGAACTGCTTGAGGAGGTCGGCGACCACGGCGCGGGTCTCGGCGAGGTGCGGCGAGCAGGTGGCGTAGCCGACGACACCGCCGGCGCGTACGGACTCCAGCGCGGTGCGCAGCAGCCCGCGCTGGAGGGGCGCGAAGCCGTCCAGGTCCTCCGGGCGGCGCCGCCAGCGTGCCTCGGGGCGGCGGCGCAGGGCGCCGAGGCCGGTGCACGGCACGTCGACCAGCACCCGGTCGAAGCTGCCGGGCCGCCACGGCGGGCGCGTCCCGTCGGCGGCGACCACCTGGTACGGGCCGGGGTTCCCGGCGAGCGCCTTGGCCACGAGTCCGGCCCGGTGCGGCTGTTTCTCGGAGGCGAGCAGCACGGCGCCGCGCTCGGCGGCGAGCGCCCCGAGCAGCGCGGCCTTCCCGCCGGGCCCGGCGCAGCCGTCCAGCCACATCCGGTCACGGCCCTCGACGGGGGCATTGGCGAGCGCGAGGGCGACCAGCTGGCTGCCCTCGTCCTGGACGCCGGCGCGGCCGTCGGCGACCGCCGTGATGGCGCCCGGTTCGCCGCCCTCCGCCAGCCGCACGGCGTGCGGCGACCAGCGGCCGGGGACGGCGGCGTCCTCGTCGAGCAGCTCGTCGGTGGTGGCCCGGCCGGGGCGGGCGACCAGGGTCACCTCGGGGCGTTCGTTGTCGGCCCGCAGCAGCTCCTCGATGCCGTCCCGTCCGCCGCCGAGGGAGTCCCACAGCGCGGAGACCACCCAGCGGGGGTGCGAGTGCACGACGGCGAGGTGGTCCTCGGGGTCCTCGTCGTACGGCGGGGCGACCCGCTCCAGCCAGCCGTCGAGGTCGTCCTGCGCGATCTTGCGCAGCACGGCGTTGACGAACTTGGCCCGCCCGTCGCCGAGCACCACCCGGGCCAGTTCGACGGACGCGGACACGGCGGCGTGCGTCGGGATCCGCGTCCCCAGCAGCTGGTGCGCGCCGAGGCTCAGCACGTCCAGCACCGGCGGGTCCACCTCGCGCAGCGGCCGGTCGACACAGGCCGCGATGACCGCGTCGTAGGTGCCCTGCCGGCGCAGGGTGCCGTACACCAGCTCGGTGGCGAGGGCCGCGTCCCTCGCGTCGAAGTCGTCGTCCTCGCGCGCCTTGCGCAGCAGCGGGGGCAGGACGAGGTTGGCGTAGGCGTCCCGCTCGTCCACGGCCCGCAGGGCCTCGAAGGCGAGGACGCGGACGGGGTCCTTCTTGGGCCGGCGGTAGGGCTTGGCGGGCTTGCGGGGCCGACGGGGCTGGTCGCTCACGAAAAAGGTGCTCCGGATGTGGGGTGAAGTGCGCGCTCCACCCTACGTCCTGGAGGTCCCGGGGGCGTCAGGCGCCGACGGTCTCCCCCGCACCGATGCGCACCCCGCGGGCCCAGTCCGCCGCCCGCATCGGCTTCTTGCCCTGAGCCTGCACCCACAGCAGCTCCACGGCGTACGAGGCGGTGCCCACGTACACGTTGTTCTTGCCGGCGGACAGCTGTCCGGGCGCGAGGCCGGTCAGGTCCGGTACGGGGACGGCCTGCACGATCTTCAGGCGCTCGCCCCGGAAGGTGGTCCAGGCGCCGGGCGCGGGAGTGCAGCCGCGCACCACGCGGTCGACGCGCAGCGCCGGGGTGTGCCAGTCGACGCGGGCGTCCTCGACGGTGACCTTGGGGGCGAGGCTGATGCCGTCGGCGGGCTGCGGCACGGCCTTCAGGGCGCCGTCCTCGATGCCGTCCATGGTCGCGGCGAGCAGGCCGGCGCCGGCGAAGGCGAGCCGGGTGAGCAGGTCGCCGCTGGTGTCGGTGGGGCGGATCTCCTCGGTGACGGTGCCGTAGACGGGCCCGGAGTCGAGGCCCTCCTCGATGAGGAAGGTGGCGGCGCCGGTGATCTCGTCGCCGGCCATGATGGCGTGCTGCACGGGTGCGGCGCCGCGCCAGGCGGGCAGCAGTGAGAAGTGCAGGTTGACCCAGCCCCGGGCGGGGATGTCGAGGGCGGCCCTCGGCAGGAGGGCGCCGTAGGCGACGACGGGGCAGCAGTCCGGCGCGATCTCCCTGAGCCGCTCCAGGAAGTCGGGGTCCCGGGGCTTGGCGGGCTTCAGCACCTCGATCCCGGCCTCCTCGGCACGGTCGGCGACGGGAGAGGCGACCAGCCTGCGTCCCCGCCCGGCGGGCGCGTCGGGCCGTGTGACGACGGCGGCCACCTCGTGCCGCCCGGAGGCGAGAAGAGCGTCCAGTGCGGGAACGGCGACCTCGGGGGTACCGGCGAAGACGAGCTTCATGGGGTGCGTGGGGCCTCTCGGGCGGGAACGGCTGGGCAGCGCACCAGTCTATGGTCCGGGCCCGCGCCCGCCTCACGGGGACGGCCGCCGGCGACGGGCAGCCCCACGGCAGACGCCCGCCTCCCGGCCCACCGGAAACGGGCGGTGCGCGAGCGGGAGAACACTCTGGGACCGAAGGCCGAGGCACACCCCCGCAGGGGCGTACGCATATGCCGCCGCGCCCCCTCCCCGTGACCAGCGGAGCGTCCACGCGTTGGTCAAGAAAGAGTTGACCTCGGGCCCGGCAACGGGCTCATTCCTTTCAACGCCGGTTCGAGAGGCTTGTTCATGGCCGACCACGCAACCCACGACGCCCAGGCTCGGGCCAGCCTGCACTTGCTGGTGCGGGACATCGAGCGGGTCCGGCGGCAGGTGGACGCACTGCGCACGCTCACCGCCCAGCTGGGCAACGTCTACCGCCCGCGCCGCTCCGGCCCCTCCACGGGCTTCGTCGTCTACGGACGTGCCCCCGCCCCGACGGTCCGTCTCGCCCAGGAGCTGCGGGACAGTGTCGAGACCCTGGTCACGGCGGCCGTGGACTTCGACCGCTCGCTCGGCTTCTCGTGGGACGCGGTGGGCTCCGCGCTCGGGGTCACCAAGCAGGCGGTGCACCGCCGCTACGGCGCCCGCCGCGCGGCCGACCGTACACCGGCCGCCTCCACCGCCGAGGCCGAGCGGACGCCGGAGTCGTCGGGCACCCGCACGGTCAACGTGGGCGCGGGCGTCTCCACCGTGCCCACGGTTCCCGCGGCGCGCTCCATGCCGACCCAGCCCACCGCCGGCAGCCCGTCCCTGCGCGAGGAGCCCCGACCCACGGTCTTCCCCGCCCCGCGCAACGGCTGACCCGCCCCTCCCGCCGCGCCCTCCCGGACGACCGCCCCGGGAGGGCGCGGCACGTCCACCCACCACGGCCCGGCCTGACCGGCCCGGCCCAGTCCGATCCGGCCGGTCAGCCGATGTCCAGCGGATCGATCCGGACCCACACGGGGTCATTCCCGCCCCGGGCCATGCGTGCCGCCTGGGCGGCCTTCAGGGCCGCGGCCAGCGCGGCGCCGTGGCCGGGCGGTACGCGGACCAGTGCCCGGTCCCAGTGCTCCCCGGGCGGGGGTGCGCCCGGGCGCCGTGGCCGGCCGGGCGCGGTGACCGGCAGCGGCACCGGGCCCAGGATCTCCGCCCGGGGCGGCAGGTCCACCGCGCGGAGGAACGCGGCCACCGCCTCGCCCGGCCCGGAGACCGCCGCCATCCGCGACACCGGCGGGAAGCCCAGTTCGCCCCGTTCCGCCAGCTCCCGCACCGCGTGCCCGACCGGGTCCCACCGCACCAGGGCCTGCACCGGCCGCAGCGTCGGCTCCGCGACCACCACCACCGTGCCGCCCGCCGGCTGGGGGCGCACCAGCGCCGCCGCGCCGATCCAGCGGCGCAACGCGTCCTCGTCGGAGCGCAGGTCGGGCCGGCCCAGCATGGCCCAGCCGTCCAGCAGCAGCGCCGCCGCGTACCCGCCCTCGGCCACCGGTTCCGCGCCCGGCGTGCTCACCACCAGCGCGGGCGTCCCCGGCACCGTGTCCAGGACGTGCTCGCGCCCCGAGGTCCGTACCGGAACCGCGGGGAAGGCCCGGCCCAGCTCCTCGGCGGTCCGCCGCGCCCCCACGACCTGGGCCCGCAGCCGGAACCCGCCGCACTCGGGACAGTGCCAGCCGCTCTCCTCACGCCCGCACCAACCGCACCGCAGATCGCCGGAGCCCTGGGCCTCCAGCGGCCCGGAGCAGTGCCGGCAGCGCGCCGGGGCCCGGCAGTGGGCGCACGCCATCCGCGGCACGTACCCCCTCCGGGGGACCTGCACCAGCACCGGTCCGTGCCGCAGGCCCTCCCGGACGGCCTGCCAGGCGAGCGTCGGCAGCCGCGCCGCGCGGGCGGCCTCGTCCCGGGCGAGATCCTGGTCGCCCACGGTCCGCACCAGCGGCGCGGCGGCCCGTACCCGTTCCCTCGTGGCGATCAGCGGACGGGCCCAGCCGGTGTCCACGAGCTGGGCGGCCTCCACGGTGCAGCTCCAGCCGCCCAGCAGGAAGGCGCACCGGTCCTGCGCGGCCCTCAGCAGCAGCACCTCACGGGCATGCGGCTGCGGGGCGTGCTGCTCGCTGTGGCTGTCGTCGCCGTCGTCCCAGACCGCGACCAGTCCGAGGTCCCGTACCGGCGCGAACATCGCCGCCCGCGTCCCGATGACGGCCCGGACGGATCCCCGCCGCACCGCGAGCCACTGGGCGTAGCGCTTCTCCGGTCCCGCGTCGGCGGTGAGGACCGCGTGCCGCCCCTCCCCCAGCAGCGCCGTGAGCGCGGCGTCGGCGCGGGTCACGGCCCGTCCGTCCGGCAGGACGGCCAGCGCGCCGCGCCCGGAGGCCAGGGTCGCCGCGACGGCCCGGGCCAGTTCCTCGCTCCACTGCGGGCCGGGCAGCGCGTTCCACACGGCGCGCGGGGCGCCTCCGGAGGCCAGTGACTCCAGGAACGCCGGCCCCTGCTCGTACCGCTCCCAGGAGCCGGGTACGGGCGCCGGCGGCGGGGGCAGCGGCGCGGGCGAGGGACGCTGCTCGGCGCGGGCGTTGCGCGGCGGCACGGCGAGCTGGAGGACGTCGGCGAGGCTGCCCGCGTACCGGTCGGCGACCGCGCGGGCGAGACCCAGCAGTTCCTCGTCGAGCACCCGCTCGGGCGAGACGACCTGGGCCAGCGCGGCCAGCGGCCCCGAGTAGTCGGATTCGGCGAGGCGCTCGACGAGGAACCCGTCGATCAGGCCGCCGCCCTCGCGGCGGCCCTCGCGGACCCGGTGCCGGCCGGCGCCGAACCGCACCCGCACCCGCACGCCCGGCTGCGCGTCGGCGTCCAGTTCCTCGGGCACCGCGTAGTCGAAGTAGCGGTCGAGGTGGAGCACGCCCTTGTCGACCAGGACCCGGGCGACGGGCAGGTCCTTGGCGAGCGCGGCGCCCCGCCAGGTGCGCGGTTTGGCCCGGGGGGCCTTGGCCTGGCGCACGCTCTCCCGGATGAGCGCGAGCTGCTCGGGCGGCGCGCCCTCCGCGCCGCCGTCCTGCCGTCCGTTCTCGCTGCTCACGCCTGCATTCTTACCAAACGCGACTGACAGCGGCGCCGGGCCCGGGATCGGCTCGGGTACCGGCCGAACGACCGAAGGGCGCCGCTGCCCCGGCCCGCTCGGCCCCACCGGGTCCGGGAACCGGCAGCGGGATCGGGACCTGCACCGCAAGCGCGGGGCCCATTCGCGCGGCGCGCACCGACGTTCACGGCGCTGCGTACGTGCCGAGGCCCGGCGGTCCCTCGTCGAGGGGCCGCCGGGCCTCGGGCGGACGCGGAGGCGGTGCCTACAGGCCCGCCGCCTTGCGCAGGGCGTCGACGCGGTCGGTGCGCTCCCAGGTGAAGTCGGGCAGCTCACGGCCGAAGTGGCCGTAGGCGGCGGTCTGGGCGTAGATCGGGCGCAGCAGGTCCAGGTCGCGGATGATGGCGGCCGGGCGGAGGTCGAAGACCTCGTCGATGGCCCGCTCGATCTTCTCGGTCTCGACCTTGGCCGTGCCGAACGTCTCCACGAACAGACCGACGGGCTCCGCCTTGCCGATCGCGTACGCCACCTGGACCTCGCAGCGCGCGGCCAGGCCGGCCGCCACCACGTTCTTGGCGACCCAGCGCATCGCGTACGCGGCCGAGCGGTCCACCTTGGAGGGGTCCTTGCCGGAGAAGGCGCCGCCGCCGTGGCGGGCCATGCCGCCGTAGGTGTCGATGATGATCTTCCGGCCGGTGAGACCGGCGTCGCCCATCGGGCCGCCGATCTCGAACCGGCCGGTGGGGTTGACCAGCAGCCGGTACTTCTCGGTGTCGAGCTTGATGCCGTCGTCGAGGAGCGCCTTCAGCTCCGGCTCCACGACGAACTCGCGGATGTCGGGGGCGAGCAGCGACTCCAGGTCGATGTCGGAGGCGTGCTGGGAGGAGACGACCACGGTGTCCAGACGGACCGCCTTGTCGCCGTCGTACTCGATGGTGACCTGGGTCTTGCCGTCCGGGCGCAGGTAGGGGATGGTCCCGTTCTTGCGCACGTCGGACAGGCGCTTGGACAGGCGGTGGGCGAGGAAGACGGGCAGCGGCATCAGCGTCGGCGTCTCGTCCGTCGCGTAGCCGAACATCAGGCCCTGGTCGCCGGCGCCCTGCCGGTCCAGCTCGTCCGTTTCCCCACCTGCGGCGGCACCCTCGACCCGGGACTCGTACGCCGTGTCGACGCCCTGTGCGATGTCCGGGGACTGCGCGCCGATCGACACCGAGACGCCGCAGGAAGCGCCGTCGAAGCCCTTCTTCGAGGAGTCGTAGCCGATCTCCAGGATCTTGTTGCGCACCAGCGTCGCGATGTCCGCGTACGCCTTGGTGGTGACCTCGCCGGCCACGTGCACCAGGCCGGTGGTGATCAAGGTCTCGACGGCGACCCGGGACGCCGGGTCCTCGCGGAGCAACGCGTCGAGGATGGTGTCGCTGATCTGGTCAGCGATCTTGTCGGGGTGACCCTCGGTCACGGACTCCGAGGTGAACAGACGACGGGACACAACGCTCCCTGGGGTTGCAGCGGCTGCTGGCTGATCATGGGCGGACGGCGGGGGCTGCACCCGGGCGCCGTCCGTCGGACAGTTTATCGGTCGCGCTCCGCCGCGGGTCCCCCTGTCTCGCCTACCGGAGTGCTGTGACCTGCGGCACGGGCATTCTCTCCGGGCCGGGCGAGGTTCGCCAGGGGTGCCACGCCCCGGTGTGGGGAGGTTTCGGCGGGCCGGAGGGAGAATCAACCACTCATCCGAGGCGTTCGGCCACCAGGTCCCAGACGGTTTCGGCCAGGGCCTCCTTGGGGCCGTGCGGGACGGGGGTCTCGCTGCCGTCGGCGCCCAGTACCACGGCCTCGCTCTCGTCCCGGCCGAAGGTCTTGTGCTCCCCCACCTCGTTGACCACGAGCAGATCGCAGCCCTTGCGCTTCAGCTTGGCGCGGCCGTTGGCGAGCACGTCGTCGGTCTCGGCGGCGAAGCCCACGATCACCTGTCCGGACCGCGCCCGGTCGCCGGAGATCTCGGCGAGGATGTCCGGATTCCGCACCAGGGTGACGGGCTCGGGCTCCTGGCCTTCCTTCTTCTTGATCTTCCCGGTGGCGTAGGCCGCCGGGCGGAAGTCGGCGACGGCCGCCGCCATGACGACCGCGTCCGCGTCGGGGGCGGCGCGCAGCACGGCCTCTCGGAGCTCCACCGCGGTCCCCACCGCGACGACGTCCACCCCCGCCGGGTCGGGCAGCGCGGCGTTGGCCGCGATCAGCGTGACGCGGGCGCCCCGGGCGGCGGCGGTGCGGGCGAGGGCGTACCCCTGCTTGCCGGAGGAGCGGTTGCCGAGGAAGCGGACGGGGTCGAGGGGCTCGCGGGTGCCTCCGGCGCTGATGACGACGTGGCGGCCCGTGAGGTCGGGGTCGGTGACGCCGCGGGCCAGTACCCGGCGGCAGACCTCGAAGATCTCACCCGGGTCGGGGAGCCGGCCCTTGCCGGTGTCGGCTCCGGTGAGACGGCCGACGGCCGGTTCGATGACGACGGCGCCCCGTGCGCGCAGCGTCGCCACGTTGTCCTGGGTGGCCGGGTGCTCCCACATCTCGGTGTGCATGGCGGGCGCGAAGACCACCGGGCAGCGGGCGGTGAGCAGGGTGTTGGTGAGCAGGTCGTCGGCCAGGCCGTGGGCCGCCCTGGCGAGCGTGTCGGCCGTGGCCGGGGCGACGACCACCAGGTCGGCCTGCTGTCCGATGCGGACGTGCGGCACCTCGTGGACGTCGTCCCAGACCTCGGTGGAGACCGGATGGCCGGAGAGGGCGGACCAGGTGGCGGCGCCGACGAAGTGCAGCGCGGAGGCGGTGGGGACGACCCGCACGTCGTGGCCCGACTCCGTCAGCCGCCTGAGCAGCTCACAGGCCTTGTACGCGGCGATGCCGCCACTGACCCCCAGAACGACCTTCGGCTTGTCCACCGTCTCTCCCCGGACCTCGGAAATGTTGCGATCAGCACCCATGAGACACCACAGGCCCGGCAACGTGCTGCCGGGCCTGTGGAAAAGTCAGCTGCGAACCGCTGATACGACGTACTGACCGGTTACTGGCCGGGGCCTTCGACGGCCTCGGAGGTCAGCAGTCCCGCGTTGATCTCACGCAGGGCGATCGAGAGCGGCTTCTCGTGGACGTGGGTGTCGACGAGGGGACCGACGTACTCGAGCAGGCCCTCGCCGAGCTGCGAGTAGTACGCGTTGATCTGGCGGGCCCGCTTGGCCGCGTAGATCACGAGGCTGTACTTCGAGTCCGTGGCCTCGAGGAGCTCGTCGATCGGCGGGTTGATGATGCCCTCGGGCGCGGAGATGGAAGAGGACACGCTCTACCTTCCGATGGATGGGAAAGATTCTGTCGGCCTGACCGGTGAGCGACTGCTCACGATCACACGACGTTCACCAAGGCTAGCAGCTCGCGGGCGACGTCCTGGACGGAGGTGTTGACCAGGGTGGTGTCGAACTCCGGCTCGGCGGCCAGTTCGGTCCTGGCGGCGGCGAGCCGGCGCTCGATGACCTCGGCCGACTCGGTGCCGCGGCCCGTGAGCCTGCGCACGAGCTCCTCCCAGGAGGGCGGAGCCAGGAACACCAGCTGGGCCTCGGCCATGGACTCGCGGACCTGCCGCGCACCCTGGAGGTCGATCTCCAGCAGCACGGGCACACCCGCCTCCAGGTGTTCCAGCACCGCCGCGCGGGGCGTGCCGTAGCGGTTGCCCGCGAACTCGGCCCACTCCAGCAGCTCGCCGTTGGCGATCAGCTTGTCCATCTCCTCGTCGGTGACGAAGAAGTAGTGGACTCCGTGCTGCTCACCGGGACGGGGCTTGCGGGTCGTCGCCGAGACGGAGAGCCAGACCTCGGGGTGTTCCTTGCGCATATGAGCGACGACCGTGCTCTTGCCGACCCCGGAGGGGCCGGAGAGCACGGTCAGCCGCGGACGTACGTCCGGGGGTACGGGGGACGTCCCCCGGGGTGTTGCAGCCATGCGGCGATTATTCCAGCAATCCCGGGGCGCCCGGGACGCCGGTCCCGGACTGCCCGGTACTCAGGAGCCGGTGCTGCCGAACTCGCGCTCCAGGGAGGCGATCTGGTTGGACCCGAGACCACGCACACGGCGGCTCTCGGAGATGCCCAGTCGCTCCATGATCTGCTTGGCACGGACCTTGCCCACGCCCGGCAGGGACTCGAGCAGGGCGGAGACCTTCATCTTGCCGATGACGTCGTTCTCCTGGCCCTGCTTGATGACCTCGTGCAGGGAGGCGCCGGAGTGCTTGAGTCGATTCTTGACCTCGGCCCGCTCCCGGCGAGCCGCGGCGGCCTTTTCGAGCGCGGCTGCGCGCTGTTCAGGGGTAAGGGGCGGAAGAGCCACGCCTACGTCACCTCGGATGTCGAACTGTCGGATACGGACCGGTGAGGAACCTAGTCGCCCCACACCTGGGAGCCACGGGCAACACGCTCGCCCGTTCACTCTCCGTCGGAGACTAGCGGCCAACTCCGCCGGAAGTCAGCGAGAACTGCGGAAAAGTCCAGGTCAGCCTCCGCCAGGTCGGACATTTCGGGGCAAAAAGTTGCGTAATCGAGGCTGTATTCAGAGTGCGACGACCACGCAATCTCCCGCCGGCCGCCCTCACCCCCGTGTCACGGCGGCCCGGATCTCCTCCGCGAACCGCTCCGCGGCGTCACGCAGAGCGACCGCGTCGGGACCGTGGCGCAACACTCCCCGGCTGACGTTCGGCACCACGTTGCGCACCGCGCCCCCGAACACCGCCGGGAGGTCGGCCGCCGTGGCCCCTTGCGCGCCGATGCCGGGGGCGAGGATCGGGCCGCCCATGTCCAGGTCGTAGGAGGACAGGTCGCCGAGCGTGGCGCCGACCACCGCGCCGAAGGACCCGAGCGGCTCCTCGCCGGCGTTCTCCAGGGCCAGGTGCCCGAGCATGGTCGCGCCGATGGTGCGCCCGTCGGCGCGGACCGCGTGCTGCACCTCGCCGCCCTCCGGATTGGACGTCAGCGCCAGCACGAACAGTCCGGTGCCGGTCTCGCGGGCCAGCGCGACGGCCGGGCTCAGCGAGCCGTAACCGAGGTACGGCGAGACGGTGAGCGCGTCGGAGAACAGAGGCGCGTCCTTGTGCAGGAAGGACTCGGCGTAGGCGGCCATGGTGGAGCCGATGTCACCGCGCTTGGCGTCCATGACGACCAGCGCCCCGGCCGCCCGCGCCTCCTGGACCGTCTTCTCCAGGACGGCGATGCCGCGCGAGCCGAAGCGCTCGAAGAAGGCGCTCTGCGGCTTGAGCACGGCGATCCGGTCGGCGACCGCCTCGACGACCGTGCGGCTGAACCGCTCCAGCCCCGTCACGCTGTCGCTCAGGCCCCACTCGGCGAGCAGGGAGGCATGCGGGTCGATGCCCACGCACAGCGGGCCCCGCTCGTCCATCGCGCGGCGCAGACGCGCGCCGAAGGGTTCCAGACCTGTCATGCCGTGGTCCTCACGTCGGCGCCCACCGCGTCGGCGAGCGTGGCGTAGGGGCTGGTGCGCAGCCGCGCGGCGAGCCCCTTGTGCATGGCGCGGCCCCAGAAGGGGCCCTTGTAGACGAACGCGCTGTAGCCCTGGACCAGCGTGGCACCGGCCAGGATGCGCTGCCAGGCGTCCTCGGCGTTCTCGATGCCGCCGACGCCGACCAGGGTGATCCGGTCGCCCACGCGTGCGTAGAGGCGGCGCAGCACGTCGAGGGAGCGCGTCTTCAGGGGGGCGCCGGACAGTCCGCCGGTCTCCTTGACGGCCGCGGGGTCGGAGGTCAGGCCGAGCCCCGCGCGGGCGATGGTGGTGTTGGTGGCGATGATGCCGTCCAGGCCGAGCTCGACGGCGAGGTCGGCGACCGCGTCGATGTCCTCGTCGGCGAGGTCGGGGGCGATCTTCACCAGCAGCGGCACCCGGCGGGCCGGGACGCCTCGGTCGGCGGCCTCGCGGACGGCGGCCAGCAGCGGGCGCAGCTGGTCCACGGCCTGGAGGTCGCGCAGTCCCGGGGTGTTCGGGGAGGAGACGTTGACGACCAGGTAGTCGGCGTACGGTGCCAGCCGCTCGGCGGACTTCACGTAGTCGGCGACGGCCTCGTCCTCGGGGACGGCCTTGGTCTTGCCGATGTTGACGCCGACGACCGTCCTGAAGACGGGGGTGCGGGAGGCCAGGCGTGCGGCGACGGCGAGCGAGCCGTCGTTGTTGAAGCCCATGCGGTTGATCAGCGCCCGGTCGCCGACCAGGCGGAACAGCCGCTGCTTGGGGTTGCCGGGCTGCGGCTCCCCGGTGACGGTGCCGATCTCGACGTGGTCGAAGCCGAGCATCGCCATGCCGTCGATGCCGACGGCGTTCTTGTCGAAGCCGGCGGCGAGCCCGAAGGGGCTGTGCAGGCGCAGCCCGAGGGCCTCGGTGCGCAGTTCCCTGTGGCGGGGCGCGAGCACGGCGGCGACGAAGGTGCGCAGGACGGGGACCCGCGCGACGCGGCGGATCCAGCCGAAGGCCAGGTGGTGGGCCCGCTCCGGGTCCATCCGCCGGAAGAGCAGAGTGAAGAGAATCTGGTACATGGTGTCCTCATGAAGAGGGGGACACCGTTTCCGGTGTCCCCCTGGGGGCTGCTGCTAGTCGCGGGCCGCGGTCAGATGCTCCGCGTGTTCCTGGAGCGAGCGGACGCCCACGTCGCCCCGGTTGAGCGCGTCGATGCCCTGGACGGCGGCGGCGAGCGCCTGGACCGTCGTCAGGCACGGCACGGAGCGGGCCACGGCGGCCGTGCGGATGTCGTAGCCGTCGAGGCGGCCGCCGGTGCCGTACGGGGTGTTGACGATGAGGTCGACCTCGCCGTCGTGGATGAGCTGGACGATGGTCCGCTCGCCGTTCGGGCCGGGGCCCTCGGACTGCTTGCGCACCACGGTGGCGTTGATGCCGTTGCGCTTGAGGACCTCGGCGGTGCCGGAGGTGGCGAGCAGCTCGAAGCCGTGCGCCACCAGTTCCCGCGCGGGGAAGATCATCGAGCGCTTGTCCCGGTTGGCGACCGAGATGAACGCGCGTCCCTTGGTCGGCAGCGGGCCGTAGGCGCCGGACTGCGACTTGGCGTACGCCGTGCCGAAGGCGGAGTCGATGCCCATGACCTCGCCGGTGGAGCGCATCTCCGGGCCGAGCACCGTGTCGACACCGCGGCCGTGGATGTCCCGGAAGCGGGACCAGGGCAGCACGGCCTCCTTGACGGAGATCGGCGCGTCCAGCGGGAGCGTGCCGCCGTCGCCCTTCGCCGGGAGCAGGCCCTCGGCGCGCAGCTCGGCGACGGTGGCGCCCAGCGAGATCCGCGCGGCGGCCTTCGCCAGCGGCACCGCGGTCGCCTTCGAGGTGAAGGGGACGGTGCGCGAGGCGCGCGGGTTGGCCTCCAGGACGTAGAGGATGTCGCCGGAGAGCGCGAACTGGATGTTGATCAGACCGCGTACCCCGACACCGCGCGCGATGGCCTCCGTGGAGGCCCGCAGCCGCTTGATGTCGAAACCGCCGAGGGTGATCGGGGGCAGGGCGCACGCCGAGTCGCCGGAGTGGATGCCGGCCTCCTCGATGTGCTCCATGACACCGCCGAGGTAGAGCTCCTCGCCGTCGTAGAGGGCGTCGACGTCGATCTCTATGGCGTCGTCGAGGAAGCGGTCGACGAGCACCGGCCGGGAGGGGCCGATCTCGGTCGACTCGGCGATGTACGCCTCCAGCCGGTTCTCGTCGTAGACGATCTCCATGCCGCGGCCGCCGAGCACGTAGGACGGCCGGACCAGGACCGGGTAGCCGATCTCGTCGGCGATGGCCTTGGCCTCGGCGAAGGTGGTGGCGGTGCCGTGCTTGGGGGCGGGCAGGCCGGCCTCCTTGAGGACCCGGCCGAAGGCGCCGCGGTCCTCGGCGGCGTGGATGGCCTCCGGGGAGGTGCCGACGATCGGCACGCCGTTGTCCTTCAGCGCCTGCGCCAGGCCGAGCGGGGTCTGGCCGCCGAGCTGGACGACGACGCCCGCGACCGGTCCGGCCTGCCGCTCGGCGTGGACGATCTCCAGGACGTCCTCCAGGGTGAGCGGCTCGAAGTAGAGCCGGTCGGAGGTGTCGTAGTCGGTGGAGACGGTCTCCGGGTTGCAGTTGACCATCACGGTCTCGTATCCGGCGTCGCCGAGCGCGAAGGAGGCGTGGACGCAGGAGTAGTCGAACTCGATGCCCTGGCCGATGCGGTTCGGGCCGGAGCCCAGGATGATCACCGCGGGCTTCTCGCGCGGCGCGACCTCGGTCTCCTCGTCGTAGGAGGAGTAGAAGTACGGCGTCCTGGCCGCGAACTCGGCGGCGCAGGTGTCGACGGTCTTGTAGACCGGGCGGATGCCCAGCGCGTGCCGCACCTCGCGGACGACGTCCTCGCGCAGGCCGCGGATCTCGCCGATCTGCTGGTCGGAGAAGCCGTGCCGCTTGGCGTCGGCGAGCAGTTCGCGGGTCAGCTCGGGGGCGGCGGCCAGCTCGTCGGCGATCTCCTTGATGAGGAAGAGCTGGTCGACGAACCAGGGGTCGATCTTCGTGGCGTCGAAGACCTCCTGCGGGGTGGCGCCCGCGTGGATGGCGCCCATGACGGCGTTGATCCGGCCGTCGGTGGGGCGGACCGCCTCGCGCAGCAGCTCGGCCTTGTCGCCGGGCTCGCCGACGAAGGTGAACTGGCTGCCCTTCTTCTCCAGCGAGCGCAGCGCCTTCTGGAAGGCCTCGGTGAAGTTGCGGCCGATGGCCATGGCCTCGCCGACCGACTTCATGGTGGTGGTGAGGGTGGAGTCGGCGCTCGGGAACTTCTCGAAGGCGAACCGGGGGGCCTTCACGACCACGTAGTCGAGCGTCGGCTCGAAGGAGGCCGGGGTCTCCTGGGTGATGTCGTTCGGGATCTCGTCGAGGGTGTAGCCGACGGCGAGCTTGGCGGCGATCTTGGCGATCGGGAAGCCGGTCGCCTTGGAGGCGAGCGCGGAGGAGCGCGACACGCGCGGGTTCATCTCGATGACGATGACCCGGCCGTCCTCGGGGTTCACCGCGAACTGGATGTTGCAGCCGCCGGTGTCGACGCCGACCTCGCGGATGATCGCGATGCCGACGTCGCGCAGCACCTGGTACTCGCGGTCGGTCAGTGTCATGGCGGGCGCGACGGTGATCGAGTCGCCGGTGTGGACGCCCATGGGGTCGAAGTTCTCGATGGAGCAGACGACCACGACGTTGTCGTTCTTGTCGCGCATCAGCTCCAGCTCGTACTCCTTCCAGCCGAGGATGGACTCCTCCAGGAGCACCTCGGTGGTCGGCGAGAGGGTGAGGCCCTGGCCGGCGATGCGGCGCAGCTCGTCCTCGTCGTGGGCGAAGCCGGAGCCGGCGCCGCCCATGGTGAAGGAGGGGCGGACGACGACCGGGTAGCCGCCGAGCTCCTCGACGCCCTTGAGGACGTCGTCCATGGAGTGGCAGATGTGGGACCGGGCGGACTCGCCGTGGCCGATCTTCTTGCGGACCTCCTCGACGACCTCCTTGAAGAGGTCCCGGTCCTCGCCCTTGTTGATGGCCTCCACGTTGGCGCCGATCAGCTCGACGCCGTACTTCTCCAGGACGCCGTTGCCGTGCAGCGAGATCGCGGTGTTGAGGGCCGTCTGGCCGCCCAGGGTGGGCAGCAGCGCGTCGGGGCGCTCCTTGGCGATGATCTTCTCGACGAACTCCGGGGTGATCGGTTCGACGTAGGTGGCGTCGGCGATCTCCGGGTCGGTCATGATCGTCGCCGGGTTGGAGTTCACCAGGACGACCCGCAGGCCCTCGGACTTCAGGACGCGGCACGCCTGGGTGCCGGAGTAGTCGAACTCGGCGGCCTGGCCGATGACGATCGGGCCGGAGCCGATGACCAGGACGGACTGGATATCGGTGCGCTTAGGCACGCTGGCCCTCCATCAGGGAAACGAAGCGGTCGAACAGGTAGGCGGCGTCGTGCGGGCCCGCTGCCGCTTCGGGGTGGTACTGGACGCTGAAGGCCGGCTTGTCGAGGAGCTGGAGGCCCTCCACCACGTTGTCGTTGAGGCAGACGTGGGAGACCTCGGCGCGGCCGTAGGGGGTGTCGGAGACCTTGTCGAGCGGGGCGTCGACGGCGAAGCCGTGGTTGTGCGCGGTGACCTCGACCTTGCCGGTCGTACGGTCCTGCACGGGCTGGTTGATGCCGCGGTGGCCGTACTTCAGCTTGAAGGTGCCGAAGCCGAGCGCGCGGCCCAGGATCTGGTTGCCGAAGCAGATGCCGAAGAGCGGGGTGCCGCGCTCCAGGACTCCCCGCATCACGGAGACCGGGTGGTCGGCGGTGGACGGGTCGCCGGGGCCGTTGGAGAAGAAGACACCGTCCGGGTTGACGGCGTAGACGTCCTCGACGGTGGCGGTGGCGGGCAGGACGTGCACCTCGATGCCGCGCTCGGCCATGCGGTGCGGGGTCATGCCCTTGATGCCGAGGTCGACGGCGGCGACGGTGAACTTCTTCTCGCCGATCGCGGGGACGACGTACGCCTCGGTGGTGGCGACCTCGGCGGAGAGGTCGGCGCCGGCCATCTCGGGGGCCTCCTGGACCCGGGCCAGCAGCGCGGCGTCGTCCTGGACGGCCTGACCGCTGAAGATGCCGACGCGCATGGCGCCGCGCTCGCGCAGGTGGCGGGTGAGGGCGCGGGTGTCGATGCCGGAGATGCCGACGACGCCCTGGGCGGCCAGCTCGTCGTCCAGGGTGCGGCGGGAGCGCCAGCTGGAGGGCACGCGCGCGGGGTCGCGGACGACGTAGCCGGAGACCCAGATCTTCCTGGACTCCATGTCCTCGTCGTTGACGCCGGTGTTGCCGACGTGCGGGGCGGTCATCACGACGACCTGGCGGTGGTAGGACGGGTCGGTGAGGGTCTCCTGGTAGCCGGTCATGCCGGTGGAGAACACCGCTTCGCCGAAGGTCTCCCCCACTGCCCCGTAGGCGCGGCCGCGGAAGATCCGGCCGTCCTCCAGGACGAGTACGGCGGGAACCGTGCCGGTTCCCCTGGTGGAGGTTGTCATCGTGCGCCTTCCGTCTTGTTGATCATGTGGTCGAGGGCTTCCAGCCACTCGTTGTGCTCGGCCGCCCGGTCGGAGCGGAAGCCGGAGTCGATCAGCCGCTCGCCGTGCGCCCAGGTGACCACCAGCAGTCCGCCCTCGGTGAGGACCTTGCCGGCGATGCCCTTGTCGAGCCGGGCCCCGCGGAGCGCGTCGGCCGGGATGAAGAAGTCGTCCGCTCCGGGGCGTACGACGTCCAGTCCGGCGTCGGTGAGCGTGAGCTCGGCCCGGCTGCGGGTGCCCAGGCCGTGCGCCACGATGCGGTCGAGCCACTGACCGGCGGTGGTCGAGCCGTGGTAGCGGCCGCTCATGCCCAGTCTCGCCGGGCCGGGGTCGTCCGGCGCGGCAGGCAGCTCGGGCAGGTCGCCCTGGAGGGTGCCGCGCCACTTCCAGCCCTCGCGCATCAGCCAGTAGACGAGCGCGACGAAGAGGGCGAGTCCGAGGACCCAGCCGATCCGGGCGGCCCAGTCGGTCACTTCCGCCGATTTCTTCTCGGCGGCCAGCAGGATTACAGATGTCACGTGAGCTTCCCGTCGACGAGCGTGGCCTTGCCCCGGAGCCAGGTGTGCGTCACACGGCCCGGCAGCTCACGGCCCTCGTAGGGGGTGTTGCGGCTGCGCGAGGCGAAGCCCGCGGGGTCCACGGGACCACGGTATGCCGTGTCGACGAGGGTGAGGTTGGCGGGCTCACCTGCCGAGACGGGGCGGCCGTGGCCCTCGGCCCGTCCGATCCGCGCGGGTTTGAAGGACATGCGGTCGGCGACGCCGGCCCAGTCCAGCAGGCCCGTGTCGACCATGGTCTCCTGGACCACCGACAGCGCGGTCTCCAGGCCGACCATGCCCATGGCGGCGGCGGCCCACTCGCAGTCCTTGTCCTCGTGCGGGTGGGGCGCGTGGTCGGTGGCGACGATGTCGATCGTGCCGTCGGCGAGCGCCTCGCGCAGCGCCATGACGTCGCGCTCGGTGCGCAGCGGCGGGTTGACCTTGTAGACCGGGTTGTACGACCGGACCAGCTCCTCGGTGAGGAGGAGGTGGTGCGGGGTGACCTCGGCGGTGACGTCGATGCCGCGCGACTTGGCCCAGCGGACGATCTCCACGCTGCCGGCCGTGGACAGGTGGCAGATGTGGACGCGGGAACCGACGTGCTCGGCGAGCAGCACGTCCCGGGCGATGATCGACTCCTCGGCGACGGCCGGCCAGCCGCCGAGTCCCAGTTCGGCGGAGACGACGCCCTCGTTCATCTGGGCGCCCTCGGTCAGCCGCGGCTCCTGCGCGTGCTGGGCGACGACCCCGCCGAAGGCCTTCACGTACTCCAGCGCGCGCCGCATGATCACGGCGTCGTGGACGCACTTGCCGTCGTCGGAGAAGACGGTGACGCCGGCCGCGGACTCGTGCATGGCGCCCAGTTCGGCGAGCTTGCGCCCCTCCAGGCCGACGGTGACCGCGCCGACGGGCCGCACGTCGCAGTAGCCGTGCTCCTTGCCGAGCCGCCACACCTGCTCGACCACACCGGCCGTGTCGGCGACCGGGAAGGTGTTGGCCATGGCGAACACGGCCGTGTAGCCGCCGCTCGCCGCCGACCTGGTGCCGGTCAGCACGGTCTCGGAGTCCTCGCGGCCGGGCTCGCGCAGGTGCGTGTGCAGGTCGACCAGGCCCGGCAGGAGGACCTTGCCGGCGGCCTCGACGACCTCGGCGCCCTCGGTGTCCCCGGCGGACAGGTCCGGGCCGACCGCCTCGACGACGGTGCCGTCGATCAGCACGTCCTGCGGCTCGCCGCCGAGTACCTTCGCACCACGGATCAGGGTCTTGCTCATGGTTCTTACTTCTCCTCGGTGGTACGGGCGTGGGTCGTGGCGGGTTCGTTGCCGCCCAGCAGCAGGTAGAGGACGGCCATCCGGATGGAGACCCCGTTGGAGACCTGCTCGATCACGGTGCAGCGGTCGGAGTCGGCGACCTCGGCGGTGATCTCCATGCCGCGGACCATGGGGCCGGGGTGCATCACGACGGCGTGCTCCGGCATGCGCGCCATGCGCTCGCCGTCGAGGCCGTAGCGGCGCGAGTACTCACGCTCGGTGGGGAAGAACGCGGCGTTCATCCGCTCGCGCTGCACGCGCAGCATCATCACCGCGTCGGACTTGGTGAGCGTGGAGTCGAGGTCGTACGCCACCTCGCAGGGCCAGGTCTCGATGCCGACCGGGAGCAGGGTGGGCGGGGCGACGAGGGTCACCTCGGCGCCGAGGGTGTGCAGCAGGTCGACGTTGGAGCGGGCGACCCGGCTGTGCAGGACGTCGCCGACGATGGTGATGCGGCGGCCGGAGAGGTCCCGCCCGATCCCGGCGTCCCGGCCGACGAGGCGGCGGCGCATGGTGAAGGCGTCGAGCAGCGCCTGGGTGGGGTGCTGGTGGGTGCCGTCGCCCGCGTTGATGACGTGCGCGTCGATCCAGCCGGAGGTGGCCAGGCGGTACGGGGCCCCCGAAGCGCCGTGGCGGATGACCACGGCGTCCACGCCCATGGCCTCCAGGGTCTGCGCGGTGTCCTTCAGCGACTCGCCCTTGGAGACGCTGGAGCCCTTGGCGGTGAAGTTGATGACGTCCGCGGACAGCCGCTTCTCGGCGGCCTCGAAGGAGATACGGGTGCGGGTGGAGTCCTCGAAGAAGAGGTTGACCACGGTACGGCCGCGCAGGGTCGGCAGTTTCTTGATCGGCCGGTCGGCGACCCGGGCCATCTCCTCGGCGGTGTCGAGGATGAGGACGGCGTCGTCGCGGGTGAGGTCGGCGGCCGAGATGAGATGACGCTGCATCTGTCAGGCTCCGTAAGGCAGTTCAATGAGGCGAAATCGGGCAGACGGGTACGCGCGCGGGCGTGCCGGGCCGACGCACGCCGCCGGCGTGCGCGCGAAGTGCTACGGGGCGGTCTGCTTGGCGCCGAGCAGTACGGTGTCGCGACCGTCTTCCTCGGCGAGCAGCACCTTGACCGTCTCCCGCAGCGACGTGGGGAGGTTCTTGCCGACGTAGTCGGCGCGGATGGGCAGTTCGCGGTGGCCGCGGTCGACGAGGACGGCGAGCTGCACCGCGCGGGGGCGCCCGATGTCGTTCAGCGCGTCGAGGGCCGCGCGGATGGTGCGGCCGGAGAAGAGCACGTCGTCGACGAGGACGACCAGCCGGCCGTCGATGCCGTCACCGGGGATCTCGGTGCGGGCCAGCGCACGCGGCGGGTGCATGCGCAGGTCGTCGCGGTACATCGTGATGTCGAGCGAGCCGACCGGCACCTTGCGCTCGGTGATCTGCTCGAGCTTGGCGGCGAGCCGCCGGGCGAGGAAGACGCCCCGGGTCGGAATGCCGAGGAGCACCACGTCGTCGGCGCCCTTGGCGCGTTCGACGATCTCGTGGGCGATGCGGGTCAGCACCCGCGCGATGTCGGGGCCCTCGAGAACGGGCCTGGCATCGGGGTGTGCGGGCTGCGGGCTGTGCGGGTCGTGCTTGTCCATGGGGAACGGACCTCCTTCTCCGCCTCACGGGACGGACGTTAAAGGACGTCGGATTGCGTCGCTCAGGCTATCAGGTCGGGATCCGCGCGGAGCGACACCCCCGATCACCCCAATGGCGTAGCCGATCTTCGCTACCACGGAAGAGTCGGTGTGGACCATTCGGCTTGACGCACGAGAGTAACGCTGCGTAACCTCACAGTGAGTTACCAGCCGCGCGGCATGGAAACCAGCCAGAGCCGCGTCGACACAGTGCCGGGGAGCTATATGTCCAGCGAATACGCCAAACAGCTCGGGGCCAAGCTCCGGGCGATCCGCACCCAGCAGGGCCTTTCCCTCCACGGTGTCGAGGAGAAGTCCCAGGGCCGCTGGAAGGCGGTCGTGGTCGGTTCGTACGAGCGCGGCGACCGCGCCGTGACCGTGCAGCGCCTCGCGGAGCTGGCGGACTTCTACGGCGTCCCGGTGCAGGAGCTCCTGCCGGGCACGACCCCGGGCGGGGCCGCCGAGCCGCCGCCGAAGCTGGTCCTGGACCTGGAGCGGCTGGCCACGGTGCCGGCCGAGAAGGCGGGCCCGCTGCAGCGCTACGCGGCGACGATCCAGTCCCAGCGCGGCGACTACAACGGCAAGGTGCTCTCCATCCGCCAGGACGACCTGCGCACCCTCGCCGTCATCTACGACCAGTCCCCCTCGGTCCTCACCGAGCAGCTGATCAGCTGGGGCGTCCTGGACGCGGACGCGCGGCGTGCGGTGGCCTCGCACGACGAGTAACGCTCCGCGGGGTGCGCAGAAACGTGCCGCCGGGGTGGCCGGAACCTAGTCGGTTTCGGCCACCCCGGCGGTTTTTGCTGCTTCTCGCGGTTCTTCGCGGCTTCTCGCGGTTCTTCGCGGCTCCTCGCGGGTTTCCGCGGCTTCTTGCGGGTTTCCGCGGCTTCTCGCGGGTTCTTCGCTGATTCTCGCGGCTACTCGCGGCGCAGCGACGGCTTGAGTTCCTTGAGCCGGCCGAGCAGGCCGTTCACGAACGAGGGCGACTCGTCCGTCGAGAACTCCTTCGCCAACTGCACCATCTCGTCGAGGACCACCGCGTCCGGGGTCTCGTCCACCCAGATCAGCTCGTACGCGCCGAGCCGCAGGATGCTGCGGTCGACGACCGGCATCCGGTCCAGGGTCCAGCCGACCGAGTACTGCGCGATCAGTTCGTCGATGCGCTTCGCGTGTTCCGCGTAGCCCTCGACGAGCTGCATCGTGTACTCGCTCACCGGCGGCTGCCGCGTGTCGGTCCGGGAATGCCGGATCCAGTCGGCGAGGACCGTCAGGACCTCGGTGCCGCGCTGGTCGCCCTCGAAGAGGATCTGGAAGGCGCGCTTGCGGGCCGTGTTGCGGGCAGCCACGGTTAGCTGTTCACCCGGCCGAGGTAGTCGCTCGTGCGGGTGTCGACCTTGATCTTCTCACCGGTGGTGATGAAGAGGGGGACCTGGATCTGGTGACCGGTCTCGAGCACGGCCGGCTTGGTGCCGCCGGTGGAACGGTCGCCCTGCACGCCCGGCTCGGTCTCCTGGATGGTCAGCTCGACGGCGGCGGGCAGCTCGACGAAGAGCACCTCGCCCTCGTGCTGCGCGACGGTGGCCTCGAAGCCCTCGACGAGGAAGTGGGCGGCGTCGCCGACCACCTTGCGGTCGATGTGCAGCTGGTCGTAGGTCTCCATGTCCATGAAGACGAAGTAGTCGCCGTCCATGTAGGAGAACTGCATGTCGCGCTTGTCGACGGTGGCCGTTTCGACCTTGACGCCGGCGTTGAAGGTCTTGTCGACGGTCTTGCCGGACAGCACGTTCTTCAGCTTGGTGCGCACGAAGGCCGGGCCCTTGCCGGGCTTGACGTGCTGGAACTCGACGACTGACCAGAGCTGGCCGCCTTCGAGCTTGAGCACCATGCCGTTCTTGAGGTCGTTCGTGGAAGCCACGGTTGAGGAATCTCCTGGACTGGACTGACGTGGACGACGGCCGGGGCGGGGGCAGGCGCACAGCGCGGGGCTAGAGCGCGAGCAGCTCCTTGGTCGTGATGGTGAGTAGCTCGGGTCCGCCGTCCGCCTCGGGGCGCACGACGAGCGTGTCATCGATCCGGACTCCGCCGCGGCCGGGGAGGTGAACCCCCGGTTCGACGGTCACCGGCACGCAAGCGTCCAGTTTACCCATGGCCGCAGGGGTCAATTGAGGGTCCTCGTCGATTTCGAGTCCCACGCCGTGACCGGTGAGCGCGGGGAGTGCCTCGGCGTACCCGGCGGAGTCCAGGACGTGGCGCGCCGCGCGGTCCACGTCACGGCAGGCGGCGCCCGGTACGAGGGACTCCCGGCCGGCGCGCTGGGCCGAGAAGACGAGGTCGTACAGCTCGATCTGCCAGTCCGCGGGGGCCGTGCCGATGACGAACGTCCGGCCGATCTCGCAGCGGTAGCCGCGGTAGGTGGCGCCGAGGCAGACGGAGAGGAAGTCGCCCTCCTCGACGCGGCGGTCAGTGGGACGGTGGCCTGGGCGGCCGGCGTTCGGGCCGGTGGCGACGGAGGTGGGGAAGGCGGGGCCGTCGGCGCCGTGGTCGACGAGGCGCCGCTCCAGTTCGAGGGCGAGGTGGCGTTCCGTGCGGCCCACCAGGATGGACTCCAGGAGTTCGCCCAGGGCCTGGTCGGTGATCTCCGCGCCGATGCGGAGGCAGGAGATCTCCTCCTCGTCCTTGACGACGCGGAGCTGTTCCACGGCGCCGGCGATGCCCGCGAGGCGGAGTTTCGGGGCGGCGGAGTGGATCTCGCGGTGCCGGGTGACGGTGAGATGGTGCTCCTCGACGGCGAGGGAGTCGACGCCCTGGGCGACGGCGAGGCCGGCGGCGGCCACGGCGAGGTCGCCGCCGATGCCGTTCACCACGTGCAGGCGTAGGGAGTCGTCGGGGGGGCGGGTCTGCGGGGAGCGGTCGTCGGGCGGGTCCGCGCACACCAGGACGTCCTCGGTCCTGCCGAGCAGCAGGACGGCGCCGTCGGGGGCGGCGCCGGCGAGGTAGCGCACGTTGGCGGGGCGGGAGACCAGCGCCGCCGCGCTGCCGACCGCGTTGCAGCATTCCCGTAGCCGCGCCCGGCGGATCGCGTAGACCTCTGACATTCTTCGAGCGTAGGAGGGGTGGCTGGATGTCGCCGGTCGAGCGGGGCCGAGTGGGGGTGTGGGGTGGGGTGGGGTGGGTCGAGGTGGGGTGGGGTGGGTCGAGGTGGGGCGGGGTGGGGGTGCTGGTGGTGGGGTTGCGGTGGGGCGCGTGTGGTGCGTCGTGGGGTCGGGGGTGTGGGGGTGCGGCGAGCCCGCCGCAATCGGGCCCGTAGCGTGCTGCCACGGTGGACCGGCGTCGGGACCAGCTAAGCGGCGGGCTCCGCCGCACCCCCACACCCCACTCCGGTCCGTCGGCGCCTGCGGCCCGTCCCGGCCACCGGCAAACATCCGACGCAGCCACGGACAGTCGCCCCACGCCGCCACAGGCAACCGTGCCGCGGCGTCGCGGGCAGACACGCCGCACCACCACAGACACACGCCCAGCACCGCCGCACCGCCCGCCGCAGACATACGCCCCACGCCGCCGGCGGGCACACCTGCCGCGTCGTTGCGGGCAGTCGTGCCGCTGGGGCGGCACGGGTGGGCGCGGCGGCGCCCCGTTAGCGCGGGCACGCGACACCCCATCCGGGCGCCACCGACGGGCGCGAGCAGTCATACCCCGGCTGGCAAAGGCCCCGCGTTCACCACTGCGGTGGGCTCGCTATCGCGCGGGCCAGGACGTCGTCCAGGATGCGGGCCGTTTCGGGTATGTCCAGCTGGGAGTTGTCGATGATGGGCAGACCCGAGCCGTACCAGCCGGCCATCCGGCCGTGGATACGGGCCACTTCCTCATCGCTCAGACGCCGATTGCCCGAGCGCTCCGCATTGCGTTCCAGGACGATGTCCAGGCCGGGGAGGAGGACGACCGGCAGCAGGCCGGGGCCGACGTGCCGCTTCCAGCCGCCGAGGCCGACCACCGGGCGGTCGGGGAAGACGGCGTCGTCGAGGATGCAGGAGATGCCGTTGGCGAGGAAATTGCGGGCGGCGAAGCCGCAGGTGCGGCGGGCCAGGCGGTACTGGGCCTCGGAGTGGTCGTTCCACCCGGACTGCGGGTCGGCGAAGCCGGAGCGGACCCATTCGCGTACGTCGTCGAGGCTGATGTGGGCCGTCGGCACCCGGCGGTGGTCCGCCCAGTGCTTGGCGACGCTCGTCTTGCCGGCGCCCGCGGGGCCTATGAGCAGCACCGCGATGATCGTCCCGGCCGGGTCCGGTGCCGCGGGGGCCTGCGGAGGGCTGGGCATGGCGACCGGGCCGCCGGGCGGCAGGGGCACGTGGCCGGTGGTGTCGGGCGGCGGGGGCATCGAGGCGTGCTGCGGACCCGCGGGGGGCCCGGGCGCCGGGTAGCCCGGTGCCGCGGGGGGCACGGGGGCGGGTCCCGGGGGCCGGCCCGGGTGATGTGCGGCCGGTGACCAGCCGGCTGCCGGTCCGTGCCCCGGCTGGTGGGGCGGCGGCAGCGGAGACCCCACTGCGTGCTGCATCCGGTGCCACTCCGTCTCGTACAGGCAATGGGGCGCTGACAGCGGGGGTGTCCCGCGTGCTACCGAACGGTACCGCCCCCTGCCGTCGTTGTGTGAACGGCCGGGGGCGGTGATGAGTGCCCGTGCTACTCGCCCACCTCGCCGTACGCGGCGAGCAGGACGGCCGGGTCGGGGCCTTCGAACACCGTGGGCTTGGCGAGACCGTCGAGGACGATGAAGCGCAGCATGTCGCCGCGTGACTTCTTGTCGACCTTCATGTTCTCCAGCAGCTTGGGCCACTGGTCGTAGCGGTAGTGCAGCGGCAGGCCGACCGATTCGAGGATCGTACGGTGGCGGTCCGCGGTGGCGTCGTCCAGGCGGCCCGCGAGGCGGCCCAGTTCGGCGGCGAAGTGCATGCCCACGGAGACGGCGGCGCCGTGGCGCCACTTGTAGCGCTCGTTCTTCTCGATGGCGTGGCCGAGGGTGTGGCCGTAGTTGAGGATCTCGCGCAGGCCCGATTCCTTGAGGTCGGACGAGACCACGTCGGCCTTGACCCGGATCGAGCGTTCGATCAGTTCCGCGGTGTGCGGACCGGCGGGGGTGCGGGCGGCCTCGGGGTCGGACTCGATGAGGTCGAGGATCGCCGGGTCGGCGATGAAACCGGCCTTGATCACCTCGGCGAGTCCGGACACGTAGTCGTTGACCGGGAGGGAGTCCAGTGCGGCCAGGTCGCACAGGACTCCGGCCGGCGGATGGAAGGCGCCGACGAGGTTCTTGCCCTCGGCGGTGTTGATGCCGGTCTTGCCGCCGACGGCCGCGTCCACCATGGCGAGGACCGTGGTGGGGACGGCGATCCAGCGGACACCGCGCAGCCAGGTCGCCGCCACGAAGCCGGCCAGGTCGGTGGTGGCGCCGCCGCCGACGCCGACGATGACGTCGGTGCGGGTGAAACCGGACTGGCCGAGCGCCTTCCAGCAGTAGGCGGCGACCTCGGCGGTCTTGGCCTCCTCCGCGTTGGGCACCTGGATGGCGATCGCCTCGTAGCCCTGGTCGGCGAGGTCCGCGCGGAGCGCGTCGCCGGTCTCGGCGAGCGCCTCGGGGTGCACGACCGCGACCCGCTTGGCGCGGGTGCCGACCAACCCGCCGAGTTCACCCAGGAGCTGACGGCCCACCAGGACCTCGTACGGGTCGGTGCCCGCCGTGCCGCCGACGCGGATCCTTGTCACGTTCTCTGCCACAGCGTCCTCCGGCCGGGGGTCCGGGGGCTGTTCCCCGGGGAATGCGGTCTTCAGCTCCAGTGCGTCCAGGGCGGCCTCGGCGACCTCTTCGGCGGTACGGCCGTCCGTGGGCACGACGGCCGTGGCGACCTCCTCGTACAGGTGCCGGCGGGCCTCCATCAGCTCGCGCCACTGCTTGCGCGGGTTGACCGCGAGCAGGGGGCGCGCGGCGCCCAGGCCGGTGCGCCTGACCGCCTCCTCGACGTCCATCGACAGGTAGACGACCCGTTGGGCGGCCAGCAGTGTGCGGGTGTCCGCGTCCAGGACGGCCCCGCCGCCCAGGGCCAGGACCCCGTCGTGCCCGGTGAGCGCCGTGCGCACGGCGCGCTTCTCGATGGCGCGGAAGGCCGCTTCTCCGTCGTCGACGAAGATGTCGGCGATCGTCCTGTTCTCGGCGGTGACGATGTCGTCGTCGGTGTCGCGGAAGCCGGCGCCCAGTCGCTCGGCCAGCAGGCGGCCGACGGTGGACTTGCCCACGCCCATCGGGCCGACCAGCACGATCCGCGGGGTCATCGGATGGCCAGGTGGTCGAGGTACGACGTCACGTTGCGGCGGGTCTCGGTGACGCTGTCGCCGCCGAACTTCTCCGCGACCGCGTCCGCGAGGACCAGGGCCACCATCGCCTCGGCGACGATACCGGCGGCCGGTACGGCGGAGACGTCGGACCGCTGGTGGTGGGCCTGGGCGGCTTCCCCGGTGGTGACGTCCACGGTCTGCAGGGCACGCGGCACGGTCGCGATCGGCTTCATCGCCGCCCGCACCCGCAGCAGCTCACCCGTGGTGAGGCCGCCCTCGGTACCGCCGGAGCGGCCGGAGACGCGCCGGATGCCGTCGGGGGTGCTCACGATCTCGTCGTGCGCCTTCGAACCCGGCACCCGGGCGAGCTCGAAGCCGTCGCCGATCTCGACGCCCTTGATCGCCTGGATGCCCATGAGGGCGCCGGCGAGGCGGGCGTCCAGCTTGCGGTCCCAGTGGACGTGCGAGCCGAGGCCCACGGGGACGCCGTAGGCGAGGATCTCCACCACTCCGCCGAGGGTGTCGCCGTCCTTGTGGGCCTGGTCGATCTCCGCGACCATCGCCTTCGAGGCGGCCTCGTCCAGGCAGCGCACCGGGTCGGCGTCCAGCCTCTCGACATCGGCCGGGGTGGGGTACACGCCGTGCGGGGCCTTGGCGGAGGCCAGTTCCACGACATGGCTGACGATCTCGACGCCGGCCGTCTCCTTCAGGTAGGAGCGGGCCACCGCGCCCAGCGCCACGCGGGCGGCGGTCTCACGGGCGGAGGCGCGCTCCAGGATCGGGCGGGCCTCGTCGAAGCCGTACTTCTGCATGCCGGCGAGGTCGGCGTGGCCGGGGCGGGGGCGGGTCAGCGGGGCGTTGCGCGCCAGGCCGGCCAGGACGTCGGGGTCGACCGGGTCGGCCGCCATGACCTGCTCCCACTTGGGCCATTCGGTGTTGCCCACCATGACCGCGACCGGGGAGCCGAGGGTCAGACCGTGCCGTACGCCGCCGAGGAAGGTGACCTCGTCGCGCTCGAACTTCATCCGGGCACCGCGACCGTAGCCCAGCCGCCGCCTCGCGAGGTGGTCCGCCACCATCTCCGTGGTGATCGGCACGCCGGCGGGAAGTCCCTCCAGCGTCGCGACGAGTGCGGGACCGTGGGACTCCCCCGCGGTCAGCCAGCGCAACCTGCTCAACGGTGCTCCTCCGTGCTTCGCGCCCCGGTATGCCCTGCGTACGCGTCCGTTCGCGTATCGCTGTGGCGTGACGGGGGTGCGCGGCCCCGGTCCGCCGTCCCCGATCCTCCCACGTCCGGGCGGGGGAACCGGCCGCCGGTCCATCAGACGGACGGAGGGATCCCCGGCCGGGGGCTACCGGGCGGCGAGAGCCTGTTCTCCCGCTTTGCGCATGGCCTCCAGCGGGGCCGGCGAGCGTCCCGTCATCTGCTCCACCTGCAGCACCGCCTGGTGCACCAGCAGGTCGAGCCCGCTGATCACGGCACCCCCGTACGCGGACCAGCGAGCGGCGAGGACCGTCGGCCACGGGTCGTAGAGGACGTCGAAGAGGGCCGTCGGGCGTTCCGGGACGGCCCGGGCCAGCACGTCCGTGGCACCGGCCGGGGTGGTGCTGACGACCAGCGGTGCGTGCAGGGCCTGCTCGGCGTCGTCCCAGTCGGCGATGCGCACCGGGACGCCGAGCCGCTCGGCCCACTGGCGCATCTCCGCGGCGCGGGCCTCGCTCCGGACGTGAACGGTGATCTCGCCCGTGCAGATCCGCGCGAGGGCGGCGAGGGCGGAGGAGGCGGTGGCGCCGGCGCCGAGCACGGCGGCGGTCTCGACCGTGTCGATGCCGTGCTCGCGCAGGGCGGCGACCATGCCGGGGATGTCGGTGTTGTCACCGGTCCTGCGGCCGTCCTCGTGGAGGACGACGGTGTTCACGGCGTCCACGGAGGCCGCCGTCTCGCTGACCTCGTCGAGCAGCGGGACGACCGCCCGCTTCAGCGGCATGGTCAGGGACAGCCCGGCCCACTCCGGTCCCAGCGTCTCGAAGAACCCCGGCAGCGCGGGCTCGTCCACCTCGAAGCGCTCGTACGTCCATCCCTCCAGGCCGAGTTCCGCGTACGCGGCCCGGTGCAGCACCGGGGAGAGGGAGTGGGCGATCGGGGAGCCGAGTACGGCGGCGCGGCGGGATCCGGTCATCCGTTCTTCCTCGATGCGTTGAATTCCTTGACCAGCTCCGCGTGTTCGGCGTTGGTCTTGGTGAACTCGCTGGTCTTCCCGTCGAGGGAGATGAAGTAGTACCAGCCTTCGTCCGTCGGTGCGAGGGCTCCCTTGACGGCGTCCTCGCCGGGGTTGCTGATCGGACCGGGCGGCAGGTCCTTGTAGAAGTACGTGTTGTACGGGTTGTCGTAGTTCCTGAGTTCCTCGAGGGTCAGGTCGATCTTGCTCTGGTTCTTGATGTAGTTGTACGTGGAGTCGAACTCCAGCATGCCGTTGGTCTCGGTGTTGCCGGGTTGCAGGCGGTTGTAGATGACCTCGGCCATCTTGCGGAAGTCGCTGTGACTGGTGCCCTCGGCCTGGACGAGGCTGGCGACGGTGACCAGCTGCCACGGGTTCTTCAGCCCGAGCCCCTCGGCCTTCTCCGCGACGCCCAGCTTGTCGTAGACCTCGGTGGCCCGCGCGACCATGCGTTTGAGGACGTCCTCGGGCTTCTGGCCCTTGGACACGCCGTAGCTGGAGGGGAAGAGGAATCCTTCCAGCGGGTCCTTGACGTTCTTGTGGTTCTGGGCCCACTCGGGCAGACCGAGCTTCTCCCAGTCCTCCTTGGCCACCTGCGCCGTGGTGCCCGCCTCCACCCCGAGCCGGGTGTCGATGAGCTTGTAGATGTCGGCGTTGCGCTTGCCCTCGGCGATGATCAGGTTGTTGCGGCTCTTCGGGCTGAGCATCAGCTCGACCGCGCTGGCGGCCGACATCTCCTTCTGCAGCGTGTACACGCCGTCCTGGATGGTGGTGCCCTGGGGGTTGGAGGCCTGGGCCGCGACGAACGCGTCGACGCTCTTGACGACGCCCTGTTTCTTGAGCTCCTGGCCGATGGCGTAGCCGCCGGAACCCTTGGGGATCGTGACGGTCACCTGCTCGCCGTTGCCGGACCCCGCGAAGTCCGGGGCGCTGCCGAAACGATCCTGGTAGAACTGGTAGCCGAAGTAGCCGACGCCGGCCAGGCCGCCGCCGAAGACCGCGACCACCACGAGGCAGGCCAGGCCGCTGCGCCGCTTCTTCTCCTTGCCGCCGCGGCGCTCGCCGCGTCCGCGCCGGTCGGCCGGTTCGCCGTCGCGGCCGTCATCGTCGTCGCCGCCCGCGAAGAAGGCGTGTTCTCCCTGGTCGGGGCCAGGGTCCCAGTCGGGCTCCGGCTCAGGTTCGGGTTCCGGTGCGGCGCGGCGGCGCTGGGGCGGCTCGGGCGGCGGGTAGGCCTCGGGGGTGCCGTAGTAGTCGCCCTGGTCCGCGCCGTAGCCCCCGGCCTGCTGCCCGTACGGGTTGGTCGGGTCGGAGCCGTACGGGTCCTGCGGGTGGTGCGCGCCGACGGGCCAGCCGTTCTGGTCGTACTCCGGCTGGTGCTGCTGAACGGCGTACTGCTGGTCGTACTGCGGGTACTGCGGCTGTTGCCCGTAGTCGTGCTGGTCGTGCCGCTGTCCCTGGCCGTACTGCTCACCGGTGCCCCAGTCGCCGTACTGCGGCTGCGGCTGCTGCGGGTAGTGCTGCGGCTGGCCGCCGTAGGGGGACTGCTGGGCCTGCTGGGCCTGCTGTCCTCCCCATCCGCCGTCCCCGTACAACGGGTCGTCCGGATGCCACGGTTCGGAGCCTCGGCCCCGGCCATACTCAGTCATCGATCCCCTAGAGCCGCGAGGCGGCGGTCGCCCCGGCCACCTGAAGACCGCGGCTTCCGTCCCGTCTCTCTCTGTGCGCCGGCTGTTCGAACACCGCCCGCATCGCGCGGAACGTTACCGTATCGCGATCAGATGACCACTTCGACGCCCTCGCCGGGTGGTTCGCCTGACACCCGTTCGGATTCCAGTGCCTGCTGGAGGATGATCACAGCGGCCACCTGGTCGATGACGGAGCGGCCCTTCTTCGACTTCACTCCGGAAGCACGCAGCCCCTGGCTCGCCGTGACCGTCGTCATGCGCTCGTCGACCAGGCGCACCGGAAGGGGTGCGATCCCGCGGGCCAGTTCGCGAGCGAAGGCGCGGACCTTCGCCGCGGCGGGGCCCTCGCCCCCCTTGAGGGAGCGGGGGAGACCGACGACGACCTCGATCGGCTCGTATTCCTCGACGAGCTGCCTCAGTCTGCGGTGGGCGGCCGGGACGTCCCGGCCGGGGACCGTCTCGACCGGTGTGGCGAGGATCCCGTCGGGGTCGCAGGAGGCGACCCCGATGCGGGCGTCCCCGACGTCGATCGCGAGGCGGCGGCCGCGGCGCATCGCCGGGCCGTCCGCCTGCTCGTTCACCGGGTCGTTCACTTGGCGGTGTCCGCCACGAGGCGCTCGACGGCGTCGACGGCCTCGCCGACGGCGGCCGGGTTCTGGCCGCCGCCCTGGGCGACGTCCGGCTTGCCGCCCCCCCCGCCGCCGAGCGTCTTGGCGGCCGTGCGGACCAGCTCACCGGCCTTGAGGCCGCGCTCGCGGGCGGCCTCGTTGGTGGCGATGACCGTCAGCGGCTTGCCGTTGTTCACGGTGAACAGCGCGACGACGGCGGCCCGGCCGCCCTGGATGCGGCCCCGCACGTCGAGGACCAGCTTGCGCAGGTCGTCCGGCGTGGTGCCGTCGGGGACCTGGCCGGTGACGACGGCGATGCCCCTGATGTCCTTGGCCGACCCGGCGAGACCGGCGGCGGCCTGGAGCACCTTCTCGGCGCGGAACTTCTCGATCTCCTTCTCGGCGTCCTTGAGCTTGCCGAGCATGGCGGAGACCTTCTCCGGCAGCTCCTCCGGACGGCCCTTGATCAGCTCCTGGAGCTGGGCGACGACCGTGTGCTCGCGGGCCAGGAAGTTGTAGGCGTCCACGCCGACCAGGGCCTCGATACGGCGCACACCGGAACCGATGGAGGACTCGCCGAGCAGCTTCACCAGGCCGAGCTGGGCGGTGTTGTGCACATGGGTGCCGCCGCACAGCTCCTTGGAGAAGTCGCCGATGGTGACCACGCGGACGCGCTCGCCGTACTTCTCGCCGAACTCGGCGATGGCGCCCTGCTTCTTGGCCTCGTCGATGCCCATGACGTCGGCGCGCACGTCGAGGTCGCGGGCGAGCACCTCGTTGATCTTCTGCTCGACGTCGGTCATCACGGCCGTCGGTACCGCGGACGGGGAGCCGAAGTCGAAGCGGAAGCGGCCGGGCTGGTTCTCCGAACCGGCCTGGGCGGCCGTCGGGCCGAGGGCGTCGCGCAGCGCCTGGTGGGTGAGGTGGGTGGCCGAGTGGGCGCGGGCGATGGCCGTACGGCGGCGGCCGTCGATGGAGGCATGGGCCTTGGCGCCGACGGTGACCTCGCCGACCTGGACGACGCCCTTGTGGACGTACACGCCCGGGACCGGCTTCTGGCAGTCGCGGATCTCGATGACGGCACCGGAGTCGGCCCTGATGCGGCCGGTGTCGCCGATCTGGCCGCCGCCCTCGGCGTAGAACGGGGTGCGGTCGAGGACGATCTCGACCTCGTCGCCCTCGGTGGCGGCCGGCGAGGAGACGCCGTCGACGAGGATGCCGACGACCGTCGACTCGCCCTCGGTGTCGGTGTAGCCGATGAAGTCGGTGGCCCCGGCGCGGTCGGCGATCTCACGGTAGGCGCCGAGGTCGGCGTGGCCGGTCTTCTTGGACCGGGCGTCGGCCTTGGCGCGCTCCCGCTGCTCCTTCATCAGGCGGCGGAAGCCCTCCTCGTCCACGGAGAGGCCCTGCTCGGCGGCCATCTCCAGGGTGAGGTCGATCGGGAAGCCCCAGGTGTCGTGGAGCAGGAAGGCCTTGTCGCCGGCGAGGACGGTGCCTCCGGCGGCCTTGGTGTCGCTGACCGCGGTGTCGAGGATGTTGGTGCCGGCCTTCAGCGTCTTGAGGAAGGCGTTCTCCTCGGCGAGGGCGACCTTCTCGATCCGCTCGCGGTCGGTGACCAGCTCGGGGTACTGCTGCCCCATCATGCCGATGACGACGTCGACCAGGTCCTTGACGACCGGGCCGGTGGCGCCGAGCAGGCGCATGTTGCGGATGGCGCGCCTCATGATGCGGCGCAGCACGTAGCCGCGGCCCTCGTTGCCCGGGGTGACGCCGTCGCCGATGAGCATGACCGAGGTGCGCATGTGGTCGGTGACCACGCGCAGGGAGACGTCCGAGGCCGGGGCGTCGCCGTAGCGGACGCCGGTCAGCTCGGTGGCCTTGTCGATCACGGCCATGGAGGTGTCGATCTCGTACAGGTTCTGCACGCCCTGCAGGATCATGGCGAGCCGCTCGAGACCGAGGCCGGTGTCGATGTTCTTGCTCGGCAGGTCGCCGAGGATCGGGTAGTCCTTGCCCGTGCCCTCGCCCCGCTCGTACTGCATGAAGACGAGGTTCCAGATCTCCACGTACCGCTCGTCGTTGACGGCGGGGCCGCCCTCGACGCCGAACTCGGGGCCGCGGTCGTAGTTGATCTCGGAGCAGGGGCCGCAGGGGCCGGGGACGCCCATGTCCCAGTAGTTGTCCTTCTTGCCCAGGCGCTGGATGCGCTCCTCGGGCACGCCGACGACCTCGCGCCAGATGCGCTCGGCCTCGTCGTCCTCCTCGTAGACGGTGATCCACAGGCGCTCGGGGTCGAGTCCGTAGCCGCCCTTGTCCTGGGGGGTGGTGAGCAGTTCCCAGGCGAGCTGGGCGGCGCCTTCCTTGAAGTAGTCGCCGAAGGAGAAGTTGCCGCACATCTGGAAGAACGTGCCGTGGCGGGTGGTCTTGCCGACCTCTTCGATGTCGGGGGTGCGCACGCACTTCTGCACGCTGGTGGCGCGGGCGAAGGGCGGCTTGACCTCGCCCAGGAAGTAGGGCTTGAAGGGCACCATGCCGGCCGGGACGAGCAGCAGAGTCGGGTCGTCCGCGATGAGCGACGCCGAAGGGACGACGGTGTGCCCGCGCTCCTCGAAGAAGCTCAGCCAGCGGCGGCGGATCTCGGCCGACTCCATCAGTGGTCCTCATTCCGGTTGTACGGGTACGTCGGGTACGTCGACTTGTGCGCCGGGCCCTCGACGTACTTGGGGCTGTTGCGGTTCTCGATGACGGCGTAGCCCCGGGGGGCGGGGAGTTCGCGGTCGACGCCGGCGTCGAGCCCGAGCGCTTCGCCCAGTTCGGCTTCGCGCCGGGCCATGTTGTCGCGGACCTCGAGGGCGAAGTCCACGGCGCGGTCCCTGAGCCGGCCGCCGGCTTCCACGGCCTTGTTCGCCGCGGTGACGGCGAGGTGCTCGGGCGTCAGCTGCTTGATCTTGCGGTTGACCTTGGTGGTGGCCCACACTCCGGCGGCGACGCCGGTGGTGAACCAGAACGTTCGGCGGAACATCGCTGGGTCAGTCCCTCTTTCCCCGGGTCCGCTTCTCCCGCCGCGCGCCCGGGACGGTGCGGCCCACGATCACGGAACGCCTCGGCTCCTTGGCCTGGGCGTCGTCCTTGCGGCCGCTGACGGCCCGGCGCACTCCGTAGCCGAAGGCGGCGACCTTGACCAGGGGGCCGCCGAAGGTGGAGGCCACGGTGGTCGACAGCGCCGAGGCGTTGGAGGTGACCTCCTGGACGTCGGAGGCGATCGCGTCGACCCGCTCGATCTGGGTCTGCGCGGACCGCACCGCCGTGGAGGCGTCCGCCAGCAGCGGGACCGCCTGATCGGTCACCTCCGCCACGAGTCTGGTGGTCGCCCGGAGCGTCTGGGCCAGCCTCGCCAGCGCGACGGCGAGGAAGGAGACCAGGATCGCCCAGAACACGGCCACCAGGATTCCGGCCACCTCGCCACCGGACACTGTGTGCACCCGCTCCCTTGAAACGCGCCTGAACATCGAGAAAGTCGCGTCCCCGAGCCTATCGCGCCGGTGACGCCGCTCCGTACCGGATTACCGTGCGCCACCGGCGGATTCCTCGCCGGGAGGCGGTACCGGCGAAGACGAGCCCGCCGCCTCGTCCGCCCACAGGGGCGGCGAGACGGCGGGCTCTGGATACCGCGTGCCTGCTGGGATCAGCGGGCGTAGTACTCGACGACGAGCTGCTCGTCGCAGATCACCGGGATCTCCTTGCGGTTCGGCTCACGGTCCAGGCGGAACGCCAGGGCCTTGAGGTTCACCTGGAGGTAGCGCGGGATCTCACCGTCGGGGGCGAAGCCACCCTCACGAGCGATCGTGAAGAGGGTCTTCTCCTTGCTGCGCTCACGGACCTGCACGACGTCGTCCGGGCGGACACGGAAGGAGGGCTTGTCGACCTTCTTGCCGTTGACCTGGATGTGGCCGTGCGTGACCATCTGGCGGGCCTGGTAGATCGTGCGGGCGATGCCCGAACGCAGGACCAGCGCGTCGAGACGGCGCTCGAGCTCGATGACGAGGGCCTCGCCGGTCTTCATCGAGGTCTTGGAGGCACGCTCGTAGGCGCGGACCAGCTGGCGCTCGGAGAGGTCGTACTGCGCGCGCAGACGCTGCTTCTCCAGCAGACGGACCTTGTAGTCCGAGTTCTGCTTGCGGCCACGGCCGTGCTCACCCGGCGGGTAGGGGCGGGCCTCGAAGTACTTGACGGCCTTCGGGGTCAGCGCGATACCGAGGGCACGCGACTTCTTGACCTTGGGGCGGGACTGGTTCGCCACTTCTTTTCCTTTTCCATTTCGGCTGCCTCAGGGTTACGGGAGGTCGCATCCGCAGCCGGGGAATTCCCGTCAGGTCCGCTCGGGGCCTGCCGGGCAGCCGCTCCCCTGGTCTGGGCACATACGTGCAGCACACGAACGGCCCACCGACCGGTCCCGTGGGATACGGGTGGTGGTGGGCTGCCCGCGACACCTACGACGGTGCGCGACGCTCCTGGATCGAAGATCCGGCTGGTTGTCCCGTCTGAGGCGCCGGCCGGGGCCGGACACGGGACTCAGCACTTCGCCCGAGTCTACAGGGTGGTCAGGACCGCTTCCGACCGAGGTGCTTCCTGGTCCACTCCACCGCGTCCGCGTACCGCGCCTCCGCGCCGTGCCGCGTGGGCTCGTAGTACTCGCGGTCCTTCAGGGCGTCCGGCGCGTACTGCTGTGCGGCGATGCCCTCGGGCAGGTCGTGCGGGTAGGTGTAGCCCTTGCCATGCCCCAGTTTCGTCGCGCCCTTGTAGTGGCTGTCCCGCAGATGGGACGGCACGGGCCCGGCCAGTCCCTTGCGTACGTCGTCCAGGGCGGCGCCGATCGCGGTGGTCGCCGCGTTGGACTTCGGAGCGAGGGCGAGCGCGATGGTGGCGTGGCTGAGGGTGAGGGCGGCCTCGGGGAAGCCGATCATGGCGACGGCCTGGGCGGCGGCGACCGCGACGGGCAGCGCGTGCGGATCGGCGAGGCCGATGTCCTCGCTGGCGGAGATCATCAGCCGGCGGGCGATGAAGCGGGGGTCCTCGCCGGCCTCGATCATGCGGGCCAGGTAGTGCAGGGCGGCGTCCACGTCGGAGCCGCGGATGGATTTGATCAGGGCGCTGGCGACGTCGTAGTGCTGGTCGCCGTCGCGGTCGTACTTCACCGCCGCCCGGTCGACCGTCTCCTCCAGCGTGGCCAGCGATATCTCCCCCTCGCCCTTGTCGAGGGCGGCCCCGGCGGCGGCCTCCAGGGCGGTGAGCGCGCGGCGGGCGTCGCCGCCCGCGATGCGCTGGAGGTGGTCCGCGGTGTCCTCGGGGAGGGTCAGGGCGCTCTTCAGGCCCCGCTCGTCGGTGAGGGCGCGCCTCAGCAGGTCCCGGATGTCGTCGTCGGTGAGCGGTTCGAGGGTGAGCAGGAGGGAGCGGGAGAGCAGCGGGGAGATGACCGAGAAGTAGGGGTTCTCGGTGGTCGCGGCGATCAGGGTGACCCAGCGGTTCTCCACGGCCGGGAGCAGGGAGTCCTGCTGGGCCTTGCTGAAACGGTGGATCTCGTCGAGGAAGAGGACGGTCTCCTGGCCGTACCCGCCGGAGGCGCGGCGGGCGCCGTCGATGACCGCGCGGACCTCCTTGACGCCCGCGGTGATCGCCGACAGCTCCACGAAGCGCTTGTTGGTGGCCTTGGAGACGACGTAGGCCAGCGTGGTCTTGCCGGTGCCGGGCGGGCCCCAGAGGATCACCGAGGAGGGACCCGCGGGGCCCGAGGCGCCCTCGCCGACCAGTCTGCGCAGCGGGGAGCCCGGCTTCAGCAGGTGCTGCTGGCCCACCACCTCGTCGAGGGTGCGCGGGCGCATCCGGACCGCCAGGGGGCTGCCGGTCGGGTCCTTCTCCTGGCGTTCTTCTGCTGCGGCGGTGAACAGGTCGGGCTCCACGCTGAAACCCTAAGGCACCGCACCGACAGCCCGGGACGGGCGGTCAGCTGGTCCAGAACTCCCACCAGCGGGTCAGGATCAGCATGCCGATGATGCCGATGTGCAGGACCGGCAGGACCCAGGTGAACTCGCCGAAGAAGCTCTTCAGCCGGCTCGGCGCGGGCAGGAAGCCCTTGCGGACGTTGAAGGACGTCACGTACCAGAACATGATGATCGTGGCGACCCAGGCCAGGCAGCACCACAGGCACAGGGCGTTGATCCGGTACAGCGACTGGTGCATCAGCCAGGCGCAGAAGACGACGCCGAAGAGCATGCCCGCGTTGAGGGTGAGCCAGTACCAGCGGGGGAAGCGGGCCCGGGCGAGCAGGCTCATGCCGACGCAGACGACGATGCCGTAGGTGACGAGGCCCAGCATCGGGTTGGGGAAGCCGAAGACGGAGGCCTGGTCGCTCTCCATGACGCTGCCGCAGGAGACGACGGGGTTGAGGCTGCACCCGGGGACGAACGTCTCGCCCTTGACCTTGGCCTCGAGCAGCTTGAACTTGTCGAGCGTGATCACCCACGCGGCGAGCACACCGGCGGCGCCGGTGATCACCAGGAGCAGGGCCAGGGCCCGGCTCGCGCCTTCCGTGCGGGGCGCGGAGGCGGGGCGCTCCGGGGAGGCCTGGGGGTCGGGATCCATGTCGACGTCCCTGACTGTCGTCTTGCTCATCACGCCGATTCCGTCACTGGAGAGTGTGGACCTGCTTCGGGCAGGGGCCATTGTGCCGTACGGGGCTGTGGGTTCGCCGTTGTGCGGACATAAGTGGGTACCGGTGTCCGCCCGTGAGCGTGCGGTTTCGGCCGCCGTCCGGGGACGGTCGTGCACCCGCTCCGCCCAGAATCATCCGTCCGGGTGAAGCCGCCCGTACGCGTGGACGACACAGGCGCCGGTGCCCCGCGCGGGCATCCGGCGCCTTCGTCGGTACGAGGGATCAGCCGAGCCGTGACTCCAGCTCCGCCACGATCTCGTTCACGCCGACCGCCGTCTGCTCGCCGGACTCCATGTCCTTGAGCTGGACGACACCCTCGGCGAGGTCGCGCTCGCCCAGCACCAGGGCGTAGCGGGCGCCCGAGCGGTGGGCGGCCTTCATGGCGGCCTTGAGGCCCTTGCCGCCGTAGGAGAAGTCCGCCGCCACCCCGTTCTTGCGCAGTTCGGTGACCTTCGCGAACAGCACCCGGCGGGCCTCCTCGCCGAGCGGCACGGCGAACACGCTGGTGGTGGCGGGGAGTTCGAGCTCGACGCCCTCCGCCTCCAGGGCGAGCACGGTCCGGTCCACGCCAAGGGCCCAGCCGACGGACGGCAGCGCGGGACCGCCGATCATCTCGGACAGTCCGTCGTAGCGGCCGCCGCCGCCCACCGCGGACTGGGAGCCGAGACCGTCGTGGACGAACTCGAAGGTGGTGCGCGTGTAGTAGTCCAGGCCGCGCACCAGCTTGGGGTCGTCCTCGAAGGCCACGCCCGCCGCCGTGATCAGCTCGCGGACCTCCTCGTGGTACGCCTTGCAGGGGTCGCAGAGGTAGTCGCGCAAGAGCGGGGCGCCGGTGAGCTGCTTCTGCACCGACTCGCGCTTGTCGTCCAGCACGCGCAGCGGGTTGATCTCCGCGCGGCGCAGGGTGTCCTCGTCCAGGTCCAGACCGCGCAGGAAGTCCTGCAGCGCGGCCCGGTACACCGGGCGGCACTCCTTGTCGCCCAGGCTGTTGAGCAGGATGCGGAAGTTCCTGAGGCCCAGCGAGCGGTACGCCTGGTCGGCGAGGATGATCAGCTCGGCGTCGAGCGCCGGGTCCTCCGCGCCGATCGCCTCGGCGCCGACCTGGGAGAAGTGCCGGTAGCGGCCCTTCTGGGGGCGCTCGTAGCGGTAGTACGAGCCGGAGTACCAGAGCTTGACCGGGAGGTTGCCCGCCTTGTGCAGGTTGGCCTCCAGGGCGGCGCGCAGCACGGAGGCGGTGCCCTCGGGGCGCAGGGCGAGCCGGTCGCCGCCCTTGGTCTCGAAGGCGTACATCTCCTTGGTGACGATGTCGGTGGACTCACCGACACCGCGCGCGAACAGTTCGACGCTCTCGAAGCCGGGCGTCTCGATGTAGCCGTAGCCCGAACCCCGCAGCGGGGCGGCGATGGCCTCGCGGACGGCGAGGTACTTGGCGCTGTCGGGCGGGATCAGGTCGTACGTGCCCTTGGGGGCCTTGAAGGTGCTCACGGAAGTCTCTCGTCACATTCCTCGTCGGGGAGCCTCGGTCGTGGCTCCCTGGCCGGCGGCCACCTGCCGCAGATACGGGTTGGTGGCGCGTTCCTGGCCGATGGTCGTCTGGGGGCCGTGGCCGGACAGCACCACGGTCGAGTCGTCGAGCGGCAGGCACACGCGGGCCAGCGAGTCGAGCATCTCGGCCATGTCACCGCCGGGCAGGTCGGTGCGTCCGATGGAGCCGGCGAACAGCAGGTCGCCCGAGAACATGATCGGCGGGATGTCCGCCGCCTCGGGCAGCCCGAAGGTCACCGACCCCTTGGTATGGCCCGGCGCGTGCGCGACGGAGAACTCCAGGCCCGCGAGCGCCAGCCGGGAGCCGTCGGTGAGTTCCTTGACGTCGTCCGGCTCCCCCACGGTCAGCTCGCCCATGAGCGGCATGCCGATGGCACGGCCGATCCCCTTCTCGGGGTCGCTCATCATGTAGCGGTCCTCGGGGTGGATCCAGGCCGGTACGTCGTGTGCTCCGCACACCGGGACGACCGAGGCGACGTGGTCGATGTGGCCGTGGGTGAGGACGACGGCGACGGGCTTGAGCCGGTGCTTGCGGACCGCCTCCGCGACGCCGTCGGCGGCCTGGTGGCCGGGGTCGATGATCACGCACTCCTCACCGGCGGCGGGGGCGACGAGATAACAGTTCGTCCCCCAGGCCCCGGCGGGGAACCCGGCAATGAGCACGATCGTCCTTCGTTGTGTCGGTACGGGAGGCTTGCGACGGGGCTGCGCCCGTGGTCAGAGCCTACCGGCGCTGCCGATTCCTCAGCGAACCCATATACGGTACGGGGCACACGCAGGCGGTCGGCTCACCGCACGCACGCACGCGTACCGGCCGGCACACGAGACGCATGAGGAGAGAACCCGGTGGTCAGCCAGGAACAGCGGCGGCGTCAGCTCGCCCGGGAGAAGTTCTTGCGGCAGCAGCAGCGGCGTACCGAGGCACGTCGCAAGTCGCGCATCCGCAACGCGGTGATCGCGTCCGCGCTCGGTGTGGTCCTCGTGGGCAGCGGTGCGCTGTACGCGACCGGGGCGCTGGAGCAGGACGACGACAAGACCAACGCGAACGCGGAGGTCACGCCGAGCGCCGCACCGACGAGCAAGGCTCCGGACCCGTGCGACAAGCCCGCGGAGGGCGAGGTCGAGACGCAGACCTGGAAGAAGGAGCCGGCGATGTCCATCGACAAGTCGGCGAAGTACACCATGACGCTGGAGACGACCTGTGGCGCGATAGACGTGGCGCTGAAGGCGTCGGCGGCGCCGCACACCGTCAACTCGTTCAACTTCCTTGCCGACAAGGGGTATTTCGACCACAGCAGGTGCCACCGGCTCACCACCAACGGCATCTACGTGCTGCAGTGCGGTGACCCGACGGGCACCGGCACCGGTGGCCCCGGGTACACGATCCCGGACGAGAACCTGAAGGACGCGAGCCTGAAGGACAACATCTACCCGGCGGGTACGGTCGCGATGGCCAATACCGGGCAGAAGGACAGCGGTGGCAGCCAGTTCTTCCTGGTCTACCAGGACAGTCAGCTGCCGCCCAGCTACACGCCGTTCGGCACCCTGTCGGACGCCGGGATGAAGGTGCTGAAGAAGATCGCCGGTGCCGGGGAGAACACCGGAGCCGGCGACGGGGCGCCCAACGCGACGGTCGTGATCGACAAGGCGACCGTCACCGAATCCTGACCCCCAACTGCGTAATTTCGGTCGCGCGGGATGCGGACAGGCATCCCGTCGGTCGCCTATGTTGGCCGTGACGAAACTGTGGACGATGCCCGGGGGAGCTGGCAGGCCCCTTCGACGGCATCATGTGGAGGAGGCGCTGTGAGCAGCGACCCGTGGGGCCGCGTCGACGAGACGGGGACCGTGTACGTGCGTACGGCCGACGGCGAGAAGGTCGTCGGTTCCTGGCAGGCAGGCTCCCCCGAGGAGGCGCTGGCCTACTTCGAGCGCAAGTACGAGGGCCTGGTTGTCGAGATCGGCCTCCTCGAGAAGCGAGTGAAGACCACCGACCTGTCGTCCAAGGACGCCCAGACCGCGATCGAGCACCTGCGCGAGCAGGTCGACGCCCATCACGCGGTCGGTGACCTGGACGCCCTCAGGGCCCGGCTGGACAAGCTCGTGGAGCTGGTGGAGGCGCGTCGCGAGGAGCGCAAGGCACAGCGGGCCAAGCAGTCCGACGAGGCCCGGCACGCCAAGGAGGCGCTGGTCGCCGAGGCGGAGGAGCTGGCGCAGTCCGATCAGTGGCGGGCGGCCGGTGAGCGGCTGCGGTCCCTGGTGGACACCTGGAAGGGCCTGCCGCGGCTGGACCGCAAGTCCGACGACGAGCTGTGGCACCGGTTCTCGCACGCCCGGTCGGCGTTCTCCAAGCGGCGCAAGCAGCACTTCGCGCAGCTGGACGCGCAGCGCGAGGAGGCCCGCAAGACCAAGGAGCGGCTGGTCGCCGAGGCCGAGTCGCTGTCGAACTCGACGGACTGGGGTGCGACGGCGGCCCGCTACCGCGAGCTGATGACGGAGTGGAAGGCCGCGGGCCGGGCCCAGCGCGAGCACGAGGAGGACCTGTGGAACCGCTTCCGCGGCGCGCAGGACGTCTTCTTCGCCGCCCGCGGGTCGGTCTTCGCCGAGCGTGACGCGGAGCAGGCCGAGAACCTGAAGCTCAAGGAGGAGCTGGCCGGGGAGGCGGAGAAGCTGCTGCCGATCACGGACCTGAAGGCCTCGCGGGCCGCGTTCCGTGCGATCAACGAGCGCTGGGAGGCCATCGGCCATGTGCCGCGGGACGCCCGCCCGAAGGTCGAGGGCCGGATGCACACCGTGGAGCGGGCCCTGCAGGAGGCCGAGGAGGCCGAGTGGCGCCGGACCAACCCGGAGGCACGTGCGCGTGCCGCGGGCCTGACCGGCCAGCTGCAGGCCGCCGTGGACAAGCTGAGGGGCCAGATCGAGCAGGCGCGTGCCCAGGGCAACACCGCCAAGGCGGACAAGCTCGAGCGTGAGCTGGAGGGCCGCCAGGCGCTGCTGGACCAGGCGTTGAAGGGCCTGCAGGAGTTCGGCGGCTGAGACCGTCACACGGAAGGGGGCTGCCGTACCCGCGGGTGCGGCAGCCCCCTTTCGTGTGTCCTACGTGCGGTTGCGGGCCGAGGTGACGCGGTAGACGTCGTAGACGCCCTCGACGCCGCGTACGGCCTTCAGGACGTGGCCCAGGTGCTTCGGGTCGCCCATCTCGAAGGTGAAGCGGGAGGTGGCGACCCGGTCGCGGGAGGTCTGCACGGCGGCGGAGAGGATGTTGACGTGCTGGTCGGACAGGACGCGGGTGACGTCCGACAGCAGCCGGGAGCGGTCCAGGGCCTCGACCTGGATGGCGACCAGGAACACCGAGGACTGGGTGGGCGCCCACTCGACCTCGAGGATCCGCTCGGGTTCGCGGGAGAGCGAGTCGACGTTGACGCAGTCGCTGCGGTGCACGGAGACGCCGCTGCCGCGGGTGACGAAGCCGATGATCGGGTCGCCGGGGACCGGTGTGCAGCAGCGGGCGAGCTTGACCCAGACGTCCTCGACGCCCTTGACGATGACGCCGGGGTCGGAGCCCGCGCGGCGCTTGCGGCTGCGGCCGCGGGCCGGCGGGACGCTCTCGTCGATCTCCTCGGTGGCGGCTTCCTCGCCGCCGAGGGCCTGGACGAGCTTCTGCACGATGTTCTGCGCGGAGACGTGGCCCTCGCCGATCGCCGCGTACAGGGCGGAGATGTCCGAGTAGCGCATCTCGTGCGCGAGGGTGACCAGGGAGTCGCCGGTGAGGATGCGCTGGATGGGCAGGTTCTGCTTGCGCATGGCGCGGACGATGGAGTCCTTGCCGTGCTCGATGGCCTCGTCGCGGCGCTCCTTGGAGAACCAGGCGCGGATCTTGTTGCGGGCGCGGGGCGACTTGACGAAGCCGAGCCAGTCGCGGGAGGGGCCGGCTCCGGCCGCCTTGGAGGTGAAGACCTCCACCAGGTCGCCGTTGTCGAGGGTCGATTCGAGGGGTACGAGGCGGCCGTTGACCCGCGCTCCTATGGTGCGGTGGCCGACCTCGGTGTGGACCGCGTAGGCGAAGTCCACGGGGGTGGCACCGGCGGGCAGCGCTATGACGTCGCCCTTGGGGGTGAAGACGAAGACCTCGTTGCGGGACAGGTCGAAGCGCAGGGACTCCAGGAACTCGCCCGGGTCCTCGGTCTCCTTCTGCCAGTCCAGGAGCTGCCGCAGCCACGCCATGTCGTTGATGGCGTCCTTGTCCTTACCGGACCCCTTCGGGACGTCCGTGCGGACCTTGGAGGCGCCGGCGACGGCCTCCTGCTTGTACTTCCAGTGCGCGGCGATGCCGTACTCGGCGCGGCGGTGCATGTCGAAGGTGCGGATCTGCAGCTCGACGGGCTTGCCGCCGGGGCCGATGACCGTCGTGTGCAGCGACTGGTACATGTTGAACTTGGGCATCGCGATGTAGTCCTTGAACCGGCCGGGGACCGGGTTCCATCGCGCGTGCACCGTGCCGAGGGCCGCGTAGCAGTCGCGGACGGTGTCCACGAGGACGCGGATGCCCACCAGGTCGTAGATCTCCGCGAAGTCACGGCCGCGGACGATCATCTTCTGGTAGACGCTGTAGTAGTGCTTGGGGCGGCCGGTGACGGTGGCCTTGATACGGGCCGCCCGCAGGTCCTGCTGCACCTCGTCGGTGACGATGGCGAGGTACTCGTCGCGCTTGGGGGCGCGCTCGGCGACGAGGCGGACGATCTCGTCGTACATCTTGGGGTAGAGGATCGCGAAGGCGAGGTCCTCGAGCTCCCACTTGATGGTGTTCATGCCCAGGCGGTGGGCGAGCGGCGCGTAGATCTCCAGGGTCTCGCGCGCCTTCTTCTCCTGCTTCTCGCGCTTGAGGTAGCGCATGGTGCGCATGTTGTGCAGGCGGTCGGCGAGCTTGATGACCAGGACGCGGGGGTCCTTGGCCATGGCGACGACCATCTTGCGCACGGTCTCGGCCTGGGCGGCCTCGCCGAACTTGACCTTGTCGAGCTTGGTGACGCCGTCGACGAGGAGGGTGACCACGTCGCCGAAGTCGCGGCGGAGGTCCTCCAGGCCGTACTCGGTGTCCTCGACGGTGTCGTGCAGCAGTCCGGCCATGAGCGTGGCCGGGTCCATGCCGAGCTCGGCGAGGATGGTGGTGACCGCGAGCGGGTGGGTGATGTACGGGTCGCCGCTCTTGCGCTTCTGGCCGCGGTGCCAGCGCTCGGCGACCTGGTAGGCGCGCTCGATCTGGCGCAGGGTGGCGTTCTCGATCTTGGGGTCGTTGCCGCGGACGATGCGCAGCAGCGGCTCCAGGACCGGGTTGTAGGGGTTGGCGCGCTGGACGCCGAGCCGGGCGAGGCGGGCCCTGACGCGGTTGGAGGAGCCGGAGCGGGCGGGCTGGCCGGTGTTGGGCCGGGCCACGGCGGCCGAGCGCTCGGGCGGGGACGGCTTGGGGCGCGTCCGCTCGGGCTGGTCCACGGGCGCGGACTGGGCGTGCTGGACCGGCCCACGCGTGTCGTTCTTCGCGTGGGGCGCGCTCGGCGCGGGCTTGGCCGCGGCCGCCGAGGCGGACTCGGGCTTGGCTGCGGTCAGGTGCTGGGCCTCGTCTGGCAAGAGGACTCCTCGTGCGCGATCCGGGTCCCCCGGTCAGGCTCCGGAGACCCCATGGTAGCGATCCCCTGCTCGCGGATCGCCTTCGGAGCGGTGTGAGGACCGTCTACCCCACCAACACACGGGGCGGACGCCCGATTCCTCCCGGGCCGGCCCCGGCCCCGGGGAGCCGGGGCCGGCCCGCGCGGACGGCCGTGGTCGTCACTCGGCAGCGGGGCCTTTGTCCCGGTCTCCCGGAACGGCGGAAGGCGCCCCGGGACGTGGTTCCGGGGCGCCCGTCGTGCCGTGGGACGGTCCGCTCACACGGCGATGAGCGCCTCCAGGGGCACTCCGTCCAGCACGGACTCCAGCCGCTGCCGTCCCCCGAGGAACGTCAGCTCCATCAGGACCGCCAGACCCGCGACCTCGGCGCCCGCCCTGCGGACGAGCCGGACCGAGGCCTCGGCGGTACCGCCGGTGGCGAGGACGTCGTCGATCACCAGAACGCGGTCGTCGGCGCACAGGTCCTCGGCGTGCACCTCGATCTCGGCGGAGCCGTACTCGAGGTCGTACGCCTGGCTGAGGGTGGCTCCGGGGAGCTTGCCCGCCTTGCGTACGGGGATGAAGCCGAGGCCCGCGCGGACGGCGACCGGGGCGCCGAGGATGAAGCCCCGGGCCTCCAGGCCGACGATCTTCGTGGCGCCGGTGCTGCGGGCGATGCCGGCGAGGGCGTCGCTGAGCGCGGAGAACGCCTCGGGGTCCGCCAGGAGCGGGGTGATGTCCTTGAACATCACGCCCGGCTCCGGGTAGTCCGCCACATCCCGGATCCGGCTGAGCAGCAGGGCCGGGATGTCGGTGCGTGCGGTCATCGGCGCTTCCCCGAGGAACGGCCCCGGCCGCGGGCGCGGGAGGCGGACTGGCGCGGCCCGACGACCGCGGGCCCGGCGTCCTCGGGCTCTTCTCCGTGGTCACCGGCGACGGCCATGGCCATCTCCGGGTCGTCCGGGCCGGCGCCCTGGGCGCGCTTGGCCATGACCCGTTTCTTCAGGGACTTCATTCCGGGCTCGAGCTCCTTGAGGTCGGCGACGAGCGGCGTGGCGATGAAGATCGAAGAATACGCACCGGCGGCGAGGCCGACGAACAGCGACAGCGAGATGTCGTTGAGCATGCCGGCGCCGAGGACACCGCCACCGATGAACAGCAGGCCCGCCACCGGCAGCAGCGCGACCACCGTGGTGTTGATGGAGCGGACCAGGGTGCTGTTGATGGAGCGGTTGGCGATCTCGCTGTAGGTCCAGCGGGTCTGCTTGGTGATGTCCTTCGTCTGTTCCTTGAGGCTGTCGAAGACGACGACCGTGTCGTACAGCGAGTAGCCGAGGATGGTCAGCAGGCCGATCACCGTGCCCGGTGTGACCTCGAAGCCGACGAGGGCGTAGATGCCGACGGTGATGGTGATGTCGTGGATCAGCGCGACGAACGCGGCGACGGCCATGCGCCACTCGAAGGCGATCGCCAGGTAGATCACCACGAGGACCATGAAGATGGCGAGGCCCTGCCAGGCCTTGTTGGCGATCTGTTCGCCCCAGCTGGGGCCGACCAGCTCGGCGTTGATCTGCTCGCCGTTGACCTTCAGGTCCTCGGCGAGCGTGTCCTTGATCTTGTCCGAGGTGCTGGTGTCGATGCCCGCGACCTGGATGCGCAGGCTGCCGTCACCGAGCTTCTGCACGATGGCGTCGTGACCGGAGGCTTCCTCCGCGTACTCCTCGGCCTCGGTGACCGAGACGCTCATGTTCTTCGGGGTGGTGAAGACCGCTCCGCCTTGGAACTCGATGCCCATGTGCAGGCCGCGCCCCGCCACACCGACGATGGCCAGGATGGTGATCAGGATGGAGACGCCGTACCAGATCCTGCGGTTCTTGACGAAGTCGTAGCCGGTCTCGCCATGGTGGAGCCGGGCTCCGAGGGTGCCGAGTCTCGACATCTCTCACGCCTCCTTCGGCTGGGCGGGGGCGGAGGGACGACGGGTGCGGCGCAGGGGTGGTTTGGCACCGAGCGCCTTCGGGTCGAGCCCGGACCACTTGTGACCGCTCGCGAAGAACTTCCGGCGGGCCATCAGCGTCAGCAGGGGCTTGGTGAAGAAGAACACCACGACGACGTCGAGCACGGTGGTCAGGCCGAGGGTGAACGCGAAGCCCTGGACCTTGCCGACGGTGACGACGAAGAGCACGGCGGCGGCGAGGAACGACACGAAGTCGGAGACCAGGATGGTGCGCCGGGCGCGCGGCCAGGCCCGCTCCACGGCGGGGCGCAGCGTACGGCCCTCGCGGATCTCGTCCCGGACCCGTTCGAAGAACACGATGAAGGAGTCCGCCGTGATGCCGATCGCGACGATGGCACCGCACACGGCCGGCAGGTTCAGCGCGAAGCCGATCGTCGGGCCGAGCAGCGACATGATGACGTAGGTCAGGGCGGCGGACACCAGCAGCGAGAGGATCGCGATGAAGGACAGGCCGCGGTAGTAGACCAGCAGGTACAGGACGACCAGGGCGAGTCCGATGGCACCGGCGATCAGGCCGGCCTCGAGCTGCTCGCCGCCGAGGGCGGCGGTGACGGTGGTGACGCTGTCCTCGCGGAAGGTCAGGGGCAGGGCGCCGTAGGACAGCATGTTGGCCAGTTCCTGGGCCGACTGCTGGTCGAAGTTGCCGGAGATCTCGGCGTTGCCGCCGGTCAGGGCCTGGCTCACGTACGGGTCGGAGACGACCTCGTTGTCCAGGACGATGGCGAACTGGTTCTGCGGGGACTGCTGCTGGGCGAGCCGGCCGGTGACGTCGGCGAACTTCTTGGCGCCGCCGTCCGTGAACTTCATGGTGACGGTCCAGCCGGCACCGGTCTGGGTGTTGAGGACGGCGTCGGCCTCGTCGACGTCCGTGCCGTCGACCGCGGCGGCACCGAGGATGTACTTCTGCCACTGGCCCTGGGAGTTCTGGCCGCAGGCGAGGGTGGGGTCGCCGGCCTTGGCGCCGTCGCCGGCCTTGGCGCGGACGCTCTCCTTGGTGCAGTCGAGCGCGGCGTACTGGGCCTGGAGCTCGCTGTCGGGGGCGCCGGGGGCGGACGGGGCGGGGTCGGCCTGGTCGTCGGCCTTGCCGCTGGGGGAGCCGGAGGGGGTCTCGTCGGCCTTCAGGGCGTCGGTGACCGCGCGGCCCTGGGTGGTGGCGCTCGCCGAGGGGCTGGTGGAGGCGGACGGGGAGGAGCCGTCGGTGGCCTTCTCGGTCGCCTTGTCCCGGCCGGAGTCCTGCCCTGCGGCGTCGCCGGTCGCGCTGGGCGTCGGAGCGGCTCCGCCGCCGGCCAGTTCGGTGGCGACGACGGGGCGGAAGTAGAGCTTGGCGGTGGTGCCGACCTGTTCCCGGGCCTGCTTGGAGTTCGTGCCCTTGGGGATGTTGACGATGATGTTGCGGGTGCCCTGCGTCTGGACCTCGGCCTCGGAGACACCGAGACCGTTGACACGCCGCTCCATGATGGAGACCGCGGTGTCCATGTTGGTCTTGTTGATCGCGGACTCCTGGCCGGCCTCGGGGACCGCGGCCAGGGTGATACTCGTGCCACCGGCCAGGTCGATGCCGAGACGCGGAGTGGTGTGTCCGGAGGCGAACATCCCCCCGGTGAGCGCCACGATGGCGATCAGGATGAGAGCAAGCGAGCGCCACGGCTTACTTGTGGCGCTCGCGTTCTTTCCCTTTTTGAGTGCTGCCACCTTCTCGTACTCCCTCTCGGGCCGCCTCGCGCCGGGTCGGGGAGCGGGCGGCCATCACATGGTGTCGGGATTCCGTGCGGGCTGGGCACGTCCAGGGGCGCGCGGGAAGCACCCGCGCGCCCCTGGACATGACCGCTACTTCGCGTCGGAGTCGCCGTCGGACTTCTTCGGCTGCGCGTCCGCCTTCGCCCCGTCGGCGGTGTCGGCGTCGGCCGGCTCGTCGGCCGCGTCCTTCTTGCCGAGGTCGACGGGCGTGTCGTCGGAGGCGGCGGCAGCGTCGGAGGAGTCGTCGGTCTCGGTGAGGGAGGAGGCGTCGTCGGGGACGACGTCGGACTTCAGGTCGTGCTCGATGCCGTGGACGATGCGGTTGTACTCGTCGTCGGAGAGGACGGCACCGATCGAGTTCTTGGCGAACAGCAGCTCGACGCCCGGGCCGGCGTCGAGGAGGACCGTGTCCTCGTTGACCTCCTTGACCGTGGCGTACATGCCCCCGATGGTGCGGACGCCGGAACCCGGCTGCATCTGGTTCCGCATCTCGATGGCCTCTTGCTGCTTCTTCTTGGCCGACCGGGTCATCAGGAACATGGCCCCGATGAGCACAATGAACGGGAGGAGGGTCAGGAGACTCACGGGTCGGAACTTCCTTCAACACGACCGCGATGGTGAACGGCCTGATGGTTGGGGGTGTGTGACGCCGCCGACAACGACGGCATCGGCGGAGTCTAAGCGAGTCCGCGCCAAGGGAACAACGCTCAGCATGGCACCCAGGTTCCTGCCTGGGCCAACGCGCTCGCCGTCACGTCCCGAACAGGTCCGCTTGTCCGTTTCCCGGGGCCTGTGACCGGGGCGGTGCCAGGCCGAGGTGCGCCCATGCCGCCGGGGTGGCGACCCGCCCGCGGGGGGTGCGGGCGAGCAGTCCCTCCCGTACCAGGAAGGGCTCCGCCACCTCTTCCACCGTCTCACGTTCCTCCCCCACCGCGACAGCGAGCGTGGAGAGGCCGACCGGTCCGCCGCCGAACAGTTTGAGCAGTGCCTCGAGGACCGACCGGTCCAGCCGGTCCAGGCCACGGGCGTCGACCTCGTAGACGGCGAGGGCCGCGGCGGCGATGTCCTTGGTGATGTGGCCGTCGGCCTTGACCTGCGCGTAGTCCCGGACGCGGCGCAGCAGCCGGTTGGCGATCCGGGGGGTGCCGCGGGAGCGGCCGGCGATCTCCGCGGCGCCGGCGGTGTCGATCTCCACGTCGAGCAGGCTCGCCGAGCGGTGCACGACCCGCTCCAGTTCGGCCGGTTCGTAGAACTCCATGTGCGCGGTGAAGCCGAAGCGGTCGCGCAGCGGGGGCGGCAGCAGGCCGGCCCGGGTGGTGGCGCCGACCAGGGTGAAGGGGGGCAGTTCCAGGGGGATGGCGGTGGCGCCGGGGCCCTTGCCGACGATCACGTCGACGCGGAAGTCCTCCATCGCCATGTAGAGCATCTCCTCGGCGGGCCGGGACATGCGGTGGATCTCGTCGAGGAAGAGGACCTCGCCCTCCTGGAGGGAGGAGAGGATCGCGGCGAGGTCGCCGGCGTGCTGGATGGCGGGGCCCGAGGTGATGCGGATGGGGGCTTCCATCTCGGCCGCGATGATCATCGACAGGGTGGTCTTGCCGAGGCCGGGGGCACCGGAGAGCAGCACGTGGTCGGCGGTGGCGCCGCGCGCGCGTGCGGCGCGCAGGACGAGGTCGAGCTGTTCCCTGACCTTCTCCTGGCCGATGAACTCGCCCAGGTCCTTGGGGCGCAGGGCGGCCTCGACGGCCTGGTCGTCACGGTCGGCGACGGGGCCCACCAGCCGCTCGCCGGTGGCGTCGGGGTCGGTGGTGTCGTCCCAGTTCATGTGCGTTGCCTCAGCTCTCCGTACGGGCTATCGGGCGCGGTTCAGCGTCTGCAGGGCGGCCTTCAGGAGCTGTCCCACCTGCGGGGTGCCCCCGGCGGCCTCCGCCTGGGGTGCCACCGCGGTCACGGCCTCGTCGGCCTCGCGGGTCGCGTAGCCGAGGCCGATCAGGGCGGCGTGCAGCTGGTCGCGCCAGCCGGTGGTGACGGGCGCGCCGACGGCGGGGGCGCCGACCGGCTCGCCGAGGCGGTCCTTCAGCTCCAGGAGCAGCTTCTGGGCTCCCTTCTTGCCGATGCCCGGGACGGCGGTGAGCGCCTTCTCGTCGCCGGTGGAGACGGCCCGGCGCAGCGCGTCGGGGGTGTGCACGGCGAGCATCGCCTGGGCCAGCCGGGGGCCGACGCCGCTGGCCGTCTGGAGCAGCTGGAAGACCTGGCGCTCGTCGTCGTCGGCGAAGCCGTACAGGGTCAGGGAGTCCTCGCGCACGACGAGGGAGGTGGCGAGCTTCGCGGGCTTGCCCACGCGGAGCGTGGACAGCGTGTTCGGCGTGCACTGGACGGCCATGCCCACGCCGCCGACCTCGACCACCGCGGCATCGGGGGCGAGGGCGGCGACCGTGCCACTGACGAAGGCGATCATGTCGTACGGCCTTTCGGTGCGTGCGGGGTGGCCGGCGCGAGGGGTGCTCGTGCGGTGCCGGGGGCTCTGGAGGTGTGCCGGGCGACGGCCTGCTGGAGCCGGTTCTGGGCGGGGGCGCGCCAGATGTGGCAGATGGCGAGTGCCAGGGCGTCGGCGGCGTCGGCGGGCTTCGGCGGCGCGTCGAGCCGCAGCAGCCGGGTGACCATGGCGCCGACCTGTGCCTTGTCGGCGCGGCCCGAGCCGGTGACGGCGGCCTTGACCTCGCTGGGCGTGTGCAGGGCGACGGGGATGCCGCGGCGGGAGGCGCACAGGATCGCCACCGCGCTGGCCTGCGCGGTGCCCATCACCGTACGGACGTTGTGCTGGCTGAAGACGCGCTCCACCGCGACGTACTCGGGCCGGTGCTCGTCCAGCCACTGTTCGAGGCCCTGCTCGACGGCGACCAGGCGGTGGCCGAGGTCGGCGTCGGCCGGTGTGCGGACCACGCCCACGCCGAGCATGGTGAGCGGTCTTCCGGCGACGCCCTCCACGACCCCGACGCCGCACCGGGTCAGTCCCGGGTCCACCCCCAGTACGCGCACGCGCCGCACCCTCTCTCCTCGATCACCTGTTTGTGCAGGCTATCGGGTGCCACTGACAGAGCGACGGGCCGACGGAAGTGTCCCGTCGGCCCGCTGAGCAGGGGACGCGTTACGCGTCGACCTTCTCCATGATCTCGTCGCTCACGTCGAAGTTGGCGAAGACGTTCTGCACGTCGTCGCTGTCCTCCAGGGCGTCGATGAGCTTGAAGATCTTCCTGGCGCCCTCCTCGTCCAGCTCGACCTGCATGGTCGGGACGAAGTTGGCCTCGGCGGAGTCGTAGTCGATCCCGGCGTCCTGCAGTGCGGTGCGCACGGCGACCAGGTCGGTGGCCTCGCTGAGCACCTCGAAGTTCTCACCGAGGTCGTTGACCTCCTCGGCGCCCGCGTCCAGCACGGCGGTGAGGACGTCGTCCTCGCTCAGCCCGCCCTTGGGGACGATGACCACGCCCTTGCGGTTGAACAGGTAGGACACCGAGCCCGGGTCGGCCATGGAGCCGCCGTTGCGGGTCATCGCGACGCGCACGTCCGAGGCGGCACGGTTGCGGTTGTCGGTGAGGCACTCGATGAGCACCGCGACACCGTTGGGCCCGTAGCCCTCGTACATGATGGTCTCGTAGTCGGCGCCGCCGGCCTCGAGACCGCCACCGCGCTTGATGGCGGAGTCGATGTTCTTGTTCGGCACCGACTGCTTCTTGGCCTTCTGGACGGCGTCGTAGAGCGTGGGGTTGCCGTCCAGGTCGACGCCGCCCATCCGCGCGGCGACCTCGATGTTCTTGATCAGCTTCGCGAAGAGTTTGCCGCGCTTGGCGTCGATCACGGCCTTCTTGTGCTTCGTCGTGGCCCATTTAGAGTGGCCGGACATCTGCCTGTCTCCTTCGCGTAACCCATCTCTGCAACGAACGCAGGAATCCTACAAGGACTCGGCCGTCCGCTTCTCGCGTGTCATGCCGACGAACAGGGCGTGCACACGGTGGTCACCGGTCAGTTCCGGGTGGAACGACGTGGCCAGGGCGTTGCCCTGGCGGACCGCGACGATGTGTCCGCCGTGCTCGGCGAGCACCTCGGCCCCGGCGCCGACGGACTCCACCCAGGGGGCGCGGATGAAGACGCCCTCGACCGGTTCGCCGGTGACGCCCCTGACGTCGACCGCGGCCTCGAAGGACTCGTTCTGCCGGCCGAAGGCGTTGCGGCGCACGATCATGTCGATGCCGCCGACCGTCTCCTGGCCGGAGCGGGGATCGAGGATCTTGTCGGCGAGGAGGATCATGCCCGCGCAGGTGCCGTAGACGGGCATGCCGTCGCGCACGCGCGCGCGGAGGGGTTCCATCAGTCCGAACAGGACGGCGAGCTTGGAGATCGTGGTGGACTCGCCGCCGGGGAGGACCAGGCCGTCGACCTCGGCGAGTTCCTCGGGCCGCCGGACCGGCCTGGCCACGGCGTCGGCCGCGGCCAGGGCGGTGAGGTGCTCCCGTACGTCACCCTGGAGGGCCAGGACGCCGATGACAGGGGTGCTCATGGGTGCTTACCAGCCGCGGTTGGCGTAGCGCTCGGTCTCGGGGAGGGTGTCGCAGTTGATGCCGACCATGGCCTCGCCGAGGTTGCGGGACGCGTCCGCGATGATCTTCGGGTCGTCGTAGAAGGTCGTCGCCTTGACGATGGCGGCGGCGCGCTTGGCCGGGTCGCCGGACTTGAAGATGCCGGAGCCGACGAAGACGCCCTCGGCGCCGAGCTGGCGCATCAGCGCGGCGTCGGCGGGGGTGGCGACACCGCCGGCGGAGAACAGCACGACGGGGAGCCTGCCCAGTCCCGCGACCTCCTTGACCAGCTCGTACGGGGCGCGCAGCTCCTTGGCGGCGGCGTACAGCTCGTTGTTGTCGTAGCCGCGCAGGCGGGCGATCTCGTTCTTGATCTGGCGCAGGTGGCGTACGGCCTCGACGACGTTGCCGGTGCCGGCCTCGCCCTTGGAGCGGATCATGGCGGCGCCCTCGGCGATCCGGCGCAGGGCCTCGCCCAGGTTGGTGGCGCCGCAGACGAAGGGGGTGGTGAAGGCGAACTTGTCGCTGTGGTTGACCTCGTCGGCCGGGGTGAGGACCTCGGACTCGTCGATGTAGTCGACGCCGAGCGACTGGAGCACCTGGGCCTCGACGAAGTGGCCGATGCGGGACTTGGCCATCACGGGGATGGACACCGCGTCGATGATGCCCTCGATCATGTCCGGGTCGGACATGCGGGCCACGCCGCCGTCCTTGCGGATGTCGGCCGGGACCCGCTCCAGGGCCATGACGGCGACGGCTCCGGCGTCCTCGGCGATCTTCGCCTGCTCCGGAGTGACGACGTCCATGATCACGCCGCCCTTGAGCTGCTCGGCCATGCCGCGCTTCACGCGGGCGGTGCCGGTCTCGGGACCCTGGTTTTCGGAGAGCGTGCTGGACACGAATGACCTCGCTGAGGGGAAAGGGGGGTTTCTGCAGCACTGAGGAAACGTGAACGGAGCAGGCCACAGCAAGGGCCAATGGGAAGCCGGTGGATCGTTTTCCGGGTCCTTCGGGCGGGGCGGCCGGCGGCGCGGCGGGGCTCCGGCCGCTATGCGGCGCGTTCGATCAGGGCTGCGGGGGGCTCGTCGTCCATCTCGAAGGCCATCGGGAAGGGCGCGTGCCCGGCCAGCCGGAACCAGCGCACCTTGCGGTGGCGCCGCAGGGCCCGTGCGGCGCGTACGGCGTCGTTGTGGAAGCGGCGGGCCATGGGCACCCTGCGGACCGCCTCGGCGAGCTCCAGGGCGGCGTCCTCTCCCCCGGGCACCTCCCTGACCGCGTCCACCTGCTGCGCGTCCGCGAAGACCGCGCGCAGCGCCTGGGTCAGCTCGCTCTCGGCGACCTCGCGCTGCTCCTCCACGGCCTGCCGCGCGGCGTGCGCCGCTTCGTACAGCACGATCGAGGCGGCGGGGTCGAGCACGCCCGAGGTGGCCAGTTCCTGGGCCACGGAGGCGCGGCGCAGCAACTGCGCGTCGAGCGCGGCGCGGGCGGCGTCGATACGGGCGTGCAGCCGGTCCAGCCGCCCCGCCGTCCAGCTCAGATAGAGGCCGATGGCGACGAGGGCGACGAGGATCCAGATGAGGGTTGCGGTCACGGGCGGCAAGGCTAGTACCGCCGCCCACGGCCGCCGTCCGTGGGGGCGACGCACGAGGGGCCCGCACGGCCCGCCGCGCGCGGCCCCCGCACGGGCGAAGGGACACCCGGCGCTCCGCTGCGTGCCCCCTTCGGCCCGGCCGCAGGCCCGCCCCCGCGCTCCCCCGCACGCACAGGGAATCACCCGGGGCGGCTTACGGGCCGCCGCCCCCTCAGTCCCGGGCCAGGCCCAGCCGGGCCCGCAGCCCCGTCGCCCGGTCGTCCGCCGCCACCGCCGCGGCGCCCGCCGTCACCGTCTCGTAGACCGACAGGATGTCCGCGCCGACCGTCGACCAGTCGAAGCGGCGGACGTGGGCGCTGCCGCGGTCGCGCAGTTCCGCGCGGCGCCCGGGGTCCCCGAGGAGCCGCAGCGCGGCGTCGGCGAGCGCGTCCGCGTCCTCGTTGGCGAACAGTTCGCCCGCCGCGCCCCGGTCGAGGACCTGGGCGAAGGCGTCGAGGTCGGAGGCGAGCACCGGCGCGCCCGCGGACATCGCCTCGACCAGGATGATGCCGAAGCTCTCGCCGCCGGTGTTGGGTGCCACGTACACGTCGACGCTGCGCAGGAAGCGGGCCTTGTCCTCGTCGCTGATCATGCCGAGGAACTCCACGCGCGGGCGCAGCTCGCGCGGCAGCGACGCGACGGCCTCCTCCTCGTCGCCCCGGCCCGCGACCAGCAGCCGCGTCTCCGGGCGGGCGGCGAGGATCTTCGGCAGGGCCTTCATCAGCACCGGAAGCCCCTTGCGGGGCTCGTCGATGCGGCCGATGAAGCCGATGGTGCCGCCCTGCCACTCGGGCCGGGGCTCGGCCTTGGCGAAGAAGTCGACGTCGACGCCGTTGGGGATGACCACCGCGTCGCCGCCCAGGTGCTCGACGAGCGTGCGGCGGGCGTACTCGCTCACCGCGATCCGCGCGCTGATCTTCTCCAGGGCGGCCTGGAGGATCGCGTACGCGGCGATCATCGCGCGGGAGCGCGGGTTGGAGGTGTGGAAGGTGGCGACGATCGGTCCCTCGGCCGCCCAGCAGGTCAGCAGGCCGAGCGACGGCGAGGTCGGCTCGTGGATGTGGACGACGTCGAAGGCGCCCTCGTGCAGCCAGCGCCGCACCCGCGCGGCGGACAGGAAACCGAAGTTGAGCCGGGCCACCGAGCCGTTGTACGGCACGGGCACCGCGCGGCCGGCCGAGACGACGTACGGCGGCAGCGGGGTGTCGTCGTCGGCCGGGGCGAGGACGGACACGTCGTGACCGAGGCGGATGAAGTACTCCGCCAGGTCACGGATGTGGAACTGGACGCCACCCGGTACGTCCCACGAGTACGGGCAGACGATGCCGATCCTCACGACGGGGTCCCCTCCTGGTTCTTCCCCGGGGCCGTCGCGGGATCCCGCGCGGGGTCGAGGTCCTTCAGCCACAGACGCTGGAGCATGTGCCAGTCCTGCGGATGATCGGCGATCCCGGTGGCGAAGGCATCGGCCAGCGCCTGTGTCATGACGGACGTCCTCTCGGCGCGCGTACCCGACCCGGGGACCTCGACCGGCGGATGGACCCGCCCCCGCATCACGGGCGAGTCGTCGTACCAGAGGGTCACCGGCAGCAGCCGCGCCCCGGTCTGCTGGGCCAGCAGGGCGGGCCCGGCCGGCATGCGGGCGGTCTCGCCGAAGAAGCCGACCTCGACGCCGGAGGAGGACAGGTCGCGGTCGGCGACCAGACAGACCAGTCCGCCGTCGCGCAGCCGCCGGGCCAGGGTGCCGAAGGCGGCGCCGCCGCTGTGCGGGAGCACCTCCATGCCGAGGCCCTCGCGGTAGGCGACGAACCGGTCGTAGAGCGTCTCCGGCTTCAGCCGCTCGGCGACGGTGGTGAACGGTATGCCCAGCTTCGTGGTGACCCAGGCGCCGGCCAGGTCCCAGTTGGCGAGGTGCGGCAGCGCGAGGACGACGCCCTTGCCGGCCGCCATGCCGTCGGTGAGGTGGTGCAGGTCCTCGGGTTCGAAGCCGGACGCGATCCGCTCGGGGCTCCAGGCGGGCAGCCGGAAGGACTCCATCCAGTAGCGCAGGTACGAGCGCATGCCCGCGCGGGAGAGCTCCGCGAGCCGCTCCGGTCCCGCGTCCGGCACGACGCGCGCGTAGTTGCTCTCCAGCCGGAGGACGCCCTTGCCGCGCTGCTTCCACGCGGCGTCGGCGATGGTCCTGCCGAGGCGTACGGCGACCGGCTCGGGGAGTTTCTTGACGGTGCCCCACCCGGCGCCGTACAGGGCGTCGGTGAGCCGCTCCTGGACACTCACTTCGCGGCCTCGCTCCCCCGGGCCTCCCGCGCCTCGGCGGCCTCCACCTCGGCGGACTCCCGGCGCACGGTGACGACCCGCTGGACCAGCGTCACCAGGCTGCCCACGGCGACGATCCACAGGGCGACGGGCAGCAGGTACTGGATACCGGGCACCCCGAAGGCGTGCAGTCCGGCGAAACCGGCCGCGACCAGCGAGATCACCAGCCGCTCGGCCCGCTCGACCAGCCCGTTGACGGCGACCGGAAGCCCGATCGACTCACCGCGCGCCTTGGTGTACGACACCACCTGCCCGCTGGCCAGGCAGAAGATGGACACCGCGCACAGCACGTTGTCGTCGCCGCCGCCCGCGTACCACAGGGCGAAACCACCGAAAATGGCCCCGTCCGCGACCCGGTCGAGGGTGGAGTCCAGGAAGGCGCCCCAGCGGCTGGACCGGCCGAGCTGGCGGGCCATGTTGCCGTCGACCAGGTCGGAGAACACGAACAGCGTGATGACGACCGTGCCCCAGAAGAACTCGCCCATGGGGTAGAAGACCAGCGCGCCCGCGACCACACCGGCGGTACCGATGAGCGTGACCGTGTCCGGGCTGACCCCCCGCCGGATGAGAAACGCGGCGAACGGCGTGAGGACACGCGTGAAGAATGCACGCGCGTACTTGTTCAGCATGGCCTTCCCGACGGTCGGTGTGGCCGCGCGGCCCTGCTGGCCACCGGCGGGCCCAATCGTAGCCACGCGCGCGTGCGGGCGACGGCCGTACCCCCACAGGCATGCCGGGGCCGCCCGCCGCGCCCCGCCCGGCCGGACGTCCGCGCGAGGGCCGGCCGCCGCCTCCGTCCGTACCGCCGTGAACAGGGGATACGCCGGGATCGCGTCCTTCGTATGGACGCGCCGTGACGGGAGTGGAAAGCTCGAATGACCGCGGGCGCCGCCGGAGCCGCACCGCACGCGGATTCCGCGGGTCCGCGCCCACAGTGACCTCACCGTGCACGGGAGGCAGGAGCATGGGCGACAAGGCGCACACACACCCCGGGGCCGCCGGCAGGGCACAGGCGGCCGACCATCCCACGTCCGTACGGAATGTGGTGCTGGTCGGCCACTCCGGATCGGGCAAGACGACCCTGGTGGAGGCTCTCGCGCTGACCGCGGGGGCCCTGAACCGGGCGGGCCGCGTGGAGGACGGCACCGCCGTCTCCGACTACGACGACATCGAGCACCGCCGGCAGCGCTCGGTGCAGCTCTCCCTGGTGCCGGTCGAATGGGACGGCATCAAGGTCAACCTGCTGGACACCCCCGGATACGCCGACTTCGTCGGGGAACTCAGGGCCGGTCTGCGAGCGGCGGACGCGGCCCTCTTCGTCGTCTCCGCCTCGGACGGCGTGGACGGCTCCACCCGCATGGTGTGGGACGAGTGCGCGGCGGTCGGCATGCCGCGCGCCATCGTCGTCACCCACCTGGAAGCCGCCCGCGCGGACTTCGACGAGATGACACGCGTGTGCGCGGAGGCCTTCGGCGGCGACGACCCCGACGCCGTACTGCCGCTGTACCTGCCGCTGCACGGCCCGGAGGGACCCGACGGGCACGCGCCCGTGCACGGCCTGATCGGGCTGCTCACACGGAAGCTGTTCGACTACTCCGGCGGCGAGCGCAAGGAGTCCGAACCGGACGGGGAACAACTGCCCCTCATCGAGGAGGCCCGCGGCCGGCTGATCGAGGGCATCATCGCCGAGAGCGAGGACGAGACCCTCATGGACCGCTACCTGGGCGGCGAACAGGTCGACGTCAAGACGCTGATCGAGGACCTGGAACGGGCGGTCGCACGCGGGGTGTTCTTCCCCGTCCTGGCCGCCGCTCCCGCCGCCGAGGGCGCCCGCCAGGGACTCGGCACCGTGGAGCTGCTGGAGCTGATCACGGGCGGCTTCCCGACTCCGCTGGAACACGGCACACCGAACGTGACCACGGTCGACGGCAGGCCGCGCGAGCTCCAGCCCTGCGATCCGGACGCCCCGCTGGTCGCCGAGGTCGTGAAGACCTCCTCCGACCCCTACGTCGGCCGGATCTCCATGATCCGCGTCTTCTCCGGCACGCTCCGCGCCGACCAGACCGTTCACGTCTCCGGACACGGACTGGCCGACCGGGGCCACGAGGACCACGACGTCGACGAGCGGATCGGCGCCCTGTCCACGCCGTTCGGCAAACAGCAGCGGCCGGTGTCGCACGTCATCGCCGGCGATCTCGCGTGCGTGGCGAAACTGAGCCGCGCGGAGACCGGCGACACCCTCTCCGACAAGGACGACCCCCTGCTCATGGAGCCCTGGGAGATGCCCGATCCGCTGCTGCCGCTCGCCATCGAGGCACACAGCAAACCGGACGAGGACAAACTCTCGCAGGGCCTGGCCCGGCTGGTCGCCGAGGATCCGACGATGCGGCTGGAACAGAACCAGGACACCCACCAGGTGGTGCTGTGGTGCCTGGGCGAGGCGCACGCCGACGTGGCCCTGGAACGGCTGCGCAGCCGCTATGGCGTCCAGGTCGACGTCGTACCGCACCGGGTGTCCCTCAGGGAGACCTTCGGGGGGAGGGCGGCCGGACGCGGCCGGCACGTCAAACAGTCCGGCGGACACGGGCAGTTCGCCATCTGCGAGATCGAGGTGGAGCCACTGCCGAACGGCTCGGGCATCGAGTTCGTGGACAAGGTGGTCGGCGGCGCGGTCCCCCGGCAGTTCATCCCCTCGGTCGAGAAGGGCGTCAGGGCCCAGGCCGTCAAGGGAGTCGCCGCGGGACATCCGCTCATCGACGTACGGGTGACCCTGCTCGACGGCAAGGCGCACTCGGTGGACTCCTCCGACGCCGCGTTCCAGACGGCGGGCGCCCTGGCACTGCGCGAGGCCGCCTCCGACGCGAGGATCCACCTGCTGGAGCCGGTGGCCGAGGTGAGCGTCCTGGTCGGTGACGAGTACGTCGGCCCGGTCATGAGCGACCTCTCCGGCCGGCGCGGCAGGGTGCTCGGCACCGAGCAGTCCGCCGGGGGACGCACCCTGATCAAGGCCGAGGTACCCGAGATCGAGATCGGACGCTACGCCGTCGACCTGCGCTCCCTCTCCCACGGCACCGCCCGCTTCAGCCGCCGCTACGCACGCCACGAACCCATGCCGCCGCAGGTCGCGGAACGGGTCAAGGAGGAGGCGCGCACGGCCTCGTGACGCGCGCCGGGCGCCCGCGGAATGCCCCCGCGGGCGCCCGCGTACGCCGACTGTGCCGCGACAGCCGGGGAATGCTTCACGCCGTACCGGTGGACCGCTTGGGCGGTCCACCGGCGGTTGCCGTTCGCTGCGGATACGCTGAAGACCTGATCAACAGGTGTGCGCAGCAAGGAAGTCGGGAAGGCCGCAAGACGACAGTCGCGGCGATCGGGGGCGGGAATGACCGTGGAGAGCGGTTACGCGGACTTCTTCGGTCCGCAGGTGCCACGCACCGGCGACGAAGGCCAGACGCCGACCTTCGCGCTGGCCTCGGCGGCCTACCGGGACAACGAGGCCGACGAGATACTCAAGGCCAACAACGAGTGGCACAAGTCCGAGGTCGGCAAGCCCCGGGTCAAGCTGTTCCGGCCCAACCTGGGCGAGGCGTTCTCCCGGGCGGTCATCGACCGCATGCTGGGCTCCGGCCGCGCCCCGCTCATCCAGTCCTTCGGCACCCAGCCGCAGGTGGTGGTCGAGCACTCACTGGCGGCGCACCGCATCCGACGCGAGCGGGACAACTGGCTGAGCGCCGTCATGGTCCTGTGCGGGCTGCTCTTCCTGCCCGGCCTGCTGGTGTGGCTGCTGGTCTTCCAGATCCGCACCACGATGTCCCGGCGCGAGGACAAACGGGCCGGCGCGCTCGCCACCACCCTGCTGGTCGCGGTGGCCGCCCTCGCCGTGCTGTTCCTGCTGCGCATGCCGTTCGACGGCTTCTGGGGCTGGTACGCCCGCGCCTGCGTGGTCGCCCCCGTGGTGGGCTGGTTCTGGGCCAAGCAGATCTGCGAGCGCACGGCGAAGGACCTGCGCGAGCGGTGGAGCAGTCTGCTCTCCGGGAGCAGCGTGGGCGCCAAGGTGCCCGAGGCGGTCCCCGCCAGCCCCGGTGAGACGGCGGCCGAGCAACTGCGCCAGTCCCTGGCCCGGCTCAGCGCCGAGCAGCAGTCCAACTCCGTGTTCTACGCCGGCCCCAAGGGCATACTCGGCATGGGCACGCGCTGGGGCAGCTGGCAGCTCGCCGAGGAGCTGGTGCCGGCCGGCGCGGACCGGGAGATCAACCCGTTCCGCAGCTGGGACGTCGTCAAGGCCATCCACGACCGGCTGCGGATGCTGGAACGCGGCCCGCTGCACACCGGGGGCTTCCCCAAGCCGTCGGTACGGCACTGGATCGTCACCCCGATCGGGGAGAACGCCACGGCGGTGTCCCGTCCGGAGGGCACGGACGTCGAGGCGTACCAGATCAAGTCCCACGCCATACAGGACATCTGCAACAAGCAGCAGTTCGGCGCCGGTGACCGGCACTATCTGGGCGTGCAGTGGACGTTGTGGGACGGCCAGCTGGTGATCACCATGCTGATCACCGTGACCGTACTGCACGAGACGCTGCGCATCGAGGTGACCGGGCACGCGCTGGGGCCGGTCCACTCGCTGTTCACCACGGGGCCCGCCGCCAAGGAGAAGGAGGTCCAGAAGTCGGTCAAGTTCTGGGAGACCCGGAAGGTGAAGCTCCCGCTGGTCGACTCGGACGAGGTGGTACGCCTGACCGCCCGGGCACCGCTGACCTGGTACCCGCCGCTGCTGTACTGGCTCGGCGGCAAGCTCAGCCTGCCGGAGCCGTTCGGCCTGCGGCACGCGTGGGCGGACAAGCCGTGGCGGCACCGGTTCATGGCGGACGACGCGCTGCGGGCGGCGACGCCGGTGCTGCGGGCGGTGCACTCGGCGGCGATCAAGGTGCTGGAGGAGAACGGCGTGGACACGGAGAAGTTCGGGGCGCGGTCGTCGTTCCTGAGCACGGCCGTGCAGGATGCTGCGCCGAAGAAGGCGGACCTCTATGACGCGTGAGCGTCACGTGCCGTGAGTTGTAGCAGACCGGGGGCGGGTGCGCGGCTCGGCGCCGACGAGGTGCCGCTGCGCCCACCCGTGCCGCCCCGCGGCACGACTGCCCGCAGTGGGGCAGCTAGGCCGGCCAGGCTTCCGCGAGCATCTTTCTCGTGTCGGCCAGGAGTTGCGGGAGCACCTTCGTGTGGGCGATCGCCGGCATGAAGTTGGTGTCGCCGCCCCAGCGGGGGACGATGTGCTGGTGCAGGTGGGCGGCGATGCCCGCGCCGGCGACCGTTCCCTGGTTCATGCCCAGGTTGAACCCTTGGGCCCCGGACGCCGTACGCAGAGCCGTCATCGCCTGCTTGGTCAGCTCGGCGAGTTCGGCGGTCTCCGCGTCGGTCAGGTCGGTGTAGTCGGCGACGTGGCGGTACGGAACGACCATGGTGTGGCCGCCGGTGTAGGGGTACAGATTGAGCACCGCGTACACCAGCTCACCGCGCCGGATGATCAGCCCGTCCTCGTCCGACTTGCCCAGGATCGCGCAGAAGGGGCAGCCGTCGTCGGCACCCGAGCCGGTCGGCTTGTTCTCGCCCTGGATGTAGGCCATCCGATGGGGCGTCCACAGACGCTGGAACGCGTCCTGCGTGCCCACTCCCCACTGCTGCTCCGGCTCACTCGTCATGCGTGCAGCATATGGCGTCACCGGAGGAGCAGGGCAAAGGCCCCCGGGAACACGTCCCGGGGGCCTTTCGGCCCCGCGTCGGCGGGGAACATCACACCTGCACGCGACGCTCCACCACATCAACGAGCTTCGCCAGCGCCTGGTCACGCGGAATGCCGTTCTCCTGCGAACCGTCGCGGTAGCGGAACGACACCGTGCCCGCGTGCATGTCCTCGTCACCGACGATGATCATGAACGGGACCTTCTGCTTCTGCTGCGTGCGGATCTTCTTCTGCATCCGGTCCGAGGAGGAGTCCACCTCGACGCGCAGCCCCTTCCGCCGTGCCTCGCCCGCGAACTCCTCCAGGTACTGCACGTGGGCGTCACCGACCGGGATGCCCACAGCCTGGACCGGCGCGAGCCACGCCGGGAAGGCGCCCGCGTAGTGCTCCAGGAGCACCGCGAAGAACCGCTCGATGCTTCCGAACAGCGCGCGGTGGATCATGACCGGGCGGGTCTTGGAGCCGTCCGCGGCCGTGTACTCCAGGTCGAAGCGCTCCGGCAGGTTGAAGTCGAGCTGGATGGTCGACATCTGCCAGGTACGGCCGATGGCGTCCTTGGCCTGGACGGAGATCTTCGGGCCGTAGAAGGCGGCGCCGCCCGGGTCCGCCACGAGCTCCAGGTTCTGCTTCTCGGCGACCTGGCGCAGCGTTTCGGTGGCCTCTTCCCACGCCTCGTCGGTTCCGACGAACTTCGTCTCGTCCTTGGTGGACAGCTCCAGGTAGAAGTCGGTCAGACCGTAGTCGCGCAGCAGGTTGAGGACGAAGGTGAGGGTCTTGTCGAGCTCCTCGGACATCTGCTCGCGGGTGCAGTAGATGTGCGCGTCGTCCTGGGTGAAGCCGCGGGCCCGGGTCAGACCGTGCACGACGCCCGACTTCTCGTACCGGTACACGGTGCCGAACTCGAAGAGACGCAACGGCAGTTCACGGTAGGACCGTCCCCGCGCATCGAAGATCAGGTTGTGCATCGGGCAGTTCATGGGCTTGAGGTAGTAGTCCACGCCCTCGTCGAGCTGCATGGGCGGGTACATGCCGTCGGCGTACCAGTCCAGGTGGCCCGAGGTCTCGAAAAGCCGCCCCTTCGTCGCGTGCGGGGTGTAGACGAACTCGTAGCCCTCCTCCTCGTGCCGCCTGCGGCTGTAGTCCTCCATGACCCGGCGGATGATGCCGCCCTTGGGGTGGAAGACGGCGAGGCCGGAGCCGATCTGCTCCGGGATGGAGAACAGGTCGAGCTCGGAGCCGAGCTTGCGGTGGTCGCGCTTCTCGGCCTCGGCGAGGAACTCCAGGTGGGCCTTCAGCTCGTCCTTGGTCGGCCAGGCGGTGCCGTAGATGCGCTGGAGCATGGGGTTCTTCTCGCTGCCGCGCCAGTAGGCGGCAGCGTTGCGCATCAGCTTGAACGCCGGGATGTTCCGGGTGGTGGGCAGGTGGGGGCCCCTGCAGAGATCCCGCCAGCACAGCTCGCCGGTCTTGGCGTCCAGGTTGTCGTAGATCGTCAGCTCGCCGGCGCCGACCTCGACGTCCGCGCCGTCGTCGTGCGAGGCGGAGCCCTTGAGGCCGATCAGCTCCAGCTTGTACGGCTCGTCGGCGAGCTCTTCCCGGGCCTCGTCGTCGGTGACCACACGGCGGGAGAACTTCTGCCCCCGCTTCTGGATCTCCTGCATCTTCTTCTCGATGGCCTTGAGGTCATCGGGGTGGAAGGGCTTCTCGACGTCGAAGTCGTAGTAGAAGCCGTCCTTGACCGGCGGGCCGATGCCCAGCTTGGCCTCGGGGAACAGCTCCTGCACGGCCTGGGCCATGACGTGCGCGGTGGAGTGACGCAGGATGTTCAGGCCGTCCTCGGAGGAGATCTCCACACCCTCGACGGTCTCGCCGTCCCTGACCTCGTAGGCGAGGTCCTTGAGCTCGCCGGCCACGCGCGCGGCGATGACCGAGCGCTCGCCGGCGAAGAGCTCGGCGGCCGTAGTGCCCGTCGTCACCACGCGTTCTTCCCGCTCGGAATCGCGTTGGATGATCACACGGACGTCTGACACCGGTCTCTCCTGACTGAAGGCTGTGGTCGCGGCGCCATACCGGAGCGCACGCATGGGTGCGATCGTACCGACCCGGGTGGGTCCTCCGCGAAATCAGTTTCCGTCGTCGGGGCCGCAGGCCTCGCCGAAGAAGGCCGCGGTCTCGGCGTTGGCCTGGAGCGCCTTGAGCAGGCGGTCCCGTTCGGCGTCGTCGACCTGCACCGGCGCCAGCTCGCGGGCGTCGGTGAGCCGGCGGAAGCCGCCCCGGCTCTCCAGCCGCCCCCGCACCCGTACCGGGAGGCCTACGAGGTGGGCGTGTCCGGCGATGCGGTAGTTCTCCTCGCCGAGCGTGATCCGGACCTGGCCGATCTCGGCCCCGGCGAGGACCCGCAGCCGGATGACGCCCTCGCCGCGGGGTCCGGACCGGTGCATCCGTACGACGGTGCCGGTGATCCGTACGGTGACGGACGGTTCCGCGCGCCGGTAGCGCAGGCCGGCGTCGCGCAGGACGGGCAGGTCGCCGGGTGAGAACTCGACGGGTTCCGCGGTGGCCGCGCAACCGCCGGGCACGCCGGCCGCCGGGGCCCAGGCGACACCGACGCGGGCGCCCTCGGTGCCGCGGACCAGGGCGGCGAGGGCTTCGGTGAGTTCATGGCTGACGCCCGCGGCGACGGCGGTGTCGAAGGCGTCCATGCCGCCGGTGGCGCGGCGGTAGTCGATGGCCTCGCGGACGGCGTGGAGGGCGTGGTGGAGGCATACGGCGAGGGAGCGGCCGGTGGTGACGGGGGCGAAGGCGGTGAGCCTGCGTCCGTCCGGGGCGGGTCCGACCAGGACGGTGTCCAGTGCGGCGGCGGCCGTGCGCCGGTGCCGGGTGCCGTGGAATCCGGTGCGGGCGCGGGTGGCGAGGGCGGCGGCGAGCAGGGTGCGGCGGGCGGCGGAGCGCAGTTGTTCCTCCGCGGTCCAGGCGGTGGCGCCGCCGGGGCCGGCCGGGATGTCGCGCCACCAGTGGATCTCGTCGCTGGGCACGGCGAGGGAGAGCAGGATCTCCCGGGCGCGGGGGGTGCCGCTGCGGGAGAGGGCGTGCAGGGCCTCGGTGAGGAGGTCCTCGCTGTCGGGGAAGGCGCGGCTCACCGGTACGAGGAGGCTGGTGCCGGTGCCCGGTCCGGGCGGGGTCCAGCGGCCGTAGCGTCCGGTGACGCCGCCGCGGCGCTGCCAGCCGTGCCGGTGGAGCAGGGCGGTGAGGACGGCGGGGTCGGTGTCGGCGGGCGCGGGCGGGCGGGTGTCGAAGGCGGCGTCGGCGGGGTGGGGGCGTACGGGCCGCGGGGGTTCGCCGGTCGGGCGGTGCGTCACGGTGTTCCTCCGGTCCCGACCCGCGTCATGATCTCGCACAGCGCCCGGTCGTCGAAGATGCGTGAGGTGGGGACCCGCACGGTGGTGCGGTGCCGGCCGGTGACCGGGTGTCCCGCGAGGTTGGTCCAGTAGCAGCAGTGCCGCAGGTCGAGGCGGTCGTGGCCGGCGCGCAGCCAGTCGTCGGGTGAGCGCGGCACGATCATCACGACGAGGATCTTGTGCACGGTGACCGGGGTGCGGGCGAGTTTGACGAGGTGGGCGTTGTCGAGCGTGAAGGAGAAGAAGGGGCCCGGCGGGCCGGGGGCGATCTGGTAGGTCGCCTTCAGCTGCACCTTGATGGTGACCTCGTCGTCGACGGTGTGTCCGGGGGCGCTGTGGCTGACGTGCCAGTCGATGCCGTTGTCCGGGAACGGCTGGGAGAGTGAGCAGCCGGCTGCGGCCGCGACGGCGTGCAGATAGCCGACCTGCAACGTCTCCATGCAGGCGGTGGTGGCGAGGGTGCCGCGAGAGGCCGGCGTGCGCTCGGGCAGCAGCCCGCCCCGTTCGGGCTGCGCGATGGCCATGGCCAACAGCCTTCCAGAACAGTGGTTTCCCCGTGCCGGGTCACTGAACTGCAAAGACCCGTACTCGTGTTGTCTCCTTCCGGCGTACGGCGCAAACAGCCCGGGTATCACCGGATCGGGCAGTGGACTGTGTGTCAACTGCCGAGGGTGAGCGAGGGGTTGTTGGGCATGGGGTGCTGGTACGAAGGGCCGTTGGCCGCTTTCGACACGGAGACGACGGGTGTGGACGTCGAGACCGACCGGATCGTGTCGGCCGCTCTCGTCGTCCAGGATGCGCCGGGCAGCCGGCCGCGGGTGACCCGCTGGCTGGTGAATCCGGGGGTTCCGGTTCCGGCCGGGGCCACGCGGGTGCACGGTCTGACGGACGAACACCTGCAGCGCAACGGCCGCTGGCCCGCGCCGGTGATGTACGAGGTGGCCCAGGCGCTGGCGGAGCAGGCGCGGGTGGGACGGCCGGTGGTGGTGATGAACGCGCCGTTCGATCTGACGCTGCTGGACCGGGAGTTGCGGCGGCACCGGGCGTCGTCGCTGAGCCGGTGGTTCGAGCGGACGCCGTTGCTGGTGCTGGATCCGTGGGTGCTCGACAAGCATCTGGACCGCTACCGCAAGGGGCGCCGCACCCTGACCGATCTGTGCGCGCACTACGAGGTGCCGCTGGAGGGGGCGCACGACGCGGCGGCGGACGCGGTGGCCGCGCTGGAGGTCGCCCGGGCGGTGGGGCGTCGTTTCGCGGCCCGTCTCGAGCGGTTGTCCCCGGGTGAGCTGCACACCCTGCAGGCGCTGTGGCATGCGGCGCAGGCGCGGGGGCTGCAGTCGTGGTTCGCGCGCAGCGGCACGGAGGAGGAGGTCGATCCGGCGTGGCCACTGCGTCCGGATCTGCCGGCGGCGGCGTGAGGCGTGTCCCGCGGGGATGAAAGAAGCCGGTCCGTCGGGGACGGACCGGCTTTCCCGGTGGGCGATACTGGGTTCGAACCAGTGACCTCTTCGGTGTGAACGAAGCGCTCTCCCACTGAGCTAATCGCCCGGGAACGCACTGAACCATACAGGTCCGGGGAGGCTTCCTTCAAACCGCTTGCAGGTGTGCGGCCAGTCCGCGCCGGCCGGCCCGCATCATGGCGGCGTGGTTGACGCGGAAGACGGGACGGGCCGGCACGGCGAGCAGGCGCAGCAGTGGCTTGCGGACGTCGACCTCCTGCTCGTAGTGGGCGAGACAGGCGTGGTCTCCGAGGCGGGTGACGGTCCAGCGGGCCCAGCCGTCGATGTCGCCGGAGAGGCCGGCTTCCAGGATCCCCATCTCCCGGTCGCGCCGTCCTTCCCGGACCGTGGAGGTCAGGTCGTAGGGCAGGAGGGCTCGGATGGTGACGATCCCGCTGGTGTCGTCGAGGCGGGTGACCTCACGCACCTGGGGCCACCACCGGGGGTAGTCCTCGATCCGTTCCAGTGCGCCGTACACCGTCGCGGCGGGCGCGGACAGGGTCCACAGACTGCGGAAGCGGTAATGGTTCCAGTCCATGTCCGGAGTGTGCCCGCCCACGCCCGGGTTGTGCGGTCACGGCTTCCGGTCCGCTCGGATTCCCGGCGTCCGCCCGCGTCTTGAGGGCCGGCAGTGCACCGCGTCTGTCGTGCGTACGCGGGAATCCGACGGCATTCCGGAAATCGTCCGGTGGATTCCCGCCGGAGGCCCGGGTCCGGCACTTCTCCCGGAACGTCTCGCAGTCGGTCAATTCAAAGACAAGGCGGCCCGGCTCACAAGTCGTGAGCCGGGCCGCCTGATGATCCGGTGGGCGATACTGGGTTCGAACCAGTGACCTCTTCGGTGTGAACGAAGCGCTCTCCCACTGAGCTAATCGCCCGGACGCAGGAAGAACATTACCCCATGTCAGGGGGTGCCCGTGACCAGCGGGGGCCGGGCGGCCCGGCCCCCGGCGAGGGTCACTGGTTCTCGATCTTCCAGGGCAGCACGAGGCCGAACTTCCACAGGTAGAAACCGGTCACCGCGGCCACGATCACCAGCCCGACCGTGGTCAGGATGATGTTCCGGCGCCGCACCTTGGGGTCGAGGGCCCGCTGGGCCGCCTCGGTGACCTTGCGCTTGGTCCAGCGCAGCACCAACTGGGCCCAGACGAATTCGGTCGACCAGATCGCCATGCCGCCGAAGATCACGACCCACCCCGGGCCCGGCAGCACCAGCATCGCGGCGCCGGCCGCCACGACCGCGAGACCGACGACGAACACGCCGACCTGCCAGCTGAGGTGCAGTGCGCGACGCGCCTTGACGAACTCCGGCGCTCTCGACCCGAGCGCCCGCTCGTCCCGGCTCTCGCTCTCGTCCACCGTCACCCCGTGAGCCGCCAACGTGGTCCCGCCGGCTTTGTTACTCCCCGTGTTCATGCGGCCAAACACTACCTGAGCCAAACACATCACCGGAATGGGCGCACGCCGTGCACGAGCCCTCGGCCGGAAGGGTTACGTAAACCGACGCAAAACACTCAGAGGGGTTTACAACGGCACCGTAGGTGGCATGTCGATTTGGCCGACGTGCGAATCCCCGAGCGCACACTGAGCGAAAGGCCCTGGCGCTTATGAACACCACGGTCAGCTGCGAGCTGCACCTGCGCCTCGTTGTGTCGAGCGAGTCCTCCCTGCCTGTCCCCGCAGGCCTGCGGTACGACACGGCCGACCCCTACGCCGTGCACGCCACCTTCCACACCGGAGCCGAGGAGACCGTCGAGTGGGTGTTCGCCCGCGACCTCCTCGCCGAGGGACTTCACCGCCCCACGGGCACCGGCGACGTCCGCGTCTGGCCGTCGCGCAGTCACGGCCAGGGCGTCGTGTGCATCGCCCTGAGCTCGCCGGAGGGGGAAGCCCTGCTCGAGGCCCCGGCGCGGGCCCTGGAGTCCTTCCTGAAGCGCACAGACGCCGCCGTGCCGCCCGGCACGGAACACCGGCACTTCGACCTCGATCAGGAGCTCTCGCACATCCTGGCGGAAAGCTAGGCGAGGCTCACCAGACCGCCCGGCGCCGTCGACTCGGGGTGACGGCTCGGGCCCGGACAGCCGCCTGCGGACCACCGCACACGGCTCACACACAACGGCGCCGACGCCGCGGGGTTCCGCGGTCGGCGCCGTTGTGCCGTGTGCGCTCCGTGCGGCGCGGGGCGGGCGCGGGGCAGCGGCCGGGAACGTGCGGGGGCCGCCGTGCCGGATTCGAAGCCATGTGCGGAGCGGGGAGGTACGGAGCACGCCGGAGCCACTACCATCGGCCAGCATCGGCGGGCGACCGCCCGACCCCCAGGCCAGGGAGCGAATCGTGCTGATCACCCACGACACCCGGTGCGCACTCGACACCGTGGTGGATCTGGTGAACACCGCGCCGGAGGACGACGCGACCGCGGACGGGCTGGCGGACGTCGCGGCCCTCGAGGTCTTCGTCCGGGACCACAAGATCAGCGAGGTCGGGGTGCTCACCGAGGCCGACCTGGCGGCGGTGCTCAGGATCCGGTCCCGGTTCGCGGCGGTGTTCGCCGCTCCCGACGCCCGCGCCGCGGCCGGGCTGATCAACGAGCTGATCGCGGCCGCGGGCACCACGCCCCGGCTCACCGACCACGACGGTTACGACTGGCACGTGCACTATTTCGCGCCGGGCGCCTCCGTGGCCGATCATCTGGCCGCCGACTGCGGGATGGCGCTGGCGTTCTTCGTGGTCGCCGGGGAGCAGGAGCGGCTGCGCCGCTGCGAGGCCCCGGACTGCCGGCACGCCTTCGTCGACCTCTCCCGCAACCGCTCACGCCGCTACTGCGACAGCCGCACCTGCGGCAACCGCCTGCACGTGGCCGCGTACCGTGCCCGCCGCAAGGAGGCAGCGCGCTGATCCGCCGGCCGGGCGGCCGGCAGCCGGGGGCGCGGTCGTGTGCGGTGCCGTGCCGACGCGGTCCCGACGGGTGACGTCGGGTACCGCGGGTACGGCTCACAGCCACAGCAGGTCGTGCAGGGCAGCCGTGAGCAGCAGACACCCGATCACCGCAAGGAAGATCATCAGCGGTGGCTGGGATAGGGCGAAGAGGCATCCACGCGGCTCGTCCTGCTGCGGCGCGGCATCGCTCTGTGTCGTGTCCAGCATCTCGCCGCGATGATGACGCATGGGGAGCCCCCGACGCGATCAACACTCACGGAAAGCATGCGAGGTCGCCCAATCCGCGATCTACGGTTCCGCTTGTGATCATTTCCGGGCGCTCCGGGACGTCCTGTGACGTTTCGGCCGGTCCGCGGAAGTTCAGACGCCGTGCTTCTTTCAGATGCCGTGCTTCTTGAGGATGGCCTCGATGTCGCTGAAGTCGTCGTCGCCGCGGGACGCCGGCGCCTGTTTCGCCGGTTTGGCGGCCGGGCGGGATCCCTGGCCCAGGGCGGGTGCCGAGGCGCCCGGGGCCACCGCGCCGGAGCCGCCCTCGGCCGCCCGGGCGGCCTTGCGCTCCTTGCGGGTGCCGCCGCGGCGGCGCTCCACGGTGCGTGTGATCGCGAACAGCACCCAGGACAGGCCCAGCAGTCCGAAGCCCGCCCAGGCCGTCGGGCTGAAGGCCGTGTCGGCCAGCCATTGGACGACCCCGGTCATCACCAGGGCGACGGGCACGAGCGAGTAGGCGGCGATACGGGCCGCGGCGAGGAAGCGTTTGCGCCAGGCCGTGACCACCGCGATGCCCAGGCCTGCCGCGGAGACGGCGGAGCAGACGGTCTCGGCAATCATCCGGTCCTCCAGGCAGCGTGCGGTCGCGGCGGTACGTCGTTCCCCTCCATCGTGCACCCACCGGGCCCGGTGAGGCCATGTTCCGGCCCGACATCAGGGACATCTCCGGGTCGGCTCCTCCCCAGGTCCCGGTTGCGGCCGGAGGCCGGGCGGGCTGACGTGGGCGGCCCGGAGCCGGGCTGGGAGACTGTGACCCATGAGCGACTCCTCCCCCGCCCGTCCCGCCACCGCCGTCCTCGACGTCTGGTGCGAGCTGCAGTGCTCCGACTGCCGGACCGCCCTCGACGACCTCCGCGCCCTGCGGGCCCGCTACGGCGACCGCCTGGAGCTGCGGCTGCGGCACTTCCCGCTGGAGAAGCACAAGCACTCCTTCGCCGCCGCCCAGGCCGCCGAGGAGGCGCTGGCGCAGGGGCGGGGCCGGGAGTACGTCGAGACCGTGCTGGAGCGGGTCGAGGAGCTGGACCGCCGGGGCGAGGCGTTCCTCGTCGAGGTCGCCCGTGAACTCGGCCTGGACGCCGAGGAGTTCGACACCGCGCTGATCGACGGACGGCACATCCTGATCGTGGACGCGGACCAGGCCGAGGGCAAGGCGATCGGGGTGACCGGCACTCCGACCTATGTCATCGGCGGTGAGCGTCTCGACGGCGGAAAGAGCCAGGAGGGCCTGCGCGAGCGCGTCGAGGAGATCGCGGACCGCCTGCTGGCCGGGCGGCGTGACTGACCGGGTCCCCGGTGGCTAGACCAGCGCCTTGTACATGAAGTACCGCGTCGTGCCGTAGCCGAGCGACTCGTAGAGCCGCTCGGCCGGTGTGTTGCCGGCGAACACGTTCAGGGCGACGACCCGCTTGCCGGCCGCGGCCGCCTGGGCCTCGGCGAGCAGCATGAGGGTGCGTCCGTGTCCCCGGCCGCGGTGGGCGGCGTCGGCCTCGACGTCGAAGACGAAGGCCTGCTCCCCGGTCACCGCCAGCCACAGGGTGCCCACGGGGGTGCCCCGGTGCTCCAGGACGCTGAACAGCATGCCCTCGGTGGTGCGGCCCCGGGGCAGCAGCGCGGCGTTGTCGTTCACCGCCTTGCCCCGCGCCTCGGCCTCCGGCACCCCGCGCTCGATCCAGTTCCGGGCGTACTCCTCCTGGTTCCTGGCCGTCCAGGGGCCGAACTCGGCCTCGGTCATGGGCCGGGCCACGCTGCCCTCCGGCAGGGCGGGCGCGGTGTCGCCGAGGGGCTTCTCCATGTTCCGGTTGCGCAGGACGTAACCGAGGGCCGTGGCGAGCCCGAGGGCGGTGGCGGAGCCGGCCGGGACCGTCGCTTCGATGCGCCGGCAGCCCCAGCCGCGGGCCACCTCCTCCGCCGCGAGCGCGGCCACCGTGCCCCGGCCGCGCCTGCGGTCCGGTTCCTCGATGCTCAGGCTCATGATCCGGGCCACGGCGTCGCCGAAGACGGGATGCGTACCGAGGTGCACGGCCCCGACGGGACGGCTGTTGACGCACACCCGATAGCGGCGCGAGCGCGTGCCGTCGGGGTTCTGCTGAAGCGGCTCGGCCGGCCGCAGGGTGGTGGTCATCACGGGAGTTCTACCCCTCTCCCCCGGCCCGCCACCACCCGTGGACGGGGCCGTCCCGGCCGATGCACCGGGCCGTCACGGATCGAGGTCGGCCCCCGAGCGCTCGTCGAAGATCCGCATGGCCTTGGCGGTCACCGGGCCGGGAGCGCCGGGCAGTTCGCGGTCGTCGACCCGGTGCACGGCCTGGACGTCGCGCAGGGTGGAGGTCAGGAAGATCTCCTCCGCCCGCAGCAGCACGTCCAGCGGCAGGTCGGTCTCCCTGGCGCCGGTCCACTCGGCGGCGAGGTCGCGGGTGATGCCGGCGAGGCAGCCGGAGGCGAGCGGCGGGGTGTGGAGCTCGCCGTCGAGGACCACGAAGACGTTCGAGCCGGTGCCCTCGCAGAGTTGGCCGACGGTGTTGGCGAACAGCGCCTCGGAGGCGCCCTGTTCGCGGGCCCGGGCGAGGGCGACCACGTTCTCGGCGTACGAGGTGGTCTTCAGGCCGGTGAGCGCGCCGCGTTCGTTGCGGGTCCAGGGCACGGTGATGACGGCGGTGGTGTCGGGGCGGCGGGTGGTCTCGCCGAGGGCGACCACGAGGGTCGGGCCGTGTTCGCCGCGGTCGGAGCCGAGCGGGCCGTGGCCGCCGGTGTAGGTGAGGCGCAGCCGGCCGAGCGGCATGGGATTGGCCTCGAGGACGGCGGCGCAGGCGCGGCGGACCTCGTCGAGGTCGGGGTCGGGCAGCCCGAGCCCCCGGGCGGACCGGGTCAGCCGGTCGAGATGCCGGGTGAGCGCGAACGGGCGTCCGTCCACGGCCTTCACCGTCTCGAAGATGCCGTCGCCCACGGTCAGTCCGTGGTCGAAGACGGAGACGCGGGCGGACTCGATGTCCTGCAGTCCGCCGTCGAGCCAGATCTTCACGTCTAGGTCCCTTCACTCACCCGGTACGTGCCCGACGCTACCGCGAGCAGCCGGGACGCCTTCAGTTCGGTCTCCCGCCACTCCCCCTCGGGGTCGGAACCCCAGGTGATCCCGGCGCCGGTGCCGAAACGCAGGACGGCGCCGCCGTCAGCGTCCCGGTCGATCCAGAAGGTGCGGATGCCCACCGCCAGCACGCCGGTGCCGCGATCGGCGTCCACCCAGCCGATGCCGCCGCAGTACGGGCCGCGGGGCACGGTCTCCAGCGCGTCGATGATCCGCAGGGCGCTGGACTTGGGCGCGCCGGTGACGGAGCCGGGCGGGAAGGCGGCCGAGAGGAGTTCCGGCCAGCCGGCGCCGGTACGCAGTTCGCCGCGCACGGTCGACACGAGGTGGACCAGACCGGGATGCTTCTCGACGGCGCACAGGTCGGGCACCGTCACGGTGCCGGTGGCGCAGACCCGTCCGATGTCGTTGCGGACCAGGTCGACGATCATGACGTTCTCGGCGTAGTCCTTCTCCAGCAGGTCCGCCTCGGTCCTGCCGGTGCCCTTGATCGGCCCGGACTCGACGGTCCCGCCCTCCCGGCGCAGGAAGAGCTCGGGCGAGGCGGTGGCTATCTCCACGCCGTGCCCCGGCAGCCGAAACGTTCCGGCGTACGGGGCGGGGTTGCCGCGGGCCAGCAGGGCGGTGAGGGCGTCCACGTCGGCGCCGGACGGTACGGGCGCGGACAGGACGCGGCAGAGGTTCGCCTGGTAGACCTCGCCGGCGGCTATGTGCGCCCGGATGCGGCGGACGGCCGCCGTGTACGCGGCGCGGTCCAGCGAGGACGTCCAGTCACCGGCGGCCGGTCCCCGCCAGGCGCCCGGCACCGGCGCGGGAACCGGCTGCTCCCGGACCTCACGGAAGCGGGCGCAGGTCAGACGGCCCTCGAAGTCTGCGGCGACGGCCCAGAAGCCGGTGGAGTCCAGGGCGGCGGGGTCGTCGGTGACGTCGAGGAGTCCGGTGGCGACACGGTCGCCGAAGCGGGCGAGGGGTGGGAGGTCCAGCACGTGTCGAGTCTATGGCGGGCCCGGTTCCGGTGCCGTGACCGCGCCCGCCGCGGGCCACCGGGCAGGTCACCGCGCGGGCGCACCGCAGCACGCTGCACAAACGGGTTTTTGTACTGGCCCCGGAATCCGCTAGAGTTCAGTTCGTCGCCGGGAAGCGCAAGCCGACCGAAACGACAGGCGGACGTAGCTCAGTTGGTAGAGCGCAACCTTGCCAAGGTTGAGGTCGCGAGTTCGAGCCTCGTCGTCCGCTCGAAGGAAGAGGGGACTTCCCGGTCCCCTACACTCCTGGTGGAGTGGCCGAGAGGCGAGGCAACGGCCTGCAAAGCCGTCTACACGGGTTCAAATCCCGTCTCCACCTCCAAGGACGATTAGCTCAGCGGGAGAGCGCTTCCCTGACACGGAAGAGGTCACTGGTTCAATCCCAGTATCGTCCACTGGATCTTCGACGGATCATCGAAGGTCCGACCCCGCGCGATTAGCTCAGCGGGAGAGCGCTTCCCTGACACGGAAGAGGTCACTGGTTCAATCCCAGTATCGCGCACGCAGTGCCCATGATCCGCTCCTCGGAGTGATCGTGGTCCCGAGGACGATTAGCTCAGCGGGAGAGCGCTTCCCTGACACGGAAGAGGTCACTGGTTCAATCCCAGTATCGTCCACACCCCTCGAAGCCCCCGGTCCTGCGACCGGGGGCTTCGGCGTGTGTCAGCTGGAGAAGAGCATGTGCCCGAAGCTCTTGTGACGGCGGTGACCGTAGTGGTGGCCGCCGTGGCCGCCGTGCGGGGCGCCCCAGGCGGGCGGCTGCGGGGCGGCCGGGTACGCCTGCGGGGCGGCGGCGGCCGGGGGTGCAGCGGGCGGCGCGGGCTGCGACCACTGGGACTCCAGCCGGGTCAGCGACTCCAGCTCGCCGTAGTCGAGGAAGATTCCTCGGCACCCGCTGCACTGCTCGATCTGGACACCGTTGCGGTTGTAGGTGTGCATCGGGGCACGGCACTTCGGACACTGCATGATCGGTTCAACTCCTCGCCGGTCGTTCCCTCTTCGCGTATCGCCAGGACAGACTCCGTCCGGCCGCGGGTCGGTTGCACCCTACGTCGGTGAACTTGCGCTCAACCCGGTGGGGAGGCGGGTCGGACGGCGGCCATGCGCGCGCAGGCGTCGACCAGTGACTGCTCCACCTCGTCCAGCGGCCGTTCCGCCACGACCGCCTTGGCGACGGCGCGGGCGGCGGTCTGCGCGGTGAGGGCGCGTGCCGGGGTGTCCAGCAAGGTCCAGGGGTCGCCGCCGGCCGGTACGGCCGGGCCGCCGGCCGCGCGGTAGGCGGTGAGGAAGCGGTGCCACTCGTCGGGGGCGAGCAGTCCGCAGGCGTACCAGGCCGCCGGGCGGGCCAGGTCCCACGCCGGGACGCCCGTGCCGAGGTCGTCGACGTCGATCAGCAGCCAGCGGTCCGCGGACGCCGGGGGGCGTATGAGCTGGCCGAGGTGGAAGTCGCCGTGGCAGAGGGTGGCCGTGTCGGGCATGGGGGCCTCGTCCCGGGCCCAGGCGGGGAGGGCGGCCCAGGCGTGCAGTACCGGTGCGGTGGCCGGGTGGTGGGAGGCGGTGGCCCGGAGGGCGGCGATGGCGTGGGCGGCCTTCGCGGGGCCGCGCATGGGGGGTACGGGGACGGGGGGTGGGGTGCGGTGGAGGTGGGCGAGGAGGGTTGCCGCGGCCTCCCAGGGGGCGGCGTCGGGGTCGTCCGGGTCCACCGGGGTGCCGTACGGCCAGTGGGTGACGAGCCGTCCGTGCAGTTCGACGGGGGTCGGGGCGAGTGGGGGGAGGAGGGTGTCGGGGAGGTGGGCGGCCGTGGTGACTCGGGCGGTGAGGTGGGTGGGGTCGGTGCCGGGGGCGTGGGCCTTGGCGACGGTGTCGGCGTGGTGGACGAGGGTGGTGTCGGGGCGGGTGGTGAGGGTCCCTGCGGGGCAGGGGCAGGTGCGTTGGCTGTTGGTGTTGGTGTTGGTGTTGGTGTTGGTGCTCGTGTTCGTGTTGGTGCCGGGGGCGAGGGCGTGGGCCGTTGCCGTGACGTGCGCTGTCAGCGCGGGGAGGAGGTCCGTGGTCACGGGCGTGAGGGTACGAGGTGGGCGGGGGCGGCGCGGTTGGGGGGTGCCGTGCGCTGGTGTGGGCCGGGGGGTGTTCGCGCAGCCCGGCGCGAGCGGGGTGCCGTCGCGCCCACCCGTGCCGCCCCAGCGGCACGACTGCCCGCGGAGTGCGGGGAGTGCGGGGAGTGCGGGGCGGGGCGGCACGGGGGCGCGGGGGCGCAGGGGCGCGGGGGCGCGGTAGGAACAACGCGGTAGCGCGCGGGGAGCGGCGGCGCAGCAGGGCGTAGGGCGCGGAGAGCGAAGGCGCGGCGGAACGACAGGGGGCAGCGCGGTAGCGCGTGGAGAGCGGGGGCGCGGCGGCGCGGTAGGGGGCAGCTCGGTAGCGCGCGGAGGGCGGCGGCGCTGCAGGGGTGTGGCGCGTGGAGAGCGGGTCGCGGCAGCACGGGGGCGCGGTAGGGCGGGGGGCTTGGAGGGGGTAGGGGAATGCCGGCGCAGCTCCCCAGCTGCGCCGGCATTTTTGCCGTCCGCCGCACCCCCGTCCCCACGGGGTTTCATGGGTGGATGTCCCCGCCCGGACCGCTCTTCCGGGCCTGGGGTCGCCGCTCAGCGCCCCAGCATCTCTCCCACGGACGACGCCTGTGTGGCCACTGTCTCCCACCCGTCGAAGACGAGGAGGAGCAGGACCGCCAGGGGAAGGGCCATCAACGTCGCCACCAGCGGGTGACGACGGCTCTCGCCGTGGTCCCGCGTGCGGACGGCGGTCCGCGGTGCCGTGTACGCCATGATCCCTCTCCCGGCCGTTTCTGTTGTTCTTGACAGCGGCGGGCGTCTGACCTCGGGGGACGAGTACCGCACCCGCCGCTTGACCTCAAATCTAGGGGCCCGGCCCTCTCCGGACGTCATGCCCTCGTACCGATTGCCGGGCCTCCCGGAGGATGAGCCGTCACCTGCGCCGTACTCCCCAGGGTGGAGACCCGGGCCCGGCTCTCAGGGTCATCCCCGAAGGGCCGTCCGCTCCGCACCGGTTTTCTCCGATCCGTCCTCCCGCGGTACCGGCTGCTCCACCAGCGCGAGCACCCGGTTCGCCATGAACCGGGCCGTCCGCACGACCGCTCCGGTCCGGGTGACTTCGCTCACTTCGACCACCCCCCGGCGCACCGCGGTCTCCACCCTGCGTCCCGCCCTGCTCGCCACCACCTCGTACGTACGCGTCGTGTCCCCGGCGTCCACGACGATCTCCACACGGTCACCCTTCACGCGATCAATCCCCCTTCGGTGTCGGGTGGTTGGGATCACCCGCCGCGCGAACCCGGCCTGCCCGCGCGCTCCCTGACCACCTTTCAAGTCTCCCACCCACCACTGACAATCCATCGGTTCGAGAGGGCGCGGCCTCTGCGCACGGGCCGTTGTGGAAACGTAAGCTGTGGCACGTCACAGGACCGGGCAGCGGGGATGAACATGGCGATGATGCGCCTGAGGCGCGAGGACCCGCGCGTCGTCGGCTCTTTCAGGCTTCACCGACGGCTCGGCGCGGGTGGGATGGGCGTGGTCTACCTGGGCTCCGACAAGAAGGGGCAGCGGGTCGCGCTGAAGGTCATCCGGCCTGATCTGGCGGAGGACCAGGAGTTCCGTTCACGGTTCGCGCGGGAGGTCTCGGCGGCCCGGCGCATCCGCGGCGGCTGCACGGCCCGGCTGGTCGCCGCCGATCTGGAGGCGGACCGGCCGTGGTTCGCCACGCAGTACGTGCCCGGCCCGTCGCTGCACGACAAGGTCGCCGGCGAGGGTCCGCTCCGGGCGGCCGACGTCGCGGCGGTCGGCGCGGCCCTCTCGGAGGGGCTGGTCGCCGTGCACGAGGCGGGGGTGGTGCACCGGGACCTCAAACCGTCCAACATCCTGCTGTCCCCGAAGGGGCCGCGGATCATCGACTTCGGCATCGCCTGGGCCACGGGCGCCTCGACGCTCACCCACGTCGGCACGGCGGTCGGCTCGCCCGGCTTCCTCGCCCCCGAGCAGGTGCGCGGGGCGGCCGTCACCCCGGCCACGGACGTGTTCTCGCTGGGCGCCACGCTGGCGTACGCGTCGATGGGCGACTCCCCCTTCGGACACGGCAGTTCGGAGGTGATGCTGTACCGCGTGGTGCACGAGGAGGCCCAGCTGCACGGCGTCCCGGACGCGCTGGCGCCGCTCGTCCGCGCCTGCCTGGCGAAGGATCCCGAGGAGCGGCCCAGCACGCTCCAACTGTCGCTGCGGCTCAAGGAGATCGCCGCGCGGGAGGCGCAGGGCCTGGCCGACGTCCGTCCGCCGGCGCCGCGCGCCCCGGAGTCGGACCGGTCCACCGGGCGCCTCGCGGAGAGCTATCCGGAACGGGAACGTGAGCGGGAGCGGCGCCGGCCGGGCGGTCAGGGAACCCCGGCGCCGCGCGGACGCGGTCCCGTGCCCAGGAACGGCGGTTCGTCCCCGGGACGCGGCAGCCGTGGCGTGCCCGCCGCGCGGGGCGGCTCCCCGCGCGGGGGCACGCCGCCGCGGAACGGGTCGCGCCCCACGCCGGCGTCCCGGAACACCACGCGGTCCGGTACCGGTGCGCGCCGGCCGGGGCCCCGGCCGACCGGTACCGGACTCCGCCCGGCCAATCCGCGGCTGCTCAGGCAGCGGCTGTTCGTGTTCGTCGTGGTGACGCTGGTCGTCGCGTTGGGCATCGCGCTGGTGCAGGGCTGCCAGGGCCCCGGGTGAAGCCGGGACCGCGGTAACGGCCCGGACGCCCGGGCTGTTACCGCGGACGCCCGGTGGCCACGGCGTAGAAGGCGACCGCGGCCGCCGCTCCCACGTTGAGGGAGTCGACGCCGTGGGACATCGGGATGCGGACCCGTTCGTCGGCGGCCGCGAGAGCCCGGGCGGACAGGCCGCTGCCCTCCGCCCCCAGCATCAGGGCCACCCGCTCCATCCGGTGCGGGGCGACCTCGTCCAGGGGCCGTGCCGTCTCGTCCGGGGTGAGGGCGAGGAGCCGGAACCCGGCCGCACGCACCGTCTCCAGCCCGTGCGGCCAGGTGTCCACCCGTGCGTACGGCACGGAGAAGACCGCCCCCATGGAGACTTTCACGCTGCGCCGGTACAGGGGGTCGGCGCAGTCCGGGGAGAGCAGCACGGCGTCCATGCCGAGGGCCGCCGCGGAGCGGAAGATCGCGCCGATGTTGGTGTGGTCGTTGACCGACTCCATGACGACGACCCGGCGGGCGGTGCGCAGCACGTCGGCCGCCGTGGGCAGGGGCCGGCGCTGCATGGAGGCGAGGGCGCCGCGGTGCACGTGGTAGCCGGTGACCTCTTCGGCGAGGGCGGGCTCCACGACGTACACCGGGGCGTCGAACCGGTCGATGACGTCCCGCATGACGTCGACCCACTTCGCGGACAGCAGCATGGACCGCATCGCGTAGCCGGCTTCGCCGGCGCGCCGGATGACCTTCTCGCCCTCGGCGATGAACAGGCCCTCGGCGGGCTCGCGCCGGCGGCGCAGTTCGACGTCGGTCAGGCCGGTGTAGTCGTGCAGCCGGGGGTCGCCCGGGTCGTCGACGGTGATGAGCTCGGCCATGTCAGGCCGCCTCGTCCGGGCCCACGCCGACGACGTCGCCGATGACGATGACGGCCGGCGGCTTGACGTCCTGCGCGACGACGGTTTCGGCGACGGTGGCGAGAGTGGCGTCGACGCGGCGCTGGGCGGCGGTGGTGCCCTCCTGGACGAGGGCGACGGGGGTGTCGGGGGACTTGCCGTGCGCGACGAGGGTCTCGGCGATCCGGCCGATCTTGTCGACGCCCATGAGGACGACGAGGGTGCCGGTCAGTTGGGCGAGCGATGGCCAGTCGACGAGGGAGCGTTCGTCGTCGGGGGCGACATGGCCGCTGACCACGGTGAACTCGTGTGCCACACCGCGGTGGGTGACGGGGATGCCGGCCGCGCCGGGGACGGAGATGGAGCTGGAGATGCCGGGGACGACGGTGCAGGGGATGCCGGCCTCGGCGAGCGCCTGGAGTTCCTCCATGCCGCGCCCGAAGACATAGGGGTCACCGCCCTTGAGCCGGACCACCGACCTGCCCCTGCGGGCGTGTTCGATGAGCGCGTCGTTGATGGCCTCCTGGGCCATGAAACGGCCGTAGGGGATCTTCGCCGCGTCGATCACCTCGACGTGCGGGGGGAGTTCGGCGAGCAGGTCGCGCGGGCCGAGCCGGTCGGCGATGACGACGTCGGCCTCGGCGAGCAGGCGGCGGCCGCGCACGGTGATCAGGTCCGGGTCGCCGGGGCCGCCGCCGACGAGGGCGACGCCGGGGGTGCGGGTGCGGTGGTGCGGGGCGACCAGGGTGCCGTCGCGCAGGCCCTCGACCACGGCGTCGCGGATGGCGGCGGTGTGGCGGGGGTCGCGGCCGCGCGCCCTGGTCGTGAGCACGGCGACGGTGACGCCTTCGCTGGTGCCGGTGGCGGGGGTCCACGCCGTCGCCTCGTCGGCGTCGTCGGAGCGGACGCACCAGACGCGGTGGCGCTCCGCTTCGGCGGAGGCGGCGGTGTTGGCGGCGGGGTCGCTGGTGGCGATCAGGGCGTACCAGGCGTCGGCGAGGTCGCCGTCGGCGTAGGGGCGGCGGTGCCAGGTGATTTCGCCGGTGTCCGCCATGGCCTCCACGGAGGGGGTGGCCTCGGGGGACACGAGGTGGATGTCGGCGCCGGCGGCGATGAGGGCGGGGAGGCGGCGCTGGGCCACCTGGCCGGCGCCGAGGACGACCACGCGGCGGCCGGTGAGGCGGAGGCCTACGGGGTAGGCGGGGTGTTCGGCCATCAGGTGAGGCTCCCTCGGACGAGCGGTGGGTCAGCGGGCACGCTGCGGCTTTGGAGCGGGCCTGACGTGGGGATTTTATGCGCGCGTCCGGTGGGGGCCGGGGTGGGTGGGGTGATGCCCCGCCCACCCCCTTCCCGCCGGCCTACTTTTCGGTGACGCCTGCCGAATCGAAGGTCGCCACCTCGTGCATGGCCCGTGCCGTGCTCTGGACCAGGGGGAGCGCCAGCAGCGCGCCCGTGCCCTCGCCGAGGCGGAGGTCGAGGTCGACCAGGGGGCGCAGGCCCAGTGTGTTGAGGGCGGCCACATGGCCGGGCTCGGCGCTGCGGTGGCCCGCGATGCAGGCCGCCAGGACCTCGGGGGCGATGGCCCGGGCCACCAGGGCGGCGGCACCGGCGCTGACGCCGTCCAGGATCACCGGCGTACGCAGCGATGCCCCGCCGAGGAGCAGGCCGACCATGGCGGCGTGCTCGAAGCCGCCGACGGCGGCCAGGACGCCGAGCGGGTCGGCCGGGTCCGGCTGGTGCAGTTCCAGGGCGCGGCGCACGACCTCGGTCTTGCGGACGAGGGTCTCGTCGTTGATGCCGGTGCCGCGTCCGGTGACCTCGGAGGGGTCGGCGCCGGTGAAGACCGAGATGAGGGCGGCGGACGCGGTGGTGTTCGCGATGCCCATCTCACCGGTGAGCAGGGCCTTGTTGCCGGCCGCCACCAGGTCACGGGCGGTCTCGATGCCGACCTCGATGGCCTGCTTGGCCTCCTCGCGGGTCATCGCGGGCCCGGTGGTCATGTCGGAGGTGCCGGCGCGGATCTTGCGGGGCAGCAGGCCGGGGGTGGCCGGGAGGTCGGCGGAGACGCCCACGTCGACGATGCAGACCTCGGCGCCCACCTGGGTGGCGAAGGCGTTGCAGACCGCTCCCCCGCCGAGGAAGTTGGCCACCATCTGTGCGGTGACCTCCTGCGGCCAGGGGGTGACGCCCTGGGCGTGCACTCCGTGGTCGCCGGCGAAGATCGCGACGGCTGCGGGTTCCGGGATGGGGGGCGGGCACTGGCGGGACAGGCCGGAGAGCTGGGCGGAGATGATCTCCAGCATGCCGAGCGCTCCGGCGGGCTTGGTCATGCGCTTCTGGCGCTCCCAGGCCTCGCCGAGGGCCTTGGCGTCCAGCGGGCGGATCTGTGCGACGGTCTCGGCAAGCAGGTCGTGGGGGTCCTCTCCGGGCAGGGCGCGGCGGCCGTACGTCTCCTCGTGCACGACCCAGGACAGGGGGCGGCGCCTGGACCAGCCCGCCTGCATCAGCTCGGGCTCGTCCGGGAACTCGTCGACGTAGCCCACGCACAGGTAGGCGACGACCTCGAGGTGCTCGGGGAGCCCCAGGGCGCGGACCATCTCCCGCTCGTCGAAGAAGCTGACCCAGCCGACGCCGAGGCCTTCGGCGCGGGCGGCGAGCCAGAGGTTCTCGACGGCGAGGGCGGAGGAGTACGGCGCCATCTGCGGCTGGGTGTGGCGGCCGAGGGTGTGCCGGCCGCCGCGGGTGGGGTCGGCGGTGACGACGATGTTCACGGGTGTGTCGAGGATGGCCTCGATCTTCAGTGCCTTGAACTGCTTCGCCCGTCCCTTGGGAAGGGAACTGGCGTAGGCGTCGCGCTGGCGCACGGCCAGTTCGTGCATGCTGCGCCGGGTCTCGGCGGAGCGGATGACGACGAAGTCCCAGGGCTGCGAGTGGCCGACGGAGGGCGCGGTGTGGGCGGCCTCCAGGACGCGCAGCAGCACCTCGTGCGGGATGGGGTCGTCGCGGAAGCCGTTGCGGATGTCCCGCCGCTCGCGCATCACCTTCAGGACGGCCTCGCGCTCGGCGTCGTCGTAGCCGGGTGCGGGCGGGCCGGCGGGCGGCGCCGCTTCCGGACCGACACCGGCGCCCTGGGTGTCCAGGTCGTCCGGGTCCTGTGCGGGTACGGCGTCGGCGTCGGCCTCGCTGTGTTCCTGCGCCGGCACGGTCACGCCGTGCGGCGGGGTCGGTGCGGTGGGCACGCTGCCGTCCACGGGGACGAACTGGCCGAAAGACTGGTCCGGCCCGGGTACGAGGGGGACGGCGGGGGTCTGCAGGGGGTCCAGGACCGGGTCCGCCTGAGCCGGTGCGGTACCGGAGTCGGCGCCGGCCGTCGCGACGGGAGCGTGGGGCGCCTCCGGGACCTCGGCGGTCGGGGGCTGAGGCGGCGCGGGGGTTTCGGGTGCCGCGTCGGGGATCGTCCCGTCGGCTTCCGGGACGGCCCCGGCGGCCGGCTCCGTCACCGGCTCGGCGGGAACGGGCGGCGCGGTGTCCGGTGCGGCGACGCCGGCGCCGGGCACCTCGAAGGGCGGGGCGGCTTCGGCACCGGGCAGCGGCGCGGTCTGCGGGTCTGCGTCGTCCGCGGACGGTACGTCCACTGGGGCCGCCGCTTCGGCGACCTGGACGTACTCCGGCACGACGGGCTCGACGGCCGGTGCCTCGGGGGCCCCGGGCTCCTGGAGAACGTGAGCCGGCTCCGGTACGGCGGTCTCCGCGTCCTCCGCCTGAACGGGGTGGGCCTCCTCGGCCACCTGGACGGGCTCGGCAACCAGCACGGCCTCGGGAGCCCCGGACCCTGTGGCCTCCGCAGCCTGCGCCTGAACGGGCTGCGGCTCCTCAGCCACCTGGACGGGCTCGGCAACCACCTGGGCGGGCTCCGACGCCACGAGGGCAGGCTCGGCAACCACCGCGGCCTCGGGCGCCTCCGCAGCCTGTGCCTCAACCGGCTGCGGCTCCTCAGCCACCTGGGCAGGCTCGGCAACCAGCACGGCCTCGGGAGCCACGGGCCCTGTGGCCTCCGCGGCCTGCGCCTCAACCGGCTGCGGCTCCGCAACCCCCTGGACGGGCTCCGACGCCACGAGGGCGGGCTCGGGAACCGCCACGGCCTCGGGCGCCTCCGGTCCCGCGGCCTCCGCACCCGCCGGGGCGGGGTGGGGTGCCGCGACGGCCTGCGGGTCCACGGCCGCCTGAGCGGGCTCGGCCGCCGCCTCCGCACCGGCGTGCTGCTCCTCGACTGCCGGCGCGGCGGTCTTCTGCACGACCCCGGCGTCCGGCGCCTGGACGACCGCGTCCGGGACCTGCGGCGCCGGCGCGGCTACGGGTTCGGTCACCGTGGCGGACTCCGGGGCAGGGGCCTCCCCGCCCGGGACCTCCGCGGGCTGCGGTGCCTCGAAACCCGGGACGCTCGCGGGGGCCGGCTCGTGCGCCTCGCCCCGGCGCCCCTGCTCCGGCACGGCAGCGGCAACGGTGTCGCCGCCACCCGGCACCCCGGAGGCCACCGGTGTGTACTCCGGCACGGTCCGACCGCCGACGGCGATGCCCGCACCTTCCGTGTCCTGCACCGCGACCGCCTCCGCCGCGACGCGGGTGACGACCGCCTGGGCGGCACCGGCCGCGCCCGTCGGCTCCGCCGGCGGGGCAACCGTTTCCGCGGCCTGCGCGCCCCAGGGCGCCGCGGCCTGCGGTGCCGCCGCCTCCCGCGCGCGCGGGATGTCGAGGTACTCGGGGCCGAGCGTCGGCGGGCCCGGCTGGCGTGCCGGGAGGTCGGCGGGGCCGCGGTCGGCGAGGGAGCGGACCGGGCTCGCGGAGACGTCGGGGATGGGCGGGCCGAGGTGCAGCGGGCGGCGCGGCGCGACCGGCGGGGTCGGCTGCCGGTCCGGGTCGGGGAGCCGGACGCCGCCGAGGTCGACCGAGCCGCTGTCGCGGCCGGCCGTCTCGTGCGGGCCGGGCTCGTGCACGGTCTCGACGACCGGTTCGGGCGCGGGCGGAGCGATCTCGTTGCCCCAGGCGCCCTGGGCGCCCGGCAGCAGCAGGTCTTCGTCCTCGGCGGGACTGTCGGAGAGGTAGGTGTACGCCTCGGGCGCGGGGACGCCCGGCTGCTCCACCATGCCTGCGTTCTCCGGCAGTCCCTCGCCCGGGACCTGGCCGGTGTCGGTCATGCGTACCCCTCGCCCATCGGTTAGTGCTCCTACGACCAGCTCACCCGGAACGGCGCACCGACCGCCCCACACTGAAGAACGAGCGTGCGTCCCCAGCGGCACGAACGGCCCGCCCGAAAAAGGCGACAAAGCCATTCACTGGCATTGTCGCGGCCGCACGGCCGTCGCGTCAGCTTGATCGGCGACGGTTCCGCTGTGGACTGCGCCACGTTGCGCGTCCTCCGGTTTCCTGCCGTACCGCGACTCACCCCCCAACGGGCGCGTTTTCCGGACGGTGAACGGCGAACCGCCGCATGTCCGGGTGCGGTACAACGATCGGCCAGCCTACCCCGCGCGGTGGGACAATCCGATCACGGGGACGGCAATCGGATCAGTCGCCGCGTGCGGGCAGTACCCCGCTGAGCAGGAACGCGACGCTCCGTTCCTTCTCCGTCCAGGCCCGGGTGTCGAGTTCGACGGACTGCAGCAGGGCGCACTCGACCCGGTAGCCGTGTTCGGTCAGGTTCCGTCCGATGAGTTCGGCCGCGTCACGCGTGGCGGCGTGGGTGACGATGCGCTGCGGGCGGCGGTCGGCGACCGCGGAGACCACGGCCGCTCCCCCGCCGCCGACCCGGACGACGTCCGGTTCGGGGAGGTTCTCCAGTACGTGGGGAGCGGTGCCGTGGACGATCTGGAGCCGGACCCCGTGCCGGCGGGCGGTGGCGTCGGTGCGGGCGCAGGCGTCGGGGTCGCTGTCGACGGCGATGACGGCGGCGCCGGCCCGGGCGGCGTCGGTGGCGAAGGCGCCGCTGCCGCAGCCGATGTCCCAGACGAGGTCGCCCAGGCGCGGTCCCAGGCGGGCGAGTTGGGAGGTGCGCAGGGGTTCCCGTTCGCCCTCGCCGAGTTCGCGGCCGTACTCCCCGGCGGGGAGTGTCCAGCCGCGCGGGCCGCCCGAGGGGTCGCGTCCGGCGATCCAGCCGCCGGAGTCACCGGTGCCGGCCCGCCCGCCGACGACGATGACGACGTTGGGGTCGCGCCAGGTGTGGTCGGCGGCCTTGTCGGAGGTGACCACGCTGACCTGCTCGCGCGGGGTGCCGAGTTCCTCGCAGATGACGAAGGTGCGGTGGATTCCCTCCATGAGCAGGCCCAGTTCGGCGGGGCCGGCGCCGGGTGAGGTGAGAACCGCCACTTTGGTGTGGGCCCGGCAGACGTTCACCGCGCGGCGCAGGGTGCGCGGGTGGGCGACCACCACGTGGGCGTCGTCCCAGGGCATTCCGGCGCGGGCGAAGGCGGCGGCGACCGAGGACACGGCGGGCACGACTTCGACCTCCAGGCCGAACTCCGGTGCGCGCAGGGTCCGTACGACGCCGAAGAAGCCGGGGTCGCCGTCGGCGAGGACGACCGCCGTGCCGCGGTGGCCGGCGATGCGGCGGGCGGCAAGGGCGACGGATCCGAGCCGGATGCGTTCGGCCCCGGCGGGCACCTCGGGGAGCGCGAGGTGGTGGCCGGCGCCGGCCACCAGTGTGGCGGCGCTCAGCGCGGCGCGGGCCGCGGCGGTCAGCGGTGAACCGTCCCAGCCGATCACCGTGACCCGGTCGGCCATCGTCGTCAGTCTCCTGGGGATGTCGCGGGTCGTCGTCGGCTGTTCCGCCCTCGGGGCGGTCCGCTGAGATTACCCGGTGCGGCCATGGACCGCCTCGGGGGCGCCCGCGGAGGTCGTCAGTTCCAGTCCGGGTAGGTGGAGAAGCCGCCCGTGTCGGCCAGTTGTCCGTCCGCGCCCTCGATGTCCTCGGGCAGCAGGCTCCAGACGATGTAGTCGGTGCGTACGTCGCTCCAGCCGCCGTCCTCGGTGCGGACCCGGGCTATGCAGGCGCCGCGCAGCACGCCCTCGCTGATGCAGCCGATCTTCTGCGCGACCTGCTGGGCGGCGGTGTTGTCGGCGGCGGTGCGCAGCTCCACGCGCTGGAGTTTCTGGTCGCCGAAGAGCCACTGGGCGGTGGCGAGCGCGGCCTCGGAGGCGTAGCCCTCGCCGCGCGCCCAGGGGGCGACGATGTAGGAGAGTTCGGTGGACCGCACCTGCCAGTCGGTGGCGGCGAGCCGGATGACGCCGACCAGGCGCTGGGTGAGGAACTCGGTGACGGCGAGGTCGAGTCCGCGGCCGGACGCGCGCCGGGCGGGGGCCTCGTCGGTGATCCAGGCGGCGGCGTCGTGTTCGGTGAAGGGCTGGGGGGCGTCGGTCCAGGCGGTGACCTGCTCGTCGTTCATCATCGCGGTGAAAGCGGGGACGTCGTCCGTGTCGAGGGGACGCAGCACCAACCGCTCCGTGCTGATGGAGATGCCGGGGAAGGTGCTCGTCATGCGCCGCTCCGTAACCTGAGAGACCGTCGGGTACTGCTGAACTGCCCAGCATGCAGCATGAAAGCACCGGACCGCACCACGGGGGCCGCTCCACCGCGGTGGAGCGGCCCCCGTGGGTGCCGGGTGCGCGGGATCAGAAGGACGCGAGCACGGAACCGGCGTACTTGTCCTCGATGAACTTCTTCACCTCGGGGGAGGTGAGGAGGTCGGCGAGCTTCTTCACGCGCGGGTCGTCCTCCTGGCCCTCCTTCACGGCGAGGAGGTTGTTGTTCGGGTTGCCCTCGGCGGCTTCCAGGACGAGGGCGTCCTCGGAGGGCTTGAGGTCCGCTTCGATGGCGTAGTTGCCGTTGACGACCGCGGCGTCGACGTCCTCGAGGGAGCGGGGGGTCTGGGCCGCCTCCAGCTCCTTGAACGTGAGGTCCTTGGGGTTCTTGGTGATGTCGGCGGGGGTCGCCGCGGTGCCGACGCCGTCCTTGAGGGTGATCAGGCCGTTGGCCGCGAGCAGCTGAAGGGCGCGGCCCTCGTTGACGGTGTCGTTGGGTATCGCGATGGTCGCGCCGTTCTTCAGCGCGTCGACCTTGTCCACCTTGTTCGAGTAGAGGCCGAGCGGCTCCAGGTGCACGTCGACGACGGACACGATGTGCGTGCCGTTCTTCTTGTTGAAGTCGTCGAGGTAGGGCTGGGTCTGGAAGAAGTTGGCGCCGACCGAGCCGTCCTCCGTCGCGGTGTTCGGGGTGACGTAGTCGGTGAACTCCTTGACCTCGAGGTCGAGGCCGGCCTCCTCGGCGAGGTTGTCCTTGACGAAGGTCAGGATCTCGGCGTGCGGCACGGGGCTCGCGGCGACGATCAGCGGACCGGAGGGGTCGGAGGCGGCGTCCTGGTCGGCGCCGCAGGCGGTGAGGCCGAGGGTGAGGGCGCCGGTGGCGAGGGCAGCGGTGGTGATCTTGGCGGTGTTACGCACGAAAAGTGCCTTTCCTTGGGTGGTGCGGCCCCGTATCGGGGAGTACGGGGAGTTCGGGGGGTGTCAGGCGACCTTGCCGACGTCGCCCGTGGCGGGCTCCTTGGACTTCAGGAGCCGCAGGGCGGGTCCGGGGCCGGAGCGGGCGCCGCGGCGGTGCAGGGCGCGGGCCGCGAAGTCGCCGGCGAACTGGATGACCGAGATGACCACGGCGAGGATCGCGACGGTGATCCACATCAGTTCGCTGTCGAAGCGCTGGTAGCCGTAGCGGACGGCGAAGTCGCCGAGGCCGCCGCCGCCCACGGCACCGGCCATGGCGGAGTATCCGATGAGGGCGATGACCGTGGTGGTGGTGCTGGCGATCAGCGAGGGCAGCGCCTCGGGTACGAGGACCTTGCGGACGATCGTCCAGGTGTTGCCGCCCATGGCCTGTACGGCCTCGACGAGCCCGTGGTCCACCTCGCGCACGGCCGTCTCCACGAGGCGGGCGAAGAAGGGGATGCCGCTGATGGCGAGCGGCACGATCGCGGCCTCGCTGCCGATGGACGTACCGGTGATCCAGCGGGTGAAGCTGGTCAGGGCGACCATGAGGATGATGAACGGCATCGAGCGGCCGATGTTCACGATCTGCCCGATGACCTTGTTGACCACGGTGTTCTGCAGCAGTCCGTGCCGGTCGGTGAGGACGAGCAGGATGCCGAGCGGGAGGCCGCCGGCGACGGCGATCAGGGTGGACCAGCCGACCATGATCAGCGTCTCGATACACGCCTGTTCGAGCAGGGGCTGCATCTGGGTCCAGGTCACTTGGCGGCCTCCTTGACCAGCACGGGCTGTTCCCGGTCGAGCACGTCGATCTGCAGGCCCTGTTCGCGCAGGAAGCCGATGGGAACGACGTTGTCCTCATAGCGGCCGGGCAGTTCGATGCGCATCCGGCCGACCTGGAGGCCGCCGACGGTGTCGATGGCGGCGCCAAGGATCGATATGTCGATGTTGTAGGTGCGCGACAGCTGGGAGATGACCGGCTGGGTGGCGCTGTCGCCGTGGAAGGTGACGTCGACGACGGTGCGGTCGTCGCCGGAGGCCTCGCCGCCGACCGGGAAGAGCGCGGAGGCGAGTTCGGAGCCGGGTGTGGCCAGGAGGTCTCCGACCGTGCCGGACTCGACGATGCGGCCCCGGTCCATGAGGGCGGCCGAGTCGCAGATCTCCTTCACCACGTCCATCTCATGGGTGATGAGCAGGACGGTGAGGCCGAGCTGCCGGTTGAGGTCGCGCAGGAGCCGGAGGATCGAGCGGGTGGTCTCCGGGTCGAGGGCGCTGGTGGCCTCGTCGGAGAGCAGCACCTTGGGGTCGCCGGCGAGGGCGCGGGCGATGCCGACGCGCTGCTTCTGGCCGCCGGACAGCTGGGCGGGGTAGGCCCTGGCCTTGTCGGCGAGACCGACCAGGTCGAGGAGCTCCATCGCCTTGCGGGAACGTTCCTTCCCCGACGTGCCGAGGATCTCCAGGGGCAGTTCGACGTTGTCCTGCACGGTGCGCGAGGACAGCAGGTTGAAGTGCTGGAAGACCATGCCGATGCGGCTGCGCGCCTGCCGCAGTTCCCGTCCGGCGCGCGGGCCGCGCCCGGCGAGGGCGGTGAGGTCCTGGCCGGCCACGGTCACCGTTCCGGCGGTGGGGCGCTCCAGGAGGTTGACGCAGCGGATGAGGGAGGACTTGCCGGCGCCGGACTGGCCGATGACGCCGTAGACCTCGCCTTCGCGGACGTGCAGGTCGACGCCGTCCAGGGCGGTGATCTCGCGGCCGCGTGAGCGGTAGATCTTCGTCAGTCCCGAGGTGGTGATCACGTGGGTATCCGTCACTGTCGAGTGCGCGGCGGTTCGGGGGCGCCGGGCACGAGGCGATCAGGGGTCGCGGGCAGCCGGGCAGCACGGATCTCGCGGAGAGCGTCCGGGGGACCGTGGAGAAACGTGCGCGCGGGGGCGTGGCTCGGTCGCGGGTGCGGGGCACGGGCGCGGACCTGGGCCGGCTCTCGCTTCGGGGCGCGAGGCTCAGTTGGTGCGGGGGCCCTCTAGAAGGCGCACATTCGGTACTGACACGTACGGCGAGCACCGGGCGTCGTGGTCGCCTCGGTCGCAGGGATGCGGTCGCTCGTCGTGGTCATGCGGCCAGTAAAGCAGAGGTTCACTCCTGACCGGACACCGCTGTCCGTATACTGGACAGCGGTGGACAGCCGTGCGCGCACGTCAGGGGCGTACGGCGATCTCCACTCCCGTGTCCGTGACCAGTGCGGACAAGGCCGAGAGGTCCTCGACCACGAGGTCGGCGGTCAGCTCGTGGGCCTGGTGCGTTGTGGCCAAGGCCACGGTCGCCATGCCGGCGGCACGGCCCGCCTGGAGCCCGGCGGGGGCGTCCTCGAAGACGACGCAGTCGGCGGGGTCGACGCCGAGGGTGCGGGCGGCGAGGAGGTAGGGCTCGGGGTCGGGCTTGCCCCGGGTGATGTCGTCGGCGGCGATGAGGGTCTTGGGCAGGATGCCGACGGCGTCGAGGCGGGCCTCGGCGAGGCGCCGGGTGGCGGAGGTCACCACGGCCCAGCGCTCGGCGGGCAGCGCGGCGAGGAACTCCCGGGTGCCGGGCAGCAGGTGCACCCCTCCCCGGGGCACGTCCTCCACCTCCAGGTCCTCGATCCGTGCGACGGCCTCCGGTACGACATGGGCGGGCAGCAGGTCTGCGGCTATCTCGGCGGCCGGCCGCCCGTGCAGCTCCACCCGCGCGAACTGCTCGGCGGTGATGCCGTACTCCCCGGCCCACCGCGTCCAGCAGCGCTGCACGGACAGCAGGGAGGAGACGAGGGTTCCGTCGTTGTCGAAGAGCAGGGCCTGTGCATGGATGGTCATGCCATCGACCTTACGGGCCCGGCGTACCGTGCCGGGCGGACGACCGTGCCGGGCACCCGGACCTCGGACGGGGCGCTGCCGGGGGCGGACGCGGCCGGCATTCTCCGGCGTAATAGGGTCGCTGCCATGCTTGACGTCCTGACGGTGGTGACCGCTGCCGCCGCGCTGCTGCTCGCCGCCTGGTGCGGGTGGGCCGCCTACCGTGATCAGCCGACGAAGGACTGGCACTTCATCGGCATGGCCGTGGTCACGCTGCTGGCCCTGGCGCAGTTGGCCGTCGGGTTCGTGCAGCTCGCCCGGGGCGAGAAGCCGGAGCAGGGCACGACGCTCTTCGTGGCGTATCTGCTCGGCTCGTTCGCGTGCGTGCCGGCGGCCGGCTTCCTGTCGCTGGGCGAGCGCTCCCGCTGGGGCTCGCTGACGGTCGCCGCGAGCGGTGTCGTGCTGGCCGTGCTCGAGGTGCGGCTCTTTGACATCTGGAGAGGCTGAGATGGCCGCGACACAGGAGAAGACGCAGCAGGGAACGGACCGGGCGCGGCTGATCGGCGGGCCGGGGCTGCTGCTGGTGTGGCTGTACGGGGTGATGGTCGTCGGAGCGGTGTCGCGCTCGGCGTACCAGATCGCCACCGAGTTCGACCGGGCGCCGCTCGCCTACACGCTGTCGGCGGTGGCCGGGCTGGTCTACGGCTTCATCACCTACACCCTGGTGCGCGGCGGGGAGACGGCCCGCAGGGCGGCGCTGGTGTGCTGCGCCGCCGAGCTGGTGGGCGTCCTCACCATCGGCACCTGGACGCTGGTGGATCCGTCCGCCTTCCCGGACGCGACCGTGTGGTCGGACTACGGGATGGGGTACCTCTTCATTCCGGTGCTGCTGCCGCTGACCGCCGTGTACTGGCTGCGCCGGGCGCGGCCCCGGCGCGCCGGGGCCTGATCAGGCGGTCGTCGCGTAGGTCTCCGCCTTCTTCTCCAGCACGATCATCGGAACGCCGTCCGTGCCCTTGGACGTGCCCACCCGCTGGTAGCCGACCTTGCTGTAGAGCCGCAGGTTGCTCTCGCTGCGGTGTCCGGCGTGCAGCCGGAACGTCCGGGCGCCGCACTCGCCGGCGAGTGCGGATTCGGCCGCACCGAGCAGACGGGCGCCGATGCCGTGTCCCTGGAGGCGGGGGTGGACGCAGAGCTTGCCGATCGCGGCGGCGCCGTCGTCGGTGATCCTTCCGTGCACCGAGCCGACGATCTCGTCGCCGAGGCGGGCGACGAAGACGCAGTCGGCGGCGACCTCCTCGCGCACCGAGTCGAGGCTCTGGACGAGGGGGTCGATGCGGTAGTTGCCGTAGAGGGCCGCTTCGCTCTGGAAGCACAGGTACTGCAACCTGAAGATCTGCTCCGCGTCCTGCTCGGCCGCCGCAGAGATGGTCACGCTCATGCCCATGTGCGCACGCCTCCCGCTCACCTGATCACCTGTCGTCCCTCACTCCTATCCCCGTCCTCAGCGCGCCGCAACCTCCGGCGTGAGCAAACGACGCAGACATCCCAGGCATCTGGAACGTTCCGGGCCCACACTGCGCTGTGAGATACCCAACTCCCCTGCGAATTCCCGGTATGCCGGATCTCGAGGGGACAGCAGGGCCGCCGTCGGCCCGGGGCAGCGGGAGCGGCTCCGGACACGGTTGCCCGGAGCGGCACGGCCTCCCCCTCCCGGGCGGTGCGGGTCAGTCGTTGACGAAGTCCTCGCGGGCCAGCAGACCGGTGTCCGGGTGGTCGGTGAAGACGCCGTCGATGCCGGTGGCGAAGTAGGCGCGGTAGGCACCGAAGACGTCTCCGTACGCGTCGGGGTCGGTGCCCCTGCGGAAGTCGGCGGGCAGGAAGGGGTTCTCGTTGCGCAGGGTGTAGGGGTGCAGGATCAGTCCGGCCCGGTGTGCGTCGCGGACCAGGGTGGTCGGACGGGTGAGCCTGCCGTCCGCGTCACGCGGGACGACCAGGTCGAGGGTGGGGCCGATGCCCTGGGCGTAGGAGGCGATCTCCTTCAGGCCCTCGGGGGTGATGAGGTCGGCGACGGTGCGCGGGTCGCCGGACTCGACGAAGTCCCAGGGCCGGCTGCCGGCGCCGGACAGCAGCACGACGAGCGGGTTGTCCACGAGCCTGCTGAGCCGCTGGACGCCGGTCGGCTCGAAGGACTGGAGGATGACCGGCGAGTTCCGGCGGTGCTTGTGGTGCCGGCGCAGGATCTTCGCGACCCGCTCCTCCAGGCCCAGGCCGAGGCCCCGGAAGTAGGTGGGGTGTTTGGTCTCGGGGTAGATCCATACCTGCTTGCCGCGCTTGCGGGTCTGCTCGTCCTGCCAGCGCAGCACCTCCTCGAAGGTGGGGATCTCCCAGCGGCCGTCGTAGAGGGTGTTGTGCGGGCGGTTGGCGGGGATGCGCTCGACGGCGCGCAGCCGCTTCAGTTCGGCGAGGGTGAAGTCCTCGGTGAACCAGCCGGTGACGGGGACGCCGTCCAGCGTCTTGGTGGTGCGGCGGCCGGCGAACTCGGGGTGGTCGGCGACGTCGGTGGTGCCGCCGATCTCCGGCTCGTGCCGGCACACGATGTGGCCGTCCCTGGTGGGCACGAGGTCACCGGCCTCGACGATGTCCGCGCCCATGTCGAGGGCGAGCTGGTAGGCGCCGAGGGTGTGCTCGGGCCGGTAGCCGCTGGCTCCCCGGTGACCGATGATCGTCGGCACGGGCAGGCTCTTCAGCCCCCGGCCGCCGCCGTGCCGGGCGCCGGCGGCTCTCGCGGTGCCCGCCGGCGCCAGGGCCGCCGCGGAGGCGCCGAGCACGGCCGCGCCGAGGAGGGCCCGCCGTCCGGTTCCGCCCGCCTGTTCGTTCGACTCCCGCGTTGCCATGAGCGTCCTCCTGGTGTCGGCTGTGCCGGCTCGTCCGGTGCGGGCCGATCGTAGGTGCGCGCGGTTGACGTACGGGAGACCCGCGGCCGAACACACGGCTGAGATCGGGTGTCGTACGCCCCTCATACGGATGACGTACGTCTGTCGTATTCCGGCGGTGATGTGACGGCTCGTCCGATTGGGTACGGCCGACGGGGGCACTCCGGCCGGTGTGCGGGTCAGGGCGACGTCCGTCACAGCGTGACGGCCGTGTTTCGCGCCGCCCACGGGCGGGCCGCCGCAGATGAACCCGGGTCACGGGCGAGTAAGAGCCCGGTGAACACACACGAGCCCGATGTGCGCAACCCCCCGGGCCGCGAGTAATGTCCTCACCTGCACAGACTCGAACGGCATTCACCCACGTCCGCTTCCGAACCGGAGGGTCCGTTGTCCCGCTTCGCGCTCATCAAGGCAGTGCTCGGTCCGATCATGCGCCTGATGTTCCGCCCACGGGTGGAGGGTGCGGAGAACATTCCGGGCGACGGTCCCGTCATCCTGGCCGGCAACCATCTGACCTTCATCGACTCGATGATCCTGCCGCTCGTCTGCGACCGTCAGGTCTTCTTCATCGGCAAGGACGAGTACGTCACCGGCAAGGGCCTCAAGGGCCGGCTGATGGCGTGGTTCTTCACGGGCGTCGGCATGATCCCGGTCGACCGCGACGGCGGCCGGGGCGGGGTGGCGGCGCTGATGACCGGGCGCCGGGTGCTGGAGGAGGGCAACGTCTTCGGCATCTACCCCGAGGGCACCCGCTCCCCCGACGGCCGTCTCTACCGGGGCCGCACCGGCATCGCCCGGCTCACCCTGATGACCGGTGCGCCAGTCGTGCCGTTCGCCATGATCGGCACGGACAAGCTCCAGCCGGGGGGCGCGGGGCTCCCCCGGCCGGGCAGGGTGACGGTCCGCTTCGGTGAGGCGATGGAGTTCTCGCGCTACGAGGGCATGGACCGTGACCGGTACGTCCTGCGGGCGGTGACGGACTCGGTGATGACCGAGGTGATGCGGCTGTCGGGACAGGAGTACGTGGACATGTACGCCAGCAAGGCGAAGGCCGCGTAGCGCTGCGCTGCGCTGTGCCTGGGCAGGGGCGGGCTCGGGTTGCCTTTCGGGCGCGGGTGCGTTGTGGCTGGTCGCGCCCACGCGGCGGAGCCGCACGGTGAATCAGCCCCGCGCCCCTTGGGTGGCTGTCCTGCCGCTTGTTTCCCGGGACCGGTGCCGCTGAGGTGGGCTGTTCAGCCGCTCGCTTCCCGGAACCCGCGGCGCTGAGATGGGCTGTTCAGCCGTTCGTTTCCCAGCCCCCCGTGCCGCTACGGGTGGTCTTCCAGGCGTTGGTCGCGGAGCATGAACCAGGCCGCTGCCGACGCTGCCAGGAGGACCGTCGCTCCGGTGCCCGCCGCCAGGGTGAGGCCGTCGACGAAGGCCTGGCGGGCCGCGTCCAGCATCGGGTCGGCGATGGTGGCGGGGAGGTGGGAGGCCGCCTCCACCGCGCCGCCCAGGGACTCGTGGGCCTCCGCGGGGGTGCCGGCCGGGCCGGTGAAGCCGCGGTAGACGCCGGTCACGATCGAACCGAGTACGGCGATACCCAGGGCCGCGCCGAGTTCGTACGCCGTCTCGGAGACGGCGGAGGCGGCGCCCGCCTGTTCCTTGGGCACGCTGGAGAGGATCACGTCGGCGGTCACCGTGAAGGAGAAGCCGGCGCCCAGGCCCACGACCAGCAGCGATGCCCCGAGCAGCGGGTAGCCGGTGGACTGGCCGATCACCGTGAGGGCGGCCAGGGACAGTCCGATGGCGGCCAGTCCCCCGGCGACGACCGAGCGCACCGAGAACCGGCGGGCGGCCCGGCCGGCCAACAGTCCGGCCGCCACCGCGCCGATCGCGGCGGGCAGTTCGGCAAGGCCCGCCTCCAGCGGGCGTCGCCCCTGCACGAGTTGCAGGTACTGCGACAGGAAGAACACCAGCCCGGACAGGCCGAGGATGGTCAGCAGGTCGGCGAGGACGGCGCCGCTGAAGCCGCGGTGCCGGAAGAGCCGCATGTCCAGCAGCGGGGCCGGGAGCGTGAGTTGCCGGCGCACGAAGCCGTACAGGGCGCCCGCGCCCAGCAGTCCGGCGGTCAGAGCGGGCCAGGTGAAGCCGTGGCTCGCGGTCTCCTTCACCGCGTAGACGACACCGATCATGCCGACCAGGGACAGGAACACGCTGGTCATGTCCCACGGGCCGGGGTTCGCCGTGCGCGACTCGGGGAGCAGCTTGACGCCGACGGCCACCAGGACGGCCATCACCGGCAGGTTGATCAGGAAGACCGAGCCCCACCAGAAGTGTTCGAGCAGGAATCCGCCCAGGACCGGCCCGACCGCGGTGCCCGCGGAGGCGGTCGCGCCCCAGATGCCGATGGCGAGGCTGCGTTCGCGGGGGTCGTGGAAGAGGTTGCGGATCAGTGCGAGCGTGGCCGGCATCAGGGTGGCGCCGGCGACACCGAGCAGGGCCCGGGCGACGATCATCAACTCGGGCGTGTGGGCGTAGGCGTTGAGCACGGATATCGCACCGAACGCGGTGGCGCCCAAGAGCAGGATGCGCTTGCGGCCGATGCGGTCGCCGAGGCTGCCCATGGAGACCAGCAGACCGGCGATCACGAACGAGTAGACGTCGCCGATCCACAGCAGCTGGTTGCCGGTGGGGGCGAGGTCCTCGCTGATGTAGGGGGTGGCCAGGCCGAGGACGGTCGCGTCGACGGCCACCAGCAGTACGGCGAGCACCAGCACGGAGAGCGCGAGCCACCGGCCCGGGCGCCTGGCCTCCTCGGTCATGGTCTCCTGCCGGAGGGCGCTGGTCATGATTCCTTCCTTCGCGCCGGGTCGTCCTGACGACGTACGCCGCCGAGCAGCAGCTCGACGATCATGTGGGTGAAGTCCTTGGGAGCCACGCGGCCCTCGGCCACCGCCCAGGCGGCGGAGGCGAGCAGTCCGTAGAGCGCCTCGGTCAGCCAGGCCGGCGTGAGGTCGATGCGGAACTCCCCGTCCGCCTGGCCGCGCACGAAGAGGGCGGCGACGCGTTCGTCGATCCTGGCCCAGCCCTCGTTCTGCTCCTCCCCCTCGAACAGCTGGTTCTCGCTGTAGAGGAAGGCGAGCAGGGGGGCGTGCGGTTCGATCTCGGCGATCACGCGCCGCACCGCGTCGGTGGCCGGCCCCTCGTCGGGCCGGGCCGCATCCAGGGCGGCCTCGCACTCCGCGATCCCGAGCGCCTCCAGCGCCCGGACCAGCGCCTCCCGCCCGGCGAACTGCCGGTGCAGGGTGGCGCGGCTGATCCCGGCGGCCCTGGCGACCTCGTCCATGGTCGCGGTGGATCTGCGGGTCAGCAGGGTGGCGGCACTGCGCAGCACCTGGTCACGGTCGACAGCCATGAGTCGACAGTACCGCATATGAGACATGGATGTCTCATTCAAGGCGCATGCGTCTCATCACTGTGGTGGCTGTGCCGGTGTCGTGGATCAGTGCCAGGGCAGCTGTCCGCGCCGTTCCCAGTAGGCCCCCGGCTCCTCGGCCAGGGCGTCGAGCCGGGACAGCTGGTCGTCGGTGAGGTCGACGGCGGCGGCGTGCAGATTGGAGGCGAGCTGGGTGGTGGTCGCCGCCCCCGAGAGGACGACACCGGCCCACGGCCGGCGCAGCACCGCCGCGAGGGCGACCGCGTCACAGCCCAGGCCGGTCTCCTCGGCGACGGCCCGCAGCGCCTCGGGCGCGTGGGGGGCGGCGAGCCGGCCGTTGGCCATGCCCTCCTTGACGATCACGGTGAGTCCGGCGTCATGGGCCTCGGCGAGCGCTGGCCCGGCGGAGGTCTCCAGGGCGTTGTAGGTGGACTGCACGGTACGGAAGAGGGGTTCGCCGTCGACCGTGACGGCGAGGGCGGTACGGATGGCGTCCGCCTGGGCGGGGCCGCTGGTGGAGAAGCCGACGGTGACTCCCTGGGCCGCCGCCTCCGCGAGCCGGGCGTGCAGTTCCTTGTCGGTGAGGGCGGGGCTCTCCGGGGTCACCGAGTGGATCTGGTAGAGGTCGAGCCGGTCGCCGAGCAGCGCGTCCGACTCGGCGCGCTGGCGCTCGTAGGCGGCGAGGGAGTGGTCCTTGACCTCGTGCCGTTCGGCGTCGGTGGACCAGTCGGCGGTGTAGGTGTAGCCCCATTTGCTGCCGATGACGACGTCGTCGACGTCGGCCCTCTGCTTCAGCCAGTCGGCGAGGAACTCCTCGGAGCGGCCGTAGGAGCGGGCGGCGTCGAAGTAGCGCACGCCCTGGGCGTAGGCGGCGTCGAGGAGTTCGTGGGTGCGGGCGTGCAGTGTGCGCACGCTGCGGTCTTCCCCGAGGTCGGTGTTCCGGCCGAGGTTGATGTAGCCGGGGCGGCCGATGGCGGCGAGGCCGAGGCCGATGTGGCAGGTGGGGGTCGTCGCTGTTGCCAGTCGGGCGAAGGGCATCGCGGGCTCCGTCGGTCGGTCCGGTTCGGCGTTCCGACCAAACGTAACCCGCGACGCCGCGCCGCTCGCGGAACCGGGGCGCCGAAGAGCCCGGGACAGCCCCGCGCCCCGAGGATGTCGCTCTACCGCTTCTTCGCCGTTGCCCAGGCGTGCTGGTCGGCCACGTCCCGCTTCACCTCTGCCAGCTGGATCGCGACCGCGCTCGGGGCCGTGCCGCCCCTGCCGTTGCGGGAGGCGAGGGCGCCGGGGACGTTGAGGACCGTGCGGACCTCCGGGGTGAGGTGGGCGGAGATCTTGGCGAACTGTTCGTCGGTCAGCTCGTCCAGCTCCTTGCCCTCGGACTCGGCGACCTTGACGCACTCGCCGGCCACCTCGTGCGCGACGCGGAACGGCACGCCCTGCTTGACCAGCCACTCGGCGATGTCGGTGGCGAGGGAGAAACCGGCCGGGGCCAGCTCCTCCATGCGCTCGCGGTGCACGGTGAGGGTGGCCATCATGCCGGTGAAGGCCGGGAGCAGGATCTCCAGCTGGTCGATGGAGTCGAAGACCGGCTCCTTGTCCTCCTGGAGGTCGCGGTTGTAGGCGAGCGGGAGGGCCTTGAGGGTGGCCATCAGGCCCGTCAGGTTGCCGATGAGGCGGCCCGACTTGCCGCGCGCCAGCTCGGCGATGTCCGGGTTCTTCTTCTGCGGCATGATCGACGAGCCGGTGGAGAAGGCGTCGTGCAGGGTCACGAAGGAGAACTCCTTCGTGTTCCAGATGATGACCTCCTCGGCGATCCGGGAGACGTTCACACCGATCATCGCGGTGATGAAGGCGAACTCGGCGACGAAGTCCCGGGAGGCAGTGCCGTCGATGGAGTTGGCGGCGCTGCCGTGCTCGAAGCCGAGGTCCTTCGCCACCGCCTCCGGGTCCAGGCCGAGGCTGCTGCCCGCGAGCGCCCCGGAACCGTACGGGGACACCGCCGTGCGCTCGTCCCACTGGCGCAGCCGCTCGGCGTCCCGGGACAGCGCCTGGACGTGGGCGAGGACGTGGTGGGCGAAGAGCACCGGCTGGGCGTGCTGGAGGTGGGTGCGGCCGGGCATGGCCACGTCCGGGTGGGCCTCGGCGAGGCCGACGAGCGCGTCCTGGAGGTCGGCGATCAGACCGCCGATCGTACGGGCGTGGTCCCGCAGGTACATGCGGAAGAGGGTCGCCACCTGGTCGTTGCGGGACCGGCCGGCGCGCAGCTTGCCGCCGAGGTCGGGGCCGAGGCGCTCCAGCAGGCCGCGCTCCAGGGCGGTGTGGACGTCCTCGTCGGCGATGGTGCCCACGAAGGAGCCGTCGGCGACGTCCGCTTCGAGCCGGTCGAGTCCGTCGAGCATGCGCGTCAGCTCGTCCTCGGTGAGCAGCCCCGCCTTGTGCAGCACACGCGCGTGCGCACGGGAACCGGCGATGTCGTACGGCGCCAGCCGCCAGTCGAAGTGGACCGACGCGGACAGCTTCGCCAGGGCCTCGGCGGGCCCGTCGGCGAACCGCCCACCCCAGAGCCGTACGTCACCGCTGTTGCTGCTCACTGACTGCGCTCCTCAAAGATGGTGATGTGAAGCACCCCGGAAAGGGGCGCGGGGAACTGCGCGACCAGCCACAGCGGGCCCGCAGTTCCCCTCCCACAGCGACCGGCCCGGTCAGACCAGATCCCGCTTCGCGGCGATCTTCGCCGACAGACTGTAGATGTCGATGAACCCCTTCGCCGCCGCCTGGTCGAACGTGTCGCCCGTGTCGTACGTCGCCAGGTTGAAGTCGTACAGCGACGACTCCGAGCGCCGGCCGGTGACGACGGCGCGGCCGCCGTGCAGGGTCATCCGGATGTCGCCGTTGACGTGCTGGTTGGCCTCGGTGATGAAGCCGTCCAGGGCGCGCTTGAGCGGGGAGAACCACTGGCCGTCGTAGACCAGTTCGCCCCAGCGCTGCTCGACCTGCCGCTTGTAGCGGGCCAGTTCGCGCTCGACGGTGACGTTCTCCAGCTCCTGGTGGGCGGTGATCAGGGCGATGGCGCCGGGCGCCTCGTAGACCTCGCGGGACTTGATGCCGACGAGGCGGTCCTCGACCATGTCGATCCGGCCGATGCCCTGGGCGCCGGCCCGCTCGTTGAGCTGCTGGATCGCCTGGAGGACGGTGACGGGCTTGCCGTCGATGGCGACCGGCACACCCTCCTTGAAGGTGATGACGACCTCGTCGGGCTCGCGCGCCACGGCGGGGTTCTGCGTGTACTCGTACACGTCCTCGATCGGCGCGTTCCAGATGTCCTCGAGGAAGCCGGTCTCGACGGCGCGCCCGAAGACGTTCTGGTCGATGGAGTACGGGGACTTCTTGGTGGTGGCGATCGGCAGGCCCTTGGCCTCGCAGAAGGCGATGGCCTTGTCGCGGGTCATGGCGTAGTCGCGGACCGGGGCGATGCACTTCAGGTCGGGGGCGAGGGCGACGATGCCGGCCTCGAAGCGGACCTGGTCGTTGCCCTTGCCGGTGCAGCCGTGGGCGACCGTGGTGGCGCCGTGCTTCTGCGCGGCGGCGACGAGGTGCTTGACGATCGTCGGCCGGGACAGCGCGGAGACCAGCGGGTAGCGGTCCATGTAGAGGGCGTTGGCCTTGATCGCCGGGAGGCAGTACTCGTCGGCGAACTCGTCCTTGGCGTCCGCGACCTCGGCCTCGACGGCGCCGCACGCGAGGGCGCGCTTGCGGATGACGTCCAGGTCCTCGCCGCCCTGGCCGACGTCGACCGCAACGGCGATGACCTCGGCGCCCGTCTCCTCGGCGATCCAGCCGATGGCGACGGAGGTGTCCAGACCGCCTGAGTAGGCGAGTACGACGCGCTCGGTCACGGGTTTCTCCTCACAGTGCATTCGCTGATATGCATGAGTATGCAGGAGCCCGCATGATTCGTCAATCCGCCTCGTCAGCGCACTGCTTTCAGCCAGCGGCCGGATCGGGCCGGTGCGTGAACGCGCGAAAGCGTCTCCCCGTACCTCTCGCCGAACACCCCCGCGCGCCTGAACCTCCTGGCCGCCTGCACGCTCACCGGGTGAGGTGACAGGCGCTGTGGCCGCCCCGTGTACGCGCCGGCCGGGGCGGCCACGGAAATTTCCTTAGACAGTCGAAAGACCTGCGTCCATAATGGCGCGACATGGGAAAGACCTATGAGCGCATCGACGGCCGCCTCCGCACCTTCATCGAGGAACAGCCCCTCTTCTTCACCGCCACCGCCCCCCTGTCCGCCGACGGGACGGTCAATCTCTCGCCCAAGGGGCTCAAGGGGTCCTTCGCGGTCCTCGACGAGCTCACCGTGGCCTACCTCGACTTCGCCGGCTCCAACGCCGAGACCATCGCCCATCTGCGGGAGAACGGCCGGATCACCCTGATGTGGTGCGCGTTCCAGGGGCCGCCGAACATCGTGCGCGTGCACGGCCGCGGGGAGCCCGTCTTCCGGGACGACCCGCGCTTCCCGGAGCTGCTCGCCCGCTTCCCCGACATCGACCACACGACCCACGGCCTGCGCGCCGTCGTCGTCGTGACGGCCGAACTGATCCGCGACACCTGCGGATACGCGGTGCCCTTCATGGCGTACGAGAGCGAACGGGACCTGCACGGCAAGCGGTTCGCGCGGGAGGACGACGCCTCGCTCGACGCGTACTTCACCAAGAAGGAGTACGTCGCGACCAGCCTGGACGGACTCCCCGGGCTGCCGTTGCCGCTGCCCCCCTCTACCGTCTGAGCCATGCGCCCAGGTGCCGCCCCCGCCGCCGTCCTCGTCTCCCTGTCCCTGCTCCTGATCGCCGCCGGCGGGCGGCCGTCGTCGCCGCTGCCGGACCGGATGGCGGACACCGGGGGCGGCACCCAGCTGATCACCGCCGTCGCCCCGGGCACCGGCTCCACGTCCGGCACGGTCACCTGGTGGGACCGCGAGGGCGGACGCTGGGTCGCGGCCGGTTCCGCGCCGGCCCGCTTCGGCGCGCAGGGCCTGGCCGAGGGCACCGCCCGGCGGCAGGGCACGAACACCACACCGACGGGGCTGTACGGCCTGCCGTACGCCTTCGGCATCGAGGCGGCCCCACGCGGGACGGCGTACACCTACCGTCCCGTGCGCCGGGACTCCTGGTGGTGCCAGGACAACGACTCGCGCTCCTACAACCGCTGGAGCGAGCCCCGCGCCGCCGACTGCCGCGCCGACCGTGCCGAACACCTGATCACCTACCGCGCGCAGTACGCCCACGCCCTCGTCGTGGACTTCAACTACCGCCGCCCGGTGCGCGGGCGGGGCGCCGGGATCTTCCTGCACGTCAACGGCCGCGGGGCGACCGCGGGATGCGTGTCCGTACCCCGGGACGCGATGCGCCGGATCCTGCGCTGGGCCGATCCCGGACGCTCACCGCACCTCGCGATCGGCACCACGAGCGGGCGCACCGCGATCACCCGCTACTGAACCCGGGAATTTCTCTGAACGCTCCAGCGTGACGGCACGTATGTGTGGGCCAAGGGCCGAGTCCCCACGGAGGAACCGTGACCACCACGCTCGCCGGCGGCCGTGCCGCCCGCCGCCAGACGATGCGCCGCATCCGTCCGCGCCGCTCCCCCGCCGTGCCCCTGCTGCTCGCCGTGGGCGCGGGCGCGGTGGCCGTGCTGTGGCTGTGGTGGACCAACACCCCGTCCATCGCGGACACCACCGGCAAAATCGTCGCCGCCGGCCGGATCACCGGCCTGCTCGGCGGCTATCTGATGGCCCTGGTGGTGCTCCAGATGGCGCGGGTGCCCGCGCTGGAACGCCGGGTGGGTACGGACCGGGTCGCCCGCTGGCACGCGATGAGCGGCCGCTACACCGTCAGCCTGGTCATCGCGCACGTCTTCCTCATCATGTGGGGCTACGCCCGCCAGGCCGGCCAGAGCCTCGGCGGCATCGTGCAGCAGACGATCACCTCCATCAACACGCTGCCCGACATGGGCAAGGCCGCCATCGGCACCGGTCTGCTGTTCGTGATCGCCTTCATCTCCATCGGCCCGATCCGGCGCCGGCTGCCGTACGACGGCTGGTACCACGTGCACCTGCTGACGTACGCGGCGGTGTTCCTGACGTTCTGGCACCAGATCACCACCGGCAACGAGTTCGCCGTCCAGCCGGCCGCCAAGACCTTCTGGTACGGGCTCTACGGCGCGGTGACCGCCCTCGTCCTGTGGTACCGGGTGATCACCCCGATCCGGCTGAACCTGCGGCACCGGATGCGCGTCGAGGCGGTCATCGAGGAGACGCCGGGCATCGTGTCCGTGCTGATCACCGGGCGCAAGCTGCACCGGATGGGCGCGGAGGCCGGGCAGTTCTTCCGCTGGCGGTTCAAGGCGCCCGGGATGCGGTTCAGCTCCCACCCGTACTCGCTGTCGGCGGCGCCCCGCCCCGACATGCTGCGGATCACGGTGAAGGCGATCGGCGACCACACCTCCCGGCTGCGCGAGCTGGAGCCCGGCACGAAGGTGTGGGCGGAGGGCCCGTACGGGGCGCTGACCGCACAGCGCCGCAGCCGCGGCAAGGTGCTGCTGGTCGCGGGCGGCGTGGGCATCACGCCGATGCGGGCGCTCTTCGAGACGCTGCCCGGCGCGGCCGGTGACATCACCCTCCTCTACCGGGCCAACAGCACGCAGGACCTGGCGCTCTGGGGCGAGCTGGCGAAGATCGCCGACGAGCGGGGCGCGCGGCTGATGTACGCCGTGAACAGCCCCGACGGGGAGCGTCCCGACATCTCGGCGGAGAGCCTCCAGCGGAAGATCCCGGACGTCGACCGGCACGACGTCTTCATGTGCGGGCCGCCCGGGTTCGCGCAGTCGGTGTACGACGCACTGCGCGAGGCGGGAGTCCCCGCCCGGCGCATCCATCACGAGTCGTTCGAGATATGAGCGACGGGCCGTTCACCCACCCGGGTCATCCACACCCATCAGGAGCTTGAGAAGCGATGAGGAAGAGTCACCCCGTCCGGCGCGTCGTGCTCGCGACCGCCGCCACCGTGTCCGGGATCGTGCTGCTGCTGTCGCTCAAGCCGGCGTCCGACCCGGGGTCGGCCGAGGCGGCGGGCGGCGCGGCCCCGCCCGCGGCGGCCCAGTCCCCGCAGGGCGGCTCGCAGCCCATCGGGGACGGCACGGTCACCGGGGACGCGGCGAGCACCCAGTACGGCGCGGTGCAGGTCCGGCTGACGGTGAGCGGCGGGAAGATCACCAAGGCGGAGGCGGTGCAGGCGCCCAAGGGCGGCCAGAGCGACCGGATCACCTCCGACTCCGTCCCCAGGCTCAACCAGGCGGCCGTGGCCGCGCAGGGCGGCGAGATCGACGCGGTGTCGGGGGCGACGTACACCAGTGCCGGGTACAAGAAGTCGTTGCAGTCGGCGCTGGACAAGGCGCGGGCGGCCGGGGCCGCGGGGGGCGGCGGTGACGGCGGTGACGCGGGCGGCGGGGGCGACGCCGGTGAGGCGCAGGCGCGGACGGTCACCGGGGACGCGGCGCAGACGCAGTACGGGGCGGTGCAGGTCCGGATCACCGTGAGCGGCGGGAAGATCACCAAGGCGGAGGCGGTCCAGGCGCCCAAGGGCGGCCAGAGCGACCGGATCACCTCCGACTCCGTCCCCAGGCTCAACCAGGCGGCCGTCGCGGCGGGCAGCGCGGAGATCGACGCGGTGTCGGGGGCGACGTACACCAGCGCCGGATACAAACAGTCCCTCCAGTCGGCGCTGGACAAGGCCGGTGGCTGACACGGTGGCCGAACCGGCCGAGGCTCCCGCCGCGGTACGTCATGCGGAGGAGACGATGGGGACCGTCTTCTCCCTCGACGTCCGCGGCGGGCGGTCCGACGCGGTGCGCGTGGCGGTGGAGGAGGCCGTCGCGGGGCTGCACCGGGCCGACGAGGTGTTCAGCACGTACCGCGACGACAGCCAGATCTCCCGGCTGGCGCGCGGTGAGCTGAGCGTCGGGGAGTGCGCTCCCGAGGTCGCCGAGGTGCTGGAGCTGGCGGCGGAGGCGGAGCGGGTGAGCGAGGGCTGGTTCAGCGCGCGCTACCGGGGGCGGCTGGACCCGACCGGGATCGTCAAGGGGTGGGCCACCGAGCGTGCGGCACGGCGGCTCGCCGCCGCGGGGGCGGCGGGGGTGAGCGTCAACGGGGGCGGTGATGTGCAGTTGCTGGGGGCGCCGGGGGCGGGGCGGCCCTGGCGGGTGGGGGTGTCGGACCCGCTGCGGCCGGGCGGGCTGGCGGCGGTGGTGTCGGCGGCCGGGGCGTCGGAGCTGGCCGTGGCCACGTCCGGGACGGCCGAGCGGGGGGATCACATCGTCGACCCCCGTACGGGGCGGTCGGCGGTGACCGACCTGGTCGCCGTGACGGTGATCGCGCCGCGGCTGACGTGGGCGGACTGCTGGGCGACGGCGGCGTTCGCGATGGGGTCGCGGGAGGGGTTGCGCTGGCTGGAGTCCTTGCCGGACGTGGAGGGGTTGCTGATCACCGCGGGGGACGAGGTGCGGTGCACGGGGGGTCTGGCGGGGTGGCTGGGGTGAGCGGGGCGGCTGCCGGCTGAGCGGCGCTGCGGGTGAGCGGCGCTGCGGCTGAGGTACCGGGGTTTCACTCACCCGCGTTCGCGGGGTGCCGCTGCGCCCACCCGTGCCGCCCCAGCGGCACGACTGCCCGCAGCTGGGGGGGCGGCTCGACCGGCCACGACGTTCCCGCGGTCGGCGGACCACCGCGCCGCTCCCTTCAGTTGCCGTTCTGCGCCAGTCGGAGCAAGTGGTCGGCCAGCGCCTGGCCCCCCGCCGGCTCCCGGCTGATCAGCAGCAGCGTGTCGTCGCCGGCGATCGTGCCGAGGATGTCGTGGAGTTCCGCCTGGTCGATCGCCGAGGCGAGGAACTGCGCCGCGCCCGGCGGGGTCCGCAGGACGACGAGGTTCGCCGACGCCTCGGCGGAGATCAGCAGCTCCTGCGAGAGCCGCCGCATCCGCTCCTCCTTCGCGGAGCCCCCCAGCGGCGCACGGGGGGTGCGGAACCCTCCCTCGCTCGGCACCGCGTAGATCAGGTCGCCGTCGGTGTTGCGGATCTTCACCGCGTTCAGCTCGTCCAGGTCCCGGGAGAGCGTCGCCTGGGTGACGCTCAGCCCGTCGTCGGCGAGCAGCTTCGCCAGCTGGCTCTGCGACCGCACCGGCTGCCGGTTGAGGATGTCCACGATCCGGCGGTGACGCGCGGTGCGCGTCTGGGGCACGGCCGGGCCGGTGTGCTGACCCTGCTCCTGGTCCTGCTCCTGGCTCATCGTCGTCTCATTCTCCGGATCGTCCTTCCCCACCCGCCGCCGCGGCGGCCCGGTCCAGGATGCCGGGCAGCGCCCCGAGGAAGGCGTCCACCGCGTCGTCCCCGAGGTTCAGCGGCGGCATGAGCCGTACGACATCGGGGGCCGGCGCGTTCACGAGGAACCCGGCGTCCTGAGCCGCCTGTTGCACCCGGGGTGCGAGCGGCTCGGTGAGCACGATACCCAGGAGGAGGCCCGCGCCCCGGACATGGTCGATCAGGGCGTGGCCGGACGCCTCGATTCCGTCGCGGAGCCGCTCGCCCTGCCGCTTGACGTTCTCCAGCAGCCCCTCACCCTCGATGGTGTCGAGAACGGCGAGTCCGGCGGCGCAGGCGACCGGGTTGCCGCCGAAGGTCGTGCCGTGGTGGCCGGGCCCGAGCAGGTCGGCGGCGCGGCCGAAGGCGACGGTGGCGCCCAGCGGCAGGCCGCCGCCGAGCTGCTTGGCCAGGGTGACGACGTCCGGCAGGACGCCCTCGTGCGCCTGGTACTCGAACCAGTGCCCGGTGCGGCCGACGCCGGTCTGCACCTCGTCGAGGACGAGCAGCGCGCCGGTCGCGGCGGTGATGGCGCGGGCCGCCTTCAGGTAGCCGGAGGGCGGGACGACGACACCGTGCTCGCCCTGGACGGGTTCGATGATCACCAGGGCGGTCTCCTCGGTGACCGCGGCGGCCAGCGCCTGCGCGTCGCCGAAGGGCACGTGGGTGACGTCCGCGGGCAGCGGCTGGAACGGTTCGCGCTTGCCGGGCTGGCCGGTGAGCGCGAGGGCGCCCATCGTACGGCCGTGGAACGCGCCCTCGGTGGCGACGACATGGGTCCGCCCGGTCAGCCGGCCGATCTTGAAGGCGGCCTCGTTGGCCTCGGCGCCGGAGTTGCAGAAGAAGACCCTGCCGTCCCGGCCGAAGAGCTGGAGCAGCCGCTCGGCGAGGGCGATGGTCGGCTCGGCCATGAAGAGGTTGGAGATGTGGCCGAGGGAGCCGATCTGCCGGCTCACGGCCTCGACGATCGCCGGGTGGGCGTGGCCGAGGGCGTTGGTCGCGATGCCGCCGACGAGGTCGAGGTACTCCGTGCCTTCGGCGTCCCAGACCTTCGGGCCCTCGCCGCGTACGAGGGGCAGGCGCGGCGTGCCGTAGTTGTTCATCAGCGCGCCCTGCCAGCGCGTGGTGAGTTCCGCGTTGCTCACGACTCCCCCTGTTCGTCGGGCACGACCATGGTGCCGATGCCCTCGTCCGTGAAGATCTCCAGCAGGATCGAGTGCTGGACCCGGCCGTCGATGACGCGGGCCGTCCGCACCCCGCCCCGTACGGCGTGCAGACAGCCCTCCATCTTCGGCACCATGCCGGCGGACAGCTCCGGCAGGAGCTTCTCGAGCTGGGAGGCGGTGAGCCGGCTGATCACCTCGTCGCTGTTCGGCCAGTCCTCGTAGAGTCCTTCGACGTCCGTGAGGACCATGAGGGTTTCGGCGCCCAGTGCAGCAGCGAGTGCCGCAGCCGCCGTATCAGCATTGACGTTGTAGACATGGCCCGAATCACCGTCGTCCTGGCTGCGGGCGATCGAGGAGACGACCGGGATGCGGCCGTCGGCGAGCAGTGCCTCGATCGCGCCCGTGTCGATCGCGGTGATCTCGCCGACCCGCCCGATGTCGACCGGCTCGCCGTCGATCTCGGGCCGGTGCTTGGTGGCGGTGAGGGTGTGCGCGTCCTCGCCGGTGAGGCCGACGGCGAACGGTCCGTGCCGGTTGAGCAGTCCGACCAGCTCCCGCTGCACCTGTCCGGCGAGCACCATGCGGACGACGTCCATGGCCTCCTCGGTGGTGACGCGCAGGCCGGCCTTGAACTCGCTGACGATGCCGTGGGTTTCGAGGGCCCGGCTGATCTGCGGGCCGCCGCCGTGCACGACGACCGGTTTCAGGCCGGCGTGCCGCAGGAAGACGACGTCCTGGGCGAAGGCGGCCTTGAGGTCCTCGTCGACCATGGCGTTGCCGCCGAACTTGATGACGACGGTCCTGCCGTGGTGCCGGGTCAGCCAGGGCAGGGCCTCGATGAGGATCTGCGCCTTGGGCAGCGCGGTGTGCTTACGCGTGGTGCTCATGATGAATAGGCGCTGTTCTCGTGGACGTAGTCGGCGGTGAGGTCGTTGGTCCAGATGGTGGCGGTGGCGTCGCCGGCGGCGAGGTCGGCGACGATGTGGACCTCGCGGTAGCGCATGTCGACCCGGTCGCGGTCCTCGCCGACGCCGCCGTTCTTGCAGACCCAGACGCCGTTGATGGCGACGTTCAGCTCGTCGGGCTCGAAGGCGGCCTTCGTGGTGCCGATGGCGGAGAGCACCCGGCCCCAGTTGGGGTCCTCGCCGTGGATGGCGCACTTGAGGAGGTTGTTGCGGGCGATGGAGCGGCCGACCTCGACGGCGTCGTCCTCGGTCGCCGCGTTGATCACCTCGATCTTGATGTCCTTGCTGGCGCCCTCGGCGTCGCGGATCAGCTGCTGGCCGAGGTCGTCGCAGACGGCCCGTACGGCCTCGGCGAACTCCTCGTGGCCGGGCGTGGTCCCGGAGGCTCCGGAGGCGAGCAGCAGCACGGTGTCGTTGGTGGACATGCAGCCGTCGGAGTCGACGCGGTCGAAGGTGACCCGGGTGGCGTCGCGCAGGGCCTTGTCGAGCGCCTCGGAGTCGAGGTCGGCGTCGGTGGTGAGGACGACGAGCATGGTGGCGAGGCCGGGGGCGAGCATGCCGGCGCCCTTGGCCATGCCGCCGATGGTCCAGCCGTCCTTCGTCACGACGGAGGTCTTGTGGACGGTGTCGGTGGTCTTGATGGCGATGGCGGCCTTCTCGCCGCCGTGCTCGGACAGTTGGCCGGCGGCCGTCTCCACGCCCGCGAGCAGCTTGTCCATGGGCAGCAGTACGCCGATGAGTCCCGTCGAGCAGACGGCGATCCCGCCCGCGCCCGTGCCCAGCACCTCGGCGGCCTTCTCGGCGGTGGCGTGGGTGTCCTGGAATCCCTTGGGGCCGGTGCAGGCGTTGGCGCCGCCGGAGTTGAGGACGACCGCGGTCAGCTGCCCGCTCTTCAGCACCTGCTCGGACCAGAGCACGGGAGCGGCCTTGACGCGGTTGGAGGTGAAGACGCCGGCGGCGGCCCGTCGGGGGCCGTTGTTGACCACGAGGGCCAGGTCGGGGTTGCCGTTCTCCTTGATCCCGGCGGCGATGCCCGCCGCCGTGAATCCCTGTGCTGCCGTCACACTCACGGCGCAACTCCGATCGTCGTCAGTCCCGTGGTCTCGTCGAGACCCAGGGCGATGTTCATGCTCTGGACGGCACCGCCCGCGGTGCCCTTGGTCAGGTTGTCGATGGCGCTGATCGCGATGATCCGCCCCGCGGCCTCGTCGAGGGCGACCTGCACGGCCACGGCGTTGGAGCCGTACACGGAGGCGGTGGCGGGCCACTGCCCCTCGGGGAGGAGGTGCACGAACGGCTCGTCGGCGAAGGCCTTCTCGTAGGCGGCGCGCACGGAGTCGGCGGTGACGCCGGGCGCGGCCTTCGCGGTGCAGGTGGCGAGGATGCCGCGGGGCATCGGGGCCAGGGTGGGGGTGAAGGAGACGGAGACCCGCTCGCCGGCCGCCGCGCTGAGGTTCTGGATCATCTCGGGCGTGTGCCGGTGCCCGCCGCCCACGCCGTACGGCGACATGGAGCCCATGACCTCGCTGCCGAGCAGATGGGGTTTGGCCGCCTTGCCCGCGCCGGAGGTGCCGGAGGCGGCGACGATCACCGCCTCCGGCTCGGCCAGGCCGGCGGCGTACGCCGGGAAGAGGGCGAGGGAGACGGCGGTGGGGTAGCAACCGGGCACCGCGACACGCTTGGACCCCTCCAGCGCGGCGCGGGCACCCGGCAGTTCGGGCAGGCCGTACGGCCAGGTGCCGGCGTGCGGGGAGCCGTAGAACCGCTCCCAGTCGGCGGCGTCCGCCAGCCGGAAGTCGGCACCCATGTCGATCACGAGCACGTCCTCGCCGAGCTGTTCGGCGACGGCGGCGGACTGTCCGTGCGGCAGCGCGAGGAACACGACGTCGTGCCCGGCGAGCACGTCGGGGGTCGTCTCCTGCAGCACCCGTCCGGCGAGCGGCGGCAGATGCGGCTGGAGCGCGCCCAGTCGCTGCCCGGCGTTGGAGTTGCCGGTCAGCGCGCCGATCTCCACCCCGGGATGCCCCAGCAGCAGACGCAGCACCTCCCCGCCCGCATACCCGCTCGCTCCGGCCACCGCCGCACGTACCACCATGGGAAAACCCTCCTCCTGGATGGCATGACTATACGGCTCTCCGCAGGTTTATGCAATACGATCGACGGCAGGATGGGGGGAGGCAGGAAGATGTCGATCGGTCGTGGGGCGGTGGAGATGTCGGAGCGGGGTGCGACGGGCGGGGGCCGGCCGGTGGGTGAGGTGCTGGTGTATCTGAGGGGGCGGTGGCGGGCGGAGCGGACCGTGCGGGATCTGGCGAGCGGTGAGGAAGGGCGCTTCGAGGGGACGGTCGTGTTCGGTCCGCTGGAGGGTGGTGGGCTGCTGCACCGGGAGTCCGGCCGGTTCACCTGGCGGGATGTGACCCGGCCCGCCGAGCGGACCCTGCGCTTCCTGCCGGGTCCGGGCGGCACGGCGGACGTGCGGTTCGCCGACGGGCGGCCGTTCCACGACCTGGATCTGACGACGGGCCGGTACGTCGCCGAGCACCCCTGCTCGGCGGACCTCTACCGGGGCGAGTTCACGGTGTACGACGCCGACCGCTGGCGGGCGGTATGGCGGGTGCGGGGCCCCGCGAAGGATCTGGAGCTCACCACCGACTACGCGCGCATGGGCTGAGCCGAGGCCCCTTCCAGGCGCAGGCTCCAGCGGCCCGCCCGGCCGGCCACACTGATCGTCGACAGCGAGCGGACGTCGATGCTCCAGTACGTGGCGGGCGGTGCCTTGAGCACGTACACCAGGGCCGCCCGGATCACCGAGGGCTCGGCCACCGCGACGACCGTGCAGTCGCCGTCGGCCGGCCGGGTGTCGAGCCAGCCGCCCACCCGGCCGATGAAGGCCATCAGCGACTCCCCGCCGTACGGCGTGGCCCGCGGGTCGGCGAGCCAGGCGTCCACGGCTTCCGGTTCCCGGGCCATCGCCTCGCCCAGGGTCAGGCCCCGCCAGCGGCCCATGTCGCAGTCGCGCAGGGCGAGCTGCACCAGCGGCGCGTATCCCAGACCCTCACCGGTGGCGCGGCTGCGCGGAGCCGGTGAGCAGTAGCGCAGATCGGCCGCCGCGAGCGGCAGCAGCTCGTGCGCGGCCCGTTGCACCTCGTGCCATCCGGCCTGGTCCAGCGGCCGGACGTCCTCGAAGCGCTCGGCGAGCACCGAGGAGCTCCCCGCGGCGGCGACGAACGTGACCCGAAGTGCCATGCCGCGATCGTCAGCCGCCGGAGTGAACAGGTCAAGGGGTGCCGCCCCGCCGTCACTCCGGGTGTCCCGGGCCCTACTCACCGGTGGGGCCCGCCGCCCTCACGCGAAGGGCAGCAGCATCCAGTGGTCGGGCCGTTCCAGCGGGCGGAACCCCAGCCTGGCGTAGACGCCGTGGGCGTCGTGCGTGGCCAGCACGACACGCTTCACCCCGCAGGACCGCAGCTCCTCCCGTACGGCCGTGACCAGGGCGGTGCCGACTCCCTTGCCCCGCACCGAGGGGTCGACGTACACGTCGCACAGCCAGGCGAAGGTCGCCCGGTCGGTGACGACCCTGGCATACGCCACCTGGTCCCCCGAGACGGTGTCGTAGACGCCGAAGTTCGAGGAGCCGTCCATCGCCCGGTCCTGCGTCTCCCGGGAGCGGCCCAGGGCCCAGTAGGCGTCGGTCGACAGCCATCCGTGCACGCGGGCCGCGTCGATCCTGGCGGGGTCGGTGGAGATCTCGTAGCCCTCGGGCAGGGGCGGGGTGTCGGTCATGGCGGGATGCTCGCAGGCCGCCCCGGGCAGCGTCGAACGTTTATCCCACCGCGTCTACCCCAGGACCTCGTCGCAGGCGGTGCGCAGGCGCCGTACGCCCTCCGCGAGCTCGCCGGTGCCGGCCACCGCCGCGAAGCTCAGGCGGAGGTGCCCGGCCGGGGGCTCGGCGGCGAAGTAGGGGCGGCCGGGGGTGACGGCGACGCCCGCGCGCAGGGCGGCGGTGGTCAGGGCGGACTCCGCGATGCCCTCGGGCAGCCGCAGCCACAGGTGGTAGCCGCCGGACGGGATGTGCGGCAGGGCGAGTTCGGGCAGGTGGAGGCGGAGCGCGGCGGTCATCGCGTCGCGGCGGGCCCGCAGCGCGGCGGAGACCGCGCGCAGATGGCGCGGCCACGCGGGCGAGCCGACGAGTTCCAGCGTGGCCTCCTGGAGGGGCCGGGGCACGAAGAAGGTGTCGACGACCTGGATGGCCCGCAGCCGCTCCAGCACCGGGCCGTGCGCGGCCAGGGCGCTCACCCGGAAGCTGGGCGAGGTGGCCTTGGTCAGCGAGCAGACGTGCACCACCACCCCGTCGGGGTCGTCGGCGGCCAGCGGGCGGGGCAGCGGGCCCGCGTCCTCGTGCACCAGCCGCCGGACGAAGTCGTCCTCGACGACGAAGGCACCCGCCTCGCGGGCGATGCGCAGCACCTCGCCGCGCCGCTCGGGGGCGAGCACGGCGCCGGTGGGGTTCTGGAACAGCGGCTGGCAGACGAAGACCCGGGCGCCGGTCGCCCGGAACGCGTCCGCGAGCAGGGCGGGCCGTACGCCGTCCGCGTCCACCGGGACGGGCACCGGGCGCAGGCCGGCCGCGCGGGCGATGGCGAGCATGCCGGGGTAGGTGGGTGACTCGACGAGCACGGGCGCGCCCGGCGGGGCGAGCGCGCGCAGGGCGGTGGTGAGCGCGGACTGTCCGCCCGAGGTGACCAGCACCCCGGCTGCCGTGACCGGGCCGCCGACGCTCCGCGCGAACCACTCGCGCAGCTCCGGCAGCCCCTCCATGGGCGGCCGGCCCCAGGCGCCCGGGCGGCGTCCGGCCCGGGACAGCGCCGCCGCCATGGCCCGCTCCGGCTGGAGGGAGGGGTGCAGATAGCCGCCGTTGAACTCGATCACCCCGGGCGGCGGCGCGGCCAGCGAGACCAGCACGCCGGAGGCGTCCACCGAACGCGGAACCAGTTCGGCGGCGCCGTCGGCGCTGAGGGCGACCTCCTGCCAGGAGGTGTCGCCGGCGGGGGCGGCCGGGGGCCGGCTGGGGGCGCGGAAGGCGCCGGCGCCGGGCCGGGTGACGACCAGACCCTCCGCGGCGAGCACCGCCAGCGCCCGGGAGACGGTCACGGGACTCACCCGGAACCGCTCCACCAGGGCCCGACTGGACGGCAGCTTTCCACCCGGGGAGTAGCGGTCCAGCTCTCTTCTCAGCTGTTCCGCCAGTTCGGCGACGCTGCTACGCTCTTGCATGAGAGCACAGAGTAGCGCTACCGCAGCGTCTTCGATAGCAGTGCCCGCCCTCCGGGACGGCCGCCGCTTCGGCACCCTCCAGGCCGCCCTCGGCGTCATCGCCTTCTCCCTCACCTTCCCGGCCACCGCGTGGGGCCTCGAGGGGTTCGGGCCCTGGTCGCTGGTGGCCGTGCGCAGTGTGCTCGCGACGCTGATCGCGGGCGGTTGCCTGTTCGCCCTGCGCGTATCGCCGCCCGGCCGCGAGCACTGGCCGGGGCTGGCGGTGGTCGGCGCCGGAGTGGTGCTGGGCTTCCCGATGCTGACCACCCTGGCGCTGCAGACCTCGACCACCGCGCACGCGGCCGTCGTGGTCGGTCTGCTCCCGCTGACCACCGCCCTGCTGTCCGCGCTGCGGACCGGCTCCCGCCCCTCGCGCACCTTCTGGGCGGCGGCCCTCGTCGGAGCGGTCGCGGTACTGGCCTTCACCGTGCGGCAGAGCGGCGGCGCGCTGACGACGGCCGACCTGTATCTCTTCGCGGCCCTCCTGGTGTGCGCGGCCGGTTACACCGAGGGCGGCAGGCTGGCCCGGGTGATGCCGGGCTGGCAGGTGATCGGCTGGGCGCTGATGCTGTGCCTGCCGCTCACCGTGCCCGTCGCCGCGGTCGCGCTGACCGTCGAGCCGGTGCGGCTGACCGCGCACGGCGTGGCCGGTCTGCTGTGGGTGGCGGCGGGTTCACAGTTCCTCGGGCTGATCGTCTGGTACCGGGGCATGGCGGCCATCGGCATTCCCAAGGCCAGCCAGTTGCAGCTCGCCCAGCCGCTGCTCACACTGGTGTGGTCGGTGCTGCTGCTGAACGAGCAGCTGACGGTGGCCGCCCCGCTGACGGCCGCGGCGGTGCTGGTGTGCATCGCCGTCACCCAGCGGGCACGCGGTGGAGAGGAGGGCCCCATGCGCGCAACCACGGGTGACCAGCTTGTCCAGCACGGCAGGGTGGTCGGCCAGCCGGACAAGGTCGGTGAGATCGTCGAAGTGATGGGCGAGGAGGGGAACCCGCCCTATCGCGTCCGGTTCGAGGACGGGCACGAGGGCGTGTGCTCCCCCGGCCCCGACACCGAGATCCGGCACCGGACCACGACCCGGCGGTAGATCAGCGCGGGGGCCGCGCCGGCTTGCGGTAGTGGTCGGCGACGACCCGCGCCATCGCCCCGTTCCGGTCGGCCGTCACCTCACGGGCGGCGAAGAAGACGTGACCGCTCACCTGCGGGTGCTCCGCGGCCAGCGTGAGGTGGCGGGACAGCTCGGCCGGGTCCCGCCAGGCGGCGGGCTGCGCCGGGTCGCCCGCCTTGTAGAGCGCCTCCCCCGCGTACAGCCGGGTCCCGGAGCCCTCGACGACCTCCGCCCACCAGGGGAGCAGCTCGGCGTAGTCGGCGGGGGCGAAGCCGATGTGCCAGTACAGCTGCGGGCAGATGTAGTCGATCCAGTTCTCCCGCGCCCACCTGCGGGTGTCCGCGTGCAGGTCGTCGTACGTCTGCACGCCCGCGCGGGTGTCGGAGCCCCGCTCGTCCGTCTCGGCGTTGCGCCACACCCCGAACGGGCTGATGCCGAAGCGGGTGCCTGGCCGGATGGCCCTGATCCCGGCGGCCGTCTCCCGCACGAGCCGGTTCACGTTGTCCCGCCGCCAGGCCGCCCGGTCGGGGAAGGCGCCGCCGTGGGCGTCGTAGGCGCGGTCGTCGTCGAAGGTCTGGCCGGCCACGGGGTACGGATAGAAGTAGTCGTCGAAGTGGACCGCGTCGACGGGGTAGCGGCGCACCGCGTCCAGCATCGCCTCCCGCACGAAGGCGCGGACCTCGGGCAGCCCCGGGTTGTAGTAGAGCTTGCCCGCGTAGGTGACCAGCCAGCCGGGGTTGCGGCGGGCCGGGTGGGAGGCGGCGAGCCGGGCGGGGTCGGCGTGCAGGGCCACCCGGTAGGGGTTGAACCAGGCGTGCAGCGCCAGGCCGCGGGCGTGGGCCTCCTCGACGGCGGTGCCGAGCGGGTCCCAGCCGGGATCCTCGCCCTGGGTGCCGGTGAGGTACTGCGACCAGGGCTCGTGGGGCGAGGGCCACAGGGCGTCGGCCGTGGGCCGCACCTGGAAGACCACGGTGTTGAGCCGGGCGCGCACGGCCGCGTCGAGGTGGGCGGTCAGCTCGGCCCGCTGGCGGGCGGCGCTCAGGCCCGGCCGGGAGGGCCAGTCGCGGTTGGTCACGGTGGCCACCCACATGCCGCGCATCTCGCCGGCCGCCGCTCCGCCCCGCCCCTGGCCGCCGGGCGCACCCGGTGCCGGCCGGGGGGCGGCGGACGCCCGGGGCACGGTCGCCAGCGCGGCCAGCGCCAGCCCCGCGAAACCCCTGCGTGACACCCACCCCATCGTGCCCCCTCGTACGTCGTCGAACCCGCTGGTCAGGCATCGGCTCCCGCCCAGGATGCCCCACCCGCGCGATCGATCATCGATACTTCGGAGTAACGTGCACGAACGGAGCAGGACCCGGGACCCGGCACCCTGCCACAGCCGTAAGCAGAAGCGAAAGGGACGATGTGACCGACATCGAACGCGTCGGAGTGGTGGGCTGCGGCCAGATGGGCGCGGGGATCGCCGAGGTCTGCGCCCGTGCCGGACTGGACGTGATGGTCGCCGAGACCACCGGCGAAGCCCTGGAGATCGGCCGTACCCGGCTGTTCAGCTCCCTGTCGAAGGCGGCCGAGCGCGGCAAGATCTCCGCGGAGGAGCTGGAGGCCACACAGGCCCGGCTGAGCTTCACCACCGACCTCGGCGAGTTCGCCGGCCGCGATCTCGTGATCGAGGCCGTGGTGGAGAACGAGCAGGTCAAGACGGAGATCTTCCAGGTGCTGGACCAGGTCGTGACCCGGCCGGACGCGATCCTGGCCTCCAACACCTCCTCCATCCCGCTGGTGAAGCTGGCGGTCGCCACCTCGCGGCCCGACCACGTCATCGGCATCCACTTCTTCAACCCGGCCCCGGTGCAGAAGCTGGTCGAGCTGATCCCGGCGCTCACCACCTCCGAGGGCACGCTGAGCCGGGCCCAGGTCTTCACCGAGAAGGTGCTGGGCAAGCACGCGATCCGCGCCCAGGACCGCTCCGGGTTCGTGGTGAACGCGCTGCTGATCCCGTACCTGCTCTCCGCGATCCGGATGTTCGAATCGGGCATCGCGAGCCGTGAGGACATCGACAACGGCATGGAGATGGGCTGCGCCCACCCGATGGGGCCGCTGAAGCTGTCCGACCTGATCGGTCTGGACACGGTGGCGTCGGTCGCGTACTCGATGTACGAGGAGTACAAGGAACCGCTGTACGCCGCTCCCCCGCTGCTCCAGCGGATGGTCGACGCGGGCCGGCTGGGCCGCAAGAGCGGCTCCGGCTTCTACACGTACGGCTGAGCGGCGCTCCGGGGCCCGGCACCTTCCGTCAGGTGCCCGGCCCCGGGGCGTGTCAGGGCCGGTCGTCCTGGCCGAGCCTGAGCTGGTGGAGCAGGAGTAACGCGGCGGCCATGTTGGCGGCCGGGACCTCTCCGCGGGCGACCATGTCGGGGACCAGTTTGAGGGACACCCATTCCCGGCGGTCCGACTCGAAGTCGTCGACGGGGTGCCCGACGTACTCGCCCTCGTCGGCCCAGTAGACGTGGTGCCGGGCGTCGGTGAGGCCGTTGCACGGCTCCACGCTCATGAGGTGGCGCAGGGGCCCCGGCCGCCAGCCGGTCTCCTCCTCCAGTTCCCGCGCCGCGGCCCCGGCGACGTCCTCGCCGTCCTCGACCACGCCGGCCGCGAGTTCCCAGCCCCAGCTGTCGGTGATGAAACGGTGCCGCCACAGCAGCAGGACCTCATTGGCCTCGTTCACCACCGTGGCGACGGCGACGGGCCGCAGGCGTATCAGGAAGTGGTCGAGATGCCGGCCGTCCGGGAGTTCGACATCCGCGAGATTGACGCTGAACCAGCGGTTCGAGTACACAGGCTGTTCGTTCCGTTTCGTCCACTGCACGGTTCTGCCACCTTCCGACGAGTGAGTGGCAATATCGCAGCAACGGCCGTTCCGGCAGCAGGCGCACGGGAGGCCGCCCCCGGCGCAGCGGAAGGCGCGACGACGGCGCACATCGGGACGCGGGAGCCGTGAACTGGGGGTTGTCCGACAGGGCCCTGGCTAGAGCGGTACGCGCAGTGCGCCGTCGATGAGCTCGGCCGCCTCTGCGGTGCCGGCGCAGCCGCTGCGCACGAGGTGCTCGCGCACCGCGCGGAGTCTGTCGCGCAGCCGCTGCGACTCCATTCCCCGGGCCTGTTCGGTCATCTGCACCGCGATGGCCACCGCCTTGTCGGCATTGCCCTGGCGCAGTTCGATGGTGCTCAGCATCGCCAGCCGGTGGACCCGGCCCCGGTCGTGCGCGGGGGTGTCCACGGCGGCCGCGGCGTGCTCGCCGGCCGCCGTCAGCTCACCGAGGCTCAGCAGGGCCTCCGCCACCTGGACGTTGACCAGGCCGGGCTGGACATAGCCGGTCTCGTCGGGTTCGTACCCGCGCCGGATGCGCTCGGCGGACCGCTCGGCCCGGCGGATGCAGGACAGCGCGCTCGTGCCGTCGCCCAGGTGTGCGTACGCCTTGGCCTGCATCGCGTACAGGTCGGCGGCGAGGGCCGGGGTGATGCGGGTGCCGGCGGCGCGCAGCGCGGCCTCGGCGAAGGCGACGGCCTGCCGGTACTCCCGCATGAACAGCGACTGGTTGACCAGCAGCGCGATCACATAGGCGCCGAGCCCCCGGTCGCCGCTGGCCTTCGCCAGCCGCAGCGCCTGGTGGAAGTAGCGCTGGGCGAGGCCGTGCGCGTCGGAGTCGTACGCGCAGATGCCGGCGATCGCGACCAGGCCCCCGGTGGCCCGGTGCAGCTGGCGGCCGGTGGCGTCGGTGTAGCCGCCGCGCAGCAGCGGGGCGGCCTCGGCGTTGAGGAACCCGACGATCCGGGCGCGGGTCGCCACACCGCCCGCCTTGCGGTACAGCTGCTCGTAGTGGGTACGGGCGGCGCGCAGCATGTCGAGATCGGTCGGGGTGACCCGGTGCCGGCCGCCGCGGGAGACGTCCACGTCCTCGGGCGGGTTCTCCCACTCCCACACGGGCATCACGGCGGGCGTGCCGGTGACGGCGGGCGCGCCGAGTACGTGGGGGCGGCGCTGCTGGTCGGAGCGCCACAGCGCGGTGGCCCGCTCGACGAACCCGGAGAGCGACCCGGTGTGCGGGGCCGCCGGTTCGCCGGGCACGCCGAGCCCGATGTCGTCGAGGGTGACGGGGCGTCGCAGCCGGGCGGCGAGCACCTCGCAGATCAGGTCGGGCACCTGGCCCCGGGGCCGCTGTCCCTTCAGCCATCGCGCCACGGCGGTGTGCTCGTACCTCAGGGACAGGCCGCGCGCCCGTCCGGCCTGGTTGACGTGCGCGGCCAGTCCGGCGTGCGAGACGCCGGCCTCGTCCAGGATCGCGTCGAGCAGAGTGTTGGGCTGCATGTCGGGCCCCCCGTTGGCTCGGTGCGGACAGATTAGTGGCTGCCCGTTCACATGGGGTGTGAACGGAGTGCCCGCATCCGCAGTGTGCGCGCGCTGTCGCGGAGAGTTTCCGGCCGGTTGACTGAATTGCCTCGAAAGAGGCCGGCCGGGCCGCCGGCTCCCCCTCGTACAGTGCGGCGGCCCGTTCCCGCGCCGTCCGCCCGGCTGCCTGCCCGACACTCCGTGGCGGGGCGGACGGCCCCGCCGGCCCTACGACGCCCGCAGGCGCGCCTCCTCGTGGAGGTTCGGGGCGGGGTGGCGGGCGTGGCGTTCGTTTCTGAGGACCAGGAGGGCCACATCGTCCTTCGGTGGGCCGACCGAGTGCCGGAGCAGGGCCGTGAGGACCGTGCGCAGCACCGACTGCGGGGTGGGCGGGCGGGTGCCCGCGGCCTGGGTGAGGACGTCCGCGAGCGGGAAGAAGCGGCCCTCGGTGTCGCGCGCCTCCTCGGCTCCGTCCGTGTGCAGCACGAGCGCGTCGCCCGGCAGCAGGTGCCCGCAGGGGACGGCGGGCAGTTCGGCGGGCAGCGGGAACGGGCCGAGGGGCGGCAGCGGATCGGCGCGGGCGAGCGGTTCGGCACCCTGCCCGGTGAGCAGATGCGGCCAGGGGTGTCCGCAGTTCAGCGCCCGCACCTCCCCGTCCGGGAGGATCTCCAGCAGCAGGAGGGTGACGAACTCCTCCCCCACCGCCGGGTCGGACTCGGCACGGGCCCGCTCCCGCAGGTGGCGGGCCATCGCCCGCTCCAGCCGGCGCAGTACACCGGCCAGTTCGGCCTCGTCGTGGGCGGCCTCCCGGAAGCTGCCGAGGACGGCGGCCGCGGTCCGTACGGCACCGAGCCCGTGTCCCCGGACGTCACCGATGACCGCCCGCACACCGTGCTCGGTGGCGATCACCTCGTACAGGTCGCCGCCGATCCGGGCTCCCCGGTCGGCGGACAGATGCACCGCGGCGACGGCCAGCCCGTCGACCCGCGGCGGCGGTGGCCGCAGCAGCACGCTCTGCGCGGCCTCCGCGATCCGCCGGGCCCGCCGCAGTTCGCGCAGCAGTCTGCTCCGGACGTGCATCACGAGACCGGTGATGACCGTGCACAGGACGGCGCTGCTGACCAGACGGGCGCCGAGGGCGTCGTCGTGGGCGAGCGGGCAGGCCAGCCGGTAGGTGACCCCGGCGGCGCCCCAGGCGAGGGGCACCAGCAGCGTGAAGGCCCGTGAGAGGAACCGGGGAGGGACCCAGCGGTAAGCCCCGGGCTTGAAGCGGATCATGCCGATGGCCCCCCATATAGGCCCGGACAGCGCAGACCGGCCTCGAGAGGCCGGTCTGATTCTGTCGACCGTTTGGCCTGATCCTGACGCATCACCCCGCACAGTCACCCGAACGAGTGAGGTGACCGGCGGGGACACAGAGGTGTGGGGGGCGTGCGCCACTGCGCACGCCCCCCACACCCTCGTGACCTGGTGGTCGTCAGCCCCGGAGGACCGCTCCGGTGCGGTCGGCCGCGAGGGCCACCGCCGCCTCGCGGGCCGCCGACGCCTCGTCGACGGTCAGCGTCCGGTCGTTCGCGCGGAAGCGCAGCGCGTACGCCAGCGACATGCGGCCCTCGCCGAGCTGTTCGGCGTTCTCGTACACGTCGAACAGGCGGATGGACTCCAGCAGCGCGCCGGCGCCCTCGCGCAGCGCGGCCTCGACGTCCGAGGCCGGCACGAACGCGTCGACGACCAGCGCGACGTCCTGGGTGGCGACCGGGAAGGTGGAGATGCCGGGCGCCTGCGGGGTGTCGTCGCCGACTCGCTCCAGGGCGTCCAGGTCCAGCTCCATGGCGCAGCCGCGCGCGGGCAGGCCCAGGGCCTTCAGGACGCGCGGGTGCAGCTCACCGGCGTGGCCGATGACGCGCTCGGCGCCGTCGACGGTGACGGTGAGCTCGGCGCAGCGGCCCGGGTGCCAGGGCCCGTACTGGCCCTTGCGGATGCCCAGTTCGGCGCCGGCCTCGCGGGCGACGGTCCGGGCGGCCTCGACCGCGTCGGCCCAGTCGGCCGGGCGGCCCTTGCCCCACCAGCCGGCCTGCTCGCGGGCACCGGCCAGTACGACGGCGACATGCCGGGGCTGGTCGGGCAGCGCGGCGTTCAGCGCGGCGATGTCGTCCTCGCTCGGACGGCGGTCGACCGGCAGGTTCGCGGCGGTCTTCCGCTCGCCCCGCGGCTGGAAGACCAGGCCGGTCTCGAACAGCGCGAGGTCGTGCGAGCCCCGGCCGTCGTTGCGGCGCAGCGCGCCGAGCAGGCCCGGCAGCAGCGAGGTGCGCAGCGCGGGCTCCTCGTCGCTGAGCGGGTTGACCAGCTTGACGACACGGCGGGCCGGGTCGTCGGCCGCCAGACCGAGCTGGTCGAAGACCTGCTCGCCGACGAACGGGTAGTTCGGCGCCTCGACGTAGCCGGCCCCGGCGAGCGCGCGGCCGATGCGGCGGTGCAGCCGCTGGCGGGCGGTCAGCCCCCGGCCGGCGGGCGGCCTGGGCAGCGTGGAGGGCAGGTTCTCGTAGCCCTCCAGGCGGATGACCTCCTCGGCCAGGTCGTTGGCGTCGGTGAGGTCCGGCCGCCAGGAGGGGACGGTGACGATCAGCTCGTCCTGGCCGTACACGTCGCAGCCGACCTCCTGGAGGCGGCGTACGACGGTCTCGCGTCCGTACGTCACACCCGCGACCTTGTCGGGGTGGTCCGCGGCGACGGTGACGGTGTGCGGCGCCGACGGGGCGATGACCTCGGTGACGCCGGCCTCGGCGGTGCCGCCGGCGAGCAGCACCAGCAGGTCGACGGTGCGCTGTGCGGCAGCGGCGGCGGCCTGCGGGTCGACGCCGCGCTCGAAGCGGCGGGAGGCCTCCGAGGACAGCTTGTGCCGGCGGGCGGTGCGCGCGACGGACACCTGGTCGAAGTGGGCGGCCTCGATCACCACGTCACCGGTCGACTTCTCGGCGTCGTCGTGGTCGGCGATCTCGGTGTCGGCGCCGCCCATGACGCCGGCGAGGCCGATCGGGCCGCGGTCGTCGGTGATGACGAGGTCCTCGGCGTGCAGCTTCCGCTCGACGCCGTCGAGGGTGACGATCTTCTCGCCCTCCTCGGCCCGGCGCACGCCGATGGTGCCCTGGACCAGGCCCCGGTCGTAGGCGTGCAGGGGCTGGCCGAGCTCCATCATCACGTAGTTGGTGACGTCGACGGCGAGCGAGATCGGGCGCATGCCGACCTTTTGGAGCCGGCGCTTGAGCCAGATGGGCGAGCGCGCCTCGGGGCTGAGGCCGGTCACCGTACGGGCGGTGAAGCGGTCGCAGCCGGCCGGGTCGGAGACCTTCACCGGGTAGCCGAAGGCGTTGGGCCCGGGCACGTCGAGGAGGGCCGGGTCGCGCAGCGGCAGGCCGTAGGCGATGGCGGTCTCGCGGGCGACGCCGCGCAGCGACAGGCAGTCGCCGCGGTTGGCGGTGACGGCGATGTCGAGGACCTCGTCGACCAGCTCGAGCAGCTCGATGGCGTCCTTGCCGACCTCGGTCTCCGGCGGCAGCACGATGATGCCGTGGGTGCCGTCGTCGCCCATGCCCAGCTCGTCGCTGGAGCAGATCATGCCGTGGGAGACCTTGCCGTAGGTCTTGCGGGCGCTGATCGAGAAGCCGCCGGGGAGCGTGGCGCCGGGGAGCACGACGACGACCTTGTCGCCGACGGCGAAGTTGCGGGCGCCGCAGACGATCTCCTGGGGCTCACCGGTGCCGTTGGCCTGGCCCACGTCGACGGTGCAGAAGCGGATCGGCTTCTTGAAGCCCTCCAGTTCCTCGATGGTCAGCACCTGGCCGACGACGAGGGGGCCCTTGAGGTCGGCGCCGAGCTGCTCGACGGTCTCGACCTCCAGCCCGGCCGAAATGAGCTTGGCCTGTACGTCACGGCCGGTCTCCGTCGCCGGCAGGTCGACGTACTCCCGCAGCCAAGAAAGCGGGATCCGCATCAGATCTCCATCCCGAACGGCCGGGTGAACCGGACGTCACCCTCGACCATGTCTCGCATGTCCTCGACGTTGTGGCGGAACATCAGCATCCGCTCGATGCCGAACCCGAAGGCGAAGCCGCTGTACTTCTCGGGGTCGACGCCGCAGGCGGTGAGCACCCGCGGGTTGACCATGCCGCAGCCGCCGAGCTCGATCCAGCCCTCGCTGGAGCAGGTGCGGCAGGGCCGGTCGGGGTTGCCGACGGACGCGCCCTTGCAGACGTAGCAGAGCATGTCCATCTCGGCGCTCGGCTCGGTGAAGGGGAAGAAGTTCGGCCGCAGCCGGGTCTTCATCTCCGCGCCGAACAGCGACTGCACCATGTGGTCCAGGGTGCCCTTGAGGTCCGCCATGGTCAGGCCCTCGTCCACGGCGAGCAGCTCGACCTGGTGGAAGACGGGGGTGTGCGTGGCGTCCAGCTCGTCGGTGCGGTACACGCGGCCGGGGCAGATCACGTAGACCGGCAGCTCGCGGTCGAGCAGGGAACGGATCTGCACGGGCGAGGTGTGGGTGCGCAGCACGACACCGGACTCGGTGCCGCCTTCGGGGCCTTCCACGAAGAAGGTGTCGGCCTCGCCGCGGGCCGGGTGGTCCGGGCCGATGTTCAGGGCGTCGAAGTTGAACCACTCGGCCTCGACCTCGGGGCCCTCGGCGACCTCGTAGCCCATGGCCACGAAGATGTCCTCGATGCGCTCGGAGAGCGTGGTGAGCGGGTGCCGGGCGCCGGCCGGTACGCGGTCGTGGGGCAGTGTGAGGTCCACGGCCTCCTCGACCAGGACGCGCGCGTCGCGCTCGGCCTCGAGCTCGGCCTGGCGGGCGGCGAGGCCCTTGTTCACGGCACCGCGCGCCTGGCCGACGCGCTTGCCGGCGTCGGCCTTCGCGTGCGGCGGCAGGGCGCCGATCTCGCGGTTGGCCAGCGCCAGCGGGGACGTGCCGCCGGTGTGGGCGACCTTGGCCTCCTGGAGCGCGTCGAGGGAGTCCGCGGCGGCGAAGGCGGCGAGCGCCTCGTCCCGCATGCGCTCGATCTCTTCCGGTTTCAACGCCTCGACCTCGACAGGGTCGTACGACTTATTGGGTGCCGACATCTCTTCCCGTGCTTCCGATTGTCCCCCAGCTACCGCTGGGAGGTGCCCCCAGGCTGATGGTCCCCGTACCGACTCGTGGACGGTGCGTCCAGGTTTCCGGGACACAAAGGTGCCAAAGGCCGAGTCTAACGGTGCCGGGGTGGGCGAATGCGCCCGTGGGGCGGGGGCGGTCCCTCAGGTGAGATACGCCGGTGCCGCCACGGGCAAGGTGAATCGGAACTCGGCGCCGCCGCCGGCGGCGCGTCCGACCGTGATGGTGCCGCCGTGGGCTTCGACGATGCCCTTGACGATGTACAGCCCGAGGCCCGTTCCGCCGCGTTTGCTGCCCCGCCAGAAGCGGGTGAAGACGCGGTTCATGGACTCCTCCGGAATGCCGGGCCCTTCGTCGCTCACCGTGACCGACGTGGCTGCGTTGTCGGCGTTCTCCCGTTCGCGGGGGGACGCCGAGGGCGTGATGTCGATGGTGACGGTTCCCTCGCCGTGCCGCACCGCATTTTCCAGCAGGTTGCTGAGCACCTGGTCGACCTTGTCGGGGTCGGCCCACAGGTCGGGCAGGGGGTGCTGCACCCGCAGCAGGAACCGGTCGGCCCGCTGTCCGGCGGCGACGTGGGCCTGGATGTGGCGTCCGACGGCTGCCCCGATGTCGACGGGCTGGCGGCGCACCTCCAGGCGTCCGGAGTCGATGCGCGATATGTCGAGCAGTTCGGCGATGAGCCGGGTGACCCGGTCGGCGTCGGCGTCGACGGTCTCCAGCATCAGCCGCTTCTGGTCGTCGGTGAACCGCTCCCATTTGGCGAGCAGGGTGGCCGTGAAGCCCTTGACGGAGGTGAGCGGTGAGCGCAGTTCGTGGGCGACCGTGGCGATCAGTTCGGCGTGGCTGCGCTCGGTGCGGCGCCGGGCCTCGGTGTCGCGCAGGGTGACGACGACGCGGCGGACGGGGCCGGTGGGGCGGGTGCGGACGTAGCGGGCGGAGACGAGGACTTCGCGGCCGCCGGGGAGCAGGAGGTTGCGTTCGGGCTGGCTCACGCGGATGGCGAGGCCGCCGTAGGGGTCGGTGAGCTGCCACCAGCGGCGGCCCTCCAGGTCCTCTAAGGGCAGGGCGGTCTCCAGCCGCCGGCCGAGGGCCTGCTCGGCGGGTACGGCCGTGATGCGCACGGCCGCCGCGTTGAAGCAGATCACCCGGCCGTGCTCGTCGGCGACGACGAGTCCGTCGGGCAACTGGTCGGGGTCGATGCCGAGTTCGGCGAGATCACCGGGCCGGGGCGCGGGCGGACGCGCGACCCGTCGTGCTCCCGGTGCGCTGCTCGTGCCGACACTCATCCCCGTACCCCACCTCTCGGAACGTCCTCGGGGTGCCCCGTGCTCGGGACCGGCCGAGAGCTTGGGGAGGGTCCCCGGGCTGGTCAGCCTACTAGGTGCCGGTGACGGAGCGGCACCCTCCGGCGGCGCGCTGTGCACGTGCCGACGCGTAGAGACATACGGCGGCGGCGGTGGCCAGGTTCAGACTCTCCGCCCTTCCGTGGATGGGGACGCGGACGACGGCGTCGGTGAGGGCGCGGGTCTCCTCGGGCAGCCCCCAGGCCTCGTTGCCGAAGACCCAGGCGGTCGGGCCGCCCATGGTGCCCTTGTCGAGCTCGTCGTCGAGGTCCCGGTCTCCGGCGCCGTCGGCGGCCAGCAGCCGTACGCCCGCGTCCCGGAGTCCCCGGACGGCCCGTTCGACGGGCACCCCGACGGCGACGGGCAGATGGAACAGGGAGCCGACGGAGGCGCGTACGGCCTTGGGGTTGTACAGGTCGACGGAGGCGTCGGTGAGGACGACGGCCTCGGCTCCGGCGGCGTCGGCGCACCGCAGTACGGTGCCTGCGTTCCCGGGGTCGCGTACGTGCGCGAGGACGGCGACGAGCTTCGGCCGGGCGGCGAGGATCTCGTCGAACGGCGTGTCCAGGAACCGGCAGACGCCGACCAGCCCCTGGGGGGTGACGGTGGTGGAGATGTCGGCGATGACGTCCTCGGAGGCGAGGTGGATCCGGGCACCGGCGTCCCGGGCCCCGCCGATGATGTCGGCGTACCGCTCGGCCGCCTCGGGTGTGGCGAACAGCTCGACGAGCGTGTCCCCGTACCCGGCGGCCTCCCGCACGGCCTGCGGCCCCTCGGCGAGAAACAGCCGCTCCTTCCCCCGAAAATTCCGCTTGCCGAGCCGCCGGGCAGCAGCCACACGCGAGGAACGGGGGGAGATCAGCTCGGGGCTGACGGAGGGCATCTGCTTCTTCACTTTCGTGGAGTCTCGGGAAACGCGATGGTGGAACGCTCGCCTACGCGCGCAGCACGCGCCGGACGCCGGAGCTGCCGTTCCCCGGGGGCGCGGGGAACTGCGCGACCAGCCACGACCGACCCGCGGCCGGACGACGCCGCGCCGTCAGGCAACAACAGGACCCGCAGGCTTTCCAGCTTGCGGGTCCTGCACTCACGTCCGGCTCAAAGCCAGCGCAGCGTCACGCGGCCTTCGGCGCGTTGACGTCCGCCGGCAGCGCCTTCTGCGCCACCTCGACGAGCGCCGCGAAGGCGGTCGCGTCGTTGACGGCCAGCTCGGCCAGGATCTTGCGGTCGACCTCGACGTTCGCGGCCTTCAGACCCTGGATGAAGCGGTTGTACGTGATGCCGTTGGCGCGGGCGGCGGCGTTGATGCGCTGGATCCACAGCTGACGGAAGTCACCCTTGCGCTTCTTGCGGTCGTTGTAGTTGTAGACCAGCGAGTGGGTGACCTGCTCCTTGGCCTTGCGGTACAGACGCGAACGCTGACCGCGGTAGCCGGAGGCCTGCTCGAGGATCGCCCGGCGCTTCTTGTGGGCGTTGACTGCCCGCTTGACGCGTGCCACTTGTTAACTCCTTGTAGCGGGGCCGTGGTTGTCGTCACACGGCCCGGAAACGATTGGGTCCCGGTGTCGGTGGTTCAGGCGCTGGGCGCCCGACCTCACTTGCCGAGAAGCTTCTTGATCTTCGCGGCGTCGCCCGGGGCCATCTCGGCGTTGCCGGTGAGGCGACGCGTCACGCGGGACGACTTGTGCTCGAGCAGGTGGCGCTTGCCGGCGCGCTCGCGGAGCACCTTGCCGGAGCCGGTGATCTTGAAGCGCTTGCTGGCACCGCTGTGCGACTTGTTCTTCGGCATAGCGCCGTTCTCTCCTCGTCGGTGGCGCTCCGGTGCCCGGTCACGGAAACCGGGCACGGTGGAGCGTCGTACTTGTTTCGGTTGCTTCCTGGGGCTCGCGCCCCGGGGAGTCACGCCTCGGCGGGCTCCTCGGCCGCCTCGGCGGCCTCGGTCTCCGCGGCATTCTGCGACTTGCCGGGGTTGGCCTTCGCTTCTGCCTTGCGGGCTTCCTGCGCCTGGCGGGCCTCGGCCATCGCCTCGGTCTTCTTCTTGTGCGGACCGAGGACCATGATCATGTTGCGGCCGTCCTGCTTCGGGTTCGACTCGACGAACCCGAGGTCCTGGACGTCCTCCGCGAGACGCTGCAGCAGTCGGTAACCGAGCTCCGGCCGGGACTGCTCGCGACCACGGAACATGATCGTGATCTTGACCTTGTCGCCCTGCTTGAGGAACCGGACGACGTGACCCTTCTTGGTGTCGTAGTCGTGCGGGTCGATCTTCGGCCGGAGCTTCATCTCCTTGATGACCGTGTGCGCCTGGTTCTTGCGCGCCTCACGGGCCTTCATGGCCGACTCGTACTTGAACTTCCCGTAGTCCATGAGCTTGCACACGGGCGGACGGGCGTTCGCCGCGACCTCGACGAGATCGAGGTCGTACTCCTGCGCAAGCTCCAGGGCCTTGGCAAGCGGAACAATCCCGACCTGCTCGCCGCTGGGACCGACAAGTCGCACCTCGGGAACGCGAATCCGGTCGTTGATGCGGGGCTCGGCGCTGATGGATCCTCCTCGGTAGCACCACGCGACGGTCTGGCGGACAGCCGCGTAACGTCTGTGTTCGTTAGACCTAACCGCGTCGAAGCAAAGAAAATGCCCCGGACGATCACAGGCGGGGCTCCTCGAACTACCGGAGCACCGCCACGGGGACCGCGGGGCGCGTCATCGGGCGGATCGCCGCCTCGGGGACGGGACCGCCTGACCGGTGACCCGCCGCCCTGAGGGCGGCCAGGTGGGAGTTCGAAGCCTCCACTTGTGGGCCGGGCTCGTGCGCCGCGAGGCATACGGGTCCGACCGGTCGTTACACAAGGTTAGCAGCTCCCGGTGAGGTGCACCAACCGGCCGTCCCCCGCCTCCTGGCGTCGGGGCCACGCCCGGCTGCGCCTATCGTGTGGGGCATGAGTGACACCTCCCCCTCGGACACCCCCGAGACCCCCGGCAACCCCGACTTCGACGCCATGGCCCGCGACATCGCGGAGGTCCCCGCGGTCGAGGTGATCGTGACGGTCGCCGTCAACCTGATGAGCGCCGCCGCCGTGAAGCTCGGTCTGACCGAGGAGGGGGACTCGCACAAGGACCTGGACGAGGCGCGCAAGCTGGTGCACGCGCTGGCCGGCCTGCTGGACGCCTCGGCGACCGAGATCAGCTCCTTCCACGCGGCCCCGCTGCGCGACGGCCTGAAGTCCCTCCAGCTCGCCTTCCGCGAGGCCTCCCTCGTCCCGGACGAGCCGGGCAAGGGTCCGGGCGAGAAGTACACGGGCGCGGTCTACGGCTAGGACATCGCGGACAGCTCAGGAACGTACGTACAGGGGCTCGCCCGGCGGCGTCGCCTCGGCCGGCAGGACTGCCAGGTCGAGGCCGCGCACCAGGCGGGCCCTCAGTGTCTCGTCGGCGGCGAGCCGCTGGGCCACGGCGCGGGCGGCCTCGGCTGCGGGGACGGCCGGGTCGAGGACCAGGGCGAGGGTGCCGTCGGCCGGTCCGGGCCCGAGGTGGGCGCGCAGCACGACGGGTTCCGCGGCCACGGCGGCCCGTACGGCCTCGACGACGGCCGGGTCGGCGAGCGGGTCGGTGCTGGTGCGGCCCTCGGCGAGGGCGAGCAGGGCGGGGCCGGTCAGCTCGAAGGGCACCGGGCCCGACATGTCCAGGACGATCGTGTCCGCCTTCTCGTGCGCGGCGGCCTGAAGCGCCTGGTGCAGCGGTACGGCGACGGGGCGGGCCGCCGGATCCCAGCGGGCGAGCGACTCGGTGGAGGTGAAGGCGGGCAGCGCGGTGCGGGCGCCGGCCTTCAGCGTGGGTACGGCCATGTCGCTGGTCTTCTCGCGGCGCAAGCCGTTCTCGTCCTCCTCCACCTCACCGAGCAGGGCCACGACGGGGACGAGCAGCCGGGCGCCCTTGAGCGCTTCCAGGACGGGGCCGACGGCGTTGCCGTCCTCGGCCCAGGCGGCGAGGGCGGCGCTCAGCCGGGGGTCGGCGCTGCCGTCGTCGTCGCGGAACGGGGAGTCGGGGATGTTCTTGTTCGCCACGGGCACCGAGCCTATCGGCCGGCCGTGACAGGCTCGGACGCGGCTTCTGCTTCGGTTTCGGTTTCGGATGCGGCTCGGGCTTCGGGTTCGCCTACGGGATTCGGGTTCGGGTTCGCCTACGGGCTTCGGCTTCGACGGAGGGAGACGACGGTGGCGGACGGGGCGCGGGTGTCCGTGGCGGTGCTGGACCTGGGATCCGGGGAGAGCGTCGCGCACGGCGACGGGGTGTTCGTCACGGCCAGCGTCGTGAAGGTCGACATCCTGGCGGCGCTGCTGCTGGCGGCGCGGGACGCGGGACGGGTCCTCACCGGGGCGGAGCGGTCGTGCGCGGCGGCGATGATCGTGCGCAGCGACAACGACGCGGCGTCGGCCCTGTGGGAGGGGATCGGCCGGGCGGCGGGCCTCGACGCCGCGAACGCCCGCTTCGGGCTGACGGAGACCGTGGGCGGCGACGGCACGCTGTGGGGTCTGACCCGCACCACGGCCGCCGACCGGCTGGCGCTGCTGCGGCAGGTGTTCGGCCGGGACTCGGAGCTGGGCGGGGCCGCGCGTGCGTACGTGGGGGAACTGATGGCGGGGGTCGTGCCGGAGCAGGCGTGGGGCGTGCCGTCCGTCGCGGACGGGGGTACGGCGTGGGCCGTGAAGAACGGCTGGCTGCCGCGGGACGCGACGGGCCTGTGGGTCGTGAACAGCGTCGGCCGGGTGACCGCCGGTGGCCGGGTGTGCCTGGTGTCGGCGCTGTCCGACGGCAACGCGACGAAGGAGCGGGGGGTGGCCCGGGTGGAGGACGCCGTACGGACGGCCGTCGCGGCGCTGGAGTGCGGTGCCCGTACGCCGGATGCCGGGCACCGCGCGGTCGGCGTACCGCCGCGGCACTGAACCGCCACGGCCCGCCGGTCGTACGCGGGCCGCACGGACTGCTACGGCTCCTGCCGGTCCGCGCGGCGGCCGCGCCACAGGACGACGGCGGCGACCAGCAGGACGCCACCGGCGCCGCCCGCGAGGGGGGCCGCCCAGTCGGCGGTGCCGTCGTCGGAGTCGTCGGTGTCCGGGCCGGGGCCGAAGTACTTCTCGCCGTAGGCGGCCGACCGCAGGCCGTCCGGTTCCAGACGGGCCGCGGCCTCGATCGCGGCGGCCGGGTCGACGAAGCCGAAACCCCGGGAGTCGTCGCGGCCGCCGTCGGGGGCGTTGCGGGCGGTGTCCTCCAGGAGCCGTTTGACCTGGGCCGGAGTCAGGCCGGGGCGGGCCGCCTCGATGAGGGCGGCGGCGCCGGAGACGAACGCGGCGGCGGCGCTGGTGCCCCAGCCCTCGTAGTACTTGTGGTCGGGGTCGGCGATGATCACGTCGACGCCGGGAGCACTGACCGTGGCGTACCAGCGGCGGGTGGAGAACGGGGCGCGGGTGCCGTAGCGGTCGACGGCGGTCACGGCGATGACACCGGGGTAGGCGGCCGGGTAGGAGACGCGGTCGCCCTTCTCGCCGCCGTTCCCCGCGGAGGCGACGACGATCACGCCCTTGCGCAGGGCGTACTGGATGGCCTCGTCCTCGCCGGGTTCGGGGTGTGCGGAGGCGGAGTCGTCGCCGAGGGAGAGGTTGATGATGTCGGCGCCGTTGTCGGCGGCCCAGCGGATGCCCTCGGCGAGGGCGTTGCCGCGGGTGCTGCGGGCCTTGGCGCGGGAGGGGTCGCCGTCCTCCAGGATCACGCGGACGGGCAGGATCCTCGCCTCGGGCGCGATGCCCATGACGCCTTCGGCGTTGCCGGGGCCGTGGCCGTGACCGGCGATGATGCCGGCCATGGCGGTGCCGTGGCGGGCCCAGGCGCGGTCGCCCTCGCTCGCTCCGAAGCCGACGAGGTCCTTGCCGGTGAGCACGTTGCCGGCGAGGTCGGGGTGGTCGGCCTCGACGCCGGTGTCCAGGACGGCGACGGTGACGCCCGCGCCCTTCGTGGTCCGCCACGCCTCCGCGGTGTGCAGGGCCTCCAGACCCCACTGGCGGTCGCGGATGCCGTCGGCGTGCGCGGAGGCGGCGGGCAGCAGGACGAGCGTGGCGGCGAGGAGCGTGCAGAGGGCCGCGGCGGGGCGGCGGCCGGTGAGGGGCCTCATGACGGCTGCTCCGTCGCGGTGCCCGCCTTCTTGCGCAGGCCGCGTTCGACACGGTCGGCGAGTCCTCGTGCCTCGTGGCCGAGACCTGCCTGGGCGGGGCCGGTGGTGGCTCCGGACTCCATGGCGTCCTCGGCGGGCTGCGGGCGGTCGACGGTCCGGCCGTCGGTCCAGCCGGTGACGGCGTAGACGACGACGGGGGCGTCGGTGAGCACGGAGATCGTCCAGGAGGCCCGCTGTCCGGGGCCGAAGCCGGCGGCGGCGGTGCCCTTCGCGGCGTACGGCAGGGGCATCAGGTCGGTACGGCGGTCCAGGCGTTCGGTGTCGAAGCGGCGGGCGAGGGCGCTCATGCCGGCGGCGTCGGCCTCGGTGAACAGCAGGCCGACGGTGGTGACATGGCTCCGGGTGGCGTCGGTGTAGGTGGCGCGCAGCAGGCGTGCGCAGCCGACGGGGTCGAGGACCTTGCGCAGCAGGGGGTCGAAGGCGCCCTTGCAGCCGCTGTCGGGGGCCACGGCGATACGGGTCCAGGAGCGGTCGGCGCCGCCGGGTCCCGCGCCCTTGCCCTGCACGGTGGGCGGGAACAGCTGGTCGACGGGCACGTTGTGCCACATGTCCCCGGCGGCGGCGAAGCCGTGCCGGGTGCCGGGCCCTTCGGAGCCGTCCGTGAGCCAACTGCCCGTGACGGCACCGCCGATGAGTCCCGTCCCGAGGACGAGACAGGCCGCGGCGGCCACGATCTGCGACCGGCTGCGCCGCCCGAAGGGCCGGGGCCGCGCGTGCTCGTCGTATCCCTCGGGCTCGCCGAGGGACACGACGGTCACCCGCCCGGGCCCGGGCACGCCGTCCGGTGCCATGGGCGCGCTCCAGGAGAGCGCGGGGTCGGGGACGCCGTTGGGATGCGGTGCGCCGGTGCGTTCGTCGGGTGCGGGCTGCCGTGCGGGGGCGGGGTGGTGTTCCGGGCCGGGGCCCGGGCGCGGGCCGGGCGGCGCCGGGGTGGTTCCGCCCGGCCGGTCCGCGGGGACGGGGCGCAGGCGGGTGGTGGTCTCCGACGCGGTCTCCGCGGCGGGCCGGTGGGTGGGCTGCGGGGGAACGGCGGAGGGCCGGTCCGGGGAGCGCAGGCCCCGGCCGACGGTCGGCGGGGCGTCGGGGAAACGCGCGGAGGCGCGCGGCGGCGGGGGCGCCACGGGGTTCGTACCGCCCGGCAGACCGGCCCCGGCACGGGACAGGGGGACACCCGCGGAACCGTCACCGTCAGCGGCCGCACTCCCACGGCCGGCCCGACGCCCGTCCGGCCCGGTAACCGCCGTCGTCGGATCGGTGCCGCCGAACTCGGGACCGCCCTGCGTGCTCCCGGAGTGCCGCCGCGGTTCGTCACCCGCGCCTCCGGCAGCCGGGGCCGACGGGTCGGCACCGGCAGCGGTGCCGCCGAACGCGCGCGGAAGCCGACGGGCGCCCGTGACCGGCGCGCTCCCGCTGCGCCCGTCCGGGCCCGCACCGTTCGCTGTCGGCGGGACGGTCTGGCCGGGGGCGGGGGCCGGCTCGCGGGTGTCGAAGGCTCCGGGGCCGCCCGAGGTCCGGCCCTGCGGGGCGGGCTCCGGCGGGGCCGGGGGGTGGGCGGGGCGTGGGGGGACGGTGGGGCGCGGGGGGAGGGAGGCGCGGCGCGCTTCCGTGCTCATGCACCCCCCGTTTCCTCGTGCCCGGGCCGTTCCTGCCTGCGCGGGCCGGCGTCTTCGCTGTCAGGGGCCCGGCACGGACTCGTCCCGGGCACAGATACCCGCACGGACGGCGCGTCATCCCGCCCGGACTGCCGGGCCGGCCCCGATCCGCCGTGCGTGCGCGTCACTCTACGGCGTGATCCGCGTCGGACGGGAACCAGTCGGCAGGCCCGCGGCATCTGCCCGGAACGTCCCCCTACCCTGCGGTAATCCTGTCTGGCAGGCTGCGGTCATGACTGCGCGCGCCGCTGACCGGGTCCGTTACGACAGGGCCACGGCTCAGCTCGAAGCCCCTCTCGCGATCGTGGACCTGGACGCCTTCGACGCCAACGCGGACGATCTGGTCCGCAGGGCCGGGGGCAAGCCGGTCCGGGTCGCCAGCAAGTCCGTACGCTGCCGTGCGCTGCTGGAACGGGTGCTGGCCCGGGAGGGTTTCGCGGGCGTCATGTCGTTCACGCTCGCCGAGTCGCTGTGGCTGGCCCGCTCCGGTTTCGACGACGTCCTGCTCGCCTATCCGTCCGCCGACCGGGCCGGGTACGCCGAACTCGCCGCCGATCCCAAGCTCGCAGCGGCCGTGACGGTCATGATCGATGATCCGGCGCAGTTGGACCTGATCGACGCCTCCCGCGCGGGCGGCGACGAAGTGGTGCGGGTGTGCCTGGAGTTGGACACGGCGCTCAAACTGTTCGGCGGGCGGCTGCGGGTCGGCGCCCGGCGGTCCCCGCTGCACTCCCCCGCCCACATCGCCGAGATGGCGCGCGCGGTGGCGCGGCGGCCCGGGTTCAGGGTGGTGGGGATCATGGCGTACGAGGGTCATGTGGCCGGTGTCGGTGACGCGATGGCCGGGTATCCGCTGCGGTCCTACGCGGTGCGGCTGATGCAGTCCGCCGCGCGGCGTGAACTGGCCGTGCGGCGTGCGGCGGTGGTGGCGGCGGTCCGGGAGGTCGTACCGGATCTGGAGTTCGTCAACGGCGGCGGTACGGGCAGTGTGCAGCACACGGCCGCGGAGGACGCGGTCACGGAGATAGCGGCCGGTTCGGGGCTGTACGTGCCGCGGCTGTTCGACAACTACACGTCGTTCAGCGGGCGTCCGGCGGCGCTGTTCGCCCTGCCCGTCGTACGGCGGCCGGGTGTCGGTGTGGTGACGGTGCTCGGCGGGGGCTATCCGGCGTCCGGCGCTCCCGGCTCGGACCGGCTGCCGGTGCCGTATCTGCCCGAGGGGCTGCGCTACGACGGGCGGGAGGGGGCCGGCGAGGTGCAGACCCCGCTGCTGGGCTCGCCCGCCGACGATCTGCTGATCGGCGACAAGGTGTGGTTCCGGCACGCCAAGGCGGGCGAGCTGTGCGAGCGGTTCGACGCGCTGCGTCTGGTGGAGGGCGACGCGGTGACGGCGACCGTGCCGACGTACCGCGGCGAGGGGCACACCTTCCTGTAGCGGTTCAGCCGGGCGGGCCGACGCTGCTGCCGACGCCGCCGCCGGAGGCCGCGTCGGTGACCGAGCGGATGCCCTTGGTGATGCGGTCCATGTCGGCCAGGGGCGGGCCGTCCTCCCCGGCGTCGAAGACGTACCGGACGAGGACCGGTGACTCGGTGCCGACGCTGGAGGCGAACACCATCGACTGCACATGGCCACCGGGTCCCTCGGCGGTGGTGACGCGCCAGCGCACCAGGTACCCGGCGCGGCCCGCGACCGCGACCGGGCCGGACTTCACGACCTCGTGCGACTCCAGGCCGCCGTACGGCTGTTGGCCCAGGGCGTCCTCGCCGAAGGCGTCCTCGGCCGCGTCGGAGATGTCCTCCTCGGCGAGCGTCTGGGGCGAGGTCGTGCCGCTCTCGGTCACGGTGCGGGAGATGACGAGGCCGTGGCGGCAGACGGAGCCCTCGCCGGGGCAGTCGTAGGTGCCGTCGGTGCTCATGACGACGTCGTCGACGGCGATGTGCTGGGGCCTGACCCAGCCGTCGAGGAGCGGGAAGGTGATGCCGTTGAGCTCGTCCTCGACCACGGACGGGTCGTCGGCGGGCGGCTCGGACGTGGACGGCGACGGGGGCGGCGGCTCGGTCGCCGAGGTGGTGGCGGCCGGGCCGGTGCGCGCCTCCGGGTCGCCGTCGTCCCCGCCGAGGACCACCGCGCCGGTGACGATCGCGGCGACGAGCACGGCCCCCGCGGTGGCGAGGGCGACCGTCTTCGCACGGCCGGTACCGCGGGGGCCGCCCGTGCCGCCCGCGGGCGGGCCCGGTGGCACGGGCGGAGCCCCGGGCGCGCGCCGGTGCTCGGTCCAGGCCGTGCCGTCCCACCAGCGTTCCAGGTGCGGGGCATGCGGATCGCGGTACCAGCCGGGCGGTGGCGTCATGCTCATCCGGGCACTGTAGAGCGCTCGCTAGAGCGGTGTGACGTACGCACCCGAGATTCCGCCGTCCACCAGGAAGTCGGTGGCGTTGACGAAGGAGGAGTCGTCGCTGGCCAGGAAGGCGACGGCGGCGGCGATCTCCTCGGCCTCGGCGAACCGGCCGAGCGGGATGTGCACGAGCCGGCGGGCCGCGCGCTCGGGGTCCTTGGCGAACAGCTCCTGGAGCAGCGGGGTGTTGACCGGCCCGGGGCACAGGGCGTTGACGCGGATGCCCTCGCGGGCGAACTGCACGCCGAGTTCCCGGGACATGGCGAGGACGCCGCCCTTGGAGGCGGTGTACGAGATCTGCGAGGTCGCCGCGCCCATGCGGGCCACGAAGGACGCGGTGTTGATGATGGAGCCCTTGCCCTGGCGCCGCATATAGGGGATGGCTGCCTTGCAGCACAGGTAGACGGAGGTGAGGTTGACCTCCTGGACGCGTTTCCAGGCGTCGAGGCCGGTCTCCAGGATGGAGTCGTCGTCGGGCGGGGAGATCCCGGCGTTGTTGAAGGCGATGTCGACGCTGCCGTAGGTGTCGTACGCGGTCCGGAAGAGGCCCTCGACCTGCTCGGGGTCGGTGACGTCCACGTCGACGAAGATGCCGCCGGTCTCCTCGGCGGCGGCCTTCCCGCGTGCCTCGTCGACGTCGCCGCAGACCACGTGGGCGCCCTCGGAGGCGAGCCTGCGGACGGCGGCGAGGCCGATGCCGCTGCCGGCTCCGGTGACGACGGCGGTGCGGCCGGTCAGCCGGCGGCAGATGTTCTCTTCGCTCATGTGCCCTCAGGCCTCCGTGCTGATGAAGACGTTCTTGGTCTCGGTGAAGGCGGTCAGCGCGTCCGGGCCGAGTTCACGACCGACGCCGGACTGTTTGAAGCCGCCGAAGGGGGTCCAGTAGCGGACGCTGGAGTGGGAGTTGACGGACAGGTTGCCGGCCCGGACGGCCCGGGAGACGCGCAGGGCGCGGCCGACGTCCCGGGTCCAGAGCGAGCCCGCCAGGCCGTAGTCGGTGGCGTTGGCGAGGCGTACGGCGTCGGCCTCGTCGTCGAAGGGGAGGACGACGGCGACGGGACCGAACACCTCCTCCACGGCGACGCGGGCGTCCGGGGCGACGCCGGTGAGGACGGTGGGCGGGAACCAGTAGCCGGGTCCCTCGGGGGCCTTGCCGCGGATACCGTCGAGGGCGTCCGTGCCGTAGGAGCGGACGCGGTCCAGCTGGGCGCGGGAGATCAGCGGGCCCATGTCGACGGTCTCGTCGGCCGGGTCGCCCACCCGGACGGCCTCGATCGCGGGGGCGAGCAGTTCCAGGAACCGGTCGTGGGCGGAGCGCTCGACGAGGATGCGGGTGCGGGCGCAGCAGTCCTGGCCCGCGTTGTCGAGGAAGGACAGGGGCGCGGCGGCCGCGGCGGCCTCCAGGTCGGCGTCGGCGAAGACGATGTTGGGGCTCTTGCCGCCGAGTTCCAGGGTGACGCGTGTGAGGTGTGCCGCGCTCTTGGCCCACACCTGTTTGCCCACGGAGGTCGACCCGGTGAACACGATCTTGGCGACGCCGGGGTGTTCGACGAGGGCGTCGCCGGCGACCGGGCCGTGTCCGGGGAGCACCTGGAACAGCCCCTCGGGGAGGCCGGCCTCCAGGGCGAGCGCGGCCAGGCGCAGGGCGGTGAGGGGGGTGGTCTCGGCGGGTTTGAGGAGCACCGCGTTGCCGGCGGCGAGGGCGGGCGCGGTGCCCCAGGCCGCGATGGGCATGGGGAAGTTCCAGGGGGCGATGACGCCGACGACGCCGAGGGGTTCGGGGAAGGTGACGTTCACCCCGCCCGCGACCGGGATCTGGCGGCCGGTCAGGCGTTCCACCCCGCCGGCCGCGTAGTCGAGCAGGTCGCGGACGTTGCCGGCCTCCCAGCGGGCGTTGCCGAGGGTGTGGCCGGCCTCGCTGACCTCCAGGCGGGCCAGTTCCTCGAGGTGCTCGTCGACCGTGGCGGCGAACCGGCGCAGCAGCCGGGCCCGGTCGCCGGGTGCGAGGGCGGCCCAGGCGGTCTGCGCGCGTGCGGCGCGTACGACGGCGGCGTCGACGTCGGCGGGGGTGGCGGCCGGGACGGTGGCGATGACCTCCTCGGTGGCGGGGTTGCGTACCTGGAGTCCGGTGGGCTGGTCGGGCAAGGAGGGCCTCACATGCGTTCGAAGGAGCGGCGCAGTTCCCAGTCGGTGACCGCGGCGTCGAAGGCGTCGGTCTCGACGCGCGCCATGTTGCGGTAGTGGGCGACGACCTCCTCGCCGAAGGCGGCCTTGGCGATGGCGCTGGTCTCCCACAGTTCGGCGGCCTCGCGCAGGGTGGTGGGGACGTGCTCGTAGTCGGCGGTGTAGGCGTTGCCGGGGCAGGGCTCGGGCAGTTCCAGTTTCTGCTCGATGCCGTACAGGCCGGCGGCGACCATGCCGGCCACGGCGAGGTGGGGGTTGACGTCGCCGCCGGGCAGCCGGTTCTCGAAGCGCAGGGAGCCGCCGTGGCCGACCACGCGCAGAGCGCAGGTGCGGTTGTCGCGGCCCCAGGCGACGGCGGTCGGGGCGAAGGAGCCCGGCTGGAACCGCTTGTAGGAGTTGATGTGCGGGGCGTAGAGCAGGGAGAACTCACGGAGCGCGGCGAGCTGGCCGGCCAGGAAGTGGCGCATCACCTCCGACATCGAGTCCGGTTCCTCGGGTGAGCCCGGCATGGCGCTGTCGCCCGCCGCGTCGGCGAGGGAGAGGTGGATGTGGCAGGAGTTGCCCTCGCGCTCGTTGTACTTGGCCATGAAGGTGATCGAGACGCCCTCCTGGGCGGCGATCTCCTTGGCGCCCGTCTTGTACACGGCGTGCTGGTCGCAGGTGACCAGGGCCTCGTCGTAGCGGAAGGCGATCTCGTGCTGGCCGGGGTTGCACTCGCCCTTGGCGGACTCCACGGTGAGTCCGGCGCCGGCCATCTCGTTGCGGATGCGGCGCAGCAGGGGCTCGATGCGGCCGGTGCCGAGCACGGAGTAGTCGACGTTGTACTGGTTGGCGGGGGTCAGCCCGCGGTAGCCGGCGTCCCAGGCCTGTTCGTAGGTGTCCCGGAAGACGATGAACTCCAGCTCGGTGCCGACCCGGGCGGTGTGGCCGAGGGCGGCGAGGCGGTCCAGTTGGCGGCGCAGTATCTGCCGGGGGGCGGCGACGACCGGGGAGCCGTCGGCCCAGGCGAGGTCGGCGACGACCAGGGCGGTGCCCTCGTTCCAGGGCACCCGGCGCAGGGTGTCGAGGTCGGGGTACATGGCGAAGTCGCCGTAGCCGTTCTCCCAGGAGGACATGGCGTAGCCGTCGACGGTGTTCATGTCGGCGTCGACGGCGAGCAGGTAGTTGCAGCCCTCGGTGCCGTGCCGGAGCACCTCGTCGAGGAAGAAGCGCGCGGCGAACCGCTTGCCCTGGAGCCGTCCCTGCATGTCGGGGAAGGCCAGGACGACGGTGTCGATCTCACCGCCGGCGACGAGGGTGCGCAGCTCCTCGACGGCGAGCGGGGGTGTGCGGTCTGCCACGGAGGGCCTCCTCGGGCTTCTTCGGTCAAGCCGGGAGCCATAAGGTATTGCGGGAGACCATTGCTTGGGAAGGGGGCACGGCGGGATGCCGGAAGATGCGGTCGGCGCGGTCGGGGACCGGCTGGCGCCGGTGCTGCGGCAGGTCCGGGCGGGCAACGGCTTCGAGGAGGCGCTGGAGCAGATCCTCCAGGTGGTGCGGCTGGGTCTGGTGGCGGGCGGGGAGCGGCTGCCGGCCGAGCGGGAGCTGGCGGAGCGGCTGGGGATCAGCCGGGTGACGCTGCGCGAGGTGCTGAAGGTGCTCCAGGACCAGGGGCTGGTGGAGTCGCGGCGCGGGCGGTACGGCGGAACGTTCGTGCTGCCCCGGGCGACGGACACGGGCGAGGAGGAGCTGCGGCGGCGGATCGCCGAGGTGGACATCGAGGACGTGCTGCGCTTCCGGGAGGTGCTGGAGGTGGGCGCGGCGGGCCTGTGCGCGGCGCACGGGCTGACGGACGAGCAGGGGCGGCGGCTGCGCGAGGCGCTGTCCGGCACGCAGGACGCGCCGCTGGGCGACTACCGGCGCCTGGACACGCTGTTCCACCTGACCCTGGCGGAGCTGTGCGGCTCCCCGACGCTGACCGCGCAGTACGCGGCGGTGCGGGCCACGGTGAACGACCTGCTGGACTGCATCCCGCTGCTGGTGCGCAACCTGGAGCACTCGCAGCGCCAGCACGCGGCACTGGTCGAGGCGGTGCTGGAGGGGGACGCGGACGGGGCGCGGGAGATGATGCGCGAGCACTGCGCGGGGACGGCGGCGCTGCTGCGGGGGTTCCTGGCGTGAGGGCGTGACACGTGAGGGCGCGGGGCAGGGTTTACGGCGGCTCGACGCACGGGTCTTGCGCTCACGGCGTCCCCGCCGCGAAGGTATGGGCCCACAAAGGTCTGGATCCGTTCCATTGCCCTCTTCCCCGCCCACACTCCCTGGGGAGTCGCCCCGTGAGCCTTCCGTCCACGTCCCAAGATCCCGCCGGTGAGGCGGACGACTACCTCGCGCGCAGAAGGCTCCGCCGGGGCAGCGCCGGCTGGCTGCTGCTGACCGGCCTCGGCGTCGCCTACGTCGTCTCCGGCGACTACTCGGGCTGGAACTTCGGCCTGGCCGAGGGCGGCTTCGGCGGCCTGGCGATCGCCATGCTGCTGATGGGCGCCATGTACACCTGCATGGTCTTCGCCCTCGCCGAGCTGTCCTCGATCCTGCCCACGGCGGGCGGCGGCTACGGCTTCGCCCGCCGGGCGCTCGGACCGTGGGGCGGATTCCTCACCGGGACCGCGATCCTCATCGAGTACGTGCTCGCCCCGGCCGCGATCTCCATCTTCATCGGCGACTACGTCGAGTCGCTCGGCCTGTTCGGCCTGGAGTCCGGCTGGCCGGTGTATCTGGCCTGCTTCATCGTCTTCATCGGCATCCATCTGTGGGGCGTGGGCGAGGCGCTGAGGTTCAGCTTCGTCGTCACGGGCATCGCGGTGGCGGCGCTGGTGGTCTTCGCGCTGGCCGCGCTGCCCGAGTTCGACGCCTCCTCCCTCGACGACATCCCGGTGGACGAAGCGGCGTTCGGCGCGAGTTCCTGGCTGCCGATGGGGCTGCTGGGCATCTGGGCGGCGTTCCCGTTCGGGATGTGGTTCTTCCTGGGTGTGGAGGGCGTACCGCTGGCCGCCGAGGAGACCAGGGAGCCGGCCCGTACGCTGCCGAGGGCGATCCGCTGGTCCATGGGCATCCTGGTGGTGCTGGCCGTGGTGACCTTCTTCGCGGCGGCCGGGGCGCGGGGCTCGGCGGCGATCCAGGACGCGGGCAATCCGCTGGTGGAGGCGCTCCAGCCGGACGGCGAGGCGACGGTGCTGAGCCGGATCGTGAACTACGCGGGCCTCGCGGGCCTGGTGGCGTCGTTCTTCTCGCTGATCTACGCCGGTTCGCGCCAGTTGTTCGCGCTGTCCCGCGCGGGCTATCTGCCGAGGTTCCTCTCGCTCACCAGCAGCCGCCGGGCGCCGTACCTCGGTCTGCTCGTACCGGGCGCGATCGGCTTCGCGCTGGCCGCCGGGACGGGCAACGGGGCCCGGATGCTGAACATCGCCGTCTTCGGCGCGACGATCTCGTACGCGCTGATGTCGCTGTCGCACATCGTGCTGCGCCGCCGGGAGCCGGAACTGCCGCGGCCGTACCGGACGCCGGGCGGTGTGCTGACCTCCTCGGTGGCGCTGGTGCTGGCGTGCGCGGCGCTGGTGGCGACGTTCCTGGTGGATGTGACGGCGGCGTTCATCGCCCTGGCGGTGTACATCGTGGCGCTGGCGTACTTCGGCCTGTACAGCCGCAGGCACCTGGTGGCGAAGGCACCGGAGGAGGAGTTCGCGGCGCTGGCGGCGGCCGAGGCGGAGTTGTCACGCGACTGACGCGGGAAAGGTGAGGGCATGACGGCCGGACCACTCATCGGTATCAGCACCTATGCGGAGTCCGGTGTGCGCTGGGGCGTGTGGCGGCTGGACGCCGCGCTGCTGCCGGCCGGCTATCCACGGCTGGTGCAGCGGGCGGGCGGACTGGCCGCGATGCTCCCGCCGGACGCGCCGGAGCGGGCGGCGGACGCCGTGGCCCGGCTCGACGGCCTGGTCGTCGCGGGCGGCCCGGACGTGGAGCCCGTCCGCTACGGCGCCGTGCCGGACCCGCGCACCGGGCCGCCCGCCCGGGCGCGGGACGCCTGGGAGCTGGCGCTGATCGGGGCCGCGCTGGAGCGCGGGGTCCCCCTGCTCGGCATCTGCCGGGGCATGCAGCTGCTGAACGTCGCCCTCGGCGGCACCCTGGTCCAGCACATCGACGGCCACGCGGAGGTACCGGGCGCCTTCGGGCTGCACCCGGTGAAGCCGGTCCCGGGCACCCGCTACGCGGCGGCCGTCCCGGAGGTGACCTCCGTACCGACCTACCACCACCAGGCGGTGGACCGCCTGGGCCGGGGCCTGATCCCGTCGGCCTACGCGGAGGACGGCACGGTGGAGGCCGTCGAACTCACCGCGGCCCCCTGGACCCTGGGCGTCCAATGGCACCCCGAAATGGCCGAAGACCTCCGCCTCATGCAAGCCCTGATCACAGCAACAACCCCCTGACCCCACCGACCCCCACAGCCCCGCGACTCCCGCTCCCGCAGCTCCCCGTGCCCCCGTGCCCCCGTCTCCCGCAGCTCCCCCACGCCCCCCCGTTCCTACAGCTCCCCGCTCCCGCGGCTGCCGCGGCTCCCCGCTCGCGCGGGCAGCGTGCCGCCACCCTGCCGTTCCCGCGGGCAGTCGTGCCGCAGGGCGGCACGGGTGGGCGCGACGGCACCCCGCAAGCGCCGGGCTGCGCAAACCACCCCCCCGCCCAGCCCTCACGAGGCGCACGCCAAATACCCCGCGCCCCTCACCCCCGCGTCAGCGACAACAGATCCCGCGCCGGCCCGGCAGGCACATGCCCCGTCGGCCACACAGCCCGCAGATCACGCGCCAACGCCACCCCCTCCACAGGAATCCGCACCAGCCGCCGCATCGCCAGCTCCTCCCCCACCGCCAGCTCACTCACCACCGCAGGACCCGCCCCGCTCACCACCGCCGCCTTCACCGCGGTCGTCGAGGACAGCTCGATCAACGGCCGCGCCAGCCCGCCCAGCGCGGCGTCCAGTACCTGCCGCGTCCCCGACCCCTCCTCCCGCAGGATCAACGGGGTGGCCGCCAGCTCCTCCGCCGCCAGCGGCCGCCGCCTGCGCGCCCACACGTGCGACGGCGCGGTCACGACGATCAGCCGGTCGTGGGCGATCACCGCCGAGTCCAGCCCGGCCGGGACGGTCAGCCCCTCCACGAACCCGACGTCCGCGTCCCCCGACAGCAACCGCTCCGCCACCGCCGCCGAGTTCCCCGCGAGCAGCGACACCGCCGTGTCCGGACGTTCCGCGCGCAGCGCGAGCAGCCAGCCCGGCAGGAGATACTCGGCGATCGTCATGCTCGCCGCCACCCGCAGCCGTGAGTCCCTGCGGTCGCGCAACGCCTGCGCGCCCGCGTCGAACGCCTCCGCCGCCTCCACGATCCGCCGCGCCCAGTCGGTGACCAGCGCCCCCGCGTCGGTCAGCCGCGATCCTCTCGGGGAGCGGTCGACCAGGGCCACCCCGAGCTGCCGTTCCATCGACCGGATGCGACTGCTCGCCGCCGGCTGGGTGATGCCCAGCTCCCGCGCGGCGCCGCCCAGACTCCCCAGCCGCGCCACCGCCAGCAGCAGTTCCAGCGCCCCGAGTTCCGGCACCCGGTGGCCCAGCGATCCGACGCTCACGGGGCGGTCGCCGTGGCCCTCCGTCTTGCTCATAAGGCCAGCTTATGCCGCCATAGGGGCGGACTCCCTGGTGACGGCCCACGCCCGGTACGACCGTATGACCATGCTCCTCGCCACCGCACGGCCCGCGCGTGCCGCCCGCGTCCGTCATCTCGGACCCAACTGGTACGCCTGCGTCATGGGCACCGCCATCGTGGCCGCCGCCGGTGCGGTGCTCCCGGTCCGCGTACCCGGCCTGCGCGCCGCCCTCGCCGCCGTCTGGGCCCTGTCCCTGCTGCTGCTCGTGGTGCTGCTCGCCGCCCGCGCCCTGCACTGGGTCCACCACCGCGACCGGGCCCGCTCCCAGCTGCTCGACCCCGCCGTCGTTCCGTTCTACGGCTGTCTGTCCATGGCGCTGCTCTCGGTGGGCGGCGGCGGACTCGCCGTCGGACGGGACTGGATCGGCACCGGTCCCGCCGTCGTCCTGGACGCCGTGCTGTTCGGCGCCGGTACGGCAGTGGGGCTGGCGGCCGCCGTGGCCGTGCCGTACCTCATGGCCGTACGGCACCGCGTCACGCCCGGGCAGGCGACGCCGGCCTGGCTGCTGCCGCTGGTCGCGCCGATGGTGTCCGCCGCCCTCGGACCGCGGCTGGTGCCGCACCTGCCGCCGGGGCAGCCCCGGGAGACCCTGCTCTTCGCGTGCTTCGCGATGTTCGGGCTCAGCCTGCTCGCCACCCTGCTGATGCTGCCGCTGGTGTTCGCCCGGCTGCTCACCGGCGGCCCCCTCCCCCTCGCGCTCACTCCGACGCTGTTCCTGGTGCTCGGCCCGCTCGGTCAGTCCACCACCGCGGCCGGCGCGTTCGCCGACGTCGCCCCCGGAGTCGTACCGGCGCCGTACGACCAGGGCTTCGGCCTGCTCGCCGTGCTGTACGGGGTGCCCGTGACCGGGTTCGCGCTGCTGTGGCTCTGCCTCGCCACCGCCCACGTCGTACGAGCGCGCCGCCACGGGATGCGCTTCTCCATGACCTGGTGGTCGTTCACCTTCCCGGTCGGCACCTGTGTCACCGGCTCCGCCGCGCTGTCCCGGCACACCGGACTGCCGGCCTGGGACGCGCTGACCGTCCTGCTCTACGCCGCTCTCGTCGCTGCCTGGGCCACGGCCGCGCTGCACACCACCCGCGGCCTGGTCAGCGGCGCGCTGCTCGCAGAGCCCCGGCCAGCACTGCCGGCGCCTCGGCCAGTGACGGCCCGTACCAGGTGAGGTGCCGGCCGTCGACCAGCGCGCAGGGCAGTCCGGGGAAGGCCTCGGGGCCGTCGTCGGCGGTGAAGCGGTACGGCTCGTCGGGGAGCACGACGAGGTCCGGCCGCGCCGCGCGCAGCTCGTCGAGCGGGACGCGCGGGTAGCGCTCGGGGTGGGTGGCGTACACCTGGCGGACGCCGAGGCGGGCGAGCAGATCGCCGGCGAAGGTGTCCCGGCCCAGCACCATCCAGGGACGGCGCCAGATGGGCACGACCGCCGTCAGGTGCTCCCGGGGCGGGGGCAGGGCGTCCCAGGCCGCCTCGGCCTCGTCCAGCCACCGGGGCCGTGCCGTCACCCCGCACGCCGTGAGCACCCGGTCCAGCTCGGCGAAGGCCCCGGGCAGCGTCCGGACCTCCGTCACCAGCACCTGGAGGCCCGCCGCCCGCAGGGCCGCCAGGTCGGGCCCGCGGTTCTCCTCCTCGTTGGCGATCACCAGGTCGGGGGCGAGGGCGGTGATCCGCTCCACCTCGGGGTTCTTCGTGCCGCCGACGCGTACGACGTCCAGTCCTGCCGGATGCGTGCACCAGTCGGTGGCGCCGGCGAGGGCGCCGGGGGCGGAGCGCGCCACGGCCTCCGTGAGCGAGGGGACGAGGGAGACGACCCGGGGGCGGCTCATCGCTGCGGCTTGTCCCGCAGCGCCTCGATGTCCTCGGCGACCGCGACGACCAGCAGCCGGGTCTCCGGGACCGTGGCCCGCCAGCGGTGCCGGACGCCTCCGGTCAGGTACAGGGTGTCGCCGCGGCCGAGACGGTAGGCGCGGCCCTCGGCCTCGATCTCCACGGCACCGTCCGCGACGTACATCAACTGATCGTTGCGGAACTGCAGTTCACGCCCCGCGTCATGGTCGCCGGTGAACTCCGAGGCGTGCATCTGATGGTGACCGCGCACCAGGGAGCGCACCAGGGGCTCCGCCCAGGGCGCGGCGCCCTCGGCGCGGACGACGTCCACGCTGCACGCCGGGTCGGCGGCGGCGAGGAGTTCCACCGCGGTGGTGCGCAAGGCGTCGGCGACCTTCTCCAGGGAGCTCTGGCTGGGACGCGCCCGCTCGTTCTCGATCTGGCTCAGGAACGGCACCGACAGACCGCTGCGCTCGGCCACGACGGCGAGGGTCAGCTCCAGTGCGCGGCGGCGACGCCGCACGGCGGCGCCCACCCGCAAAGGCTGTTCCTTGTGATCGCCCATCGCTCCGGCTCCCTCCTCACCGATCGTCCCGCGCCCCGCGCGCCGGCGTCCCGGCGCGCTCCTTCTGTTCGGTTGTCTGCACCCTACGCATGTTCGGCAAACCGTTTCAGGCCCCTGTCACGTCGCCGTACCGCTCGGCCGGTGCCGACCTCACGGTTCACGCCGCCCGCCCGGCGGGCCCCCCGGTTCCCCCACCGATACGAAAAGGGGGTGTTCCCGCCATTGTTCCCCGTGCCCGGCGGAAGGTCACCAGGAGGGCCGGGAAGGTTCGGGGAGAGCATCGCGCTCCGTGGTTGTCCGGATTCCGACCGTGTCCATGGCCGCTTTCGGACATGCCGGAGGGGCGGGCCCGGACCGCGCCGTCGGGGCGGTTCCGGGCCCGCCCCTCCTGGGCGGCCGGTACGGCGGCGTACCGCGGGATCACCGTTCCCGCGGTGCCGTCACTACCGCGGGGTCATGCGCCCCACGATGTCCGGGTGCTCCTCGAGCCAGGCGGCCACGGCCTCTTCCTCCTTGCCCTGACCGCGGTCCTTGATCTCCTTCTCCAGGGTGCCGAGCTCGTCCTCGCTCATCGTGAAGCCCTTGATCCACTTCGTGAGCTGCGGGTACTGCTCGGGGAACTTCTTGCTCGCGATGGTGTGGATGGTGTTGCTCTCGCCCCAGGCGCGCTTCGGGTCCTCCAGCTTGGTCAGCTCGTACTCGCTGTACGACCAGTGCGGCGACCAGAGCGTGACCGCGATGGGCTCCTTCTTGGCGTGGGCCCGCTTGAGCTCGGCCAGCATCGCCGGCGAGGAGCCGTCGACGACCTCGTACTCCTTGTCCAGGCCGTAGGCGGGCAGGACCTTGTTCTTGAGGATGTCCATCTGGCCGGTGCCCGGCTCGATGCCGACGATCCGGCCGTCGAACAGGTCGGCCTTGCCCTTGAGGTCCGCCAGCGACGTGACGTCCTTGACGTAGGAGGGGACGGAGATCTCCAGGGAGACCGGCTCGTACCAGGTGCCCAGGTCGGTGAGTTTGTCCTTGTTCGGCTCGTAGAAGTTCTTCTGCGAGTGCGGCAGCCAGGCGTCGAAGTTGAGGTCGAGGTCCCCGGAGGCGAGTCCGGTGTAGACCGGGCCGACGTCCATCTGCTTGAGGTTCAGCTTGTAGCCGCGCCGTTCCAGGACGTTCTTCCACAGGTAGGTGATGGCGACGTCCTCCTCCCAGGGGAACCACGCCACGTCCAGCGTCCGCTTCGCCTCGGCCGGGGTGTCGCCGGAGCCGGACGCGACCGGGGCCAGCTTGTCGACGATGCCCGGGTTCTCCTTCAGCCAGGCGCGGACGGCGTCCTGCTGCCGGCCCTTGCCGGCCTTGTTGATCTCGGCCTCCAGGCTGGTGAGTTCCTTCTCGGTCATCGAGAAGTCCTTCAGCCACTGGCCGACGACCGGGTTCTCCCCGGCGAAGCCCTTGCGGGACACCAGGTGCACGCCGTCGCCCTCGCCCCAGGAGCCCTTGGGGTCCTCGAGCTTCTTCAGGTCGTAGTCGCTGTACGCCCAGTGCGGCGACCAGAGCGTGACGACGACCGGTTCCTTCTTGCTGTAGGCGCGCTTGAGCTCGGCCAGCATCGCCGGCGTGGAGCTGTCGACGACCTCGTACTCCTTGTCCAGGCCGTAGTCGCCCAGGACCTTGTCCTTCAGCAGGCCCATCATGCCGGCGCTGGACTCGATGCCGGTGATCTTCCCGCCGAAGGTGGAGGCCTTGCCCTTCAGGTCCTCCAGCGAGTCGACGTCCTCCATGTACGCCGGGACGGTCAGCTCCAGCGTCGTCTCCTCGTACCAGGTGCCGAGGTCGTCGAGCTGCTCGCCGTACTTCTTCCAGTAGGCCTCGTGCGTGGTGGGCAGCCAGGCGTCGGTCTGGAAGTCGATGTTGCCCTGCGCGAGGGCGGTGTAGAGCGGTCCCGCCTCGAACTGCTTGGCCTCGACCTCGAAGCCGCGCTGCTCGAGGATCTCCTTCCACAGGAAGGTGGAGGCGACGCCCTCGTCCCAGGGGATGTAGCCGATGCTTATCTTCTTGCCGGCGCCGACGTTCTTGCCGTCGGCGGTGGTGGTGGAGTCTCCGGCGCCGCCGCCGAACAGGCTCATTCCGCCGGCGACCAGGGCGAGGACGACGATGCCGACCACGGCGACCTGCGGGCGGGGCCGGTAGGACCAGATCCTGAGTCCCTGCGCGGCGCGTGCCTTGGCGGCGGCCCGCCGGCCGAGCGGGGAGACATGGGTGCCCAGCGCGCTGGTCATGCGGTCCAGGTAGATCGCCAGGATCACGATGGCGAGACCGGACTCGGCGCCCAGGCCGATGTTGAGCTGGCCGATGGCCTCGATGACCGCGCCGCCGAGGCCGCCGGTGCCGACCATGCCGGCGATGGCGGCCATGGACAGGCCGAGCATGATGACCTGGTTGACGCCCGCCATCACCGTGGGCAGCGCCAGCGGCAGCTGGACGCGGAGCAGGGTGTTACGGGGCGTGGTGCCGAACGCCTCGGCGGCCTCGACCAGTTCCTTGTCGACCTGGCGGATGCCCAGCTCGGTCATGCGCACGCCCGGGGCGAGCGCGAAGATCAGGGTGGCGACGATGCCCGGGGCGGGGCCGGTCCCGAAGAACAGGATCGCCGGGATGAGGTAGATCATCGCGGGCAGCGTCTGCATGAAGTCCAGGACCGGCCGCACGAGGGCGCTCACCCGGTCCGAGCGGGCCGCCCAGATGCCCACGGGCACGGCTATGACCAGGGCGATCACGGTGGCGACGATGACCAGCGCCAGCGTCACCATCGAGTCCTCCCACAACTCCATGGAGTCGAGGAAGGCGAAGCCGAAGAAGGTGAGGACACCGGCGAAGGTGCCGCGCAGCCAGAACGCGATGACGGCGAAGATGCCGCAGAGGATCAGCGGCGCGGGCGCCTGGAGGACGGCGTTGACACCGTCGTAGGCGCCGGTGAAGACGGCCTTGAAGAAGTCGAACAGCCAGGTGACGTTGTCGAGCAGCCAGTCGACGGTGCTGTTGACCCAGTCGCCGAGCGGAATCCTAGGCACGGGCCATCACCTTCTCGCCGCCCTTGTCCCGGGGGGTGTCGCAGACACCGGGGTCGGACTCCTCGTCGCCGAGGAAGCCGACGAGGCGCCGGCGCGGCACGACGCCGACGACGGCGTTCTCCTTGTCCAGCACCGCCACGGGGTGCGGTACGCGGGCGCTGATCGCGCACAGGTCGGTGAACGGCGTCCCGGGCGTCGCGGTCTCGCAGCCGCAGTCGGCCTCGTCGCCGCGCACCTCGGGGTCCATGACGGCCCCGGCGGTGAGCACGCGGGAGCGGTCGACGTCCTGGGTGAAGGAGGCGACGTAGTCGTTGGCCGGGCGGATCAGGATGTCCTGCGCGGTGCCGATCTGCACGATGCGGCCGTCACGCATCACCGCGATGCGGTCGCCCAGACGCATGGCCTCGTTGAGGTCGTGGGTGATGAAGACGATGGTCTTCTTCAGCTTCTTCTGCAGTTCGATCAGCTGATCCTGCATGTCGCGGCGGATCAGCGGGTCGAGGGCGCTGAAGGACTCGTCCATCAGCAGCAGATCGGCGTCCGTGGCGAGCGCCCGGGCCAGGCCGACGCGCTGCTGCATACCGCCGGACAGCTCGTCGGGCCACGAGTTCTCCCAGCCGGCCAGGCCGCACAGGGCGAGCGCCTCGTCGGCGCGGCGTTCGCGCTCGGCGCGGGGCACGCCCTGCACTTCAAGACCGTAGGCAGCGTTGTCACGGACGCTGCGGTGCGGGAACAGGGCAAAGTGCTGGAAGACCATGCTGATCTTCTGGGAGCGGACCTGACGCAGCTCCCGGTCGGACAGCGCTGTCAGGTCCTGGCCGTCGAAGCGCACGTGTCCGGCGGTCGGCTCCAGCAGGCCGTTCAGCATCCGCAGGAGGGTGGACTTGCCCGAGCCCGACAGGCCCATGACGACGAAGATCTCGCCCGGCTCCACCGTGAACGAGGCGTCGATGACGGCGGCGGTGACGCCGTCGGCGCGCAGCTCCTCGCGGTCCGCTTCCTTCTGGCGCAGTCGTTCGACCGCCTGGTCCGGTCGTCTGCCGAACACCTTGAACAGATGCTCGGCCTCAAGCGTTGATGACACGCGTACCTCTTGTCTCGACGGCAAATGACGGAAGCGATGCCCGGCGGGCGGCTCACGCGGCCCACAACAGTTGAATCTGTAACCGGCATCGCTCCGGGCCCGCGCCTCCCCGGTTTCGCACCGGGCAAACGCGTTCGTGCGCCGCCTCACAGTGGTCGCGCAGGGCACAACTCGTTGCGGAGAGCGCACCGGGGCGCTTCCTGCGGGGCGCTGTCGGTGCCGTGCGGCATGATGCGGGACGTGACCGGACGACTGATGCTCCTCGACACCGCCTCCCTGTACTTCCGCGCCTACTTCGGCGTCCCGGAGTCCGTCCGGGCCCCGGACGGCACGCCGGTGAACGCCGTGCGCGGGCTGCTCGACTTCATCGACCGCCTGGTGAAGGACCACCGGCCGGACCACCTGGTGGCCTGCATGGACGCCGACTGGCGCCCGCAGTGGCGGGTGGACCTGATCCCGTCCTACAAGGCGCACCGGGTCGCGCAGGAGCACGCGCAGGGCCCGGACGAGGAGGAGGTGCCCGACACGCTGTCGCCGCAGGTGCCGGTCATCGAGAGCGTGCTGGACGCGGTGGGCATCGCGCGCGTGGGGGTCGCGGAGTACGAGGCGGACGACGTGATCGGCACGTTCACCGCGCGGGCGGACGGCCCGGTCGACATCGTCACCGGTGACCGCGACCTGTACCAGCTGGTGGACGACGCGCGCGGGGTGCGCGTGCTGTACCCGCTCAAGGGCGTGGGCACGCTCCAGGTCACCGACGAGGCCGCACTGCGCGAGAAGTATGGGGTGGACGGCAAGGGGTACGCGGATCTGGCGCTGCTGCGCGGTGATCCGAGCGACGGACTGCCGGGCGTGCCGGGCGTCGGCGAGAAGACGGCGGCCAAGCTGCTGGCCGAGTTCGGCGATCTGGCCGGGATCCTGGCGGCCGTGGACGACCGGCGGGCCAAGCTCACACCGACCCAGCGGGGGCGCCTGGACGCGGCGCGGCCGTATCTCGCGGTCGCCCCCAAGGTCGTCCGGGTCGCGGACGACGTTCCGCTGCCGGACGTCGACACGGCGCTGCCGCGTGTGCCGCGCGACCCGGCCGGGGCGGAGTCGCTGGCCGCCCGGTGGGGTCTGGGCGGTTCGCTCCAGCGTCTGCTGACGACGCTGTCGTCGTGAGCCGCACGCGTCACCGAACCCGGGCGCCCGCCCGTCGACCCCGGCCGAGGTGCTAACTTAGGTAAACCTAACCACCACAGCTGGGAGGCACCTCATGGCAGAGCGACCGGTCCGCGCGGCGCGCACCGCGCACACCGCCGAGGTCGTCCGCACCGAGCGGCTGACCCCGCACATGCAGCGCGTGGTGCTCGGCGGCGAGGGCCTGGCCGGCCTCGCGGCGGACACCTGCACCGATCACTACGTCAAGCTGCTGTTCCCGGCCGCGGGGGTGACCTACCCGGAGCCCTTCGACCTCCAGCGCATCCGTGAGGAGTTTCCGCGCGACCAGTGGCCGGTGACCCGTACGTACACCGTGCGGCAGTGGGACGCCGAGCACCGGGAGATGACCCTGGACTTCGTCGTCCACGGGGACGAGGGACTGGCCGGGCCCTGGGCGACGAGCGTCCGGCCCGGCGAGCTCGTACGGTTCGTCGGCCCCGGTGGCGCCTACGCCCCGGATCCGGCCGCCGACTGGCACCTCCTCGTCGGCGACGAGAGCGCGCTGCCCGCGATCGCCCGCTCCCTGGAGGCGCTGCCGCGGGGGGCCAGGGCGTTCGCCTTCGTGGAGGTGTCCGGCGCCGAGGAGGAGCAGAAGATCGACTCCGACGTGGAGGTGCGGTGGCTGCACCGCGGCGGGCGCCGGGTCGGTGAGGCGCTGGTGGAGGCCGTGCGCGGTCTCGACTTCCCCGAGGGCCGGGTGCACGCCTTCGTCCACGGCGAGGCCCACTTCGTGAAGGAGCTGCGCCGGCTGCTGCGGGTGGACCGCGGCATTCCGCGCGAGGACCTGTCGATCTCCGGCTACTGGCGCCTCGGCCACAACGAGGACGGCTGGCAGGCCTCCAAGCAGGACTGGAACGCCCGTATCGAGGCGGAGCAGGAGAGCGCCGGGGCCTCGGCCTGAGCCTCCGGCCGGGTGAACCGCGGCACGCCGCCCCGGCCCGCGCGGCGTGGCGAGCGTCCGGGGGCGGGCCGCTGGCCCAGGATCCGGGCGCGTGGCACACACCTTCGACGAACTCGTGGCCAAGCAGCGCGCGGCGGACGAGGCACACAACCGGGTCCAGCAGTTGCGGGACACCTACGATCCGCGCGCCCGCGCCCACTGGAGCGCCCACCAGCGGGCGACGTGGGAGACGGCCTGGCGGGCCTGGCGCGACCTCGCCCGTGACGTCCGCGTCGCGGTCACCGACTACGCCCGCGCCGAGGGCCGGCCGCTCCTGGAGATCGAGGCGGAGCTGATCCGGGCGGTCCGTCACGACGAGCCCCGGGACCCGGGCAGCTGACCCACCACGCACGCGGTACGCCGCAGCCGCAAGGGCCCCACCCGGTCCACCACCGCCATCGACCGCACCGCAGACACCCCACCGCCCCCGCGCCCGCACGCCACCAACACAGGCACCCCTCCGCGCCCCCAGCGACGAGCCCCGACCCAGCACCCACACACCCGGACCCCCGCTCACGTTCGCCGCCACCGGCGGCACCGCAGGCGCTCAACCGAGACCGCCCGCCGGCGGCGAGCCCCGCGCCGCGCCCGCACGCCACCAACACAGGCACCCCTCCGTGACCGCACCCCCAGCGACGAGCCCCGACCCGACACCCACACACCCGGACCTCCGCGCAGGTTCGCCTCCACCACCGGCACCGGAGGTGCTCAAGCGAGAGGGCCTGCCGGGGGCGAGCCCCGCGCCGTGCCCGCACGCCACCAGCACAGGCACCCCTCCGTGACCGCTCCCCCAGCGACGAGCCCCGACCCAACACCCACACCCCCGGACCCCCGCTCACGTTCGCCGCCACCGGCGGCACCGCAGTACTCAACCGAGACCGCCCGCCACCGAGCTCGCACGCCACCAGCACAGGCACCCCTCCGCGCCGCGCCCCCAGCGACAAGCCCCGATCCGACACCCACACACCCGGGCCTCCGCTCAGGTTCGCCGCCATCGGCGGCACCGCAGGCGCTCCACCGAGACCGCCCGCCGGGGGCGAGCCCGGCCCGGGCCGGTATGCCACCAGGGCGGGGTCTCGGCGTGCCGCACCGCGGGCGCCGGCACTCCGGCGTGGCCGTGTCCCCGTCGGCAGGCCCCTGAGCCGCGTCCGCGGGCCGCACGGCACGGCTCTCCGCCGCGGCGGAGAGCCGGCTCGGCACCGTTGCCGCACTGCCACGGCACGAGTCTCGCCGGCGGAGCTTTCACCGTGGGTCGTCCGCCGCAGGCCAGGGGTACTGCCGAGCCGGGCGCGTGCCGGTGCCGGGCGCCCGTACGCTTGCTCGGTGTGAGACGCAGACGGACCGTGCCGCCCTCTCCGTTGCCGCAGCGCGACGGGGTGGACCCCGTGCGGGTGCGGCTGCCCGCCGGGGAGCAGTGGGCCACGGTGCGGGAGCATCTGGTGCAGCGGCTGGCCGCCGGTGCCGGAGTGATCGACGAGATGTTCGCCGCGGGCCGGATCGTCGGGGCGGACGGGCGTCCCGTACCGGCCCGGACGCCGTACGAGCCCGGTATGTTCCTGTGGTTCCACCGGGAGCTGCCCGCCGAGGTGCCCGTGCCGTTCCCGCTGGAGGTCGTGCACCGGGACGAGCACATCGTCGTCGTCGACAAGCCCCACTTCCTGGCCACCACCCCGCGCGGCAGCCACGTCGCCCAGACCGCGCTCGCCCGGCTCCGCCGTGAGCTCGGCATTCCGGAGCTGGGCGCCGCGCACCGCCTCGACCGGCTCACCGCGGGCCTGGTGCTGTTCACGGTGCGGCCCGGGGAGCGGGGCGCGTACCAGACCCTGTTCCGCGACCGCCTGGTGCGCAAGGAGTACGAGGCGGTCGCGCCGTACGACCCGGCGCTGGTGCTGCCCCGGACCGTACGCAGCCGGATCGTGAAGGAACGCGGGGTGCTGACCGCCCGGGAAGTCGAGGGGGAGCCGAACGCCGTGACCCGGGTCGAACTCGCCGGCCACCGCCCGGACGGTCTCGGCCGGTACCGGCTGGTGCCCGGCACCGGGCAGACCCATCAGCTGCGGGTCCACATGAACACCCTCGGCGTGCCGATCCTCGGCGATCCGCTGTACCCGGAGGTGACCGGCCCCGTCCCGGCCGGTGACTTCCGGCGTCCGCTGCAACTGCTCGCGCGGGCACTGGAGTTCACCGACCCGGTGACGGGCGTGGAGCACCGGTTCACCAGCGGCCGGGCGCTCGCCGCCTGGACCTCGTACGAGGACTGGGCGGCCGGTCAGTAGCCCCGCCACCAGTTCAGGAAGCGCTGCCACGCGTTCCGCGGCGGGGCCGGTTCGGTCAGCGGCGGCGGGGGCACCGGCACGGGCGGCGCCGCGTACGCCACGGACGGCTCCGGCTCGGGGGCCGTCACCGTCCTCGGGCGGGCCGCGCCGATGTGCCAGGCCGGCTGCGGGGAAGCGTCGTTCTCGTGGCTGGGCCGTTGTGTCACGTCCTGCTGCGGCCGGGGCATGAAGTGGACCGGCAGCGACACGAGATGCCGCGAGGCGATCGACTCGGTGAAGGCCAACTCCTCCTCGTCGACGCTGAGTTCCACGTCGGGCAGCCGCATGAGCAGGGCGTCGACGCCGACTTCGGCGATGGTGCGGCCGATGTCCTGGCCGGGGCACTCGTGCGGGCCGCCGCCGAAGGCGAGGTGGGAGCGGTTGCCCTGCATGTCGGCGGTCGGGTCGGGGCGCACGCGTGGATCGACGTTGGCCGGGGCCGGCGCGAACAGCAGTCCGTCGCCCTTGCGGATGCGCTGACCGCCGAGCTCCGTCTCCTGCTTGGCGTAGTAGGCGAAAATGGTGCTGAACGGCGGCTCGTCCCAGAGCAGTTGCTCCACCGCCTGGGGCACGGTCATCTGGCCGCCGTTGAGCTGGGAGCGGAAGCGCGGGTCGATCAGCACCTGACGCAGCACATTGGCGAGGAGGTTGGCGGTCGCCTCGCAGGCGGCGATCAGCACCACTCTGAGGTGCTGACTGACCTCCTCGTCGGTCAGTCCGGCCGGGTGGGCGATGAGATGCCCGGCGAAGTCGTCCATCGGTTCGGCGCGGCGGCGGGCGGTGAGGCGTTCCAGCGCGCCCATGATGTACGCGTTGCTGGCGATGGCGGTCTCGGTGCCCCGGAGCATGTCGCGGGCGGCCTCGACGATCCGGTCGTTGTACTCGTCGGGCATGCCGAGGACGTGACACATCACGGCCATCGGCAGGTGCTCGGCGTACTGGCGGACCAGGTCCGCCTCGCCCACCTCGCAGAACTGGTTGACGACCCGCTGGACGCTGCGGTTGACGTGCCGGCGCAGTCCGCGGAAGTCGGTCGCCGCCACGGCGGTGTCGATGGCGCCGCGCAGCCGTTTGTGCTCGTCGCCCTCGGCGTGCGCGCACATCGGCTGCCAGGCGATGTGCGGCATCAGCGGATGGTCGGGCTTGACCAGGCCCTCGCCGAGCGGGGACCAGATGCGGCTGTCCTTGCAGTACTGCGCGGGGGTGCGCACCAGTTGCTGGCTCTCGGTGTGGCCGAGGACCACCCACAGCGGCACGTCGTCGTGGACCAGCACGGGCGCCACCGGGCCGTGTTCGGCCCGCAGCTCCTCGTACAGCTTCCGCAGGTCCGCCGACTCGTGCAGCCGGGCGAGCCCGCCGGGGCCCCGGCCGTGCGCGGGGCAGCCGGGCGGCGGCTCGGGCCGGGCGCCGTCCGTGCCGGTCGGGGAGTCTCCCGTCAGGGAGTGGGGTTCAGGCGTCACAGTGGTCGCTCCGGAGAGGGGAAGCAGCGGGCTGGGGGGAGGGATCCCGGGGATCAGGTGAGCGAGCGGGTCATGGCGAGGGAGTGCAGGAACCGCATCAGGGTCATCAGCACGTCACGGCTGGAGGCGCGGCGCCGCACGTCGCACTCCACGATGGGGATGTGCTCGGACAGGTCGAGGGCCGACCGCAGGTCTGCGATCGGGTAACGCGGGCCGTCCGGAAAGGAGTTGACGGCGACGACGAACGGCACTCCGCGTTCCTCCAGGCGCCCCATGACGTCGAAGCTGACTTCGAGGCGGCGGGTGTCGACGAGGACGACCGCGCCGAGCGCCCCCTCGAACAGTCCGTTCCACAGGAACCAGAAGCGCTCCTGGCCGGGGGTGCCGAAGAGGTACAGCACCAGCTGGTCCGTGATCTTGATGCGGCCGAAGTCCATGGCGACGGTGGTGGCCGTCTTGGACGCCGAGCCGAAGTTGTCGTCGACCCCGATGCCGGCCTGCGTCATGGTCTCCTCGGTGGTCAGCGGTTTGATCTCGCTGACCGAGCCGACCATGGTCGTCTTGCCGACCCCGAATCCGCCGACGATGACGATCTTCACCGCGGCCTCGGCCGTATGCGGCAGCTGATCCTCGGCCCGGGGTCCCGGGATGGTCTCAGAGCCTTTGAAGTCCATGCATCACCGCTTCGAGAAGGGAACGGTCGGGGAGCGCCTTGCGGACGATCGAGGAGCGCGCCTGGACCAGTTCCGCCGCCAGCATCTCGGTGAGCAGCACGGTCACCACGCTGAACGGCAGGCTGAGGTAGGCCGACAGTTCGGCCACGGACAGGGGGGCGACGCAGAGCCGCAGCAGCGCCGCCTGCTCGGGGGTGGCGGAGGGCGGCGGGTCCGGGGAGCGCGCCACGATCAGCGTCACGAGGTCGATGTCCGCCCGGTCGCCGTCCGGGCCGGCGACCACGTACAGCCGCTCGGGGTTGCCACCCTCGCCCTCCTTCCCGGCCGGTGCGGCCGGCCGCGGAGGGGGGCCGTCCTGGGGGGAGCGCCTCTGGCGTTGCGGAGGACTCATACGGTCTGCCCGTTCCGTCGCGGCGGACTGGTCAGATGGGCGCCGATGCGGACGACGAGGTCGCGCATCATGCCGCCCATCCGGCCGGGCTCGCACGTCATGTCGGAGAGCACCGCGAGATAGGCGTTGGCGCCGGCCGCCATGAGGTAGAAGTAGCCCTCGTCGATCTCGATGAGCACCATCTTCATCTCGCCGTCGCCGTGCGGGAGTTCCTGGGCGACGGCCCCGGCGAGGCTCTGCACGCCCGCGCAGGCGGCGGCGACCCGGTCGGCGGCGTCGGGCTCACCGCCGTAGCGGGCGATGCGCAGGCCGTCGGCGGAGAGCACCACGATCATCTCGACGCCGGGTACGCCGTCGGCGAGCTCCTTGAGCATCCAGTCGAAGTTGGCTCGTTGCTGGATCACTTGAGGTCCCCCTCGTCATCGGCCTCGGTGCGGGCCGGTTCGTTGATGAGATGCAGGTAGGCGGTCGGGTTCCGGGTGAAGTCGGTGGGGTGGACGCCCGGGTCGAGGTCCTTCTTCAGGCCCTCCCAGAAGGCGTCGACCCACAGCCCGGGTTCGCGGTCGTTCTGCTTCTTCTTCTCGGGCTCGGGCCGGGCCCAGATGTCGTGGTACTCCTCGCCGCGTTCCCTGGCCTCCCGCTCGGCCCGTTCGACGGCCGCCTGCTCCGCGTACCGCTGGGCCAGGGGGGTCTTCACCCGGCTGCGGCGCTGGGGCAGTCCGCCGGCGGTCCACTCGGTGACCTCGGGGACGTCGTCCTCCAACGGGACCGTGTCGGGGATACGGGGGCTGGTGGGGCGGCGCCTCTTGGGTGCGCGCTCGGGGCCCGGGAGGGCGTCGACCGGGCGGGGCACGGCGGTCGCGCCGATGCCGTGGGCGAGGCCCACTCCGGGCTGGTCGGTGATCATCTCGCTCGGTACGACCAGGACGGCGCGGACCCCCCCGTAGGCCGAGGCCCGCAGGGAGACCTGCATGTCGAACGCCGTGCAGAGGCGGCCGACGACGGCGAGACCGAGGCGCGGGTTACCGCTGATCTCCTGGAGGTCGACGCCCCGCTTGGCCTGCTCCAGAATCCCCTCGATCCGGGCCCGGGCCTGCTCGTCGAGGCTGACTCCGGCGTCCTCGATCTCGATGGCGACGCCGGTCTGCACCTCCGTGGCGGTGACGCTGACCTTGGAGGTCGGGGGCGAGTAACGGGTGGCGTTGTCGAGGAGTTCGGCGGCCGCGTGGATGACCGGCTCGACGTGGATGCCCTTGATGTTGATCTTGGCGATGGACTTCAGGTCGATGCGGCGGTACTCGAGGATGCGGGACATGGCGCCGCGCAGCACGCTGTAGAGGGCGACGGGCTTGGGCCACTGGCGTCCGGGCCGGCCGCCGCCGAGGACGGAGATGGAGTCGGCGAGGCGGCCGATCAGCGCGGTGCCGTGGTCGATGCGCAGCAGGTCGTCGAAGACCTCGGGGTTGCGGCCGTGGTCCTCCTCCATCTCGCGGAGTTCCTTGGCCTGCTGGTGGACGATCGCCTGGACGCGGCGGGCGATGCTGACGAAGGAACGCTGGGCGGAGTCACGCAGCTTCTCCTCCTCGTCGATGATGTTCAGCATGGTCCCGAGCAGGGCGATCTGGTACTTCGGCAGGTCGCGCCAGGCCGGGTTCAGCCGGGGCAGGCCGCGGAGCACCTCGCCGGGGTCGTTGCCGCTGTGCAGGTAGTCGAGGGCGGCGGGGACGACCTGCTGGGTGAAGTACTGCGTCTCCGTGTCGTGGGCGGCGATCCGCGCCTCCAGGTTCGCGCGGTGACGGTCGTACTCGGCGCGGGCCTCCCGCAGCACGCGGCCGCGGCGCACCGCCTCGGCCGCGGCGGTGGTCACGAGCAGGGTCGCGACGGCACCGCACACACCGACAGCGGTCCGGGCGGACTCCGTCACCAGGGCGACGGCGGCTCCGGTCGCCGCGGCCATCACTATGGCCGGCAGCAACAGCACGCGTGCGTAAGGAAGTTGGACACTCGCCATGTGAGCCCTCTGATGCGAATCGACTGATGACCGGGGAACGTGCACATAGGGGAACAAGCGCACGAATCCATCTCAACTCGGTGCGCTGCGGGCGAGCTTAGTCCGACGGGATCATCGCGAAGTCATATTCGGCGAGTGCCGGAAATGACCTCTGAGGCAGGAGTACGCTCAGGTCATTTGCACGCTTCGCTTCTTTTCGAACACAGCGCGTCACGGCGTGCGGACGTACGAGGAACACTCACCGTCACGGGTGAGGAAGCCCCCGCGGCCCCCTGAGCCTGCCCGTTCAGCGGGCCGGTGATGCGGCCCATGGGGGCGCGGGGAACGCACAAGCCCGGCGCGCACGGGGCGCACCGGGCTTCGGGCGGTGGGTGTCGGTTCGGTCAGCCCACCGAGGAGTAGGCGACGACGCCGCGCAGCAGTCCGTCGACGGCCTTGCGCGCGTTCCTGGCGACCGTCGAACCCTCGACGGCCGGGGCGGCGGCCGAGATCTGGCCGAGTACGTCGATGACCTGCTTGCACCAGCGCACGAAGTCACCGGCCGGCATCTCCGCCTCGCGCAGTACCTCGTCCAGGCCCTTGCCCGAGGCCCACATGTAGGCGGCCCAGGCGAAGCCGAGGTCGGGTTCGCGCTGGCCCACGCCCTCGGTCTGGCTGATCCGGAAGTCCTCCTCCAGGGCGTCCAGCCGGCCCCAGATGCGGACCATCTCGCCGAGCGCCGCCTTGGCCCTGCCCGAGGGCAGCTTGGGCGCCATCGCGTCGTCGGCGACCCGTGCCTCGAACACCAACGCCGACACGCACGCGGCCAGTTCGGCGGGGGCGAGCCCCTCCCAGACGCCCTCGCGCAGGCATTCGCTGGCCAGCAGGTCGAGTTCGCCGTACAGCCGCGCCAGCCGCTTGCCGTGCTCGGTGACCTCGTCGCCGCGCAGGTAGTCCATCTCGGTCAGCAGCGCCACGATCCGGTCGAAGGTGCGGGCGATGGTGTTCGTCCGGCCCTCGATCCGGCGCTCCAGCTGCGAGGTGTCACGCAGCAGCCGGTGGTAGCGCTCGGCCCAGCGGGCGTGGTCCTCGCGGTCCTCGCAGCCGTGGCACGGGTGCGCCCTCAGCTCCTTGCGCAGCCGCGCGATCTCCCGGTCGTCGGCCGCCTGGGACCTCTTCTTGCGGTGCCGCTCCGGTGCGATGTGCCCGGCCTTGGTGCGCAGCGCCGAGGCGAGGTCCCGGCGGGACTGCGGGGAACGGGGGTTGAAGGACTTCGGGATCCGCATCCGCTCCAGCGCCTCCACCGGCACCGGGAAGTCGATCGACGCCAGCCGCTTGACCTGCCGCTCGGCGGTCAGCACCAGCGGGCGCGGACCGTCGTGGTACTCCACGCCGCGGTGCCCGCCCGAACGCCCCGCGGGCAGCCCCGGATCGAGCACCAGCGCCAGCCCCGCGTACTTGCCGGTGGGTACGTGGATGATGTCACCGGGCTTGAGCCTCTCCAGCGCGACGGCGGCCTCCGCGCGGCGCTGCGCCGCGCCCTGCCGAGCCAGCTCCGTCTCCCGGTCCTTCAGTTCGCGGCGCAGCCGCGCGTACTCCTCGAAGTCGCCGAGGTGGCAGGTCATGGAGGCCTTGTAGCCCTCGAGACCCTCCTCGTTGCGCTGCACCTGGCGCGAGATGCCGACGACCGACTTGTCCGCCTGGAACTGCGCGAAGGACGTCTCGAGCAGTTCCCGCGAGCGGTGCCGGCCGAACTGCTCGACCAGGTTGACCGCCATGTTGTACGACGGCTTGAAACTGGACCGCAGCGGATACGTGCGCGTACCGGCCAGTCCCGCCAGGTGCTCGGGGTTCATCCCGCGCTGCCACAGCACCACCGCGTGGCCCTCGACGTCGATGCCGCGCCGGCCGGCCCGGCCGGTCAGCTGGGTGTACTCGCCGGGGGTGATGTCGGCGTGCTGCTCGCCGTTCCACTTGACCAGCTTCTCCAGCACCACCGAACGGGCGGGCATGTTGATGCCGAGCGCCAGGGTCTCGGTGGCGAACACGGCCTTCACCAGGCCGCGGACGAACAGTTCCTCCACGACCTCCTTGAACGTCGGCAGCATGCCCGCGTGGTGCGCCGCGATGCCCCGCTCCAGGCCCTCCAGCCACTCGTAGTAGCCCAGGACGTGCAGGTCCTCGGCCGGGATGGAGGAGGTGCGCTCCTCGACCAGGGAGCGGACCGCCGCCCGTGCCTCCTCGTCGTTGAGCCTCAGGCCCGCGTACAGGCACTGCTGGACGGCGGCCTCGCAGGCGGCGCGGCTGAAGATGAAGGTGATGGCGGGCAGCAGGCCCTCGGCGTCGAGCCGCTCGATGACCTCCGGCCGGCTCGGCGTCCACACGCGCGAGCGCTGTCTGCGCTCCCGCTCCCGGTCGGCCTCGCGCATGGTGCCCCGCCCGCGCCGGCGGTCGCCCCAGGACGGGCGGCTCGCCTCCAGGCGCGCCATGCGCGTGAGGTCGGGGTTGACGGCCCTCTTACGGCCCTCGCCCTCCTCGAACAGGTCGTAGATCCGGCGACCGGCGAGCACGTGCTGGAACAGCGGCACGGGCCGGTGCTCGGAGACGATCACCTGGGTGTCACCGCGGACGGTGTCCAGCCAGTCGCCGAACTCCTCCGCGTTCGACACCGTCGCCGACAGTGACACCAGGGTCACCGACTCGGGCAGGTGGATGATCACTTCCTCCCAGACGGCGCCGCGGAAGCGGTCGGAGAGGTAGTGCACCTCGTCCATCACCACGTAGCCGAGGCCGAGGAGGGTCTGCGACCCGGCGTACAGCATGTTCCGCAGCACCTCGGTGGTCATCACGACCACCGGGGCGTCGGAGTTGACGCTGTTGTCGCCGGTGAGCAGGCCCACCTTGTCCGTGCCGTAGCGGCGGCACAGGTCGGCGTACTTCTGGTTCGACAGCGCCTTGATGGGCGTCGTGTAGAAGCACTTCTTGCCCTGCTGGAGGGCGAGGTGGACGGCGAACTCGCCCACGATCGTCTTGCCGGAGCCGGTGGGCGCGGCGACCAGCACGCCCTTGCCCGTCTCGAGCGCCTGGCAGGCCTCGATCTGGAAGGGGTCGAGGCCGAAGTCGTACATCTCGCGGAAGGACGCGAGCGCCGTGGCCTGCTCGGCAGCGCGCCTGCGTGCTGCCGCGTACCGCTCGGCCGGGGAGAGATCCTCTGTCATCGTGCTTTCGAGCGTACCGGGCCGCACCGACAACAGGACGATCATTATCGGTAACCGTCCCCGTGGGCGGCGAGGACCCCCGGGAATCAGGGGCCGACGACCCGCAGGGCGCCCTGGACACACCGCGCGGTCAGCGGCAGGGGCCCCACCGGCTCCCCGTCCGCGTACCCGGTGACCTGCTCGGCGGCCAGCTCCACGCTCCTCGCGCGCAGCACGGTGATCGCGGGGTGGCCGACGTGCGTGCCCCGGTAGACCCTGGGGAACACCCGCAGCAGCGTGGCGCGGCTGCACTCGCCGACCATCGTGATGTCGAACAGCCCGTCGGTGAGATCCGCTCCGGGGCATATCCGCATGCCGCCGCCGTACGACGGCCCGTTGCCGACGGCCACCAGGGTCGCCTCGATCTCGCGGACCTCGCCGCCGTCGAGGGTGATCCGGTACGGCAGCGGCCGGAAGGCCGCCAGTTCGGCGACCATGGCGACGTCGTACTTCAGGCGCCCGAGCGGCAGCCGCATCCGGTTGCCGCGGTCGTTGACCCGGGAGTCGAAGCCGGAGGCGAGCACGGCGCCGAACCAGCGGTCGCCGATCCGGCCGAGGTCGATGTCGCGGACCCGGCCGGCCTTGAGGGCGTCGGCGATCATCCGGCCGGCGGCGGCGGGTTCCCTCAGCGGCATGCCGAGCGCGCGGGCGAAGTCGTTGCCGGTCCCGGCGGCGACCAGGCCGAACGGGGTGCCGGTGCCGACGACGGCCTGCAGCGCGAGGTTCGCCATCCCGTCGCCCCCGACGGCGACCAGGGCGCCGGTCCCCTCGTCGATCGCGGCGCGCGCCCGGGCCAGGGCGTCCTGGGGGTCGTCACCGAGGACGGTCCGCACCGAGAAGCCGGCGTCCCGCAGCGCGGAAGCGGCCGGCAGCGCCGCACGGGCGCCCCGGCCGCGGCCCGCGGTGGGGTTGACGAAGAGAGTGATCTCGCTGGTCACGGGAGTGACCCTATGAGCTGCGAGCCGATCCTCAGGTCACGTCGTCATAACCGTTGACCCGGTCCCTGGTCGCCTGCTCGGGCAGCGCGGGCACGGGCTCGACGGGGTCGATGGCCTCCGGCGTCAGGTCCAGCTCGGACGCCTCGTCGTCGGCGGGGCCCATGGCCTCCAGGCGGCGCCTGCGGCGGTCGTTGAGCAGGGCCACGGCGACCGCACCGAAGTACAGGACCCAGATCGGTCCGGCGAGCGCGACCATCGTCAGCGGGTCGGTGCTCGGCGTGGCGATGGCCGCGAACAGCGTGATGCCCATGATCATGCCGCGCCACCAGCCGAGCATCCGCTTGCCGCTGAGGACACCGGTGAAGTTGAGCATGACCAGCAGCAGCGGCAGCTCGAAGGAGAGACCGAAGACCACCACCATGCGCGTCACGAGATCGAGCAGGTCGTCCAGCGGCAGCAGGTTGTCGACGCCGAACGGCGTGAAGGTGATGAGCACCTCGGCCGTCGTCGGCAGCACCGCGTACGCGAAGTAGGCGCCGCTGAGGAAGAGGGGGAAGCCCGTCGCGACGAACGCGTAGGCGTACTTCCTCTCGTGCCGGTGCAGCCCCGGGGCGACGAAGGCCCACAGCTGGTACAGCCAGACCGGCGAGGCCAGTACTATGCCGGCCATCAGGGAGACCTTCAGCGCCAGCGTGAACGGCGTGAGCAGACCGTTGATCGTGATCTGCGCGCACGGCTCCCTGCTGTCCGAGCGGGCGAGCTCCGCGAAGGACTTCTCGCACCCGACGGACTTGAAGACGGGCTCGGTGAAGAAGTTGATGATGTCGTTGTAGAAGAAGGCAGCGGCGATCGTCACCAGGACGATGGCCAGCAGGGCCTTCGCCAGCCGGTTGCGGAGCTCACGAAGGTGCTCCGCGAGGGGCATCCGCCCCTCGGGATCCTTCTCCTGCTTGCGGGCAGACTTGAGCAACCCACGTTCCCATCTCGTACGGCGGGCCGGAGTTCACCGGCCCCGCGTCAGCGCTTGGTCGTGTCCGTCGGCTCCGCCACCGGGCGGGAACTGGTCACGTCGCCGGGAGCGGCCTGGATCGTGCGCTGCGCCGCGGGCTCCTCCCCGGGGGCCGGCGGGTCGGCGGGAGCGGAGGACTTGTCCTCCTTCATCGCCTTGGCCTCGCTCTTGAGGATGCGGGCCGACTTGCCGAGCGACCGCGCCATGTCCGGGAGCTTCTTCGCGCCGAACAGCAGGATGACGACTACGAGGATGAGAATGATCTCGGGTGCGCCGATCTTGCCACCGAACATAAGTCTTTACCTTCTCACCGAGGCTGCTGGAGGTGGGGTGCTGTCCGACCGGCCGGACATCCGTCCGAACGACCGTGCTGACAGCGATCGTAACGCTCAGGGGTAAACGTGCGGCAATCCCCGTGCGTACTCCCGTCCGCGACCCGGGCCTCGTTCTCCGCGCCGCGCTCAGCAGCGTACCTGCCCCGCCCCACGCCCCGACAGGCCGCGACGCCCGCCTACCGCGCCGTTCCCGCGGGCAGTCGTGCCTCCCCCCCCGTTATGTTTTTCGCGGTCCTGCAATGGGGCTGCTGGCCTCCGGGCCCGGTATGACTGTGTCCCCTCTGTCGAACGGATGACCTGGGGGGT
>NZ_JBVIFC010000010.1:0-264143 GCF_055571535.1 Streptomyces sp. NPDC030893 | reverse complement strand
TCAGGCAGCCGTCGAAGGTGATGTCGAAGGCGTTCAGTGCGGTCTTCCAGCGCATGGTCCAGCGGGCCTGTCCCTTGCCGGTGGGGTCGACAGACATGATCGCCATGTAGACGCATTTCAGAGGTCGTTTTCTCCCGTTGTTTCATCCCGGAATCTGTGATTGGTGTGGCTTTGCTGGGTCACGCCAGGAGATGGTGCTCTCGCCGTGAGGCGGCGGGCCATGAGGTCGGTCATGGCGAGGTGGATCATGGCTTCGGAGCGGGCCGGGAGGGCTTCATAATCGCGGGCCAGACGGCGGTGGAGCATCAGCCAGCCATAGGTCCGCTCGACCGCCCAGCGTTTCGAGATCGGGGTGAATCCTCTGGTGCCGGGCGTGCGTTGGACGATTTCCATGTCGATGCCGAGGGTGGCTGCGTGTTCGACGAGGTGTTGGCGGTAGCCGCCGTCCACCCAGGTCTTGCGGACGGTGGGATGCTCCGCGGCGATGTGTTCGACGAGGGCCTGGCCGGCGTCGGAGTCCTGCACGCTCGCCGCGGTGACCAGCACCGCCAGCAGCAGACCGAGGGTGTCGGTGACGATACTTCGCTTTCTGCCCACGATCTTCTTTCCGGCGTCGATGCCCTGCCCGGCGGTCGGGACGCTGGTGGAGGTCTTCACGCTCTGCGCGTCGATGACACACGCCGAGGGCTGGGCAGTGCGGCCCTCCTTCTGCCGCACCAGCTCCCGCAGCAGGCCGTTGAGCTGGGCGAACACACCCTCCTTCTGCCACTTGGCGAAGTAGCCGTAGACGGTTTCCCAGGGCGGGAAGTCGTGCGGCAGGTAGCGCCACTGCACCCCGGTACGGTCCACGTACAGGATCGCATTCATGATCTCGCGCAGCTCGTGCTCGGGCGGCCGTCCGAACGCCAGGGCCCGGCGGCGGCGCTCGGCCCGCCAGGACGCCAGGACCGGCTCGACCAGCTCCCAGCGGGCATCGGACAGATCACTCGGATACGCACGACGTTCACCCATGATCTGGATGTACCGCCGGCAAACGAGTGCGCCCAGGCGCGTGTTCTGCCTCGTGGAAGCACACGACGCAATCAGGCGTCCTGGAATGAAACAGACACAAGCCGCCGCCAGCCCCACCCGTCACCTCCTCCAGCCCTTGAACCCCACTCCGATCGGCAACCTCATCAACACCACACCAGCCCATCGCAGAAAACCGGCGATAACAAGGCACTACAGATGAAAACGACCTCTAAGGCGGTCATTCGCGGCCCCGACAGTTATAGACGTCCCAACAACTGCGCTAGCTCCGGACGCTCCGCCTGAAGCTACCTCCGCGATTTGCGCGGCGCATACCGGCGCCGTAGCCAGACATCCCTGTCCCAGGCCAATGGCTACCGGAGCAACAGCCACACCCAGCGAGAGGCCGACGAGGGCTCCGAGCACAACTTTCTGCCAGGTGGCGAGCTTTCCCACGTCGGGTAGATCGTTGGCGTGGGGATCGTAGTGCGGGTCCGTACCCATTGCCCAGCAGGCGTTGCAGTGACCATCATCCTTCTCGGGCTTGGGATCAGGTCCCTTCTTGAACACCACCTGGACCGACTTGTGCCCCGCGTCCGTGCGGATGGTGACAGCGGCCGCTGGCCTTGTTCGCAGGCCAGGTGGATCTTGGTGGTAAACCTCCTCGGGACCGGCCCAGGCCGTGGTCCTCCGGCTCGATGTGGACACCGCCCGGCGGCTCCTTCTGGGCCCGTCCGACGCGGCGGGCGCCTGCGGCGTGCTGGTGGGCCCGGCAGATCGTGGAGTCGACGTTCACTTCCCACGTGAGAGCCCGGCAGCGTCCGCCCGGGCCTGCAGCCTGGTCAGCAGCATCGGCCACGTGCCGTCCCGCTGCCAGCGACGGAAGAGTCCGTAGACCGTCTGCACCACGGCCCGTACTCCCGCGGCAGATCCCGCCGCGGAGCAGCGGGCCGCACCCGCCGGCGGGTCCCGTCGATCAGCTTCCGTCGGTCCACCGGCGGCCTGCCCAACACCACCACTGGCAACAACGGCGCCAGCGCCGCCCACTGCCCTCAGAAAGATCCCAGCACCAGCTTCACCCCCGCTGCGGCGTAGGTGTGGCAGACGGCGCCTGTGATCTGGGCGGTGGTCGTGGGGGTGGCGATGGGGATGCCGAGGTAGCGGGCGAACTCGCAGGCGAGTGTCTTGACGGTCCATGACGCACCCTCAGGTGCCGGCCCATCCGGTCAAGGAGGGCACGTATCGGCACCCCCGCCGATCGGCGGGGGTGGTTCACGCCGAGGGGCGGATGGCCGTGACGTGCGCCGATCGCCAGGCTGACAGGCGTAGTTGTTCACCACATGCCCGTTGCGGGCCGCCAGCAAGGACGCACATGCCTCGCACCATGAACCGATCGCCCCGACGTCACCGGACGATGGCCCGGATACTCGTGGCGGGATGCACCGCCGGATCCGTACTGATGACGACCGCGCTCGCCCAGGCGGACACCCGCACCCCGTCCGCCGACCGCGTCGCACAGGCGGTTGAGACGGTGGAGCGCGTCACCGGCACCGCCGACCTCGTCACGGGGACCACGCTGGGTGACGGCGCCACCCGCGCCGAGGTGCCCGCGGACGCGCACGCCGCCCGCATCATCGTGCCCGCCACCGCGTCCGGCTCGGTGGAGTCCGCCTACGGTGACGACGTCGTCCGGCTCGGTCTGCCCGGCACCGCCGACGCCGCCGCCGCGGCCGGTGCCAACGGCACCGTGGTGTACGCGGACGCGGACGACGACTTCGACCTCGCCGTCCAGCCCAACCGGGACGGCGTGCGCACGCTGATCACGCTCCGGGACGCGGACGCCCCGACCGAGTACCGCTTCCCGCTCGACCTGCCCGCCGACGCGGTGACCGAGCAGCTGGAGGACGGCAGCATCCTGGTCAGCCTGGGCGAGGAGTACCTGGGGACCTTCGACGTGCCGTGGGCGAAGGACGCCAACGGCGAAGCGGTGCCCACCGACTACCGCATCGAGGGCGGCGCCCTGGTGCAGACGGTCCGCACCGGGCCGAACACCGCCTACCCGGTGGTGGCCGACCCGGCGTGGTTCATCCCGCTCGCCATCGTCGCCGGGCGCCTGCTGCTGACCACCGGCGTCAAGAGCATCTCCAGGCACGCTGCGCAGCGGATGGCGCAGCGGGGCATCAGCCAGCAGATGGTCGCGAACGCCGTGAAGCACGGGAAGAAGTCCAGGGGCAAGACGGCCGGCACCTGGAAGTACACGAGCGGGAAGATCTGGGTCGTGGTCAACAAGAACGGGAACGTCGTCTCCGTCGGCCGCAACTGATCCGAGAACCCGGGGAGCAAAATCATGCACATCGAGTACGACCAGGAGAACGACACCGCCTACGTCTGCCTCGTCGCGCGCATCACGGACGGAGCCGCCGTCCGGCAGGTCACCGTCGAGGCGCCGGGCGGCAAGGCGGATCTGAGCCTCGACTTCGACGCGTCGGGGCATCTGCTCGGCATCGAGGTCATCGGCGCCCGAGCCGCCCTCCCGGCCGAACTCCTCGGCCGGGACGAGCCCCGCGGCTAGCTTCGGCGCCGTGCGGCCGACCGGCAGGGGTCCCCGTCCGACGTGGCCGCCGCGGGCATGTGTCCCGTGGCGGCGCGCGGACGGACGGGGAACCCGGCGCGGACCAGGAACCCTCCGTCGGGGAGCGGGCCCGCGCCGAACGTGCCGCCGAGCAGCTGCGCCCGTTCCCGCAGGCCGATCAGGCCGTGCCCGCCGTCGGGCAGCCCGAGGGGAGTGGCCCCCGGGCCGGCCGCGGCGTTGCGCACCTCGACGTGCAGCGTCCCGGCGTCGGACCACACGCGTACGTCGGCGCCGGCTTCGGGAGCATGCTTACGGATGTTGGTGAGCGCCTCCTGGACCGTGCGGTAGACGGCGCATTCGACGGCCTCGGGCAGGCCCGCCGGTACGTCTCCGACATGGAGCCCGACCCGCAGGGCGCTGCCGTCGACCAGCGCGCGCAGGTCGGTCACCCGGGGCTGCGGGGCGAGTTCCCCGCCCGTGCCGTCTCTTGCCCGCAACACCCCTACCAGGTACTGGAGTTCGGTCAGCGTGGTGACCGACAGCTCACGGATGAGTCCCGCGGCCTCCCGGAGCCCGGGCCCGTCCGGATCGGTGACCTGGAGCGCCCCCGCCTGCAGGCTGATCAGGCTGACCTTGTGGGCGACGATGTCGTGCATCTCCCGTGCCAGCCGGGCCCGTTCGGTGGCAAGGGCGCGTTCCGTCAGCAGCCGGTGCTCGCGTTCCCGGCTCTCCGCCACCTCGCGCAGCCGGTCACGCCGCTGCCGGGTCGACCGGCCGAGGACGAAGGCCCCGGCGCCGAGCGCGCAGGAGTCGAGCAGGGCCAGCAGTGTCTCCTGGTCGAGGCGCAGCAGCACCACGTCGCCGGGCGGGTACGGGAGGAACTGCGCCAGCGCCACCAGGGCCGCGCCGACGGCTCCCCGTACCGCCCCCCGGCGTTCGGCGGCCAGGCAGTACAGGGCGATCAACGGCGCGAAGGCCAGATGGCCGAGGTAGAACCCCGGGAGTCCGACGGCCAGCGCCACCTCGGGCAGGCGGTGGCGCAGTACGAGAGCGGCCGCGGCAGCGAGCGCGAGCCACAGTCCCGGCCCGGCGCCGGGGCTGTTGACGGCCAGTCCGTCCACGGCGGCGACACCGACCGGGAGGGCGGCCGGACCGAGGCGCCGCAGTCTCCCGGTGACCGCGCTGTGGAGGGCGGCGGCCCGAGACCGCCCGGCGGACGCGGCAGGCTCCGGCCCCGGGCGCGGTGTCCGCTCCTGTGCCTGTGCCGTCACGTTCCCCCTCACCGCCGGGGCGCGGCGCCGACCGGGTCGAGCATCCCCGCGCGTTCGGCGACGACGGCCGCCTGGACCCGGTTGACACCGCCCAGCTTCGTCAGCAGCGCGCTGACGTGGTCCTTGATGGTGCCGTGGGCCAGGTGCAGCCGCACGGCGATCTCCCGGTTGGACAAGCCCCGGCCGACCAGGGCGAGTACATGCCGTTCCCGCTCGGTCAGGGCCGCCACCAGCCGTGCCGCGTCATCCGCCGGGGCCGAGGCCAGATACCCCCCGATGACGGGGCCCGCGGCCTCGGGCGCGAGTACCCTGCCCCCGTCGGCAAGCACCCGTACCGCGTGCACCAGTTGCTCGGGCGAGGCGTTCTTCATCAGGAAACCCGCCGCCCCCGCGCGCAGGGCCCGGTCGACGTACTCACCCGCGTCGAACGTCGTCAGCATCGCGACCGCTGGTGGCGGTGCCATGGCGGCGAGGCGTGTCAGTACGGTCAGGCCGTCCACGTCGGGCATGCGGATGTCGAGCAGCACCACCTCGGGGCGGCACCTCTCGACCGTCGCGACCGCCTCCGCTCCCCTGCAGTCGGCCACGACGCCGACGTCCGTGGCGGAACCGAGGATCGCCCGCAGACCGGAACGGACCAGCGGCTCGTCATCGACAACGACCACACGAATCATGTGTGGCTCCCTTCCCCCGTGGCCTCACAGGTCACAAAGGGTACGACAACCCACACGAGTCAGAGCTTCGGCTCGAAGGGAGCGCTGCCCTCCTGACTGTCGTAGGCGTGTACCAGCGAGATCCTCGCGACGATTCCGCCTTCCGACACGGTGTCCTGCGCGGCGCCTTGCGTCCGGTGAAGCTCCGCTGCTCGCGCTTGGCACCCATCCTGCCCGGCCGTCTACGGCCTGTCCTTGATCCGCTACGGCTACAAGACCGAGTACTGGCTGCGGATGCGCGCGCAGTCCGTCTGCAGGCCGCACGGGGACGTTCCAATGCGCGCATCGCGCGGGAGATGGGCTGCACCTGGACACGCTCCGGCGCTGGCGCGGCCGGTTCGCCGACCAGGGCCTGGGCGGCCTGAGCGACCGCGATCGGTCGGGTCGCCCGCCGGCGTTCACCGCGCTGCAGGTAGCCGAGGCCCAGGCGCCGGCCTGCCGGTTCCCTTCCGATACCGGTGCGCGGCTGTCGCGCTGGTCAGCGCCCGAGCCGGCCCGCGAGGTCGTGGCCCAAGTGCCCTACGCCAGCGCGAAACGGGTGTTCTGGATCGTCGACAACGGCTCCTCCCACCGAGGCCAGAAGGCCGCCGACCGCCTGACCGCCGCGTTCCCGAACGCCGTCATGGTCCACACCCCCATCCACGCCTCCTGGCTGAACCAGGTGAAGATCTACTTCACCCGCAGGCGGCGTTCCGCACGAGTCGAGCAGATCGTTGTGCTCGACCAGGGAGACATTCTGCTGGCGACCTGCGACCCGGTTAGCCGAACGTCTTCTACCGGCGCAGTCCCGAGGCGGATACATGGAGTCTGCAGATCCTTAAGTAGCACCACATCGGTCGCATAGGTCTCGCACCTGCCGCTGCCCGCTTCGATGGCCCGACAATGCCGACCTGCTCGGCCGGTCCCGCGGCGGCCTGGACTTCCCGATCCGCCGGACGCCCAATGGTCACAACCGTAGACAATGCTTAGCGCGGACTCGGCCCGTCGACGACGATGCCGAGCATGGCGCCGCGTTGGCGACGAAGGCCGTGGAGGCCGTCGCCAGGTTCAGGGTGGAGGGGATCGCGAGGAGTGCCATCCGGCGTTACGGCACCGTCGACGGGTTCGCCTCGCCGCGCCCGACACCCCCGGGTGGACGACAGTCGCCGCTCAGCGCCGGAAGGGGCTGGTTCCGCCCGTCAGGGCTGCCAGGGCGACGGCTTGCTCGTGGATTCCGCGTTCTCGTCCTGTACGGCCGCGGCGGCCCAACTGGCAAGCAGCTACAGGCCGTCCCCGACCGCGGTGCCGGGAGGCGCGCTGTAGACGACCACGCTCAGGCCGCTTTCGTCCGGCAGGGACAGGGTCTCCTGGTCGAGTTCCAGGTCGCCGACCACGCGGAAGGCGTCGCTGCGAGTCGACAATTCACCGATCAGGTTCGACAGGTCTCGGTCGTGGGGGTGCTTCCCCGCCTCGATACGTAGCGCGCCCACGGCGAAGCGAGCCATACGCTCACATTCGGCATAGAACCGTCTGGCCGCGGGGTTGAAGAACGCGAACCACGCGACGTTCGCGTCGCAGGCCGCATCGGCATACATCTCCGCATACAGGGCCCGGCCCAGCGGGTTGGCGGCCAGCGCATCGAGGGTTGTTCATCACATACGCCGGCAGCTCAGGCATCCCGGCGATGATCCGTGCCACGCTCGGCCGCACCGACGACCGGCCCCGCCCGCTGCCGGGAGCGCGCCTCGGGCGCCGGTCCGGCAGCACGGGCGAGGTCATACAGGTGCATACGCTCGGTGGCGTCGAGCCGAAGCGCCCGGACCAGGGCCACCAGCACACCGTCGGAGACGCCTTGGAGATTGCCGCGTTCCAGACGCGTGTAGTACTCGACGCTTACCCCAGCGAGTGTCGCGACCTCGCCCCTGCGCAGTCCGGGCACCCGCCGCTGACCGTATACCGGCAGACCCGCCTGCTCGGGGGTGATCCTGTCGCGTCGGGAGCGGAGGGAGGCGATGACTGCGTCCCGGTTGTCCATGAGCACAGGGTAGGCAGCCCGTGCGGGGGGTGGGGGGCCTGTCAGTACCCCTCACAGCAAGGACTCCCCCGTCACGGCCGTCTCCCGTTGCATGGTGCGCGGCCCGGCCCGAGGGCCCGCCCGCTGCGAGGACGTAGCCACGAGGGCCGGCCGACCTTTCCATGCCGGAGTTCGTGTGAGGGCGCTTGAGCACCTCAACAAGATCGAAGGAGCACACAGTGAGCGACCAGATCGGGACGGCGACGGAGAGCCCTGCGGATGTCGTGCGCGGGTTGTACGACGCACTGAGCGAGGGAGACGTGCCGGGGGTCTTGGCCAGCCAGGGCCGCGAGGTGGTCGAGATCCACCGTGTCGTAGGCGGCACGGTGCGCAAGATCGACGTCTACACCAAGAACCCGCACGAGCTCGCCGCGTTCTACGCGCGCGCCGAGGCGGGAAGTCGCTGACGACGACAGCCCGTGGAGTCGGCCGGCTCAGGCCCGGGCCAGGGTTCGAGAGCTTCCGCTCCGGCGGTCAGCAGCCCGAGCCGCCGGCAGGACGGGACGGGCGTTGCAGGGCTGCCCAGCCGGCCCCGCCTCGCCGTGCGAGACACCGTGTAACCCATGGTGGTCGCGGTGACCGCCGGGCGGAGGCGGGCGCGCTGATCCAGCAGGTCGTGAACGCGGACTCCGCCGGCTCCGGTTGTCCCGTCCGTGTGAGGCTGAGCGGCGGCCGGCCGGCGGCGCGGAAGGCGTGGTGCAGCGACGCGTCCGGCTCGTCGCTGCCGCGCAGCCGGGCCGGTGCAGGCCCGGACAGGCGGCTTTCCGGCGTCGGATACGCGTGGGTCAGGCGTCGGCGAGGAGGGGGTCGTACGGGGTGCTTGTGCGGCGACCTGACATGAAGGACAGAAAGTCGCCCACGAAAGCACTCCGCCCGTAGGTGCCGTCGGTGATGGTCAGGTCGCGGTGGAAAGCGGTCCGGAAGAGGGCTCGGTATTCGTCCGCGTCGATGGTTCCGCTGCCGTCCTGGTCGGTGGCCTCGAAGAGGACCTCGGCGACACGGATGAGCGCGGGCCCGGCGAGGGACGGGACGGCAGCGGCGTACTCGTGTGCGCTCACGCGGCCGTCACCGTCCGCGTCCAGGGCGGCCTGGAGTTCGCGCCACCATGCGGCGAAGGCGTCGTACAGCCGGGTCTCCTCGGGTTCGTCCAGGTCGAGTCGGGTGCAGAGTTCACGGGCCATGGCGGCGAGATCGGGCCAGTCGAGGTGGCCGTCGCCGGTCTGGTCCAACACCGTTCGGAAGAAGTCCTCCGCCGGGCGCCGCCCTTCGTCCGTGCCCGTCGAGGACCGCCGGTCGGGCTCGGGATCGCCGCTCACTGGCGTGAGGAGGCGGAGCAGGGCCGCTGCACGCCTCATGCGAGAGCGCAGGGCTGCCACGGTCCGGGCGCGGGGGTCGTCGCTGTCGGGTGAGAGGGAGAGGGTTTCGATGATGCTTTCGGCGTTGATCCAGCCCGCCGGCAGGAAGCGGGCCAGCCCGGTGGCGAGGTAGGCACCCTGCATGAGGGTCGAGACGCCGGGCATCTCGGGCAGTCCGGCCCGGCGCCGGTACGGCTCGGGAAGCGAGGCGACGGTGATCGCGCCCAGGAGCGGGCCGGCCACGGCCCGGCCTGCCGCCCACAGTGCCGGTGCGCCGTCGAGCAGCGCGGGCGCGGGCAGGTGCTCGAAGAGCCGGTAGAGGATGACGCGGGCCGCTTCGGTGTTCTCCAGCTCGTTCTCGACGACCCGGTCGAAGTACGGCCAGAAGTCGTTGAGATCCTCGGGGAGTTCCGCGGCGTCACCGTCGAGCGCGGCGAGGAACGCGCGGTACTCGGCGTACATCCGCTCCATGGTGTCCTGACCCAGCGGCTGACCGCTCAACCGGCACATCGTGACCGCGCTCTCGAAGAGCGTGGCGACCACCCAGGCCCGGGTCGCCCGGTCCATCGCGTCGTAGGCGCGGCCTCGGGCATCGGATCCGCTCATTCGGGCGTGCAGCCGGTTGAGCCGAGCGGCCTCCCTTTCGCGCACCGAAAGGTCGGCGCCGAACATGCGCCGCATACTGAGGAAAGTGTTGCGCAGTCGGCGCCAGGGGTGGGCGACGAAGGCGGAGTTGTCGACGAGGGCGGCGCCGATCTGCGGATGAGCGGCTTCCAGCACGGTGGCGCGGACCATGGCCAGCGCCCACCGCGGGTCGTCGAAGAAGGCACTGAACTGCGATTCCGGGCCGAACAAGGACCCGTCGTCGGCCGTGTCCGAGGTTGCGGTGGTCATGAACGGTCTCCGTTCGTCCGAGGCGGCACGCCGCCGAAACGGCGGTCGCGGCACCCGTAGGTGTGCAGGCAGGCGAGGAAGTCGCAGGCCCGGAAATCCGGCCAGAACGCTTCAGGGAAGACCCACTCGGCGTAAGCGACCTGCCAGAGCATGAAGTTCGAGATGCGCTGCTCGCCGGAGGTGCGGATCACCAGGTCCACATCAGGTGTATCGGGGAACGGCAGGTGATCCGCGAACAGCCGCTCGGTCACCTCATCGGCGGGCGTCCCGCTGAGGATCAGCGACCTGGCCGCCTCCACGATGTCGCGGCGCCCTCCATGGTCGAAGGCGACGGTCAGTGTCATTCCCCGGTTGTCCGCGGTCAGCGTCGTCAGGTCGTCGAAGTCCCGGGCCAGTCCACGGGGGACACGGGGGTCCGTGACCCCGAGGAAGCGACAGCGGATACCGCGGGCGAGCAGCAACGGCGCGTGTTTGCGCACGACCCGGCGCACCAGACGCATCAGGAATTCGACCTCGGGACCAGGACGGTTCCAGTTCTCCGTGGAGAAGGCATACAGGCTGAGCCACTCGACACCGGCGGCGCGAGCCGCCTCGATGATGTCGATGACAGTGGTCTCGGCAGCCTGGTGCCCTGCCGTGCGGGGAAGCGAACGCCGCTGCGCCCAGCGGCCGTTGCCGTCCATGACACAGGCCACGTGCCGCGGAACCGCACGCGCAGGCCCGTCGTGCCGGGCGGCACGATCGGCACGATCAGCCGCACAGTGCTCGGTCATCCCCCACCTCTGCCCCGCCGCCCGCCCCGGCCGAACCCGTGCCCCGCCGGGGCCTTACGTGCAGGGATTCTGACAGCGCGGAAGGGCTCTGACCGGCCGTACGAGTGACCATCACCCTTGATGCATGCGTTCGTAATGGTCCGGTCCCCGAAACGACGGACTCGTGGGCGGGTGCTTACGGGACCGTCGTCGCGCGTCCAGCGGCGGCGACGCGGCAGGATGCCGGGTTGCCGACCCGCCGGCCCAGCCCGGCGTCCAGCGAGGGCCGGCTCGCTCCTCCGCGGAGGCCGGGTGGGCCGGGAGAAGGGTCGGCATCGGGTCCTGCCCCTTCGACACCGTGTCGCCCCCGGCATCCGGCGTCGGATTCGGTGCGGGACTCGCCGAGCGTCAGAGAACGGCTACGGAGCACCGCGTCCCGGACCAGCCGTGAGAGACCGCTGGTCAACGCCGGCGGTTGCCGGGTCCTGGCGTGGTCTGCCTTCTTCCGGGCCGAAGCGCCGGGTCGTATGAGCTGATCAACGGGACCGGTCGGAGCATCCTGGTCGTCACAGGTGTGGCGTCGAACGTGTCACACCCGCTCATTCAGCAGTTCCCCCGGCACCAAAAGCGAAGATCGGGATCCCGCGGCTCTTCCCGGCGGTTCCATGGGTCACGGATGCAGGCCCGAAACCGTCGGGTCGCGGAAGACAGGTGACGCACATGCGAGATGAAGCCGCCAAGCGGGTCGAGCTGGTCTTCTCCCTCTTCGACGCCAACGGCAACGGAGTCCTCGACTGCGGCGACTTCGACCTGATGACGGGCCGCGTTCTGGAAGCGGCGGCCGCTTCGGACGACGGTGCCAAGCAGGCCATCGGAGCCGCGTTCCGCCGCTACTGGACGACGCTGGCCACGGAACTGGACGCCAACGGCGACGGTGTCATCTCCGTGGAGGAGTTCCGTCCCTTCGTACTGGACCCCGAGCGTTTCGGACCCACGGTCGCCGAGTTCGCCGAGGCTCTCTCCGCACTCGGCGACCCTGACGGGGACGGCCTGATCGAGCGTCCCCTGTTCGTGTCGCTGATGACGGCGATCGGCTTCGAGGAGGCGAACATCCACGCCCTGTTCGACGCCTTCGGCCCGGACGCCGACGACCGCGTCACCGTGGCCACGTGGGCCGCCGGCATCAAGGACTACTACGCGCCGGACATGGCCGGGATCCCGGGCGACCGGCTGGTGACGGCCCGCGCCGTCTGACCGGGCTCGACAGAGGGCCGTACCGCCGACGGCCGGTACGGCCCCTGGCCGGACGTCCGCGTCGTCGGGGCCCGGGCGTCAGGGCGTGAGCCTGCGCGCGAACACCCAGCGGTTTCCCTCCAGCGCGTCGTTGGGCTCGGGAAGGGGGCCACGCCCGTGCCGCCTGGTGAACTCGAAGGGCGTGTGCGTCGAGGTGGACCAGCCCCTGGCCGTCAGGGCGCCCGCGGAGTCGGGGCGTGGTCCCTTGTCGAAGAGGTGGAGCAGGTCGATGCCGATCAGCCGGCGCGTCGCCGTGTAGATCGGGCTGTCACGGTACGCCAGGAGGTCCTTCTCCAGCTTGGCCTCGAAGGCCAGAGCACTGCCCGCGGCGGTCAGCCGGTCCACCGTGTCGACGAGGTACGTCTCGGCGGGGCCCGGCAGGTAGAAGAGGAGTCCCTCGGCCAGCCAGACGCTGGGCGCGGCCGGGTCGAAGCCGACGGTGGTGAGCGCGCCGGCCCAGTCCTCTCGCAGGTCGACCGGTACGGGGAGGCGCTTCACCCTGGGAGCGGCCGACAGGTCCGTGAGCACCCGTTCCTTGAACGCCAGCACGCCCGCCCTGTCGATCTCGAAGACGACGCAGTCGGACGGCAGGTCCAGCCGGAAGGCGCGGGTGTCCAACCCCGCCCCCAGCAGGACCACTTGGCGGGCGCCCGCACCGGCCGACCGGAGGACGAAGTCGTCGAGCACCCTCGTCCGCAGGCCGAAGTAGCGGGCGAACCTCCCCCACAGCGGGTTGTCGTCCCCGTCCGGAACCTCCTCGATGCGTACCGGCCAGTGCGCGCAGGCAGGGGCCGCGCGCACGAAGTGCTCGGCGTGGGCGTCCTGGGCCAGACTGTCGTGGCGGTGGGTTTCGATGGCCCGTGACGCGGCGACCAGGAGGGCGGTCAGACCCACTCCTCCGTCCACGCCTTCCGCGTCCGTGTGCTGGGGTGTCGTGCCTGCCATGCTGCCTCCGTCGGCGGGAGTGGGAGCTGCCGGATGTCATGGGACGGGGTGAGCGGGCGCCCGGCGCCGTGTGCCGCGGTCATCGGTTCGCCTCGTCCGGGAGCAGGACGGGTTTGACCGTACGGCCCGCTTCGCAGTCGCGTTCTGCCTCGTTGATGCCGGACAGGGGGTAGGTGCGGATCAGCTGGTCGAAGGGGAAGCGTCCGGCCCGCCACAGTCCGATCAGCCGGGGGATCAGCAGCGCGGGCACGGCGTCCCCTTCGCAGATGTGGCGCACGCTGCGGCCACGGTCGAGGGTGCCCGGTTCGAGGGTGAGCGGACCGTGCAGGCGCGCCACCAGGCCGAGGGTGCCGGTGGGGCGCAGTGCGTGCAGCGCCTGGTTGATGAGCGGGGGTGAGGCGGTGGTGTCCAGCGCGTAGCGGGCGCCGCCGTCGGTCAGTCGCCGGATCTGCTCGGGCAGGTCGGGTGAGGCGGCGGGCAGCGGGATCGCGCCGAACCGTTCGGCCGCGGTGAGCCTCTCGGGATGCCGGTCGACGGCCACGGTCGTTGTGCCCGCGGCGGTCGCCGCCATCACCGCGGTCAGGCCGACGGCCCCCGCGCCGAGGACGACGAGGGTGTCGCCGGGTCCCGCGCCGAAGGTGTTCAGCACGGCTCCGGCGCCGGTGAGGGAGCCGCAGCCGAGGGGGCCGAGCAGTTCGAGCGGCAGTGCGGGGTCGACCCGTACGGCGTTGCGAGCGGGCACGAGGGCGTACTCGGCGAACGAGGACTGCCCGAACCAGCGGGGTGCCAGCGCGTTGCCGGACGCGTCGGTGAGCAGGGGCGCCTCCTCCCCCCGTCCACCGAAGAGGTTGAGGGAGGCGAAGGAGTCGCAGTAGGCGGGGGCCGCGCCGCGGCAGGCCGGGCAGTGGCCGCAGGAGTCGAAGCTGAGCACGACGTGATCACCGACGCCGATCCCGGTGTCCGTGCCGCCTCCCGCACGTACCACGACCCCGGCGCCCTCGTGGCCGAGGACGGCGGGCACCGGGCTCCGGCCGGCCGATCGCCGGACGGCGAGGTCGGTCCGGCACATCCCGGTGCCCGCGATCTCGACCAGGATCTCGCCGACGGCCGGCTCCGTCCGCAGAATCACCTCCTCCACCGTGAACGGTGCGTCGTACGAGCGGAGTACGGCTGCCTGGAACCTCATGCGTCACACCTCCGGCGGGCGGTGGACGACGAACGGCCGGAGGTTGCCGTACAGCCCCCACGGCCCGCCCGCGACACCGACGCCGCTGTCCTTGACGCCTGCGAAGGGCTGGGCCAGGGACAGTTCCGCGTGGTGGTTGACCCAGGCGGTGCCGCAGTCGAGCCGCTCGGCCACCGACTCGGCGCGGTCGAGGTCGGTGCCCCACACGGAGCCGCCCAGTCCGAAGCCGGTGCCGTTGGCCGCGTCGACGGCTTCGTCGAGGCTCCGGTACGGCAGCACCGGCAGCACCGGTCCGAACTGTTCCCCGGTCACCACCGGGCTGTCGGGCGGCACGTCGACGAGGACGGTGGGAGGGAAGAAGTAGCCCGGTCCGTCCTGTCGGTGGCCGCCCGCCGCGGCCCGCGCCCCGTCCGCCAGGGCCCGCCGTGTGAGCTGCTCGACGCGGGCCAGCTGCGGGGCGTTGTTGACCGGGCCCAGCTCGGTCGCGGGGTCCAGGCCGGGGCCGACGGTGACGGTCTTCGCCCGCTGGGCGAGGGCTTCGACGACGTCGGCGTGCAGCCGGGCGGGGACGTAGAGGCGTTTGACCGCCATGCAGACCTGTCCGCAGTTGCGGAACGCCGCCCAGAACAGTCGGTCGGCGATCCGCTCCACGTCGATGTCGTCGAGCAGGACGGCCGCGTCGTTGCCGCCCAGCTCCAGCGTCACCCGGGCGAGCGAGGCCGCCGCCGCCCGGGCGACCGCCCGCCCGGTGGACACCGATCCGGTGAAGGTGACGTGGCGGACACCGGGGTGGGAGACGAGACGGGCACCGAGGGGTTCGCGGCCGGTGACGACGGTCAGGACGTCCTCGGGCAGGACGGCGGCGAGGACGGACCCCAGCATCCGGGTGGCCAGTGGGGTGAACGGAGAGGGTTTGAGGACGACGGTGTTGCCGGCCGCCAGAGCGGGCGCGAACTTCGCCGCCGCGAGCTGCAGAGGAAAGTTCCACGGCACGATCGCGGCGACGGGTCCGAGCGACCGCCACCGGATCTCGCTGCGCACCGGCCGACCGTCGTCGATCGGCCGGGCCCGGGGGGCGAGGCCGGCGAAGTAGCGCAGGCGGGCCGCCGTACGGGCGACCTCCGCGTACGACTCGGCCAGCGGCTTGCCCTGTTCCCGGGTGAGCAACCGGGCGAGGTCCTGGCCGGCCGTCTCCACCGCGTCGGCCGCCGCGCGCAACGCGGTGGTGCGCGCGACGGGGTCGGCCCGCCAGACGCTCCAGGCCCGGTGCGCCCGGTCGATCACGGCGTCCAGCTCGTCCGGCTGCTGATCGGGGGCCTCGTCGAACGGTTCCCCGGTGGCCGGGTCGACGACTGGGAAGCGGGCTGCCCCGGGGTCGGGCACGCGCTCGGGCACGCGCTCCGGCTCGGGCTCGAGCTCGGTGGTCGGCATGGCGGCGGTCAGCGCGCTGCGGGAATGCCGGCGGTGCGCTCCCGGTCGTGCCGGTCCATCTCCGCCCTGAAGGCTGCCACCAGATGCGGCTGGATCCTCCCGGCGTTGCGGTCACCGCCCTCGCAGACCGCTCCCCGCACCCCCACGATGTCCGTACCGATGCGGGTCAGCTCGCCGAGGTCGTCCTGCCGGACACTGCCCGCGAGGGCCGCGAGCCGGCCGGACGCGTGGGTCAGCCGGACGAACTCGGCGCAGACGTCCGGCGGAACATGGTCGAACAACCGCGTCCCGTCCTTGACGGCGGTGTCCAGCATGGCCGCGTCGGCGCCGGAGCGGGCCGCGATGTCGGGTACCGCGAGCGGATTGACACAGCCGATCCGGTGGGCGTCGGCATAGCCCGAGGCGACGACGAGCGCGTCCGGGGTGTGCTCCTTCACCGCCCGGACGACGGCCCGCATGACGTCGATGCCCTGGTCAGGGGTAGTGCATCCGTAGAGACCGACCTTGATGTACGTGGCTCCGGAGACGACCGCGCCGAGCGCGGCCTGGGCCACCGTGCCGGGCTTGTAGGGGACGTCTCCCACGGTCGCGGACACCGGCTTGTCCGCCGGGACTGCTTCGCGGATCTCCCTGATGACCCAGGGGAAGTTCGCGCCGAGAGAGCCCTCGTCGGGCTTCTTGACGTCGACGATGTCGAGGTGCTCCGCCGCCTTGGCGCAGTCGAGCGCTTCCTCGACACCGTCCGGGGAGATGAGAAGCAACACCTGGCCTCCTTCGCCGCGGGCCCGCCCGGTCGATGAACGGGGGCCGCGGATCGCCTGGTTCCTGTGTGGTGCGCTCATCATTTCCGTCACCCTTCGCACCAGAAAGGGCGCACAGGGTATTCATGGAGTGATCGGGGCGGGCCCAGCGCGCCGTGCACACCGGAGTGAACGGGGTCGCGGCGCGGCCCGGTTCCGCGGGCGCCCTCCACCGCGCCGGCCCGATCGTCGCCCGTCGGGACCGCCCGTGGTGCCCCGCAGGGTGGGGGCGCACGCGGTGTCGTTGGCCGACCGGTTCGGGGCCCGTGCTTCGGTCCGGTCGCCGATGCCGGCTTCGGCTTCGGCGGTGGCGCAGGACACGAGGTCGACGCCGCCAAGGTCGCCGACGGAGGAGGAGGAGGCGGCGGAGGCGGCGGAGCAGCAGGCGCGGGATCCGTCGGCCACGGCGAGATCCGGGACGGCACCGCCACCCGCGGGCCCACCCGCGACCCCTGGCGCGGCGTCGCTCTGCCGCTGCCGGCCTCGTCCCCGCGAACGTCCTGCACAAGGTGATCCACGCGCTGCGGCGACGGCCTCTGCCCACCAGTGACCGACGACCACCCTTGCTGATGATCGGGCAGCCCATGGACGCTTCCGGCTTCGCCGCGCTCGCCGCGCGCTTCCCCGAGCGGACCGTGGTCACCTATGACCCGCGCGGCCTCGGTCGCAGCGTCCGCAAGGACGGACGAGCCGACCACGCACCGCGGACCCAGGCCGACGACGTGCACGCCGTCATCGAGGCGGTGGGGGCCGGGCCGGTCGAGATGTTCGCCGGCAGCGGCGGAGCGGTCACCGCGCTCGCGGTGGTCGAGAAGTACCCCTCGGACGTGACCACGCTCGTGGCGCACGAGCCGCCGCTCATCACCGTGACACCGGACGGCCCCGCAGCCGTGCGGGCGCGGGCCGGGGTCCGGGAGGCGTACGAGGAGCGGGGATGAGGGGGCCGGCATGGCCGCGTTCGTGACCATGGCCTCGTGGGTGGATGAGTTCACCGTCCCGAACGCGGCCGAATCGGCCGCGGGTTGTGCGAAGTGCGCGTCGCCTCACGCGACGTTCCGCTGCTGTCCGACCGGTCGTGGGCGGTCAGCGGCTACCGGCCGAACGCTGACGCGATCACCGCCGCGCCGACCCGCGTGGTGATCGCGGTGGGTGAGGAGTGCGAGAACCTGCTGACGGCACGTACCTCCGTCGCGGCCGCCGAACTCCCCGGGCAGAAGGTGGTCGTGTTCCCGAGCCATCACGGCGGCTTCTGCGACGGGGAGTTCGGACATCCGGGGAAGCCGGACGAGTTCGCGCTCCGCCTGCGCCAAGTCCTCGACGGCGGCGCGTAGGACACCCGGAGCCGGAGGTCCCGGCCAGGTGGACTCGGCGCGCCGAACGCTGCGAGGCCGGGGTCGGCCGGTCCTCGGCCTTGCGGCGACGGGAAGCCAATGTCCGAACAGGTCTGTGAAGCTTGCCGCGACCGGCTCCGTGAAGGTCGGTGAACCTCTTTCATCCTGTGCGTCGCAGGTTTCAGGTGGTACCCCTGGTGGTGACGACGTAGCAGGTGGCGTGTCCCCCGCTCTGTTCCCATTCTTCTCGCTTCGACCACATGTACCAGTAGTGTCCTGCCCGGCCCGCCTCGGAGATCCATCGCCCGGGGGCGGTGTCGTAGGCGGCGAGGCAGGCGGCGTCGGCCTTCTCTCGGGCGGCAGTGCTGCCCGGGTAGGGACCCCCGAGTTTTCTCTGGGCGAAGACCCTGCCGTCGTGCGCGTCCGAGCACGGCACGTCCACGACGGTGTCCAGGAGCCGCTGGCCCGTGCTGAAGTCGATGCAGCCACCTGGCTTCACCGAGTCGGCGGAACGGACCGCCAGGCGGGCCGGTCGGACGGGGCCGTCGGGCGTCGCGGCGGGCTCCGAGGCACCGTGTCGGGAGAGTCGGAGGTCGATGATCAGGGAGGTCATGTCCTCGAACGCGCTGCCCTTTTTGCCCAGGGTCGTGGAGAGGTCGGCTCGCACGTGTGTGATGCGTCCCCGGCCGTCCACGGAGACGGTGGCCGGCAGCGGGTCGCTCTTGCCGGCGGATCCGGCGGGGAAGGGGACGGAGAGTTCGCGCCTGAGATCCCCGGGGAACAGTTGCTCGGCGGTGCTGGTGGGCATCTCCGCCTCGTAGGTGTGACGGGAGCCGTCGGTCCGCCGGGTCGTCGCCTTCGTGGCACCGAGTCCTTCGAGGAGGGTGCCGCCGACCGGTCCTTCGGATCCGCGCAGGTGGTCGATGCTGTCGATGCCGAGGTCCGGGCCTGTGTTGCCCGTCGTGTACTGGAGCCAGTACGTCGCAGACCCGGCGCGGTAGTGGATGTGCTGGGGGTCGACGAGGAGGCGTGCCGAGGGGGCGGCGTTGCCCTTGCCCGGGGTGATGCCCAGGAGCGTGTCCTTCGTTTCCCGGGGGAATCCCTTCGGCAGCCGCCACTTCGTGGTCGCCTCGCCTGTTCCCTTCGCGAAGTCCATCCGTCCGCTGACGGTCTGCACTGCCCGGCCCTTCTTCGATGCGAAGGTCATGGTGTGGACGAAGTCGGCACTGCCCGCCTTCTGTGTCTGACGCAGGGCGTGGAAGACCTGGAGGCCGCGCTTCTGGTCGAAGACGGGGTGCTTGGCGGGGGACTCGGCCGGGGTCTCGTGGTCGCCGGAGCAGGCGGTCAGGAGCAGGGACGCCAGAGCGAGCACCGCACCTGTACGGTCAAGGGGTCTGATCATGTCCATATGACCCGGCGGGGGCGTGGAGGGTTGCCTCCGCACCGGTCATGACTTGACCGCCGTCAGCACGGGCGGGTCGGTGCGCAGCTTGGTGAGGAACCGCCAGTTCTTGAGGTGGGCGAAGGCGTGCTCGGCCGGTGCGCGTCCGAAGGCGAGGACGCGGTCGGCGTCTTTCTGGCCCGGGGTGGACTTGCGGGTCCGGAGGACGGTGCAGCCGGTGACGATCACGGGGTCAAGGACGTCGTTGCCCAGGCTGCCGCCGGCCGCGGGGCGTTGGCCGACCTCGGTTTCCGCGAGTAGGGGCTCAGCAGATCATTTGGTCCTAGGATCGGGCCATGAGCAGGACCGACCGCGTCAGCCGGGTCATCGCGGCACCACCGGCAACTGTCTACGGCGCCCTTCTCGACCGGGAGTCGCTCGAGGCCTGGCTGCCGCCGGACGGCATGCGCGGTCGGGTCGAACGGTGGGATCTCCGGCCTGGCGGCGGGTTCCGGATGGTCCTCACCTACCTCGACTCCGCCGACAGCCCCGGCAAGACCTCAGAGGCGACGGATGTCGTCGAGGTCGGGTTCGCCGACCTGGTGCCACCGGAGCGTGTGGTGCAGCGGGTGGTGTTCGAGGCCGACGACCCGTCGTACGCAGGCACCATGACGATGACCTGGCACCTCGCCACCGCCGGTGACGGGACCGAGGTGACCGTCACCGCCACGGACGTGCCGCCCGGCATCGACCAAGCGGACCACGAGGCTGGGATCGCCTCCTCGCTGGCCAACTTGGCGTCGTACGTCGAAGCGGCCGGCTGACTCAAGTCGATCGCGCCCGGCCCGGCCACAATGCCTCACGCAGACCCATTGCCCGGTTCAGTGGTTCGGCTGTGGGTGGTCAAGGCGGCGTGAGTCCCGGAGTGGCCGACGTGGTGGCCGCGCTCGAAGCCGGCTCCGGCCCGGAAGAGTGCGACGGGACGGGGTGCCTTCACGGCTCGCCAGCGGTGCTGGGGGAACTCGACGAGCCTGAAGACCACCGCGAGAGCAGCGGTCGCGCTGCCCGCTCCCTTGCCGAGGACGCACGGTCTCACTCCGCCGGTGGTCTCGGCCCTGTCCTCATCTCCGACTCAGCCGCCGGATGATGGCATCCAGCAGTTCGTTCAGCGCCGCTTCGTGCATCCGCCGCCGCGGCCGGGCCAGCCCCACCCGGCTCGGTGAGACCCCGCGGACCGCACGGAACACCACATCCGGGTGGGAGTGGAACCGGGCCGCCGATGCTGGGGCCAGCGCCACGCAGCCGCCGGCCACCGCTCCGAGCCACTCGTCGGGGCGGCTGGTGACGGCGCCGACCCTGATGGGGTGCTCGTCCCGTTCCTCTGCCGCCAGCCAGTGTTCCCTCCAGGCTCCGGTCTCGGCTCCGGCAGCAACGAACGGCTCGTTCCACAGCTCGCGGAACTCCACCGTCTCCTTGTTCGCCAGCGGGTGCCGAGCGGGCAGCAGCACCCCACGGTCCTCAGCGAACAACTCCCGCACCGCGAAGCCTTCCTGCCCCGGGAAGGGCAAACGCACCACTGCGGCATCCACCTCGCCACGGGCCAGGCCGACGCTCGGGTCCGACCAGTCGAACTGCCGCAGTTCCACCCGCCAGTCCGGCTGCGCACGGCGGAACCCGGCGATCACCTCGGGGACGGCTCCCACCGCGCCCGCGTCCAGGAAGCCCAGGCGCAGCACCCGCGCCGCCCGGCCGGTCGCCCGCACCGCCTCGTCCCAGCCCTCCAGCAGTGCGGGCACCCGCGAGGCAAGCTCACGGCCGGCCTCGGTCAGCTCCATCCCCGACCGCGAACGCGCGAAGAGCCGTACGCCGAGAGCGTCCTCCAGGCGCCGGATCTGCTTGGTCAGCGCAGGCTGCGAGACGAACAGCCGCTGTGCGGCCCCCGTCAGGCTGCCCTCCTCCGCCACTGCGGTGAAGTACCGGAGCAGGCGCGTGTCCACGTCCATGCCGTCAGGTTATAGAAGCAGGTATTGGACGGTGCCGAGGTGCCTGCGGACCCTGGACGCATGACCGGTTCCCAGCTCGCGCTCCTCGTCGTCACCCTGCTCACCGCCGCCGTCAACGTCGGTGTCGCCGCCGCCGACCTCACCGGGGCGCGCTTCGTGCTCGCCAACTCGGCGGAGGTGGGTGTCCCCCGATCCTGGCTTCCCTGGCTGGCCGCCCTCAAGCTGGCCGGTGCGGCGGGCCTCCTCCTCGGCCTCTTCGTCGCCGCACTACGCCCCCTCGGCGTCGCCGCGGCCTGCGGTCTCGTCCTGTTCTATCTGGGCGCGCTCGCCTTCCATCTGCGCGCTCGGGTACTCCACAACCTTGCGTTTCCCTGCTTCTTCCTCGCCACCGCGGTCGCCTCCCTGGCCTTGGCCATGTCCTCCTGACGGCGGCGAGCAACTCGTCCCGTTTAGCCATGTACGTTACGAAGGCGGCCCGCAGGAGTGCGTCCTGCGGGCCCTCACTGCCGCTCTTGGGTGGCTACTTCTGGTCGATGGGCAGTGCCAGGTCCGTGACCTGGTGTGCCTTCGGGAAGGCGCCCTTGCTGGTGGCTCTGCCGGTGAGGATGTTGATCGCGTACAGGCGGTGGGTGCCGGCCGTTTTGAGGGTGGCGTAGCCGTGGTTCATGCCGGTGGCTCGGCTGTAGTGGATGTCGAAGCCGGCGTTCAGGGCGGCATCGACGCCGAGGTTGCCGACGGGGGCGAGGGTTCCTGCGTTGGCTGGGGACTGCAGCGAGATCCGGTCGGCCATGGTGTCGAGGTCGAACAGCGTGGTCGCGGTGGCCGGGTCGAGGTCGTTGTTGGTGTAGGCGGCGCCGGTGACGCCCCTGGCGGTGGAGGGCGGGGTGGTGGGGTTGGTGAGCGTGCCGTCGACGGTGGTGGTCTGGGGGGCGGCCGGGTCGTCGATGTTGTGGCGCAGGTTCTGCCCGGTGTTGGAGATCACTCTCAGCCGGTTGGCGGCCGGGTTGAAGTCCACTCCGAACGCGGTGCCGGACAGTGCGACGGTCAGCTGGGAGACCTTCTTGGCTTTGGCTCGGGCGCTGAGGGTGTAGATGCCCCCCTTGTCGCCGACGCCGTACAGTTTCTCGTTCTGCACGCGGAAGTCGATGCCCACGAGCTTGGTGTCCTCGGCCAAGCCGGAGATCCTGCCCCGCGCCCAGGTCGCGGCGGGCTTGTCGACGTCGAACTCGACCAGGCGCTGGTCGCTGGTCAGTCCGACGGCCGTCGGACTCCGGTGCTGGGATGAAGCCGGTGTCTGGTCGGTGGCCGCGAGTGCGGGGGCGGCACAGACGGCGGCGAGAACGGCGCCGGCGGTTGCTGCGGTACGGATGTGCATGACACTCCCAGGTCGGATGGCCCCGAACAGGGTGATCGGGGTCTCGTCGGGAATTCGATGCCGAAGCCACGCCGGTTGGGAACCGGCCGTTGAGGCCACCCGAATGGCGCTGAATCCGGGCCGCCGCGTAGGTGAGACGACGTGTCATGTCCGCCGATCGGGTGTCGGGCGCCGTCCCTTCAGTAGCCCGCCGGCTCGCGGATCAGCGGACACGTCATGCAGTGGCCGCCGCCCCGCCCGCGGCCGAGTTCCGCGCCGACGATCTCGAGGACCTCGACACCGGCGTCGCGCAGCAGTGTGTTGGTCTGGGTGTTGCGGTCGTAGGTGAAGACGACCCCGGGTTCGAGGGCGACGGCGTTGTTGCCGCTGTCCCACTGCTGGCGTTCGGAGGCGTAGATGTCGCCGCCGGTTTCGATCACGCGCAGCTCCCGCAGGTCCAGCGCCTTGGCGACCACGTCGGTGAACGCCGCCGATCCCTCGTCGGTGATCTCCAGTCCCGGCTCCTTGTCGCTGGGCCGCAGGGAGAAGGTGTGGACCCCGTCCATGATCTTCGGGTAGAGGGTCACGATGTCGCGGTCGGCGAAGGTGAACACGGTGTCCAGGTGCATGGCGGACCGCAGTCTCGGCATGCCGGCGACGATGACGTGCTCGGCGGCGCCCTGGTCGAAGAGGGCTCCGGCGACCTGGGTGATCGCCTGGCGGGAGGTGCGCTCGCTCATGCCCATCAGGACGACACCGGCGCCGACCGGCATGATGTCGCCGCCCTCGAAGGTGGCCTGGCCCCAGTCGAGTTCGGGGTCGCCCCACCAGACGGTCGCGTCCCGGAAGCCGGGGTGGAAGGTGTAGACGGCCTTCATCAGCAGGGTCTCGTCGTGCCGGGCGGGCCAGTACAGCGGGTTGAGGGTGACCCCGCCGTAGAGCCAGCAGGTGGTGTCCCGGGTGTAGAGGGTGTTGGGCAGCGGCGGCATCAGATACTCGCGGGTCCCGCTGGACTCCCGGGCCAGGGCCACGTAGCCGGGCCGGTACTCCTCCGGCAGGTCGGTGGTGGCGAGGCCGCCGATGAGGAACTCGGCCAGGGCGTGCGGCCGGAGGGTCTCCAGGAAGGCGCGGGTGGAGTCGATGAGGCCCAGTCCGACCTCGTTGGGAACGATCTTGCGGTCGAGCAGCCAGTCGCGGGCACCGGGCAGGGCCATGGTGTCGGCGAGGAGTTCGTGCAGTTCGACGACCTCGACTCCCCGCCGGGTCAGCTCGGCGACGAAGTCGGCGTGGTCGCGCTGGGCGTTCTCCACCCACATCACGTCGTCGAAGAGCAGGTCGTCCGCGTTGGTGGGAGTGAGCCGGCGGTGTGCGAGTCCGGGTGCGCAGACCAGGACCTTGTGCAGCCGGCCCACCTCCGAGTGCACACCGAGGGGGCGGGTGGTGGTGCCGGTGGTGACGTCGGAAGTCACTGGTGTGCCTTTCGTGCGAAGCGGGAGCGGCGGCGGTTCACAGTTCGATCCAGCCGGCGGCCAGGGCGACCACACCGAGCACGGCTCCGGTGAGGGAGACCGCCAGGATGACGAGTTCGCGGGGTGAGAACACCCGGCGTCCCTGTTCGCGCCGTGCCATGACGAAGAGGACCGTGGCCGGTGCGTAGAAGATGAAGGACACCAGGACGAACTTCAGGCCGGCCGCGAAGAGCAGGAACGCGGTGTAGAGCGTCGCCAGCAGGGCCACGGCGAGTCCGGTGCGGGTGGCCCGGCCGCGGGTGAGGCCGTCCGGCCGCAGCGTGATCTTCAGCGCGAAGGCCGCCGCGAGCAGGAACGGGATGAGCGTCAGGGAGCTGGTCAGATTGAGGGCGAAGTCGAAGGCGTCGTCCGAGAACCAGGTGATGATCAGCACGGTCTGGGTCAGCAGCGTGGACATCAGCAGTGCCGGCACGGGGACGTCGTCGGCGTTGGCACGCCGGAGGAAGCGGGGCATGTCGTCGTCCCGGGCGGCCACGAAGAGCACTTCGGCGGCCATCAGAGTCCAGGCCAGATAGGCGCCGAGCACGGAGACGATCAGTCCGGTGCTGATGAACACCTTGCCCCAGGTGCCGACCGCCTGCTCCAGTACGGCGGCCATGGACGGCTGGCGCAGCTCGGCGATCTCGCCCATGGGGAGAACTCCGTACGAGACGATCGTGACCGAGGCGAAGACCGCGAACACGCTCAGGAAGCCGAGGACGGTGGCCCGTCCGACGTCCTCGCGGCGCTTCGCGTGCCGTGAGTAGACGCTCGCGCCCTCGACGCCGAGGAACACGAAGACGGTGATCAGCATGGTGCCGCGGACCTGGCTGAACAGGGAGCCCGCGTAGTCGGCGCCGCCGAAGTTGTCGGCGAACACGTCCGCTTCGAAGGAGAAGAGTGCCAGGATCACGAAGACGACGATCGGGATGATCTTCGCCACCGTGACGATCTTGTTGATGAGGGTGGCCTCTTTCACCCCGCGCCGGATGAGGACGTAGAACAGCCACAGCCCGAGCGAGGACAGGACCACGGCGAGCAGTGTGTCGCCCTCGCCCAGCGCGGGCCAGATCGCGCCCACCGTGGACATGATCAGCACCCAGTAGGTCACGTTGCCGACACAGGCGCTCGCCCAGTAGCCGAACGCGGAGAAGAAGCCCAGGTATTCGCCGAAGCCGGCCTTGGCATAGGCGTACACGCCGGCGTCGAGGTCGGGCCGGCGCACGGCCAGGCTCTGGAAGACGAACGCGAGCATCAGCATGCCGGTTCCGGCCACGGTCCAGGCGATGAGCGCTCCGGCGACGCCGGTCTCCTCGGCGAAGCGGGCCGGGAGCGAGAAGACCCCGGCGCCGACCATCGAACCGACGACCATGGCCGTCAGGGTCGGCAGTGTCAGTTTCGCCGCCCGGTTCCGGACGGCGGTCGCCGTGTCCGTGGGGTGGGCATCGGCGTCGCGCATACGGAGTCCTTGGTCGAGTCGTTGGCCGGGCCGGTCCACTCCCTGACACATATACGGCATATCGAATGAAAACCGATCATAGGTGTGTGGTGGGTGCCGTGTCGTCGGGGCTCGCCCATCCCCGGTCCGAGCAGGACGACGCCCTGGTCGCCTCGGGTGGCGCGACACGAGCAGGTGCCGGCGCGGTGGCGACACGTCGTCAGCGGGACTACGGGCGACATACTGTGTGCGTGCGTCTACTGATCGTCACAGTGGGGTCCTGGGGTGACGTGGCTCCCTGCATCGGGCTGGGTGTGCGGCTACGGGCGGCTGGGCATTCGGTGGCGCTGGCCACGCATTCGCGCTTCGTCGACGCGGTGCGCGCGCAGGAGCTGGAGTTCCGGCCGTTGTCCGCCGACCCCGAGGTCCTGTTCGAGTCGGTGGACGGGCAGAGGCTGGTGCGTGCCGCGAACGGACCCGCGAGGGTGGTCCGGACGCTGCGGCTGGGGCGCGCGTTCCTGTCCCGGCTGGGAAGCGGAATGCTGGCGGCGGCTCAGGAAGGGACCGACGTGGTCCTCGCCTCCGCGCTCGCCGACCCGTTGTGCGGCCCCATCTGTGAGGCGCTGAGCCTGCCCCGCCTCGGAATCTACCTGCAGCCCGTCCTTCCGACCGGTGCGTTCCCGCCGCCTGTGCTGGGCGGCCGGCGTTCTCTGGGGCAACGGGGCAACATGCTGGCCGCGACCGTGCTGCGCTCTGTCACCAGCCGCGCTTTCGCTCCGGCCGTCGCGGACCTGCGCCGCCAGCTGGGTCTGCCGGGGCGGCCGGCGGGCGCGGCCGGGCGGGCTCCGCGCAGTCGCACGATCTGCCACGGGTTCAGCCCCGCAGTGGTGCCGCCACCCCGGGACTGGCCCGGCCGGGCCCATGTCTGCGGCTACTGGTGGCCCGTACACCCTGCCGGGTGGCGACCGGACGACCGGCTGACCGCCTTTCTGCAGGCCGGACCTGCGCCGGTCTTCGTCGGCCTCGGCAGTTTCGTGGCAGCCGACACCGAGCGTCTCGGCGCGCTGATCACCCGCGCCCTGCGCAAGGCGGGACTGCGCGGAATCGTGCAGTCCGGCTGGACGGATCTCCATGTGGACGCCGAGGACGTGCTGACCGTCTCCGATGTGCCGCACGCGTGGCTGTTCCCCCGTATGGCCGCCGTGGTGCACCACGGCGGCGCGGGTACCACGGCGGCCGGTCTGCGGGCGGGAGTGCCGGCCGTTCCCGTGCCCGGCCAGCTGGACGCGTACTTCTGGGCGGCCCGGCTCACCGCGCTGGGCAGTGCCCCCACTCACATCCCGTACCGGCATGTGACGGCGACGCGGCTGGCCGACGCCTTGCGGCACGCGGTGGGCGACCCGGCGTACCGGATCCGGTCCCGCCGCATCGCCGAGCGTCTGAGCGGTGAGGACGGAGCGGTTCGCGTGCTGGCGGCCCTGCACGACGCCGATGTGTGAGTCGCCGCCCGGCGTCGCACCGGGAGCTTGTCACTCCGTCAGCGTCGTGCGGACGGCGTTGGCGAGGACGTCGCCTACGGCCCGTGCCCCCTGGCTGTTGGGGTGCAAAGGCATGGCCGCGCCGGTGGGGAGCAGGCCCTCGATGTAGCGGTCGGCGGGAGCGGCACAGATGTCGTGTCCGATGCCCGGGGTGTAGGTGTCGACGAACACGGCGCCGTGCTTCCCGGCCGCCTGCTCGAGCACGGTGCTGAGGTGGTTGATCGCGCTTTGGAGGTAGTTGGCGTCCTCCTTCCAGAAGGGCTGGACGGGGTAACAGCCGTCGGTGCGGATGTAGTTGCCGTAACCGACGACGAAGACCTCGGCGTTCGGAGCCCGCCGGGCGATCTCGTCCAGGACGGTGACGAAGGTCGGCGCCCAGGCGTTGATGCGGTCCCTGACCCTGTCGGTGCCACCGGCGCTGTTCTCTTCCGCGCAGCTGGTGCCGTGCGGGCTGGGCAGAATGTTGACGCAGCCCAGCGCTTCGTCGAAGAGGCCGGTGTCGTTGCCGCCGATGGTGATGCTGACGATGTCGGTGTCGGGTGTGAGCGCGGCGTACTGGGGTGCGGTGCCCGGGTACTGGGGGGAGGTCAGGTGGTCGGTGGTGGCAGCGGAGCAGCTGACGTCGGTGAGTTCCGCGTCGAGGGCCTTGGCGGCGATGCCCGGATAGCCGGCGAGGGAGCGAAGGCACGCCGGGTCGGCCGGGTCGGGGGGCGGGACCAGGGGGGTGGCCGCATAGGAATCGCCGAGCGCGACGTATCGCAGTGGTTCGGCGGCGGTCGAGGCAGTCGTGACGGGCACCGTGGCCGCGGTGGCCCCCGTGGACACAAGGGTTGCCAGGGCTAGGCACAGGGCTGTCTTCAAGGACGCCTCCGTTCGGCACGTGCGCATCGTTCCTCTCGTCCCGTACGAGCATGTCCGTCCAGGAGTGCCGCCGCACCGTGGTCTGAGGTTCCCGCGTTGCGTGGGACCGGCTGACGGGCTGGTCGGGGGCGGGTCGGCGTGGGGTCAGGATCACTGATTCGGGTGCTGCCCGGTCGGCGCAGTGCCGTGCCGGCCGGCCGGCCGAGGCGGGCGGGATCACGCGTCGGCCCACGTACAGCCTCCGCCGTCTTCTAGGTTCGTCCGTATGATGATCGACACTGGGACCGCCGGCGTGCTCTTCGAATCCCTCCGGGCGGACGCCCTCACCAGCCCGGAGCAGTTGCGCGAGCTCTACCCGCAGCCGAACCCGAACGCGCTCCGCAAGGAGATCGACCACCTCACGGACGAGACCCGGGCGCTGATCGGCTGTTCCTCACTGGTGTTCATCGGCAGTGCGGACGTCGGGGGCCGGGCGGACGTGACGCCGCGTGGCGGCCCGGCCGGGTTCGTCTCGGTGCTGGACGAACGGACCTTGGTGATCCCCGACGCGACCGGCAACAAACGGCTCGACACCCTGCACAACGTGCTGGAGACCGGACGCGTGGGACTGCTCTTCCTCATCCCCGGCCGCCCGACCACGCTGCGCGTCAACGGCCGCGCCTGTGTCTCGGCGCGCCCGGAGCTCCTCGCCCGGCTCACTGCCGTCGGCAAGCCCCCGGTCACGGCGATCGTGGTGGATGTCGAGCAGGTCTATCCGCACTGCCCGAAGTCGCTGATGCGCTCCCACGCCTGGCAACCGGAGCGGTGGGTCCCTGCCGACGCCCAGCCGACCAGCGCCGAGGTGACGCTGGCCCAGCTGAACCTGCCGGGCCTGACCGTCGAGCAGATCGAGGAGGCCGAACGGGAGTCGCTGCGCCTGCGTTACGAGTGAGCGGCACCCGGTGCGGGCAGTGGCGCGCGGTGGAGTGCGGGAAACGGGTGAATGCCCGCCCCGCCGGGAATAGCGGGAGGCAGTCGCTGTTGATCACACCATGACTTCTGAGACGCGCGAGGCATTCGGACGGGTCGGTATCTGGAGCAGCGCCCTGCACACGTCGCGGGCGAACGGCGCGGGCAGAGCGGCGATCGCTGACGCGGCCGCCGAGCTGGAGGAACTCGGATACGGCACGCTCTGGGTCGGAGGCAGCCCCTCTCCCGACGACGCGGCGGCGGTCGTCGCCGCCACCCGTACGGTCACCGTGGCCACCGGCATCCTCAGCATCTGGGACCACACCGCCGAGGAGGTGGCGGCACGTATCGCGGCGATCGACGCCAGCGCGCGTGGGCGATTCGTTCTCGGTCTGGGCGTCAGCCATGGCCCGATGGTGCCGCAGTACGCGAAGCCGTACAGCGCGATGGTGGCGTACCTCGACGCACTCGACGCCGCCACGCCGCCCGTGGACCCCGGTCATCGGGTCCTCGCGGCGCTCGGCCCGAAGATGCTCGAACTCGCGGCCGGGCGGACGCTGGGCGCCCACCCGTACCTCGTCACCGCGGAGCACACGGCGCAGGCGCGCGCCGTGCTCGGCCCCGATGCGCTGCTCGCCCCCGAGCTGTCGGTCGTCCTCGACACGGATGCCGACCGGGCCCGCACCACTGCGCGGAACATGCTGGGAATGTACCTTCGGCTGCCCAACTACACCGACAACCTGCTGCGCCTGGGGTTCACGGAGACCGACTTCGAGGGCGGCGGCAGCGTCCGTCTCCTCGACGCCCTGTTCGCCCTCGGCGACGCCGAACGCGTGAAGGCCCGGACACGGGAGTACCTCGACGCCGGCGCCGACCACGTCGCCCTCCAGGTGCTCACCGCCGACGAGGGTGGCGCGGGACTGCCACGCGCCGAATGGCGCCGGCTGGCCGAAGCGCTCACCGGCGAGTTGTAGAAGATGCCGGTGGAGAGGACGGCACGCGGGCGGCAGAGCGCGAGGACGGTGCGCGCCGCCCCGCGTCCCGGTGTTCCCTTCAGTCGTCCAGCGTGACCCTGCCCGTGGCGCCGTCGACGGTGATCAGCTGACCCGTGCGGATGCGTTCCGTGGCGGCCGGAACGCAGATGACGGCAGGGATGCCGTACTCGCGGGCGACCGTCGGTCCGTGGGCCGTCACGGCACCGGTCTCCGTGACGAGCCCGCCTGCCGTGAGGAACAGCGGGGTCCAGCCCGGGTCGGTCGTGGGGGTGACGAGGATCTCCCCGGGTGCGATGAACGCGCCGGCGGGGTCACGGACCACACGGGCGCGGCCGGTGACGCGACCGGACGCAGCGCCCATGCCGGTGAGCGACCGGGCGTCGGACGGCGGGGCCGGCAGGAGCGTCTCCACATCCGTACCGTCGGAGAGCAGAGCGACCGGAACGGTGCGACGGCGCAGTTCGCGCTCGTACTCCGCGCGCCGGGCGGCGATCGTGTCGCGCGGGTCGGTACCGGTTTCCACCGCCCGGCGCAACTCGTGGAGTTCGAGGAACATCACGTCGTCAGCGGCGACGACCAAGCCCCTGGCGTGGAGCTCCGCGCCGATCAGGAGGAGGCGGCGGCGACGGTCGCGCAGGGCGTAGAGCCCGGCGAACTTCCCCGCCTCGCGCAGTCCGGACAACTCCCTTGCTCTGCGCAGGAGAAAACCGGCGAGGCGGCCCCGCAGCGCGTGCTTGCGACGGGCCCGGCGGGCGAGTTCGGTGAGCATCGACTCGGCTCTCTCGGCGGCGCGTTCGAAGCGGCGATCCGGGGCTTGCCCGGGATCGGTGACGCGCAGGCAGTTGGCGAGCATCGTGAACACCGGCGTCGGGTTCTCGGACCACCGCGGTACGCCGACGTCGACCTCGGCCGCCGACCGGATGCCGTACCTCTCGAGGAACGCGTCGAGGCCGACGTCAGGGAGCTTGCCGGCCAGTTGGGCCGCGGCGAGTTCCGGTGGCGGGGTGCCGAGGAGCAACTCGCGGTGCGGCTGCGCCCGCCGGGCCACCTCCCACAGGGCCAGGTCCATCTCGATCGTGACGTTGTACGGCATGCCGCCGAGCACCGTGCGCATCTCGTCCTCGCTCGCCACGCCCTTGAGCAGCGGCGGCAGTGCGGCGGAGACGGCGAGTCCGCTGACGACGGGCCAGACGATCGCGTCGGCGAGCGCGCTTCCCTCCGTTTCCTCCCGTTCCACCAGGTCCAGCAGATCCGCCGCCGTGGCCGGGTCGGTGACCGGCTGCCGGCGGAGGCGTTCGATCTCGTCGAAGACCCTGGCCCGCGCTCGCGCGGGTCGGGCCAGCGCGCCGAGGATCCCCGCGGCCGCCTTCGGAGCCGTCCTCAGGGCGGCGGTGTTGCGTGTGCGGGGAGCCTTGCGCGGTGCGAACCGCGGGTCGTCGAGGAGATGTTCGACCACCTGCTGTGCACGCGGCCCGAAGTCGACCGCCATCAGCCCGACGAGCCGCCGGCGCGTCGAGGGGTCGCGCAGCGCGTCGGTCAGGTCGCCGTACAGCCGACCGCCGATGTCGACGATCTCCACCGTGAGGCCGAACACCGCGAGCATGCCCGCCAGCATCGATTTCAGCGTCGACATGCCCATCGGTGTGGCGGGCTGCAGCATCCCCTGGACATGGCCGAACTCGACGTACAGCCGCGGCCCCGGCTTGTCGCTCGGTGGAGGGGCGGGAAAGAGAGTGGTGATCGGGCGCGCCTGCAGCAGCCACAGCCTCCCGTCGTGGTCGTAGGCCCACTCGATGTCCTGCTCCGCGCCGAGGCGGTCCCTGATCCGCTCCCCCGCTGCCCGCAGTTCCTCGAGACGGGCCGGGGAGAGACAGCCGCGCTCAGCCTCCTCGGTACCGTCCAGTACGTAGTGGTCCGCTGCCGCCGATCCGTCGACGACCGCCGTCCCCGGTCCCGGTGCCGCGTCGACCACGCTCACACTGCGCGAACCGGTCAGCGGGTCGGCGGTGAACAGCACGCCCGCGACGTCGGCATCGACCATGCGCTGCACGACGACTGCCATCCGCACCGTGGCGTGCGGGACGCCGTTGGCCTCGCGGTAGGCGGTCGCGCGCTCGGTGTGCAACGAGGCCCAGCACGCCTCGATCGCCTCGATCAGCGCCGGACCGCCCGTGACGCCGAGGTAGGTGTCCTGCTGGCCGGCGAAGCCGGCGTGCGGCAGGTCCTCGGCGGTGGCGCTGGAGCGGACCGCGACCGGTCCGCCGCCGAGGCGTTCGTATGCCGCGAGCACCTCGTCGCGCGGCACCTCCCCGCTCCGGTATGCCTCGGTCGTCACGCAGAAGCCGTCCGGCACCCGCTCGCCCATGCCGATCAGCCCGGCGAGACCGGCGGCCTTGCCGCCCACCAGGTTCTGCCGACCGCTGCCGATCGCCGCCAACTCGAGCACCGTCATGCCGCCCGCCTCCTTCGTGCCGGCCGCGTTCTGCCCGGCCGACCGCATCCTTTTGCAATACGACTGCAATGTCTCCCTGAGACAATACAGGTGCAATGTAAACTGGCCGCATGCCACGCAAGGTCGACCACCGTGAACGCCGGGAACTGATCGCCGACGCACTGATGCGGCTCGCCGCCACGGAAGGGCTGGAAGGGGTGAGCCTGCGGCAGGTGGCGGCCGAGGCGGGCGTTTCGACCGGGATGGTCCAGCACTACTTCCGCACCAAGGACGAGATGATGACCTTCGCGCTCGGCATGGTCGCGGACCGGGTCCGTGCCCGCTCCGAGGCGGCGGCAGCACCGGGGTCTCCGCGCGAGTTCGTGCGGGGGGTGCTGCTCCAGATCCTGCCGCTCGATGACACCCGACGGCTGGAGGGTCACGTCGGGCTCGCGTTCCTCGCCTACGCCGCGGTGAAGCCGGCGATCCGGGAAGGGCTGCGCGGGGACGCCGCGGGGTTGCGCGGATTCGTCGCGCAGCAGCTACGGGCGGCCGGAGCCGGCGGCATCGACCCCGAGGTCGCGGCGATCGGCCTGATGGCGCTCGTCGACGGCCTCGGCATGCAGTTGCTCTCGCGGCAGTACACCGAGAAGGACGCGGTCGCGGCGCTCGATGCCCAACTCGCTCTGATCTTCGGCGAGCCCGGGGCGCGCTGACGGGCGTCCTCAAGGGCGGGGCGGTGTGCGGGCGGGAGACGACCGGCACGTCCGCGTCGCAGGCCGGGCGGGGTCCGCCGAGCACGGAGGAGCCGGCGAGGCAGGTGTCGATGACGTCGTGGCGCAGCACACCGTCGATCAGCCCGACGATCCTGTCCGTGGGAGTCCTCTCGGTCGGGCATCAGTCCCGGCGGCCCGACCGCGCGGTCAGTGAGCGCCGGCCCTCGAAGGGTCGCCGTCGTCCGTGCGCAGGGGGAGGAGCAGGGGGCGTTTGGCGGTACGGCCGTCTCCCGAGGACTGACGCTTCAGGCGCCGGATGAGCCAGGGGCCCAGGAAGCCCGTGGCCCAGCGGAGTTCGTTGCTCGCGACGTTCCAGCGGGTGGGTACGGGGGCCCGGGGCAGGGGCTGGGTCCAGGCGTCGTCGCTTCCGGGGAGGCGGAGGGCGTGGGCGAGGGCGGCGGCGATGCGCTCGTGGCCGAGGGAGTTGGCGTGGAGGCGGTCGGAGCTCCACAGGCGGGAGTCGCCGGCCACGGGGTGGAGGGCGGTCTCCGCGACGGTGACGCCGTGGCGGCGGGCTGCCCGGCGGATGCGCTGGTTCAGCGCCGTGACGCGCGGGACCAGGGGGCGCGCGAGCGGGCTGATACGGGCGGGGTCCGGAATGGTGATCGTGGCCACGTGGGCACCCGCGGCGGTGAGTGCGGCGAACATCGCCTCGAGGTGGGCGGCGACCTCGTCGGCGTCGAAACGGGGACGCAGCAGGTCGTTCACCCCGGCGACCACGGTGGCCAGGTCGGGCCGCAGGGCGAGGGCCGGAGCCAGCTGCCCGGTGTGTATCTGCGCGGCGAGGCGGCCTCGTACGGCCAGGTTGGCGTACTCGAGGGAGGGCTCGTGCCGGGCGAGGTGTTCGGCGAGGCGGTCGGCGAAGCCACGCAGTCCGGTGGTGTCGTCGCCGTCGCCGAGGCCCTCGGTCTGGCTGTCGCCCAGGGCGACATAGCGCAGATACGCTCTTTCAGTGCCGGGCACGGGGCTGCCGCCTCTCCTCGATGACGGCGACCGTGCGCACGCACCAGTCCCGGTTCTCCTGCTCGAAGGCCACACCGCGCAGACAGGTCAGGTAGGGGCCGATGCGGTCGCCGTGGCGGAGGAACTCCTCCTCCGTACGGTCACCGCGCAGGCGGCGCAGCAGCTTTCCGAAGAGATCGATCCTGGCCTCGGCGATGTGGGCGCGTTCGGTGAGCTGGGCGACGAGGGCGGTGGAGTCGACCCGGTCGACGGCCTGCACCTTGACGAGCAGGTCGTCGCGGATGAAGGCCGGTCTGGCCGATGCGGCCGTGAAGCTCTCCAGTTCCGCCAGGCCGGCGTCCGTCACATGGAACAACCGCTTGTTCGGGCGGCTCTCCTGCACCACTTCCCGGCCGGAGACCAGTCCCTCCTGCTCCAGCCGGGCCAGTTCGGCGTAGAGCTGTTGCGGCTGGGCGTACCAGAAGTTCGCCACGCCGACGTCGAACGCCTTGGCCAGCTGGTAGCCGCTGAGTTCGCCGTCGAGCAGTGCCGCCAGCACGGCGTGCCGTAGCGCCATGGGGTCCGCTCTCCTCGCATGCCTCTGTCACTCCACAGGCCCCCATGATAGTCATGAAAATGACTACTCAGATTGATGACTATGGGAGCACGGCGCAGACCAGCGCCGGCGGGGCCACCGCGCCGTCCGCGGTGCTGTTCTTCCGCGCCACGGCGGGCGGCAGGGAGATCCACGGAATCGACCTGCTGCGCTTCGACGACGACGGCCGGATCATGGAGTTCACCGTCATGGTCCGGCCGCAGTCCGCCGTGCGGGCCCTCGGCGAGGCCGTCCTCGCCGGCCTGGTCGAGGACGGGCTGGTCCCGGCTCCCAGCAGCCCCTGGACGGGGTCTGAGCCGCGGCGTTCGGAGCCGGGCCGCGTCCGCGAGCCCCTTGCCGGGTTCGCGATCCGGAGCGGCCACCTGTTCAACCCGGCGTGGCGGCGCGGGCGTTGTCGCAGGAGTGCGTCAGGTGACCGGAGGGAATGCGAAACCGTCTCAGTGCCGTCCGGCGGCTGCGTCGCGTGCGAGGATGGCGTCCGTGACCGGATCGTCCGCCTCGCCCGTCGCCGAGGGCGCGCCACGCGGCCACGGCCTGGGTGCCCGCGTTGCCGCCGTGCTCGTCTTCGCTTCCTCGTCCGCGGTCCTGGTGGTCGAGATCGTCGCCCTTCGCCTGCTGGCCCCTTACCTCGGCCTCACGCTCGAGACCAGCACCATGGTGATCAGCATCGCCCTCACGGCGATCGCCCTCGGCTCCTGGCTGGGGGGACGTCTCGCGGATCAGGTCGATCCGTCCCGGCTCCTCGGTCCCTGCCTGGGGATATCCGGCGCGGTGGTCGCGCTGACCCCTGCCGTGCTCCGCGCCACCGCGCACTGGGCACCGGGGATGCTGCTGTTGATCGCGTCCCTGACCATCCTCGTGCCGGGCGCGCTGCTGTCCGCGGTGACGCCGATCGTGACCAAGCTGCGGCTCACCAGCCTCGCCGAGACCGGAACGGTCGTCGGCCGGCTGTCCGGCGTCGGCACCGTCGGGGCGATCTTCGGCACCGTCTGCACCGGTTTCGTCCTCGTGTCACGGCTGCCGGTCAGCAACATCCTGATCGGTCTGGGAACGCTGCTCGTGCTGGGCTCGGCGCTGGTCGAGTGGCGCACGCGCGGGTGGAGCGGAACTCCCGCCCTGACGCTGGTGGTCGTCGCCGGCGGCTTCGCCGGCACGGTCGCGCCCGGTGGCTGCGACGTGGAAACCAGGTACCACTGCGCACGGGTCGTCACCGACCCCGACCGGGACGGCGGACGCACGCTCGTCCTGGACGGCGTGCGGCATTCCTATGTCGACATCGACGACCCGACCCACCTGGAATTCACGTACGTGCGGGCCATCGCGTCGGTGGCCGATGCCGCCTTCCCCGAAGGCGAGCCGCTCGCCGCCCACCACCTGGGGGGCGGCGGGCTCACCATCCCCCGCTACCTCGCGGCCACTCGGCCGGGGACCCGCAGTCTCGTGTCGGAGATCGACAACGGGGTCGTGCGCATCGACCGCGACCGGCTCGGGCTGCAACCGCGAGCGGGGATCGACGTACGCGCCGAGGACGGCAGACTGGGCCTGCGGCGACTGGACACGGGCAGCCGTGACCTCGTCGTCGGCGACGCCTTCGGCGGCGTCAGCGTCCCCTGGCACCTCACCACACTGGAAGCGATGAGCGACGTACGGCGCATACTCAACGCGAACGGGCTGTACGTCGCCAACCTCATCGACCACGGTGATCTGGCCTTCGCCCGCGCCGAGGCCGCCACGCTCGCCGAGACCTTCGAGCACGTCGCCGTCCTCGGCGAACCCGCCGACATCGGCCTCGACCCGGCCACCGCCCCCGACGGCGGCAATCTCGTGGTGGTCGCCTCCGACCGGGCGGTCGACCTGGAGGCGGTGCAGGATGCGCTGGACGCCCGCCGGACCGGGTGGCGGATCGCCACCGGCGACGACCTCACCTCCTGGATCGGCGACTCCCCACTCCTCACCGATGATCACGCACCCGTCGACCAGCTCCTCCAGCCCTACGGTTCACAGGGCCGCCGCTGAGGAGACCGGCGGCTGCGTTCGGATCTGGCGGGCGGATGCCGTTCTCCGAACTGTCGGCCCGGTACGGGCCCGCCCTCTAACCGGGCTGTGCGGCGATCTGGATGAGGTTGCCGCAGGTGTCGTCGAAGACGGCGGTGGTCAGCGGCCCCATCTCCAAGGGCTCCTGGGTGAAGCGGACCCCGAGTTCGCGCAGGCGGGCGTACTCCGCCGGGACGTCGCGGACGGCGAACTGGGCGAGCGGGATGCCGTCCGTGACCAGCGCGTCGCGGTAGGCCTTGGCGGCGGGGTGGGCGGCGGGCTCCAGCAGAAGTTCGGTGCCGCCCGGGTCCTCGGGCGAGACGACGGTCAGCCACCGGTCCTTCTCGCCCACCGGGACGTCGTGCTTCTTCACGAATCCGAGGACCTCGGTGTAGAAGCGCAGGGCCTCGGCCTGGTCGTCGACGAAGACGCTGGTCAGATGAATCCTCATGGTGTGCTCTCCTCCGGACCGCAAGGGTCGGGCAGGGGCCACCGCTCGGCGATGTGCCGCAGCGGGGCCGTGTTCAGGTCATGGAACTTGTAGCGGCCCTCCCGCCTCGTCTCGACCAGCCCGGCGGCCTCCAGCACGGCAAGATGCTGGGAGACCCCCTGGCGGGAGATGCCGAGCCGGTGCTTCATGGCCAGCCGCGAGCAGATCTCGAACAGGGTCTGCCCGGACTTCTCGACGAGTTCGTCGAGGATGACGCGGCGCGTGGGGTCGGCCAACGCTTTGAACAGGTCTTCGGCCACCACCCCACCATAGGCAAGTCGCCGCTTGCCTATCAAGTGGTACGGCGTCACGGCGATGGTGCCGAGTGGTGCCCCGGCCGTCCGCAACCGGAACGGACGATGAGTGGAGCCGCACCCCGCGACAGGGCAGGCTGGACGCATGCGGTTGTCCACGCGCTCGGGACGCCAGGAGAGAACCGGCGGGTACGGCCGGGTGCTCACGGCGCTGCTGCAGTGGCTGCCGTTCATGATCGCGCCTGCGGTGCTGGCCATCGAGCTCACACCGGCCCACTTCCTCTACACCGGTCCCCTGCTCACGGCGATGCCCGCCCTGGCGGCGGTGGCGTCGGGACCCGGGGGCACCCTTTCGGCGGCGGCCCTCGCCTTCGCCGTGAGCGCCGTCACCGCCACGTACAACCAGGCGTGGGCGACCCTTCAGGTCTACACCAACTTCCTGGCGCTGACCCTGGTGTCCGTCGCCGGTTACCTCACCAGCAACGCCGTGCAGGCGCGCAGACTGGACGAGTTGGAGCAGGTCCGCCGGATCGCCATCGCGGCGCAGGAGGTCGTCCTGCGGCCCGTGCCGGCGTGGCTGGGCCCGGTGCGGGCGGCCAGTCTCAGTCTCGCGGCCGGGACGCGGGCGCAGATCGGCGGTGACCTGTACGAGGCGGTGCCGACCCGGTTCGGAGTCCGGATGATCGTGGGGGACGTCCGCGGAAAGGGGCTCACGGCCATGCGCGCCGTGGGCGTCGCGCTCGGCGCGTTCCGGGAGACGGCGCACTACGAGGGGGAGCTGACCGAGGTCATGAACCACTGTTCGGCCGCGCTGCAACGGGAAACAGCCGTTCCGGGTGCGTACTCCCAGGAGATCCGCCTGGAGGGATTCGTCACCGCGGCCATGGCCGAAGTGCCGGACGAACCCGTGGTGCACGTCGTCAATCGTGGTCATGTCCCTCCGCTGTTGCTGCACCGGGGCCGGGTGCGTGCCTTGATGCCCGGCTCGTGTTCGCCGCCTCTGTGTCTGGAGGACCTGGCCGGAGGCGCTCCGGACGAGCCCGACAGCTATCCGTTCGTGGCCGGCGACCGTCTGCTGCTGTACACCGACGGCGTGAGCGAGGCGCGTGACCGCGCGGACGAGTTCTTCCCGCTGGAGCGGGCGATGGAGAGGATCCGCGCCGACACGACTCCGCAGGAGTTCCTGGAAGAACTGCATCAGGCGTTGCTGCGACACACGGACGGGCGCCTGACGGACGACGTGGCGATGATCCTCGTCGACCGGCTTCCCTGACGGCACACCGGTCTCCCCCCGCATAATGCTTTGCGGAGCGCTCTCCCGGCGTGGTTGGCTCGCGCCCATGACCTGGCTGCCCCCTGACTTCGTCCATCCGCTGCACGTCGCGATACCCGACGGTGGAGGCCACCGGCTGCGCCCGATCAGCGGTGCGGACGCGCCGCTGGACTACCCGGCGGTGATGGGCTCGCGGGAGCGGCTGTGGTCGATCTTCGGCCCTGCCTGGGCCTGGCCGCCGGCCACGATGTCGTACGAGGCGAACCTCGCCGATCTGGAGCGGCACGCCGCGGAGATCGAGGCTCACCAGTCGTTCAACTACACGATCGAGAACGCGGACCGCACGGCCTTGCGCGGGTGCGTCTACATCGACCCTCCGGAGAAGCAGGGGGCCGACGCCGAGATCTCGTGGTGGGTGGTGGACGACGAGGTGGGCGGTGCGCTCGAACGGGCGCTGAACGCGTTCGTACCGAACTGGATCGCCGAGGACTGGCCCTTCGACCGGCCGCGCTTCATCGGCCGGGACGTGACCTGGGACGAGTGGCTGAAGCTGCCCGACCGTCCCTGAGCGGAGCCGGGGCGTGGCGGGCGCCCGGGTGCCGGAACGGGTCAGCGGCCGTGCAGGCGGATGCGTGCCCAGGAGGTGTTGGCGTAGCCCTTGGGGTTCCACAGGGCGGCAGCGGATTCGGGCATGACGGCACCGGCGCAGTCCCACGCCCGGGCGACGATCTCCGCCTCGCCGACGGGCAGGTCCACGGTGGTGCGCCAGTGCTGCCACGCCCATGGCCCGCCGGCCCCGTCCACGCCGGCGCGGGTCCAGGTGCGGCCCGCGTCCGGTGAGACGTCGACCCGGGCGACCGTGCGTCCCTCGCCGGCCAGCGCGTATCCGGTGATCTCCACCGGGCCGTGCGGCAGCCGGGCGTCGTCGTCCGGGGACAGGATGGCGCAGTTCAGGACGGTCGGGCCAAGCGTGATGCCGTCCTCCGGGCCGGCCTGGTCCGGGTCGGCGTCGGCGGGCAGCAGCCGGTATGCCGTGGTCTGGAAGTAGCCGTCCGCGGGTGCGGTCCGTGCGGTGACCCGGGTGAGCCATTTGACGCTGCGGGCGCCGATCCAGCCGGGCACCACAGCCCGCAGCGGAGCTCCGTGGACGCGGGGCAGCGGAGCGTCGTTCATGGTCCAGGCGAGCAGGACCTCCGGCGCGAGGGCCTTGCCGAGTGGGATGGAGCCGGCGTAGGGCTGAGGCGGATCGGCCGACGGGGCGACGTCCGGGGCGTGGAAGGCGATGTGTGCGGCTTGCGACCGCAGACCGGCGTGGGCCAGGACGTCGGCCAGCCGCGCTCCGCGGAAACGGGCGGTCGAGGTGGCGCCCGGGCCCCACGGTGTCTCGCCCGGAATGTCACGGACTGCGATCAGCTCGGCCCGCCGGTTGCCCGCGCACTGCAGGGTCGCCGTCACCTCGACCTCGTCGAAGCGGTCCCACAGGTCCTCGAGCGACAAGCGCAGCGGCCTTGCCACCAGGCCGTCCACCTCGAGGTGCCACCCCGCCGGGTCGAGGTCGGGGACCGGGCCGTGGTTGCGGCTGTAGAAGGCGTCGAGGGGCGTGGTCAGGGCGCCGGCCAGTGCCGCCGGGGGTGGTTCGGCGTTGAACGGCTGCCGTTCGTGCACCACCATGTCGTCCCGCTTGCCCCAGATGCCCATACTTCGCGATTGTGCGCCTGTCTCCGGCACCCCGCCGCCCGGCTGCGCAGGGCCGGGGTGCCGGCATCCGAGGGCTCAGGCGCAGGACCAGGCCGACATCCCCTGCAGGTCGGCCAGGCGTTCGGCGACGGCGATCTGTTCCGCGCGGGTGGCCAGGTCCGCGCGCGGGGCGTACTCGAGTCCACCGGCCGCGACCCAGCTGGACTGGGTGAACTGCAGCCCGCCGTAGTGGCCGTTGCCGGTGTTCGCCTGCCAGTTGCCGCCGGATTCGCACGCGGCGATGGCGTCCCAGTCGGTACGCGGAGCCATCGGCGGCGAGGCCACCGCTTCGGTGGTCGTGCCGAGGGCAGCCGCCGCGACGATGATCACCAGGGCGGTGCGGATACGGCGCCCGGGCATCCTGTGCCCGGGGCCCGCATGAGCGTTTCCTCTGCGTGTCATAGGGAGACTGTTACTGCACCCGGCAGGGCGACGGCATGTCGGAGGTCCGCTTCTTACGCCGGCCGGGGGACGATCACCCCCGGCCTGTCGCCCCTTTCAGTGGCCGGTCACGACGCCCGAGAGTTCGTTGGTGCTCTCGGGCAGGGTCACCGAGGTGAGCTTCTCACCGGACTCGATGTCGACGGCGTGCAGCTTCCGCTTGCCCGGCTCCGAGACGTACGCGGTGTGGTCGCGGACGAAGAGGGTGGGCCGGGGCTGCTGCCAGTCGAGTGGCTCCTGCCACGCGTCGACGACGGTGATCTTCTTCTCGACCTTGCCCGTCCGCGGGTCGATGACGTGGAGGCTGCCGTCGGTGCCGAGGACGAGTGCCTCGCCGTGGGGTCCGCGCCCGAGGGAGCGGAAGGAGTAGCTGGTGCCGAGGTCGACCAGGCGCAGTTTCGCCGTTCCGGTGTCGATGAGGGAGATGCGGGTCGGCCGTTCGAGTTCGGCGTCCGGGTCGGTCTTGTAGTCGCCCAGGAGGACCGGGGAGGCGTCGCTGCCGGCCTGGTTGCCGATGCGGCCGTAGTCGTCGGGTGCGTCGACCTTGGTGAACTCGCCGTCCTTGTAGAGGAGTACACCGTCCTCGCAGCCGACCGCGACGGCCTCGCCCTGGGCCGCGGCTTCGCCGTGGACCCCGGGGCAGTTCTCGTTGCGGGCGATCTCCTTGTCGTCCTTGTCCAGGACGAGCGCGCCGGTGCGCTTCTCCTCGGTGCCCAGGGTGCTGAGGAGTTCGCCGTTGCTCAGCTCGATGGCGACTCCGTGGTGGGCTTCGGCGGAGGTGTAGGTGCGGCCCGGGGGCTTCGTGCCGCCGCTCAGGCCGGCGGGGTCGAAGACGTTGACCTCGCCGGTGCCGTCGGTGAAGAGCACGGTCTTTCCGGCGTGGCGGACGACGTGGCCGGGCTTGGCACCCGGGTAGGTGATGTCGGTGAGGGACTGCCCGGTGGCGTCGAGGATCCGGAAGCCGCTGGCGGTGGAGACGACGACGTGGTCGTCGTCTCCGGCGGGATTGACGCGGTTGAAGCCGGGCAGCTCGATGGTCCCGGCGAGTTCGAGGGTTTCGCCGTCCAGGATGTACAGGCCCCCGTCGAAGGTGGCGACCAGCGGGTTCTCGACCTGGGCGGCGCGTGCGGTGCCCGGCGTTCCCTTCGCCGCCTTCGCGTCGGACGATGCGCCGTCACCTCCCCCGCAGGCGGTGAGGACGACGGACACCGCGAGGGTGAGGGCCGTGCCGGTGAGGGCTCGGGCGCGTATCTGGCTGGTCACTTCGCGTGACTCCTTTCGGCCGCGTGTGTGCGGCGTCGGTGTGGTGAGTGGGGTGAGGGGTGGCCGGTCGTGCCGGTTCCGGCGCGGTGGGGCGGGTTCAGCCGGTGGTGAGGCCGTCGGTCATGGCGGTGGTGTTGGCGCGCATCATCCGCAGGTAGGTGTCGGCGCCCCCGCCCTTCGCGGTGAGCGATTCCGAGTACAGCTCGACGACCCGGATCCGGCCGCCCAGTTCGGTGCGCAGGACCTCGGCCAGTCGGGCCGGCTGGGAGGAGTCGGCGAACACCGTGCGTACCCCGGCCTCGCGCATGGCTTCGGTGAGCGAGCGCAGGTCGGAGGAGCTCGGCGAGGCGAGCGTGGTGCCGCTGGGGACGACCGCGCCGATCACCCGGAAGCCGAAGCGGTCGGCGAGGTAGCCGAAGACGTGGTGGTTGGTGACCAGCGCTCGCCCTTCCTCGGGGATGCGGTCGAAGGACTTCTCCATCCAGTCGGTGAGTCCGGCGAGTTGCTCGTCGTAGCGTGCGGCGTTGCGGCCGATCGCCTTCTCGTCCACGCCGTCCACGTTCTCGACCACCTCGTCGGCGATGAGACCGGCGGCTGCGCGCATGCGGTCGGGGTCGGTCCAGAAGTGCGGGTCGGGCTGCCCCGCCTCCTCCGCGGGGCCTCCGTCGGCCGGTTGCCGGAAGGTGAGGGGTTCGACCGCCTTGGCGACCTCGAAGGTGGCGACCCCGGACTCGGCGGCGGCCGCCACGTGTCGCAGTACGTTCTCCTCCAGGCCCAGCCCGTTGAAGACCACCAGGTCGGCGTTCTCGAGTTCCGCCGCCTGGACGGCCGACAGACCGAAGGAGTGCGGGTCGGCGTCGGGCTTCATCAGAACGGTGACGTGGGCCTGGTCGCCGACGACCTCCCGGGTGACGTCGCCGAGGATGTTGGTCGTCACCACGACCTGGGGCCGGTCGTCGTCGCGCGCGCAGGCGGTGGCCGTGGCCGCGCAGGCGAGGGCGACGAGGGTCCACAGCAGGCGGCGCAGCCGCTGAACGGTTCGCTTCGGTGTCGTCATCGCCCGGTCTCCACCATCAGTTCCGGTGTCATGTCGAGGCGGAAGGTGCGGGCGATGCGCAGGCCGTCGTTGTAGTCGATCTCGTACACACGCCTTCCCGCGGGGTCGTTGACGTAGGCACGGCTGCGGTCGACCTCGATGACGGGTCCGCTCCCGTCGGTGTCCGCCCGCCGCCGTTCGGCCAGGAGCCGCCCGGTGCGGGCCGTCCGCTCGCCGGTGGCGACGTCGTAGCCGTGCAGGGCCCCGTCGGTCTCCAGGACGAGCAGCGGGGAGCCCTCGCCCGCGGTGCCGGCGGCGATCACGGGGCCGGTCCTGACCCGGGTCCAGGTGCGCTCGGTGACGTCCAGTACCCACACGGCCCGGTCCCCGGCCGGCGCGGTGAGCGTGTCGCTCCCCGCACGGTGCCGGAAGGACGTCGCCCGTTCCTCCGGGGGCACCTCGGCGTCGTAGGGAATCCGCTCGACGGTGAAACGTCCGTCGTCCTCGCCGATCAGCACGGCACCGTCGGCGCAGCCGAAGACGACGCCGCGCCGGGTGACGGCGTCGCCCATCGGCTCCTCGCAGACGGCGTGCGGGGACGCGGCGCGCCGGCCCCCACGGTCGTGCACCGTGACTCGGGGCGCGTTCCTCCCGTCGTCGGTGACGCTCAGCAGGTGCTCCGCGTACGGCACCACCGGCCCGGCGTGTGTCCCGGGAAGGGCGCGGGCAGTGCCGACGCGGCCCTGCTCCAGTTCGGCGCGGCGGTGGACGACGGTCCGGCCGTCCCGACCGGTCACGGCGGTCACGGCGGTGTCGCTGCGGACGCGGGCGCCGGTACGGGCGGGCAGGCGGCCGACGTCGCGTATCGCGGCGCGGTAGTAGTGGACGTGATCGCCGTGGTCCACCGTCCAGGCGCCGCCGTCGAGGACGCGGGTGCCGTCCTCGGTGGGGAAGTAGCCGAAGCGGCCGTCCGTGGTCAGTTCCGCGGCGCCCGACGTCCGGGGTGCCTCGTGGGTCTCGCCGGTGATCAGGTCCAGTACCCGGGTGTCTCCGGTCGCCGGGTCGTTGAGCAGCAGCCGGGACTGCTGCTCGGCCGACTCCCGGGCTCCTTCCACATGGCCGTGGGGAGTGGCGGAGCCCTGACTCGCCCTCGGGGTGGGCGGGTTGTCGTGCTGTGCCGCGCAGCCGGCGGTGAGCAGCGCGAGTGCCACGAGCGCGGTCGGGGTTCCGGCGGTGATGGTGCTTCGGACGGGCAAGGACATCGGTTCAGGTCTTTCTCAGTCGGTCGCCGCCGGGCGGATGCCGGCCGGGCGTGCGTGGCGGTGGCGGATGCCGGACGCCAGGTGGGACAGGAAGAACAGGGCCACCGCCAGGGCCGAGACGGTCGCTCCGGCCGCGGTACCGAGGTGCCAGGACAGCAGCAGGCCGAAGAACGTGGCGGTCACGCCGAGCAGGGCTGCCAGCGCCATCACGCCCCGCACGCTCCGCGCCCAGGGCAGCGCGGCCGCCGGCGGTGCGATGAGCAGGCCCAGCACCAGCAGCGTTCCCACGATGTGGAAGGACGCCACGATGGCCAGCGCCAGCAGCCCCAGCAGGACGGCGTGGGCCAGGCGGGGACGCAGGCCCAGCGTCCGGGCCTTGCGGGCGTCGAACGCCAGGGCCACGAACGCGCGGTGGCCGAGGACCGAGACGGTGAGAGCGAGCGTCAGGGCCACGGCCAGCAGCATCAAGTCCTGTTCGCGGACGGCCAGTACGTCGCCGAAGAGGAATCCGGTCAGATCGACCGCGAAGGACTGCGAGCGCGACACGATGATGACGCCGAGCGACAGCATTCCCACGAAGAGCAGTCCGATGCCGGTGTCCTGGGACAGCTTCGGAGCGCGGCCGAGCGCGGTGACGCCGGCGGTCATGACGGCCGCGCTCAGCAGCGCCCCCACCAGCAGGTTGCCGCCGAACAGCGCGGCCAGCGCGACCCCGGGCAGCAGCCCGTGGGACATGGCGTCACCGAGGAAGGCCATTCCCCGGAGCACCACCCATGTGCCCGCCAGGGCGCAGATCGCCGAGACCAGCATCCCGCCCCACAGGGCGCGTTGCACGAAGGTCGCCTCGAAAGGGCCTGTCATCCACTCCATGGCAGCACACTACAATGACAATCATGTTCAATAAACCTCGCCTCTCCCCCGCCGCCCACGAGCGCCCGGCGTTCCGCATCCGCTTCGCCGGGCTTTCCGCGGGCTACGCCGGTCATCCGGTGCTCCATCAACTCACCGGTTCCATACCGGCGTCGGAGGTCACCGCACTGGTCGGGCCGAACGGCAGCGGGAAGTCCACCCTGCTCGGTGTGCTGGCCGGTGTGATCCGGCCCACGGCGGGCGAGCTGCGGGAGAACGGCAGCCGGCCGCCGGCCTTCGTCCCCCAGCGGAGCGCGGTCGGCGACGCGCTGCCGCTGACGGTCCGGCAGACCGTGGAAATGGGACGCTGGAGCGACCGCGGCCCCTGGCGCAGGCTGACCCGGCGGGACCGTGCCGTCGTGGACACGGCCCTGGACCGCCTGGGCATCGCCGGACTGGCGACGCGCCAACTGGGCGAGCTGTCCGGCGGGCAGCGGCAGCGGGTTCTCATCGCCCAGGGGCTCGCGCAGGAGTCGGACCTCCTCCTGCTGGACGAGCCGACCACCGGGCTGGACCCCGAAGCCAGGGAGCGCACGGCCGCGCTGCTGACCGGCCTGGTCGCCGAGGGCGTGACCGTCGTCCACGCCACCCACGATCTGGACGCCGCCCGCTCGGCCGGCACGTGCATCGTGCTCCGCGAAGGGCGCCTGGTGGGACAGGGGCTCCCGGAGCAGGTGCTCATCCCCTCGGCGCTCGCCCGGAATCGGCAACCGGCCTGAGGGACGGGCTCGGGAAGGGTCTCGGGGGCGACTGCCCGCGACCGGGCACCGACCAGGACGGCGAAGAGACCTTCGAGCCGGTCTCCGCTGCGGCTCCGCGGGGTGACGGCGGCGTCGGCCGGATTGCCACCGGGTGAACGGTGTGTCCGGGGAGGGCGGAGGCCCGGGCGGGCCGATGATGGCCGTCGGCGCGGCGCACGTTCACGAGGCGTCGCTCACGGAACCCGCCGGGCCGTCCGGTCATCCTCAACGACGGGTTCCCAGGGGAGGGTTCGAGCGGGTGGGTACGGACATGGACATCATCAGGCCGCTGGCGCAGACGCTGCGGGAGCATGCGCGGCGCCTCGGAGGCAAGGTCGCCTTCGAGGACGGTCGCACGCGGCTGACCTACGGGGAGCTGGACGTCAGGACCCGGCGGCTGGCCGGTCATGTCGCACGGCTGGGTGTGGCACGGGGCGAGCGGGTGGCGATCCTGCTGGGCAACCGTGTCGAGGCGGTCGAGAGCCTGCTCGCCGTCAGCCGGGCGAGCGGGGTGGGGGTGCCGCTGGACCCGGCCGGCTCCGGGGCGGAGCTGACCCGTCTGCTGGACGACTGCGGTGCGCGCCTGCTCATCACCGACGAGGCGCGGCTGGCCCGCCGGCCGGAGCTGCTGTCGCGCCCCGGGCTGACCGTGGTGGTGGCCGAGGGCGGCGAGGAGGACGGGAGCACCGGCACGCCGGTGGGCGGTGTGGTGCGGTACGAGGAACTGGCGGGCGCCGAGCCCGGGTTGCCGGCCCGCGACGACCTCGGGCCGGACGAGGTGGCCTGGCTGCTGTACACCTCCGGCTCCTCCGGCACTCCCAAGGGCGTCCTGTCCACTCTGCGCAACCGCCTCGCGCCGGTCGCCTCGGGGCTCGTCGGCGTCCTCGGCCTGTCGGAGCGGGACCGGCTGCTGTGGCCGCTGCCGCTCCACCACGCCATGAGTCAGGTGGTCTGTGTCCTCGGAGTGACGGTGACCGGCGCGAGCGCCGTGCTCCTGCCCCGGTTCTCGGTGGCGGGGGTCCTCGGCGAACTGCGCCGTACGGACGACCCCTGCACGCTCCTGGGAGGGGTGCCCACCACGTACTCGGCGCTGCTCGACGCGGTCCGCGCCGAGGAGGAACGGGAGGGGGCGGGCCGCGGGCTCGGGACGGCCGCGCTGCGCGGCTGCGTCAGCGCGGGCGCTCCGGCCGGGCCGGAGTTCCGCAGGTCCTTCGAGGCGGTCTGCCGCACCCCCTACCTGGAGCACTACGGCAGCACCGAGGCCGGTCCGGTCACCATGACGGCACCCGGCGACGGCGCAGCGGCCGCGTCGTGCGGCCGGGTCCTGCCCGGCACCCGGGTCCGGGTCGGGGGCGGCGCGGACGGACGGGACACCGGCGAGGGCGAGTTGTGGGTGAGCGGCCCCGGGGTCATGGCCGGCTACCACGGCAGGCCGGAGGCCACCGGCGCGGTGCTGCGCGACGGCTGGTTCCGCACGGGGGACCTGGCGAGGATCGAGGCGTCCGGCGACATCGTGATCACGGGCCGGGTGAGTGAGCTGATCGTCCGGGGCGGGGCGAACGTCCATCCCTCGGAGGTGGAGGCCGTACTGCGGCGGCTGCCGTCGGTGGCGGACGCCGCCGTGGCCGGGCGCCCCCATGCGGTGTTCGGCGAGGTGCCGGTCGGTTACCTGGTTCGCGAGCCGGGAGGCGGCGCACCGGACCGGGGGGCGGTCCTCGCCGCGTGCCGGGCCGAGCTGTCCGCTTTCAAGGTTCCCGCCGAACTGTACGAGGTGGACGGCATTCCCCGTACCGCCTCCGGGAAGGTGCGGCGCCACGCCCTCGCCGGTCTGCCCGCGCGTGCGCTGGGCGCGGGGGCGGCCGAGGAGCCGGGGGGAGACCTGTCGGCCCTGGTGCGGCGCGAGGCGGCGGCCGTGCTCGGTTGCGCGGCGGAGGCGGTGGAGCCCGCGACGGCACTGCGCGATCTGGGCATGGACTCGCTGGCCGCGACAGTGCTGCGGGAGCGCCTGTCGGCGGCGACCGGTCTGCCGCTCTCCGAGGCCGTCGCCTTCGACTTTCCCACGGCCGCCGCGCTCGCCGGCCATCTGCGTGCGCTGAGCGGCGAGGCACCCTCCGAGGCGGGCCCCGTGCACGGCGGCGTCGTCCGGCCGGACCACGACCCCGTGGTCATCGTGGGGATGGCCTGCCGCGCTCCCGGCGGGGTGAACTCCCCCGAGGAGCTGTGGCGGCTGGTGGCGGACGGGACGGACGCCATCGGGCCGTTCCCCACCGACCGGGGCTGGGACCTTCAGGCGCTGTACGACCCGGACCCCGCGCGGCCCGGCCGGACGTATGTGCGTGAGGGCGGCTTCCTGTCCGGCGTGGACCGCTTCGACCCCGGTTTCTTCGGCATCTCGCCCCGTGAGGCACTGGCGATGGACCCGCAGCACCGGCTGCTCCTCGAAGTGGCCTGGGAGGCCTTCGAGCACGCCGGTGTCGTTCCCCGCGCGCTGCGCGGCTCGCCGACCGGGGTGTACGTCGGCCTGATGTACAGCGACTACGCCCAGCGTCTGACACGGACGCCGGAGCAGGTCGAGGGCTACCTCGGCCTCGGCAGCGCCGGGAGTGTCGCGTCGGGGCGCATCGCCTACACGTTCGGTCTGCAGGGTCCGGCCCTCACGGTGGACACGGCGTGTTCGTCGTCCCTGGTGGCCCTGCATCTGGCGGCCCAGGCGCTGCGGCGGGGCGAGTGTTCCTACGCGCTGGCCGGCGGCGCCACGGTGATGTCCGGGCCCTCGTCGTTCGTGGAGTTCAGCCGGCAGCGGGCACTGGCCCCGGACGGCCGCTGCAAGGCGTTCTCCGCGTCCGCCGACGGCACGGGGTGGGCCGAGGGCGCCGGGATGCTGCTGCTGAGCCGGCTGTCCGAGGCACGGCGCGCCGGGCTGCCGGTGCTGGCCGTGGTGCGCGGCTCGGCGGTGAACCAGGACGGGGCGAGCAACGGCCTGACGGCACCGCACGGCCCGGCGCAGCAGCGGGTGATCCGGCGGGCCCTGGCGGACGCCGGGCTGTCCCCCGGGGACGTCGACGCGGTCGAGGCCCATGGCACGGGCACCCGGCTGGGCGATGTCATCGAGGCGGAGGCGTTCCTGGCGACCTACGGGCGCGAGGAGCGGGAGCGTCCGCTGCTGCTGGGGTCGGTGAAGTCGAACATCGGTCACACCCAGGCGGCCGCCGGGGTGACGGGCGTGATCAAGACGGTGCTGGCGATGACGCACGGGATGCTGCCGCGCACCCTGCACGCCGACGAGCCGGCCGGCCGGGTCGACTGGTCCTCGGGGCGGCTGGAGCTGCTGCGCCGGGCGGTGCCGTGGCCGAGGACGGACCGCCCGCGCCGGGCGGGGGTGTCCTCCTTCGGGATCAGCGGCACCAACGCCCATGTCCTGCTGGAGGAGCCCCCGGAGGATCCCGTGACGCCGCCGCGGGTGCCGGGGGCGGACGACGGGGCCGCAGGCGTCCGCGCCGGCGGACGGACGGTGCCGGTGGCCGCCGTCGCCGTACCCGTGTCGGCGAGGACCGGGCCCGGGCTGCGGGACCAGGCACGGAGGCTGTACGAGCGGGTGTCGGCCGATCCGGACGCGTCCCCGGTGGACATCGGGTACTCGCTCGCCACCACCCGGTCGGACTTCGGGCAGCGGGCCGTGGTGGTGGCACGGGACCGTGCGGAACTGCTCGACTCGCTGCGGGCGGTGGCGGACGGCACCGGCGGGCCGCGGGTACGGACGGGCACCTCCCGCCGGCAGGCCCCGCCGGCCGTCCTCTTCACCGGCCAGGGCAGTCAACGAGCCGGTATGGGGCGCGAGTTGTACGAGTCCCGGGACCTGCATGCGGCCTTCGCCCGGTCGTTCGACGAGAGCTGCGACCTGTTCGACCCCTTGCTTCCGGTGCCTCTGCGGGACGTCGTGTTCGCCGCCCCCGGCACCACCGGGGCCGTTCTTCTGCACTCGACCCGGTTCGCTCAGCCGGCCCTCTTCGCCCTGGAGACCGCCCTGTTCCGGCAGTTCGAGGCCTGGGGCGTACGCCCGGAGCTGGTGGCCGGGCACTCGGTGGGCGAGGTGACCGCGGCGCATGTCGCCGGGGTGCTCTCGCTCGCGGACGCCTGCACGCTGGTGGCGGCCCGCGGCCGGCTGATGGACGCCCTGCCGCCGGGTGGCGCGATGGCCGCCGTCGCCGCCGGTGAGAACGAGGTGGCCGCGGTGGCCGCCCGAATCGCCGGAACGGGGCGGGCGGTGGAGATCGCCGCCGTCAACGGGCCCGCGTCGGTGGTCGTCTCCGGCGACGAGGCCGCGGTGCGGGAGACCGTCGCCCACTTCCGCGAACGGGGCCGCTCCACCACACCGCTGCGGGTGAGCCACGCCTTCCACTCCGCGCGCATGGAGCCCGTGCTGTCCGAGTTCGCGGAGGTGCTGCGCAGTCTGACGTTCGCCCCGCCGCAGCTCGAGCTCGTCACGGCCCTGCCGGAACGGGCGGCCACCGACAAGGAGTTGTGCACGCCGGAGTTCTGGGCGGATCATGTCCGCCGCCCGGTCCGCTTCGCCGACTCGGTCGCGTACCTCCAGCAGCGCGGCGCGGCCCACTACGTCGAGCTGGGACCGGACGGGGTGCTCACCGGCCTGGTGCGAAGCTGCCTCACCTCGCCGGGACGGGCGCCGGGCGATGACCGGTCCCCGGCCGCGCTCGTCGTGCCGTCGCTGCGCGGGTCGAGGCCGGAGGCGGACGCCCTGACCGACACCCTCGCCGCTCTGCACAGCCAGGGGGTGCCGGTCGACTGGGGGGCCTGGTTCGCCGGGCGCGGCGGGCGGCGCGTCCCGCTGCCGACGTACGCCTTCCAGCGCCGCCGCCACTGGCTCGACGCCTCGCCGCCGGAAGCGTCCGTGGAGCCGCCCGGCCCCTCGGTCCATCCGCTGCTGTCGTCGCGCACGGCGACGGCCGACGACGACGGGCTGTTGCTGACGGGACGGCTGTCCGTGCCGGGCCGGCCCTGGCTGGCGGACCACACGGTGGCCGGGTCGGTGCTGCTGCCGGCGACCGCCTTCGTGGAGATGGCGCTGCACGCGGGCGCGTCGGTGGGCGCGCCCGTCCTGGAGGAACTCGTCCTCACCGCGCCTTCGCCGTTGCCCTCCCAGGGCACGGTGGAATTGCAGCTGAAGGTGTCGGGGCCGGACGGGACGGGGCGGCGGACCGTGCTCTTCCACACCCGGCCGCATCAGCCGGCCGGTGACCGGCCCTGGCGGCGGCATGCCTCCGGGACGCTCGCACCGGCGGACCGTGCGGCGGCCGTCACCGGCGCCGGGGGCGCGCCCTGGCCTCCGCCGGGTGCGGTGCCGCTGTCCGCCGCCCGCCCGGACGCCGGCCCGTACGAACTCCTCGCCGGGAGGGGCCTGGGCTACGGCCCCGCCTTCCGGGGTCTGCGCGCCGCCTGGGTGCTCGGGGAGGAGCTGTACGCCGAGGTCGCGCTTCCCGGGGCCGCGGACGCGGGGGACGAGAGCGGCCCGGGGTTCCTGATGCATCCCGCGCTGCTGGACGCCGCTCTGCACATCCTGGCGCTCACGGGCGGCACGGTGGACCCGGCGGCCGGGACGGACGGGGCCGAGGGCGGTGGGGTGTCCTTGCCGTTCGCGTTCGAAGGGGTGCGCCTGCACGCCCGCGGTGCGCGGCTGGTGCGGGTGCGGATCGCTCCCGGGCCGGACGGGCGGGCCGGGGTGGAGCTGACCGACGAGGCGGGCGCGCCGGTGGCGACGGTGGGCGCGCTGACGCTGCGGCCCCTTCCGGCCACGCCGGGCACGGCGGGACCCGCCGCCGGGGGCCTCCACCGGACGGCATGGGCGCCCCTGCCGGAGCCGCCGGCCCCCGCGCCGCCGCCCCGGTGGGGTGTGCTGGGCGCGGCCGGCGCCCGGCCGGTGGAGCTGCTCGCGCCCCCGGGGTCCGGCGTTCCGGTGTACGCCGACCCGGTCTCGGCGGGGGGCGGATCGCCGGCGGTGCTCGTGGCGCCGTTCCCGCCGCCTCCGGCGGCGGCCGACGGCGCGCGGGACCCGGGCGCGGGATCGCGCTGGGCGGCGCGGCACGCGCTGAAGCTGGTACGGGAGTGGCTCGCCGAACCGCGCCTCGCGGGTTCCCGTCTCGTCCTCGTCACCACCGGTGCCGCCGGCCCGGACGGCGGTGGGAGCGGTGACGAGACGGACGTACCGGCTCATGCGGCGGTGTGGGGACTGGTCCGTTCGGCGTCGCGGGAGAATCCGGGCCGTTTCGCCCTGGTCGACGTGGACGGCCACGCCGACTCCTGGCGCGTCCTGCCCTCCCTGCTGGCCGCTCCGGCACCCGAGACGGCCCTACGACGGGGGACGGTGTACGTACCGGAACTCGCGCCAGTGGCCCCGGCGGCAACGGAACGGCGGCCCCGGCTCGATCCGGAAGGCACCGTGCTGATCACCGGCGGCACCGGTTCACTGGGCATGCTGGTCGCCCGGCACCTGGTCGCCGCCCACGGCGTGAGGCATCTGCTGCTCATCGGCCGGCGCGGTCCCAGCGCGCCGGGTGTCGCGGAACTCGTCGCCGAACTGGGCGAGTCGGGTGCGCGGGTCACCGTCCGGGCGGTGGACGTCACGGACCGGACGGCGCTCGCCGCCCTGCTGGACTCCGTACCGGCGGCCCATCCGCTGACGGGGGTGGTGCACAGTGCGGCGGTGCTGGACGACGGCATCGTCCCGGCGCTCACGGAGGAGCGTCTGGAGCGGGTGCTGCGGCCCAAGGCGGACGCCGCTCTCGCCCTGCACGAGCTGACCCGGGACCGCGAGTTGGCGATGTTCGCGTTGTTCTCCTCGGTGGCGGGCACCTTCGGTTCCGCCGGTCAGGCCAACTACGCGGCGGCCAACTGCGTGCTGGACGCGCTGGCCCGTCATCGCGGTCGGCTCGGGCTGCCCGGTACGTCCATCGCCTGGGGGCCCTGGCAGCAGGACGACGGCATGACGGCCCACCTCGGCGACACGGACCTGCGGCGGATGGCCCGCTCCGGCTTCACCCCGCTGGCGGCGGAGGAGGGCCTGGCGCTCTTCGACGCGGCCGTGGCGGGTGACGACCCGGTGGTGGTGGCGGCCCGTCTCGACGCGGCGGTCCTGAGCGGTGGTGAACCGGTGCCGGGCCCGGAACGGGCGGCCGGTTCCGGCGGGGGCGGTGATCCGTTCGCCCGGCGGCTGGCGGCCGCTCCCCCCGAGGAGCGCGGCGCGCTGCTGCTCGCGGAGGTCCGGTCCCGGGCGGCCTCGGTCCTGGGGCACCCGGAGGGGGCCGGCGCGATCGACGGGGACGACCTGCTGGCGGACCTGGGGCTCGATTCCCTGGCGGCGGTCGATCTGCGCAACCTGCTCGCCGGGGTGACGGGGCTGGCGCTGCCGTCCACGCTGCTGTTCGACTTCCCGACGCCGCGGGCGGTCGCCGCCGAACTGTCGGACCGGTACACGCGGGAGGCGGCTCCGGCCGGCTCGTCCGACGCCGCGGGCGGCCACCCTCAGGACGACTCCGGCCCTCCCGCGGACGGTGATGTCGGCGGCGGTCCCGGCACGCCCGGGGCTTCGGGTGCCGCGGACCGCGCCGGCGCCCGGCCGGACGACGGCGTTCCGGATTCCCTGGGGGAGCTCTTCCGGACCGCCTGCGCCCGGGGCCGTACCTGGGACGGCATGGTGCTCCTCACCGTCGCCGCGCGTCTGCGCCCGGTCTTCGACGACGCCGGGGCGCCCGCTGCGGCGCTCACACCCGTCACGCTCGCGCGGGGCGGTACGGACAGGGCCCGGCTGATCTGCTTCCCCGCCCTCAGCGCCCTCTCCGGCCCCCAGGAGTACGCGCGCTTCGGCGCCGGGCTGCGGGGCCTGCGGTCCGTCTCGGCGATGCGGTATCCGGGGTTCGCACCCGGGCAAGCGCTGCCGGGCACGCTGGACGCCCTCGTCACCGCGCAGACCGCGGCCGTCCGTACGCTCGCCGACGGCCGACCACCGGTGCTGCTCGGCCGCTCGGCCGGGGGCTGGGTGGCGCAGGCCGTGGCCGAACGGCTGGCGGCCGAGGGCTGCGCACCGGCCGCGGTCGTCCTGGTGGACACCTATCCGAGCGGTACGGGCGACCGTGCGGAGGCGCTCTCCGCGATGACGTCGGACATGCTGCTCCGGGCGGCGGAGTTCTCCCCGGCCGATCACCACCGGCTCACCGCCATGGCCGGGTACCTCGACCTGTTCGCCGGCCGGCGGCCCGAGCGGCTCGCCGCCCCGACGCTGTTCGTCCGGGCCCGGGACCCGCTGCCCGGTGTGGAAGCCGCCCCGTCGTGGAACCTGCCGCACACCGAAGTCACCGTGCCGGGCGACCACTTCACCGTCCTGGAGGAACACGCCCGTACAACCGCGCTCACCGTCCACGAATGGCTGACCAGTTGATCGGCGTCGGTCCCGCGCGGCCCGGCGGTACGCTGTCCGCCGACACGGCCGGGCACGGTTCACGGGCGCGAACCGCCCGGCGCCGGAGGGGATTTCATTTGGGCGCGGCGACTCGGCCGGAGGAACGGGGAGTGACGGTTGGCTGACGACACGGCCGGGACCTCCGGCCCGTCCTGGGTGCTGCCCCTGTCCGGCCGGTACCGGCGCGCCGTGGCCGTGGCGTGCGACGTGGGGCTCGTCCTGGTGGTCGTGACGGCGGCGAACCAGTACGGCGCCGACTACGACCTCGTCGTGGGCGGCCTGATGGGGCTGTGCCTGCCGGCGCGTCGGCGCTTCCCCGGCACGGTGCTGGCGGCGGTCCTGGTGCTCGCCGCGGTCCAGTTCGCGCTGCACGATCTGCCCGGTACGGAGCTGGCGTCAGCACCGGCCGCGTACGACGTCGCCGTGCTGTTCGCGATGATGTCGGTGGTCCACCACTCCCCCGTCCCCTGGATGCCGTACGCGGCGGGCGCCGCGGTACTGGCGGCCACGGCGGCCGGGGCGGTGGGGGTGCCCGGCACGGGTGTCGAACCGTTCCTGGGCTCCGTCGAGGACCTTCTGGTGTTCTGGGGGCTGACGGTCATGGTGTGGCTGACCGCCTTCTCCCTGCACGCCCGGCGGCTCTACGCCGAGAGCCAGGCGTCCCGTGCCCGGCAGGCCGAGCGGGAACGGGAACACCTGGTCCGGCTGGCCGCCGCCGAGGAGCGGGCCGAGATCGCCCGTGAACTGCACGACGTGGTGGCGCACAGCCTCGCCGTGATGACCCTTCAGGCCGACGGCGCCGGGTACGCGCTGCGGACCTCGCCCGACACGGCGGCGGCCGCGCTGGAGGCGATCGCCGCCACCGGGCGGGACGCGATCGACGACATGCACCGCATCGTCCGGGTGCTGCGCGGCGGTGACCAGGACCCCGCCGGGGCGGGTCCCGAACGGCGTCCGGTCACCCTCGGGGAGATCCCCACGGCCGCCGCACGCGCCCGGGCCGCCGGGCTGTCCGTGGACGTGTCCGTCGACGTCGGTGAAGGGCGGCTGACGGCCGCGGAGGAGATGACGGCCTTCCGGATCGTTCAGGAATGTCTCACCAACGTGCTCCGCCACGCCGGAGCCGGCGCGGAGGTCGGGATCCGGCTGTGGGAGGAACGGGGCACACTGCTGATCACCGTGGTCGACGACGGAGCGGGCAGGCTCGCCGGCGGCGGTGGTGGCGACGGCGGTGGCGCGCGCTCCGGGGGGAACGGACTCGTGGGCATGCGGGAGCGGGTGGAGATCGCCGGTGGCAGCTTCGAGGCCGGCCCCCGGCTCGGCAGTGGATGGCAGGTACGTGCTCGGATCCCGACAAGGAAGAACGATGACGCAGGAAAACGGACCGATCCGGGTGGTCGTGGTTGACGACCAGCCCCTGATCAGAGCCGGCTTCTCGATGGTGCTGGCCGCCCAGGACGACATCGACGTCGTCGGTGAGGCGGAGAACGGGGCCGACGCCCTCGACCTGGTGCGGACGGCCGGGGCGGATGTCGTCATCATGGACATCCGGATGCCGGTGATGGACGGCATCCAGGCCACGGAGCGGCTGATGCGGCGGGACGACCCGCCCCGGGTCCTGGTGCTGACCACCTTCGACAACGACGACGACGCGTTCGCGGCGCTGCGGGCCGGCGCGAGCGGGTTCCTGCTGAAGAACACCCCGGCGGCGGAGGTCGTGAGTGCCATCCGCACCGTGGCCGCCGGGGAGTCGGTGGTGGCGCCGCGCATCACCCGGCTGCTCCTGGACCGGGTCGTGGACCGGCTGGAGCCCTCGACCGGTCAGGCCGAACGGCTGGGCGGTCTCACCTCCCGCGAGCGGGACGTCCTCGCCCTGGTCGCCCGGGGGCTGTCCAACGCCGAGATAGCGGCGGACCTGCACGTGGCGCAGGCCACGGTCAAGTCGCACCTGGGGAATCTCATGGCGAAACTGCATCTGCGCGACCGTGCGCAGGCGGTCGTGTTCGCCTACGAATCGGGGCTGGTCCGTCCCTCGGGGTGAGGCCTGGGCGGGGACCGCGCCGGGCGTCTCTCCCCCCTGGGGTGCAGAAGCCGCGCCGGTTCCTGCCCCCACGGGTGCAGGGACGCCCCGGCCGGCGAGGGCAGATCCGCGGTGCGCGGATTCAGATCGGTGGCCGATGTGCGGGACGGCCCGGGACTCCAGGATTCTCAGTGTCGCCGACCGGCGGCGGAGGATCTCCAGGAGGACATGATGGACACCGTTCCCGCACGGAAGAGCGGCAGCCGCAAGCGGATCGTCATCGGCGCGGTGACGGCCGCGGTCGCCGTGGCCCTGGCCGTCGGGGCGGGCTACTGGTGGAGCGAACGGGACCGGCCCAGCCAGGCGTCCGCCGCGGACTGCAGGCTGGCTCAGCGCATCACCACCGAGGCGCGCGAGATCGCCTCGGGCCCGCCGGCGGACGCCGAGCGGTGGGCGCGGGAGACCGCCACCGAGCGCCGCACGGCGATGAAGGACGGGTACCTCGGCTTCAACGTCGCCCAGTACGAGGCCTGGGCGGTCCTGACGGCCCAGAAGTCCCCCGAGGCGCCGTCCGCCAAGGACGTGCGGAACCTCCAGGGCAAGGCGCAGCAGCACTGCGCACAGGCCGGTGTCACCGTGTCCATGCCGCCCTTCGGCTCCTGACCGCCGGAACGCGAGGGGTGTCACCCATGACCGCGCACACCACCGCGCCCGCCGCGCGCGAGCACACACCGGACGACGTCATCACCACCGCCGCCGTCGTCAAGACCTACGGCCGGGGCACCGCCGAAGTCCGTGCCCTGGACGGGGTGTCGGTCGGCATCCCGCGCGCCCGGTTCACCGCCGTCGTCGGCCCGTCGGGGTCGGGCAAGTCGACGCTGATGCACTGCATGGCCGGGCTGGACACCGTCACCTCCGGCAGCATCGTCCTGGACGGGGCGGAGATCACCGGTCTGTCCGACCGGGCGCTCACCCGTCTGCGCCGGCAGCGCATCGGGTTCGTCTTCCAGTCGTTCAACCTGCTGCCCCAGCTGACCGCCCTCGAGAACATCGTGCTGCCGGTCACCATGGCAGGCGGGCGCCCCGACCGGGATCTGGTCGACCATCTCGTCGGCGTCCTCGGGCTCGCCCGTCGGCTGTCGCACCGGCCGGCCGAACTGTCCGGCGGACAGCAGCAGCGGGTGGCCGTGGCGCGGGCGCTGGTGGCCCGGCCGGCCGTGGTGTTCGCCGACGAACCCACCGGCAACCTGGACTCCCGCTCGGGCGCCGAAGTGCTGTCGTTCCTGCGGCGGTCCGTCGACGACCTCGGCCAGTCGGTCGTCATGGTCACCCACGATCCGGCCGCCGCACGGTACGCGGACCGCGTGCTCACCCTCGCGGACGGCTCCGTCGTAGAGGACCGGCACGGCGCGGCCGCCGGACGCGGGGCCACCGCCCTCGGCCCGCTCCCGGCCGGGAGGCCCGGGTGAGTACCTCGTGGCGCGCCACCGTCCTGGGTTCCCAGGTGGCCGAGTTGCTCCGCCGGCCCGGCCGGTCCCTGGCGACCGGGCTCTCGCTGTGGATCGCGGCGTTCGCCGTGTTCGGAGCCGTCACGGCCCAGCAGATCCTCGCCGCGACCGTCGTCGAGCGGTTCCGCGGCACGCCCGAGGCCACGTCGCTGGTGGTGACCTCGACCGCCGAGAACGGCATCACCGACGCCGGGCTCCGTGCGATCAGGGAACTGCCGTCCGTCGCCGAGGCCGTCGCCCGGTTCGACGAGGGCGCCCCGCTGGGCGGCAGTGCCGTCGAACGCTATCTGCGTCTGACCGCGGACCCGGGTACGGGTCCGCTGGCGACGGTCCGGCTGGTCGAGGGTTCCTACCCAGACGCTCCGGGCCGGCTCGCCGTCGACGAGGAGGCGGCGAGGGACTACGGTCTCGAACCCGGATCGTCACTGACGCTGCTGCGGCCCGACCCGCGCGACCCCGACCGCACCCGGCCCGTCACGGTCGAGGTCAGCGGCATCGTGCACAGCACGGCGACCGACGCGGGGCAGCCGACGGGCTACGCCCGCGGTCCGCACCTGGCCCGTTTCCTGGGCCTGCCGGGCAGTCCCCGGGTCGACGTCCGCACCGGCTCCGGGGCCGGGCTCCCGGACCTGGCGACGCGGATCCGGCAGGCCGTGCCCGGAGCGGAGGTGCGGCCGGCGGACGAGGTGCGCGAGGAGGAGGCCCGCGCGGCGGTGGCCGAGGCGGGTGACATGCTGGACCTGGTCTCCGTCTTCCTCGGCGTCGCCGTGGGCGCGGCCGTTCTCGTGGCCACCTCCACCTTCCGTATCGTCTTCGCCCGGCGCGTACGCCAGCTGGCGCTGCTGCGCGCCATCGGGGCGTCCTCGCGCCGGCTGGCCGCGGCGCTCGTCGTCGAAGGGGCCGCGGTCGGTCTGCTCGCCGGTGCGGCCGGGGTGTCGGCCGCCTGGGGCTGCGGACGGCTCGCCGCTCCGGTCGCCGGGCGGTTCGGGCACCAGTTGTCCGCTTCCCCGCACTTCCCCTGGGGACCGGCCGTGCTCACCGTTCTCGGGACCGGCCTGCTGGCGGTCCTGGCGGTTCTGGCGCCGTCGCTGACCGCCGCGCGGGTCTCTCCGCTGCACGCCCTGCGGATCGCCGCGTCGGGCGAGAGCCGGCCGGCGGGGACCGCCGGACGGATCCTGCTGGGTCTGCTGTGCGCGGCGGGGGCGGTGTTCCTCGCCCATGAGCAGTACGGCGGTCTGCCGGAGCCGGGGGACGGCGACTACGACCGGTTCGCCGCGCTGGCCGGGGTGGTGCTCTCGGGCGGGCTGGCGTTCCTGTCCCTGATCGCGCTGGGTCCCTATGCCGTCCGGCCGGTCCTGTCGGCCGTCGCCGTGCCGCTGCGCCGCCTCGGCGCGGTCGGCCGTCTCGCCGTCGCGGGGGTGGGGGGCGCGCCGGGCAGGGCGGCCTCCGTCTCGGTCGTCGTGGCCCTCGGCGTCTGTCTGGTCGGCGCCACCCTGACCTGTCTCGCCTCCTTGGAGGCCCACGACCGTTACCGGCGGGCGGTCGCGGCTCCGGCCGACTTCTCGCTGACCGACGGCGAGGGCGGGCCGCTGGCCGCGTCGCTGGTCTCGGGTCTGAAGTCACGACCCGAACTGACGGACGTGACCGCCTTCCGGACGGCGGAGCTCACCGAGGGCCCTCGCACCGTCACGGTCTCCGATCTCGATCCGGGCGCCGTAGGCTCCGGTACGGAACTGACCGCTCGTACGGGGTCCCTCGACCGCCTCGGTCCTTCCCGGGTCGTCGTCGACGCCGAGCACGCCCACGCGCTCGGGGTGCGGGCGGGCGACCGTGTGACCCTGCGGTTCGAGGGGCGCCCGGCCGACTTCACCGTCGCCGCGACGCTGCCGGGAGCCGGTCCCCATGGCGCGGGGTTCCTCATGACCGCCGGGGATCTGACCCGCATGGGGGTGGACGCCGCTCCCACGGTGGTGGTCGCCGATGCCGCGGCGTCCGGCCCCGGGGGACGGGCACGCGCCGAGCGGGCCATCACCGACGCGGTGGACGGCCGGGCCGCCGGCGGCGGTCAAGTCGTCGCCGAGGGGCTGGGCGGGGCGGAAGGTGGGTCGGACGATCTGCGGACGATGGCCACGACAGTGATCATGCTGCTGGGTCTGACCGTTGTCGTGGCGGTCGCCGGGGTCGCGACCACGGCGGGCCTCACCGTGGTCGAACGCACGCGTGAGTTCGGCCTGTTGCGGGCTCTCGGACTCGGCGGAGCGGCCGTGCACCGCATGATCACGCTGGAATGCGCGCTCTACGGCGTGCTCGGCGGAATCCTGGGTCTGGCGCTGGGTCTCCCCTACGCGTGGCTGGTGGTTCGCATCGCCGAGGTGAGCGCCCCGTTCAGTGTTCCCGCGGGGCAGCTCGCGGTGGTCTTCACCGGCCTGGTCGTGCTGACCGCGGGTGCGGGGACGCTGCCGGCCCTCCGTGCCTCGCGCACCTCGCCGGTCACCGCCGTCGCCCGGGCCGAGTAGGCGATCGCTGGACGCGGTCGGGCCGGGATGCCGGCCCGACCACGGCGCCGCACCCGGATGCGCTACTCGCTTGTGGAGGCGCAGAGTTGGCGGTCGATAAGGTCGTTGGTGGCCCGCATGGTGTCGAGTTCGGGGGCGGAGCCGTCGCCGGTCGCCTCGACGACGACGATGTGGCGGCCGTCCCCGCCGAAGCCGTTGCGGGTCATGTAGCCGGGGATGTCCCCGGCGTGGCTGTAATAGCTTCCGCCGCAGGTGAGGTCGGCCTGCATCAGGCCGAGCCCGTAGCGGGCTCCGGGCCAGACGTCGTCCAGTTCCGCGGCCCGTACGGTCGTCTTCATCTCGGCCAGTCCGGCGGGCTCCAGCAGCCTGCCCCTCATCAGCGCCGAGTAGAACCCGGTCAGGTCGGCGCCGGTGCTGATCATGCCGCCGGCCGCACCGGCGCCGCTGGGATTGAACAGGGTGACGTCGATCGGCCGGCTGCCGCCGAATGCCGAGTAGCCCTTCATGTGCCGGCCCGGTACACCGGGGTGGGTGACGGGCGCGTAGGTGTCGCGCAGGCCCAGGGGCCGGATGATGCGGCGTGTCACCTCACGCTGCCAACTGCGTCCCGTCGTCCTCTCGATGATCATTCCGGCGAGGGTGTAGTTGGTGTTGGAGTACTCCCACCCGGTGCCGGGTTCGAAGCTCGGTGCGTGCCGCATCGCGATGGCGACGAGCCGGGAGTCCGTCCAGGTGTCGAAGCGTCCCGCCCGGAAGGCCGAGGCGTCGGCGAGTACGGGGAAGTCGGCGGTGTAGTTGAACAGGCCGCTGGTGTGGTTCAGCAACTGCCGGACGGTGATCCTGCTTCCGTCGTTGCCGTTGCCGGACACCACTCCCGGTAGCAGGTCCTCGACCGTGTCGTCCAGTGACAGGCGTCCCTCACCGGCGAGTTGCAGCACGACCGTGGCGACGAAGGTCTTGGTGGCGCTGGCGATGCGGAACGTGTCGTCGGGGTGTACGGCGCGTCCCGTCCGCTTGTCGGAGACCCCGGCGGTGGCGTGCCGGACCCCCTGCGGGCCGGTCGACCGGGCGAGCACGCCCACGGTGCCCGTCCGCTGGATCGCGTCCGCCTGCTGCCGCAACGAGTCCGCGGCCGGCTCGGCCGCTCCGGCCGCCGGGGTCATCAGTCCCAGGCCGGTGAGCGCGGTGACCAGCGTCGTGGTCACGACGCGGTAGCCGATCGGGCGTCGGGGTCGGGGCGCGTTCGCAGATGCCATGGTCGTCCGGCTCCTCGCAGGTCGGGGGCACACGGCTGTTCCGGTGTGCCCCCAACGTAGGAAGAAGCCCCGCGCCGCACGATGGGGCAGGCCCGCCGTTCGGAAGTACAGCCCGCACCACCACATCCGGGGCGGCCGGCGGGGGAAGGCGCGGGCCGCTCGGATCACCATGCCTACGCGTAACTCCGCCAGGAGGGCCCGGAGTTGACCTGTTCCGGACCCGGCGGATCGGTCGTCGGGGGCGGCCGGCTGCCGGCACGCCAGCAGGCCGGCGCGGCGCGCCCGGCGGGAAGGCGTCGCGGGGTCGCGATCGCGCTGTGGGAGGCGGAGCGGTCGGTCAGGCCGAGGCCTCTACGGCGGCCTTGATGCGCCGGCCGAAGGCGGGGGCGTCCTTGCGTGCCGCGCTGCCCGCGAGGGGAAGCAGTACCTTGCCCAGGCCGTGCCCTTCGAGGACGTTGAAGAGCCGTACCCGGGTGCCGCCGTCGGCGGTGGGCTCGAGGTCGTAGCCGCCCTCGTCGGCGGTGACGGAGTTGCGCGACACCTCGTGCCAGCGGATGCGGTGGGGCACGGACAGTTCGCTGATCTCGAAGTCCCGCCGGGACCGCATGCCGGCGTCCTTGACCGTGCTGTGGAAGACCGTGCCCACGTGGGTCTCGCCCTCGGGGCTCTTCTCGATCTCCAGCACACGCGGGCTGAACTCCGGGTCGTGGCGCCCGTCGGCGAGGTAGGCGAAAACGTACTCGATGGGCCGGTCGATGTCGACGACGACCTCGAACTGAGTGCTCATGCTCTCTCCCTGTGAAGACGGCCCGGGCCGCGGCGCTGAGGGAGTGGCGAGGCTGATGGGGACCGGGTGGGAGGGCGTCGGCCCGGGGTCGTACATCCACCCTAACCGGACCGGGGCTCGCCGGTCAGGTCGTACGCGCACACCGCTGCCGGCCTCGGAGTCACCGCGTGGCGCCGCCCGGTCCGTCTTCCGGCTCCCCGGTGAGCCGGCTCGCGAGGCGGTAGGACACGGTGACGTCGCGGTACTCCCGGCCGGGGGAGACCTTGTCGGGCAGGTTGGTGCGGTCGCTGTGGCTCGTCGACTCACGCTTCCCGGCGCCGGGGAAGGCGACGGCCGTCCTGGGCTGCTCGGTGAAGCGGAGCCGTTCGGAGCGGACCGTCGACCCGAACGCGATGTCCCACGCCGGGCCCCGTGGTCCCGCCGCTCCTGTTCAGGGCGGTTCCTGCCGCTCCCCGCCGGTGCGGCGGCGACCGGTGGTGCGCGGGGGCAGCTTTCCGTCCTCACCGCGTACGCGGCGCGGGCGGGCGCCGGCCTGACCGCGGGCGGTCCCCTCGCGATCCGGGGCCGCGGTCACGCGCGACGCGGTGCGTCCGGCCGGCCCGGTCGCGCCCGCCGTGGCGTCCTCGGCGGGCGGGGCGGCGTCCGCGACGGCGTCGGCGCCCTTGCCTGCCGTCCGCCCTGCCGCTTCGGTCACCCCGCCCGCCGCGGGGGCCACGCCTCCGGTGGCGCGGCCCACCTCCTGGCCGGCGTCTCCGACGGCCCGGCCCGCCTCATCGCCGACGTCCGCCACCACGCGCCCGGCGCCACCGCCGACGTCCCGCACGGTCCCGCCCACGTCCTGCACGGCCCCACCCGCTCCGCGGCCGACGTCCCGCACGGCGGTCCCGGCGCCCCGGCCCACGTCCTCCACCGCGGTCCCTGCACCCCGGCCCACGTCCTCCACCGCGGTCCCTGCACCCCGGCCCACGTCCTCCACCGCGGTCCCTGCACCCCGGCCCACGTCGCGGACGGCCGCTCCGGCGCCCGTGCCCAGCTCACCCACCGCCTGGCGGGCACCGCCGCCGACGTCCCGCACGGCGGACCCCACGCCCCGCGCCAGTTCCTGGAGCAGCTCCGGGTTGCGGTCGAGGGTGGTGAGCACCCGGTTGATGATCAGCGCGACATTGTCGAGACGCACGGTGAGCCGGGCCTGCGCCTCCACGCCCGAGATCCCCAGGTGCACCCGGCCGAGCGTGACATCGGCGCCCACGTTCAGCCTGAGCAGATCCAGCACCTCGGCCTGGAGCGACACATGTGCCCGCAGGTCCTCGACGTCCAGGTCGATCTCGTCGACCTTCAGGAGGGGCACGTCGAGGAAGACGTCGGGACTCTCGTCGGTCGCCGCACGCCCGCCGGGAGGGACCGTGTCCGCGTACTCCTCCTCGTCGTAGGGCTCCGGCTCCTCGTCGTACGGCTCGGCCCCGGCGTACTCGTCGTCCGTCTCGACGGGGTCCTCTTCGTTCTCGGCGTTGTCCCGCATCACCGTGCTCCCCGTGAGGTTGGCCGCGTCTTTCGTCCCATTTTGATCCATTGCGCGACCCTGTGCGAGGCGGGGCGTACGGCCGGCTGAACCGTTGGAGCACCGCGCGCGTACTGGAGGACCGACGGCCGCGCGTCCGCGCGGTCCCTTCGCGTCGCACCGACCGCCTCGCACCGACCGCCCAAGGAGTACCCAGCGATGAGCACCGACCGCCTGAGCGACCGGCTCGCCGGCCAGCAACCTCTCGTTCTGGGTCTGTTCCGTATCGTCCTCGGCCTGTTGTTCGCCAGCGAGGGCGCCGCCACCCTGTTCGGCGTACTGGACAGGCAGGCCACCCCCGCGGGTGACTGGCCGTTCTGGTACGCCGGTGTGATCGAGCTGGTGTGCGGTGTTCTGGTCCTCCTCGGGGTCGCGACCCGAGGTGCCGCCTTCCTCAGCTCGGGAGCCATGGCGTTCGCCTACTTCACCGAACACCAGAAGGACGGTCTCTTCCCGCTGCAGAACGGCGGCCTCGCCCCGGCCCTGTTCTGCTGGGGATTCCTCCTCCTGGTCTTCTTCGGACCGGGCTCCCTGAGCCTCCAGGGTCTGCTGCGCCGCGGTGCCGCCGCGCCCGCCCCGCCCGTATCCGGGCAGGCTCGCTGACCCGCGCGCGACGGGGATCGGGCCGCCGCGGGCCGGCGGCCCGATCCGCGTTGCGGTGCCGGGAGCCCGGCGGCGACTGTGCGGGCCACACGCCCGACGTCGAGGGGCCTCTCTCCTACGACGACATGGCCGACGACACCCCGGCCTTCGTGGAGACGGTCGTCGGGCAGCCCGCGCATCTGCTCGGGGCTGGAGCGACGGCGGCATCGTGGCGCTGCTCGACGCGCACACCGCGGGCAGCGACCGACCTCGCGTTCTTCCGTGAGCTGTACGAGACGATGCCGCCGGTCCGGCGGCCGCCGTGGCCCCGACGCGGAAGGCCAGACACACGACCGGAGTTCCGTCGTCGACCGGGGTGCCCTCGCGCTCCCGGAACCCGCGGTGCCCGGCGTGCCATTCCTCGAGCGTGGCGACGGTACGGCCGTCGTTGTCCAGGAGCGCCAACCGCTCCCCCGCGTACTCGAGGCCTTCCGTCTCCTCGACGTACTCGGCCGGAGGGGCACGGAGGCATTCACCGCCCGTATCGGGGCAATCGGCCCGTACGGCAACTCGCCTCCCGTCGAACAGAGATGAGGATGATGACATGTCCTTCCCGGAACACCGGCCGACCCGGAGCGACTCGGTGCCCACGGGTCCGGACACGGGCCCGAAACGGGGCAACGGACTGGCCGTCGCCGCGCTGGTTCTCGGCGTCCTGGCGCTCGTCCTCTTCTGGACCGTGATCGGCGGTGTGGTGCTCGGTCTCCTGGCGCTCGTCCTCGGCATCATCGGCGCACGCAGGGCACGGGGCGGCCGAGCCCCGCACGGCGTGATGTCGGTCATCGGCGCGGTGCTCGGCGCGCTGGGCCTCGTCGCCTCCGTGGTCATCATCGCGATCGGTGCGTCGATCCTCAATTCGGACGAGTTCAAGGACTTCGACGACTGCGTCCGGCAGGCCGACACGAAGAGCGAACGCGACGCGTGCGCCGAGGACTTCAACAGGGACTTCAACAACTGACCGATAAGCGGCGGGGCGGGGCGGTGCCGCGGTGCCCGGTGCCGCCGGTCCGGGAGCGAGACGTCCCCGGACCGGCTGCCGCAGCCGTGTCCGTCACCCGGACGGTCGGCAGGAGGGGGCGGGAAGCACGGCTTCCGGACGGGACGCGACAGGCGCCCCGGCGGGTCGCGTAGGACAGTGAGACCATGAACCGTCACCGACGCCCACCCCGGCGGGCCCCATGGGTCGCAGGCGGTGCCGTCGTGCTCGCCCTCGGCGGCTTCGGGGTGTGGCTGTTGGTTGTGCAGGACGACGGTACGCCCAGTCCCACCCCCTCCGCCTCGGCCGACCTGTCGCTTCCGACACTCAACCCCCTGCCGTCGTGGACCTTCGCAACGGAGCCGTCGAGCACGGAGCGGCCGCCGGCGACGCTGCTGCCCGAGCCGACCTCCCGTCCTCGCCGGACGGACACGCCGGGCCTGCGGCCGCCCCGGCCGGAACCACCGGGGCAGGCACCCACGACGCGACCGGCGCCGCCGGGGCTCCGGCCGACGACCGACCCGACGGCCGAGCCGGCGCCACCGCTCCGGAGGCCGACGGCTCAGCCGGTACCGCCGGGCGACAGGCCGACGGCCGGGACGGCACCCGGCGGCCGGGAGCCGGAGCCGCGTCCGACCGCGACCGGCGCGTCGGCCGGGCACGTCCCGCGGACGCCCGCGACCTCGGCGCCGGCGGCTGCCCGGCCCGAGAAGCCCGAGCCACCCGCCCTCTCCCCGAGACCCGAGCCCCCGGCACGGCCCACGAAGCCCGAGCCGTCGACCCGGTCCACAAGGTCCGAGCCCTCGCCCCGGCCCGGGAAGCCCGAGTCCCCGGCACGCTCCGGGACGCCCAAGCCCGCAGGCACGTCGGCACGCCCCGAACCCCCGGGCCCGTCGGCGGTACCCGAGCCCCCGGCACGGTCCGGGACGTCCGAGCCCCCGGCAACTCCCGCGCGGCCCCCGGCGACACGGGCACCGACGGCACGACCGGTCCCCTCGCACGCCGTACCGCCGCCGCCCGCCAAGACGTCCGCGCCCGCGCCGCACACTCCGGCGACCGCGCCTTCGTCACCCCATCAGCGGCACACCACCCCGGCCCCGACGCCCGGCGACCGGGAACCGGGCGCCACCACGTGGTACACCTCGAAGGCCGCCACGGCCGCCGCCCGCCGCATGGCCTCCGACAGGACGGTCGGTGACCCCGTTTGCTCGCTGGCGGCCGTGGGCCGGCCGGACCCCCGCCTGCTGGCGCACAGCGACCGGATCGGCATCGGACACCACGGTGCCTATTGGTGCCTGATCTGGTGAGCCGGGCCGGCGCCCCACGGCGTAGGCTGCCCTCGGCACGGACACGGCTGGGTGGGGGAGCACATGGCGGCTGGGACGGTCCCGATGTGGACGTCGGCACTCGATTCGGTGGTGGTGTACGCGCAGGGCGCGCTCTGCCGCCGTCTGGCCCGGGGCACGGTACCGGCGGGCGGACAGGTACGGGTGGCGGGACTGCCCCGCTCGCTGGACCCGGACTCGCTGCGGGCACGCGTCGTCGGCGCCTCGGCGGTGCGGGTCACCGAGGCCCGGGTGGAGGTCGAGGCCGAGCCTCAGAACACCGACCGTGCTGACGCGTTGCGGCGAGAGGTGGAGCGGCTGCGCGAGGACTGCGCGGCCGCGCAGGGGCGCCGGGACCGGCAGCGGACGCTGGTCGAGGAGATCAGTGCGCTGCGTCCGGTGCCTCCGTCCCGCAGACGGGACGATCCGCACCGCCGTACACCGGTCGACGCGTGGCTGGAACTCTCCGATTTCGTCGACGATCGCCTGACCCGCCTGCACAGCGGACTCCGCGAGTCGGAGGAGGAACTGCGCCGGGTCGAGCACGAGCTCACCGTCGCGGTGGACAGGCTCGCCCGTGCCTCCACCGACGCGCCGGAGGCACACGTGGCCACCTCGTTCGGTGCGGTCCTGACACTGGACGGCACGGGTGAGGTGGAGGTGGAGGTGGAGTACGGGGTGCCCGGCGCGGTCTGGGTGCCGACGTACCGTCTGGCACACCGTCAGGGTCATGAGGGCGGACGGCTGTTGCTGCGGGCATCGGTGGCCCAGCGCACGGGCGAGGACTGGAACGGGGTCAGGATCGCCCTGGCCACCGCCGACCTGCGCCGCCGCACGGATCTGCCCCGGCTCCGGTCGGTCCGCATCGGACGCAGTCAGCCCGCCCCCGCGCCGTCCGGCTGGCGCGCGCACCCGGAGGGGCTGAGCGGTCTCTTCGCCGGGTACGACACGGCGGGCCCGCGGCCCGACACGCATGCCGTGCCCTCGCTCGTCGGGGCCGCGTCCGCTCCCGTTCCGCCGCCCCCGCCGTCCGCGGGTCATGGAGCGCCGCCCGTTCCCGGGGGTGCGGAGGGTGCCTTCTCCCGGGCGGCCTACGGCAGCGGTGCCCCCGCGCCGCAGCCGGCGCCGCAGTCCGCGCCCCGGACACGCGGCATGCCCCGCACCGGAGCCGGGCCCGCCGCGGCCCCCGCCGCCCTGGCCCACGCGGGCCCCGGGGTTCCGGCACCACCCGGGGCTCCGGCGCCACCGGGGGCCCCGGCACCTCCCGGGGCTCCGGCGGCTCCCGCGGCTCCGGCGGCTCCCGCGGCGGCACCGCCGCCGGACGGGCCGCCGCGGCCGGAGGGTGCCGAGCTCGACTACACCGCGCTCGTCCTGGGCGGTCCGGAGGAACCGGAGGGCCGCCGGGGCCGGCTGTTCCCCGGCTCCGGGTTCGATCCGGTGACCGCCGAGTACCGCCGCCGGGCCGAGACGGTGGCCGCGCTGCCGCTGCCCGGGCACGCCGTGCGGCCCCGCGAGTCCGCGGGCTCCTTCGACCACCGCTTCGACGCCGCCGCACCGGCCGACATACCCTCGGACGGCACTTGGCACACCGTCACCGTCGGCGAGATCCCGGTCGGCCTGCGCACCGAGTACATCTGTGTGCCGTCCGTGGAACAGACGGTGTACGCGACGCTGCTGCTCTCCAACGCCACCGAACAGGCCCTGCTGGCCGGCCCGGTGGAGGTGAGCGTGGACGGGGAGTACCTGCTGACCGCTTCCCTGGCCACACTCGCCCCGGGCGGTGTGTGCCGGGTGGGCCTCGGACCGGCCGAGGCCATCGGGGTCACCCGCCGTACGAATCTGCACGAGTCGACCTCGGGACTGCGCAACAACGTCACCGTGCTCGACCACCGCGTCCACGTGGAGCTGGCCAACCGGCTCCCCGTTCCCGTCTCCGTCGAGATTCGCGAGCGCGTGCCCGTGACGTCCGACGCGGACGTACGGATCGAGGAACGGGCCGACTGGACGGAGCCCGGGAGCGGCCAGGACCCGGAGCGGCACGCGCCGGGCACACGGCTGTGGCGGGTGGAACTGCCCGCCGGCGGCACCGCCGTCCGCGACGGCGGCTACGAGATCCGGATCCCGGCCGGCAAGGCCCTCACCGGCGGCAACCGCAGGAGCTGACACAGCCATGTCTACGTCATCGGAGCCGATCCCGCTGATCGCCATTCCCGTCACCGCCGTCACCTGCACGGAGGACCGCGCCCACGTGGAGCGGACCGCGATGCTCGATCTGAAGGCCGGCACCCAGCGACTGCGCCTCGGACCGGTCAGCGCGCTGGCCGCCGACCGCACCCTCCACGCCGAACTCCCCGCCGGCCACCCGGCGGCCGTGCTCGACGTGCGGCTCGTCCGCGCCTGGACGCCACGCGGGCCGGAGCCCGCCGACGACGATTCCGCGCTGCGCCGCCGCGTGACCGCGCTGGAGGAGGAGCGGTCGGTTCTGGAGCAGCGCCGTGACCGGCTGCGTGCCCGTGTCGAACTGCTCGGCCGTATCGCCGCCGACCTGCTCCGGGACATCGCCGAGGGCGCCGGTTCCGGAGAGCCGGAACGGGACCGCTGGAACCGGGAGCTGGACCGGGTGGACGGCGAACGCGACTCCTGCGGTGAGCGGCTGCGCGCCGCGGAGGCCGCACTGGCCCGCGTCGCGGCCGAACTCACCGAGGCCCACCGGGCGATGGACCTCTACGGCACACAACCCGCGGAGCTGACCGGGCACATCGAGCTGACCGTCCACGCCCCGGCCGACGGGCGGGCCGAGTTGCGTCTGAGCCACCTCACCCCGTGCGCGCTGTGGCGGCCCGCCTACCGGGCCGTACTCGACGGGCGGGACCTCACCCTGGAGACGGACGCGATCGTCTGGCAGTGCACCGGCGAGGACTGGTCGAACGTACGGCTGACCCTGTCGACCGCCCGCTCCGCGTCCGCGGCGCAGCCGCCGTGGCTCGGTGAGGACCGGCTGACGCTGACGGACCGCTCGGCCGCGGAGCGCCGTACCGTCCATGTCGGCCTGCGCGAGGAGGAGATCGCGGACATCGGCCCGGCCCCCGTGCTCGGGCTGCCGGGCGTGGACGACGGCGGTGAGGTGCGGGTCCTCCACTCCCCCGCCCCGGTCACCGTGCCGGCGGACGGCCGTGCCCACCGTGTTCCGCTGTCCTCGTTCACCTCGCCGGCCCGGAGCGAGTACACCTGCTCGCCCGAACTGTCGCCCCTGGTCAGCCAGGTGGTGCGGTTCGACAACCGGTCCGGCCACGCCCTGCTCGCCGGGCCCGTCGACCTCATCGGCGGCAGCGGATTCGGCGGGCGCGGCACCCTGGACTTCACCGCCCCCGGCGCCCCCGTCGACCTCGCCTTCGGCAGCCGCGACGACCACCGGGTCCTGCGGCAGACCGAGGAAACCCGTGAGATCACCGGGATCAGCCAGCGGACCGTCCTCACCCGCACCGTGCGGCTGCACCTGTCCAGGTTCTCGGCCCCCGGTGAGGCCGACGACCGGGTGGTCGTGGTCCGGGAGCGCATCCCGGTCTCCGAGGTGTCGGCGGTCGACGTACGGCTGCACCGGGACGCCTGCTCACCCGCGCCGGACGCGGTCGACGCGGACGGCATCGTCCGCTGGAACATCCCGCTGGGGCCGGGCGGCCGGCGCACCGTCACCCTGGTCTACGAGGTGTCGGCGAGCAGCAAGGTCACCGGCCTCTGAGCCTGCGCCCCGGGAGTCGGCCCCGTGATCCGGCAGGGCGTCGGCGCGGGGTGACCGGTCGGTGAGGCGCGCGGGCGCGTTGCCGGCGCCTCGCGTGCGGCCGTGCGCGCGGGTCGGCGAGCGCCGCCGGGCCGGGTCCGGGTCCGCCCTGCTCTCCTCTGCTACCGAGGGGTAGGAAGCCGCTCCTTCTTGCTATACAGTTCGTCAGCAAGCGGCGGCCGTTACCCGTGGTAATAGCGCATGGTTTCGACCCGGAGGAGCCCTCAGCATGGCCAGCAGCACCTCTCAGCCGGAGGCCCGGACCCATTCCTCGGACGACGACGTGGCCCGGCGGCTGCTCGACTCGTCCGCGCAGCTCTCCTACGACCCGCTCACCGAGGTCGACTGGGACACGCCCCTGGACACGAACTTCCACGGCGCCAGCCCGGAGTGGAGCACGCTGTACGGGACGCCGTACTGGAACGAGCTGAGCGACGCGCAGCGCAAGGCGCTCACGCGGCAGGAGGCGGCGTCGGTCGCCAGTACCGGTATCTGGTTCGAGATGATCCTCCAGCAGATGGTGCTGCGGGACATCTACGCCAAGGATCCGACGGACGACACCGTCCAGTGGGCGCTCACCGAGATCGCCGACGAGTGCCGGCACTCCATCATGTTCGCCCGCGGCGCGAAGAAGCTGCAGGCCCCGGCCTACCGTCCGCACCGGGTGGCGCTCGAACTCGGCAGGTTCTTCAAGACCGTTGCCTTCGGTGAGGCGGCGTACGCGGCGATCCTGGTCGCCGAGGAGGTCCTGGACGTCATGCAGCGCGACTGGATGCGCGACGAGCGGGTCGTGCCGTTCGTCCGCACCATCAACAACATCCATGTCGTGGAGGAGTCGCGGCACATGAAGTTCGCCCGCGACGAGACACGCCGGCATCTCGCCCGTGCGGGGCGGCTGCGCCGCAGGGTCCACGCCCTGCTCATATCCGTCGCGGCCTACGTCATCGTCACCAGCATGGTGAACCGCAAGGTGTACGCGAACGCCGGACTGGACGAGGAGCGCGCGCTGCGCGAGGCGAAGGCCAACGAGCACCACAAGTCGATGATGCGCGCGAGCTGTTCGGGCCTGATGGAGTTCCTGTCCTCGGTGGGGCTGCTCACCCGGCCGGCGCTCTTCTTCTACCGGCGCGCCCACCTGGTCTGACGACCGACTGCCCCTCTCACCTGTCCCGGCCTTCAGCGGAGCGGACGACCATGGCCTTCGCGATCACCCAGACCTGCTGCAACGACGCCACCTGTGTGTCCGTCTGCCCGGTCAACTGCATTCACCCCACGCCCGAGGAACGGGCCTTCGGCAGCACGGAGATGCTGCACATCGACCCGAAGAGCTGTATCGACTGCGGTGCCTGCGCCGACGCCTGTCCGGTGGACGCCGTCCTCCCGGTCGACCGGCTGCCGGCCGCGCAGCGGGAGTACGCGCGGATCAACGCCGCCTACTTCGAGCCCGGCGGCGCGAAGCACCCGGAGGAACCGGGGACTTCACCGCCGGAGCCGACGACTCCGGAGCCGGCGGCTCCGGGGCCGAACTTCCACCCGTGGGGCGAGCCGGTCTTCGACCGGGTGCTGCCCTCGGACTTCGGGCCGCTGCGGGTCGCGATCGTCGGCACCGGCCCGGCCGGCATGTACGCCGCCAGGGACCTCCTGCTGCACACACCGGCCGAGGTGACGCTCCTCGACCGGCTTCCGGCACCCGGCGGGCTCGTCCGGTACGGCGTGGCACCCGATCACCCGTCCACCAGGAAGGTGGGCGACACCTTCGCCCGCTTCCACACCCATCCGCGGGTACGGATGCACCTGGGTCTCGACGTGGGATCCCACATCACGGCGGAGGAACTCGCCGCCCACCACGACGCGGTGATCTACGCGGTCGGCGCCGCCACGGACCGGCGGCTCGGCATCCCCGGCGAGGACCTGCCCGGGTGTGTCTCCGCCACCTCCTTCGTCGCCTGGTACAACGCGCATCCGGAGGCCGCCCGGGACACCGTGGACCTCTCGGCGGAGCGGGTCGTCGTGGTCGGCAACGGCAATGTGGCGCTCGACGTCGCCCGGATCCTCGCCAAGGACCCGGAGACGCTGGCAGACACCGGGATCGCCGGCCACGCACTGGCGGAGCTGCGCCGGAGCAAGGTCCGCGAGGTGGTGGTGCTGGGCCGCCGCGGTCCGCGGGAGGCGGCGTACACCCGGTCCGAGCTGCTCGCCCTGAAACACCTTCCGGGCGTGGACCTCCTCGTCGACGACCACGATCCGCGCATCGGCCCGGCGATCGATGCCGCCGGGCCGGCGGACAAGGCGGCGGTGCTGCGGGACGTGGCGCGCGCGGCCGTCGACTGGTCCCTGCCGCCGGACGGCGAGGGGCGGCAGCGGCGCATCGTGTTCCGCTTCCTCTCCGCCCCGCTGGAGGTGTGCGGAACCGAGGGCACCCGCGCCGTACGCGTCACCGGCGGTGCCGGGGAGCTGGAGATCCCGGCCGGTCTGGCCCTGCGCGCGGCCGGCTACCGCGGGGTCCCTCAGGCGGGGCTGCCGTTCGACGAGGCCACCGGGACCGTGCCGAACGAGCGCGGGCGGGTGCCCGGCAGGCCCGGGACGTACGTCGTCGGCTGGAGCAAACGCGGGCCCTCGGGCGGTATCGGCGCCAATCGCGCGTGCGCGGCCGAGACCGTCGGCTCCCTGCTGGCCGACGCGGTGGCGGGAGCACTGCCCGCACCGGCCGCCGGACCGAAGGCGTTCCGCCGTCTCGTGCGCCGCCGGCGCCGCTGACACGGTCGTCCCGCCCGCCACGTCATCCGGCCGCGGCCGGGCCGCGCGGCATGGCGAGGTGCGCCAGGTCTCCCGGCGGCGGGCTGCCGGCCGGCCAGAGCGGTGCCGGCGTGCCGTCGGCCACCGCGGCGGGCGCGTCGGTGAGGTTCATCCGGTCACGGAGGCGGCCGTAGAAGTCCATCGGGCCGAGCCGTGCGGCGCGCAGTCTGCGCGGCGCGGCGTACACCCCGATCCAGTCCCCCGGGCCGATCACGCCGCGCAGCTGGCCGTCGATGCCGACCGCGGCGCGACCCGAGCGTTCGAGCACCCGCAGCACGACGGGCTCGTCCGGGGCGGCGACGACCGAGCGGTCGAACGTCATGTGCGGTGCCACCGGTGTGAACACCAGGGCGTCGGCGCCCGGCGAGACCACGGGGCCGCCGGCGGCGAAGCTGTAGGCGGTCGAGCCCGTCGGTGTCGCCACCAGCAGCGCGTCGGCGGAGTACGAGGCCAGCAGCCGGCCGGCGATGTAGACGCCGACCGAGATCTGCCGGTCCCGGGCGAGTTTCTCCACCACGACGTCGTTGAGGGCGGTCACGTCCAGCGGGACGCCCCACTCGCCTCCCGTCTCGCAGTCGGTACGGACGCCGGTCGGGGGCAGCAGCGGGCCTCGGCCGTAACTCATGAGCGCCCCGATGTCCGGGGGCACCTCCAGGCGGCGCGAGGCGCGCATGGTCAGCAGCATGCGCCGTTCCACGTCGAGCCGGTCCTCGCGCACGGCGTCCAGGGCGGTGCGCACCATGGTCATGGGCACTTCGGTCAGGAAGCCCACCCGGCCGAGGTCGACTCCGAGCACCAGCGCGTCGATGGCGGCGGCCAGCCGGGCACCGCGCAGGAAGGTGCCGTCCCCGCCGAGGGTGACGACGAGGTCGGGGTCGCCGGCCGCCGCCACTTCCTCCCGGGCGCCGTGCCGTCCGCCGTCGTTCCACACGTCGATGTCCTTGCAGGCGACGGCGTGTTCCGCACACCAGGCCCGGACCGTGCGGGCGGCCTCCGCGGCCTCGGGACGCCCGCCGTGTACGACCATGCCGACCCGGTCCACCGCCATCTCCGCCTCCTGGACGTCCGCCCGCCCCGGCCGGGGCGTGGGTTCTCCATCCTTGCCCGGGTGAGGGCCGCCGAGGCAGCGCACCACGCCGCCGGGGCCCGGAACCGCGGGCGCGGTCCGGGCCCCGGCGGCGTGCGGGACGGCGGCGTGCGGGACCGCCGGTCAGCCCTGGCGGGCCTTGGAACGCGGATCCTTCTTGTTGATCACGAACGTCGCTCCGCGCCGGCGCACCACCTGGGCGCCGGGCCTGGACTTCAGCGAGCGCAAGGACGTGCGCACCTTCATCACGGTCTCCTTCCGCGGGACTGTACGGGCGCGGGGGAAGCGGACGTCATCGCTCTTCGCGGAAGAGGACGTGCTCACCGGCGACCGGGTCGTACTTCCGCAGGACGAGCCGGTCGGGGTCGTTCAGCCGGTTCTTGCGCGTCACGTAGGTGACTCCGGTGCCGGCTGTCGACTTCAGCCTGACGACGGGCCGCGCGGTGCTGCGTGCCATGAGGTGCTCCTTCCGCCACTGCCTGCTCCTTGTGACTCAGGCATGCCAGCTGCTCCGCTCAACCGCGCCGGCGGCCCGGCTATTCCGGGGCAGGCAAGTAGGGCCGAGCATGCGGTTCGGCAGGAAGGTGCAGCCGCCGGACCGGGGCTGCGGCTCACGGGACTGTGTGACGAGGCGGAGCACGGCTGCTACACGCGTGGCCTGAGCGGGCCGGGGCGCCGCGGCAGGGCTTCTTCGTCTGCGCGGCGGATCCGGAGGACGAGCTCATCCGGGCCCTGGGCACGACGCGGGTGCGGGAGATCATCCGCGCCGAGGGCGACGACCGGGCCCTGCGGACCTTCCTGCGCCAGCCCGCGCAGCAGGGCCGGGCCCCGCGGCGGCAGCTCCGGCGGTTCCCCGGCACGAAGAAGGGACGCAGGATCCGCTACGGCCGGGTCCCTCGTCGAGGCACTCGGCCCCGGCGACGTACCCGACCCGCTCGACGGTCTGCTCGCAGGCCTCTGACCGCCGGGCCCCGCGCTCCCGTCCCCGCCGTCAGAACTTCGGTGTCGGCGCCTGCGACCGCACCAGCTCCGCCGCCTCCTCCCGGGTCTGCACCGACGGGGGAGAACCCTCGAGCGGCTGCTGCGCCGTCTCCTTCATGCAGGCCACCGCGATGACGCCCACCAGAGCCGCGGCCATCGCGTAGTACGCGGGCATCATGTCCGAGCCGGTCGCGCCGATCAGGGCGGTGATGACCAGCGGTGTGGTGCCGCCGAACAGCGACGCCGACAGGTTGTAGCCGACCGACAGGGAGCCGTAGCGCACGGCCGTCGGGAACATGGCCGGGAGCGCCGCCGACATGGTGCCGAGCAGACAGACCAGTGACAGGCCGAGCATCAGCATGCCGGCCGAGACGGCGAGCAGGCTGCCCTGCCGCACGAGCAGGAACGCCGGTGCGGACAGCACAAGGAAGCCCAGCATGCCGGTCATCAGCAGCGGTTTGCGGCCGTACCGGTCGTTCAGCCGGCCCACCTGATTGATGATCAGCATCAGCACCACCATGGTGGCCACCAGGATCAGCAGGCCGTGGGTCTCGGTGTAGTGCAGCTCGTCAGAGAGGTACGTCGGCATGTACGACAGCAGCATGTAGTCGGTGACGTTGTACGCGCCGACCAGCGCGATGCACAGCACCAGCATGCGCCAGTGCTCCCGGAAGATCTTGGCGAGGTCGCCGCGTGCGGTGGTCTCCACCGAGTTCGCCGCCTCGGAGACATGGACGTTGCCCCCCTCCAGTTTCAGATACGCCGGAGTGTCGTCCAGCTTCAGCCGCAGGTAGATGCCGACGATGCCCAGCGGCCCGGCGACCAGGAACGGGATGCGCCAGCCCCAGGCGTCCATGGTGTCGGAGCCGAGCCAGGCGGTGAGCGCCGTGACCAGGCTCGCCGCGCCGGTGTAGCCGGCCAGTGTGCCCAGTTCCAGGAAGCTGCCGAAGTAGCCGCGGCGCCGGTCGGGGGCGTACTCGGCGATGAAGGTGGAGGCGCCTCCGTACTCGCCGCCGGTGGAGAAGCCCTGGAGCAGCCGGAAGCAGATCAGCAGCAGCGGCGACCAGAAGCCGACGGCCGCGTAGGTCGGGAGCATCCCGATGGCGGCGGTGCCGACCGCCATGAGGATCATCGTCAGCGCGAGCACCTTCTTGCGGCCGACCTTGTCCCCCATCGGCCCGAACACCATGCCGCCGAGCGGGCGCACGAGGAAGGCGACGGCGAACGTGGCGAAGGAGGACAGCAGTTGCGCGGTCTCGTTCCCGGAGGGGAAGAAGACGCGGCCGATGGTGCCGGCGAGATAGGCGTAGATGCCGAAGTCGAACCATTCCATGGCGTTGCCGAGCGAGGCGGCCTTCACCGCACGCTTGACCGCCCGTTCGTCCGTCACCGTGATGTCCGACCGGCGCAGCCGCGGATTCTGGCGACGCCGGGCGGCACGGAACAGGGTCGGGTGACGCTTGGCCGCCGCGTTGTCGGGCGCCGGCCCGTTTTCGGTGGGGGACGTGGCTGCGTTCCTTTCCGGGACATGCCGTTGCAAACGGAACGTACCAGCGCTTTCGGGTGATCGCCCGGAGGAGCGCGTCCGGAGCCGTCACGGCCGGGACCGGGATGTGGCGTGGCCGCGGTGCCGGGTCCGGGCCGCCGGTCACCTGTATGCCTCCGCTGCGCTGGTCACCCGGGCGCAGCGGTGATGCGGTGAGAGGCAGGGGAGGAAACGCCCGGTGCAGGTCGGTGCCGGGCGGTCGTCCCGTTCTCAGGAGGCACTCGTGACCACCCCTCGTCCGATCGTCCGTCCGGCCCGTGTCCTGGCCGTCGTCCTCGCCGCCGGGACGCTGCTCGCCACGGCGGCCTGTTCCGGCGCGGACAGCAGTGCGCCGTCCGGCTCGGAGACAGCCTCCACGGTCGCCGAGCGGGGCATCGCCGCGCAGACCACCTCGCCCACGTCCACCTCCACGTCCGCCTCCCCGTCGCCGGGTCCTGACCTCACCGAGACGGGCGCGCGCAACGCGCTGATCACCTCGGCGGACCTCGAGGACAACTGGACCCAGGTCGACAACCCGCGGGAGTGGCGGGACTCCCTGCTGGTGGGCGATGTCGACGTGGCCGCCTTCATCGAGGGGGCGAGCGACGCCTCCGAGTGCCGGCGTCTCGTCGACGCCCTCTACGACGAGGACCTGCTGGGCCGTCCGTCCGGGGCGTCGGCGCTCAACGGGTTCCGGGAGGGCGACTCCCGGCTGCTCTACCAGGTGGCCGCCTACGACAAGGCCGGCCTCGACGAGTCGATGCGGTGGCTGAAGTCGCTCCCGGACACCTGCGACCAGTTCACCCTGACCGGCGGCGACGACGGCGAGCGCACCGTCCAGGTCATCGAGCTGGCGCTGCCCGAAACCGGTGACGCCCGGCAGGGCCTGACGGTGACGGTCAAGGGCACGAGCAGCGGTGACCCGGTGACGCTCACCCTCGATGTCGCCGCCGTACAGATCGGCGCGAACGCGATCACGGTCACCAACGGCGGGCTCGACGGCGCCAAGCACGACAGCACCTCGACGGCCGTGGAGCAGGGCACGGAACGGCTCCAGGAGGTACTGGCCGGCGGTACCCCGCAGCCCACGCCCAGCGGCATCGAGTGAACGGGGCCGCGACGGCGGGGTCCGGTACCGGTCGGGGGGCGCGGAACTCCCGTCCGGTCAGGCGTCCTTGACGGACGTCCTGACGGGCGTGCCGGTCTCGATCGTGCGGCTGACCGTGCAGAGCCGCTCGTGCGACGTGCGCACCGCTCGGGGCAGGATCGCGCGGGCGCGCTCCGCGCCCTCCCCGTCCGGGAAGGTGACGTCGAAGGTGACCGCGAGGTTCGTCATGCGGTTGCCCAGCTCGTCGCTGATCCTGTCGCCCGTCACCAGCACCGAGAACCCGTCGGGCTCCGCGTGGCGGGCGGTCGCCACATCGACGTCCGCGGCCGTGCAGCCCCCGATGGCGGCCAGCAGCAGTTCGACCGGAGTGAACGCGGTCCCGCCGTCGTCGGAGGCGGTACCGAAGTGGAGGGTGCCGCCACGGGCGTTGGTGGCGACGAAGTGGCCGGTCGCGGTCCGCTCGACGACGACGGAACGCCGGGAGTCTTCGCTCATGCCTCGACAGTACCGGTGCCGGAACGCGCCCGTCGGGCGGGACCGGGCCGTCCCCGCGCCACCGTGCGCGGGCTGTGAGACGGTGGGGACGGAGGTCCGTCCCGGGGCCCGCCGGTGCGGGAGGTGAGGCTGAGGATGGGCGAGACGACCGGCACGGGTGGCGTCGGGCCGTGGGCCGAACGCCGGGGCGGGGGACCGGATGTGCTGCTGATGGCCGGGCTCGGCGATGTCGCCGTCGGCGCCCGGGGTCCGTCGTGAGCGACGACTCCCGTTTCCCGGGCGGGGCGGCCCCGGCCGGCGGCGGCCGGTACGGGGAGGACCTGTTCGGGCCCGGACACCCTCACGAGGCCGAGCGCATCGACGCCGCCGCACTGGTGTACGACCCCTTCACCACGTACCGGCTGCGGGCGCTGGGGGCGGGGCCCGGGTGGCGCTGTCTCGAGGTGGGCGCCGGGACCGGCACGGTCGCACGGTGGCTGCTGGAGGAGGCGGGCGTCGCGGAGGTCGTCGCCCTGGACCGGGACACCGGCGCGCTGGCCGCCCACGGGGTGGCCGGACTGCGGGTGGTCACCGGGGACGTCACGGACGAGCGTCCGGTACCGGGCACGTTCGACCTGATCCACGCGCGGTTCGTCCTGATGCACCTGCCCGGCCGCCGGCGGGTCGTCTCGCGGCTGGCCGGCCTGCTGAACCCCGGCGGAGTGCTGGTGCTCGGCGACGCGGTGGAACTGCCCGACCCCCTGGCCGCCTCCTCCCCGTACCGGCGCACCATGGACGCCATGTGGCAGGCGCTGCGGACGGCGATCGGCACCGACATCCGCGGTGTGCCGGCCTATCCGCGTTTCCTGCGGGAGGAGGGCCTGCGGGACGTCGGCGCGGAGCTGTTCTGCCCGCCGCTGGTCCCCGGCGGCCCGCTGGCCCGTTTCTGGTCCGAGACCTGGAGCCGTATGCGGCCGGAGCTGGCGGCGACGGGTCTGGTCGACGCCGGCGTCGTCGAGGAGGCCCTGGCGTACCTGGACTCGCCTCTGTTCGCGGAGCTCGGGCCGGGGATGGCGATGGCCTGGGGGCGACGGGACTGACCGGTCGCGGCCGGTGTCCGCGGATCCGCTCCGCGCCCCGTCACCCCGGGCCGGGCCCGGGTGCGGCGAGGGCGTCGAGGAGCAGGTCGGCGGGGAGGGCGGGCACGGTCCTGCCGTGGATGCCTGTGGTGGTCGTCGCGGCGAGCAGGGAGTTGAGTACCGCCTCCTCCACGCTGTCGAGGACGGCTTCGAACAGCGGGCCGAGATCGGCGTCGGCCACGGGAGCGGCGGGGTCCGGCCGGGTGCCGAAGGCCACGGCGTAGTCGCCGCTGCCGTGGCTGTAGGCGGCTCCGGTGCGTGCCAGGGCGAACACCGCCCGCCGGGCGACGCGGGTGAGCTGCCGGGCGTCGAGCGGGGCGTCCGTGGCCACTACGATCATGCAGGAGCCGGTCTCCGCGACCGGTTCCGGATCGCCGGGCACGAGCCCGAGGGAACGCGGGGTGAGGGTGCGGCCGAGTACGCGCAGGGTGCCGCCGAAGTTCGCCTGCACCAGGGCGCCCACGGTGAAGCGCCGGTCCCCGAGGTCCGGTGTGCGTGAGGCGGTGCCGATGCCGGCCTTGAATCCCAGGGCGACGGTTCCGGTGCCCGCGCCGACGCAGCCCTCGGCCACCGGCCCGCCCGACGCTCCGTCGAGGGCGGCGCGGACGTGCTCCTCGTGGACGGGCCGTGAGCGGATGTCGGAGAGGAAGCCGTCGTTGCACTCCCCCACGACCGGATTGAGGCTCTGTGTCCCTTCGCAGCCGGGGCGCCGCAGCATCCAGCCGACGAGGGCGTCGGCGACGCGGAACGCCGAGAGGGTGGAGGTGAGCAGTACCGGGGTCTCCAGTGTGCCGAGTTCGGTGAGCTGGGTGGTGCCGACGAGTTTGCCGTAGCCGTTGCCGGTGAACACGCCCGCGGGCAGGGGTGTGCCGGGGCCCACCGCGTCCGGCACCACGGCGGTGACCCCGCTGTGCACCTCGGGGTCCCGGCGGACCGTGGTGTGGCCGACGCGCACGCCCGGTACGTCGGTGATCGCGTCGAGCGGGCCGGTGGGGGCGCGTCCGATGACGATGCCGAGGTCGCGGGCACGGGGCCGGGTGCCCGGCACGGGCGGGGAGAGCGGCGGCTGATCCATACGGCCGGACGTTACACAGGTGTGCCCGGGGGTCCGTCACGGGGCCTCGGCCGGGGCGGCCGTACGGTCGTCGCTGCTCAGCGCGCGGGCGAGCGGCAGCCTCGAGAGGGCCAGCACGCCGACGGCGATCAGCGCGGCGCCGAGCAGCTGGAGCGTGATCCACCAGCCCCCGCGCAGATACTCGGCGTAGACGGTGATCCCGAGGGCCAGGCTCACGCCCGCGTCGCCGAGTGTGATCGCCGGCTGGGAGGCGACGAGGGGTCCGGCCTGCATCGCGTTCGACAGGAGGAACAGCGCGGACACGCCGAACAGGGCGAAGCCGTAGGTCTGCCAGGTGGTGAGGAAGGCGGTGACGCCCCCGTCGTCGAGGGTGTGCATCGACGTCTTCATCAGCGCCGCCGTCGTCGCGTACGCGACCGCGGCGGACAGTCCGAAGCAGGCGGCGCGCGCCCGGCCCTCGGGCCTGCGGAGCGCGGCGAGCACGAGGCCGGCGATCGCGGCGGTGCACACGGCGAGGGCCGGGATCCAGTGGTCCATGGGGGCGTGCGTGCGGTTTCCCTCGGGTGACGCGGCGAACAGGGCCAGGGCGAGCCCCACCACCACGGCGCAGACCGCTGCCCAGCCGGCCGGGGGCAGGCGCCCCTGGAGCAGCGCCGTGGCGATGACCAGGGTCAGCGGCAGCTCCAGCACGAGGAGGGGCTGGACGACCGTGATCGGTCCGGTCGCGAGTGCCACGGCCTGGCAGACCGCCGAGGCGATGACGGCGGCCATGCCGCCGAGCCAGACGGGGCGCCGCAGCAGGTCGAGCATCAGCCCGGCCCGCAGGGAGTCGGAGCGTGGCACGCTCAGGGCGGCCTTGCGCTGGAGGACGGTCGCCAGGGCGTTGCACAGCGCCGCGCCCAGCGCGAACAGGACCGGCAGCAGGAAGTCCACCGTGGGGATCCTCCGGGACGACGAGACGGCCCCCCGCTCCCTGCCATGGTGACCCGCCCGACGGGCGGGCGCACACCCCGTCACCCATGTGGATCCTCCCGTCGCGCCGGGGTGAGGGGGCGTCAGGCGTGGTGCGGCCGCCCTCCGTGGCCCGCGACGCGGTATCGGTCGAACGCCTCGCGCGCGTCGGGGACGAACGCCCGGTGGCGGACGAGTTCCCCGAGTTCGGGTTCCGTCAGCCAGTCGTGCCAGGCGATCTCCGCGGGGTCGGGCGTGAGGGGGCCGGTGACGACGGTCTCGTGCAGGCCGAGCCAGTAGGGGCTGATCACGCCCGCGCATCGGAACTTGAACAGGAACCGTGGTCGGGTCCGGACGCCGAGTTCCTCCGTCAGCTCCCGCGCGGCGGCCTGTTCGTAGGTCTCGCCGGGCTCCACCGCGCCACCGAGCATCCAGTTGTACCCGCCCGGGAAGCGCGGGTCGTCGTCGGGACGCCGGTGCACGAGGGTCCGCCCGGCGGTGTCGCGGCACACGACCGTCGCGATGCGGTGCAGCCATCCGTGGCGTATCGCCTCGCCCCTGCCGACGACGGCCAGGACCTCGTCGTGCTCGTCGACCCGTTCCACTCGCTCGTCCATGGGCACACCATGCCGGACGGCACTGACAGTCGGGTCACCCGCTCCACGCGTCCGGGCCGCCGCCGCGCCACTCGACCAGCGCGGAGCGCCGCATCCAGTCGTCGTCGACGTCGTCCAGCCCGGCCAGGCGCAGGAACTCCACGACGTCCAGCAGTCCGTACGCCATCCCCAGGAACCGTGGCCCCGCGCGGACGCGCCGGCCGCCGTCTTCGCCCGGCGGGTAGATCACGATGGGCTGCTCGGTCGCCATGGGACCAGCGTGCAATGGGTGCCGTGGGCGCGCATGCGGGCGGCCGGTGGCCCCGCGGTCACCGGTGTGCGACGTGGACGCGCGGGGCGGCGGGCCGGTCGGGGAAGGAGCGGTCGCCGAAGAGGATCCGCCCGGCCGCTGCCCGGCCCACGGGGGTGCGCAGCAGGGTGAACGCGGCTGACGTCGCGGCCGGCGTCCGTACGTGGGACAGGCCCCTGCGCAGGGAGAGCCGTCCCCGGAAGGCGGCGCGCAGGCTCGCTCCGCCGTAGTGGGCGAGCGCGTCCGGCGTACCGGTGGTCAGCGCGTCGTGGAGGACGGAGGCGGCCAGTTCCGACAGGCGCAGGCACGGGTCCAGGCCGCCCGCGGTGAGCGGGGAGACCGCGCCCGCCGCGTCCCCGACGAGGAGTCCGTCGGGGCAGCTGATGCGGCGCAGCACACCACCGACGGGTATGGGGCCGCCGCGTCGCTCCACCGTTTCGGGGCGGTCGACGCCGGCCAGTCCGGGTGCCGAGGCGCTGAAGCGTTCCAGGGCCCGGCGCAGGCCTTCGGGGAAGCGGTGGGCGTAGCCGGCGGTGCCGACGTGGGCGTGCCGGCCGTCGTGGACCACCCAGGCGAGGTATCCGGGGGCGAGTGAGGGGTCCAGGACGCAGTGGAAGGTGGGCGGTTCGCCGTTCGGACGGACCTCGAAGACCTCTTCGGCGCCCACCAGCAGGTGGCGGTTGCGGTCGAGGCCGAGGTCACGGGCGACGGTCGATCGGGCACCGTCGGCGCCGACCACGAACCGCGCCCGGACGTCGGTGGGGCCGTCGCGGCCGATCAGGTGGCAGGTGCCGCCGTGCCGGCCGGCGTATCGCGTGCCCAGCGCCAGCCGCACACCGGCGTCGACCGCGGCGGCGGCCCCCGCCTCGTACAGCCGTGCCATGTCGCCCACCCGGTACTCGTCGCGGTCGCTGACCAGGCCGACGGGGCGGCGCATGCCGGGGGGATAGAGCAGGACGCGCCGGATGGCCGGCCCGAGGTGCTCCTCGGGCAGCGGGAAGTCGTCGAGTGTCTTGCGTACGAAGATCCCCGTGGTGCGGATCGCTCCGGCCAGGGTGGTCCGCCGGTCGGCGAGCAGCACGTCGTGGCCCCGGCGGGCGAGGGCGGTGGCGACGTGCAGGCCGGCCAGCCCGGCTCCGACCACCAGGACGTCCGCACGGGCCGTGCCGGTGGGGCGGTGGGGTGTGCGTGTTGCTGCGGGCATGGCTGTGCTCCTGTGGGTCCGTCTCGGATCGACGTGGGCGCGCGCCGTCGGCGCCTCGTGGCAGCGGTCGGCTCGGGCGCTCGCCAGTAACCGGCACCTCGATCGAACCGCGATAGGAAACTATCGAGATTCGATAGGTCCGGCAAGTGACGGGCTTCGCCGCAGCAGCTCATGCCCCTTCAGGGCGAGCCAGCCGGCTGCCGCGCCGACCGTGTACCAGAACAGGTCGGGTGCGTTGAAGGTGGAGCCGAGGACCAGACGGGCGAGGGCACTGTGCCGTGCGACGTCCGCGGGCAGACCGGTGAGTTGCAGGAACTCCACTCCCCAGCTGAGGGCCAGCGCCGCTCCGGCGGCTCGCAGCGGCGACGTCCGCGGTGCCGCCAGGACGACGAGGGCCAGCACCAGCAGGGTGTACAGGGCGTCCCCGCCGTACTTGGCCACGTCCCCCGTCGCCACGGCCCTCAGCCCGAGCCCCGCGCCGGTGACCACCAGGGCGGTCACGGCCGCCGTGAGGCGCTTGTGCGGCACGTGGTTCGCGGTGCGGTGGCGGGTGCGGGAGGGAAAGGTCATGGCCGCCATTGTGCTGGCCGCCCGGCGCCGCCCCGCCGGGCGGTCCGTAATCCGTGTGCGACGGGGACGCGGGCCCTGTTAGCCTGCCCGTATGGCACGAGGCATCTGGTCGCAGAAGGTCCGATCCGCCCGCTGACGGCGGCGCCCTTCCTGCTGAATCCGCGCACGCCGTTCCGGTTCCCGCCGGGCGGCCTTCCGTGCTGCCCGGCTCCACTGCGAGCTGCGGAGCATCCGTTGAACCCCGATTTCACCCCAGAAGCCGTGCCGCTGCCCGTCGAGGCGGGCGGCAGCGCGCATGTCCGTGCCGAGAACGTCACCGTGACCCGTGGGTCCCGGCGTGTCCTGAACGGCCTGTCGGTCACCGTCTCCGCCCGGTCGCGGATCGCCGTCGTGGGCGAGAACGGCCGGGGCAAGACGACCCTGCTGCACGTCCTCGCCGGACTGATCGCACCCGACGAGGGCGCGGTACGGCGAACGGGCACCGTCGGCCTGGCCCGCCAGGAACTGTCCGCACGTGACGGCGCGACCGTCGGCACCCTGACCTCCGCCGCACTGGCCGCCTCCCTCGCGGCGCTCGGCGCGCTGGACGAAGCGGCCCTCGCCCTGGCCGGCGGCGACCCCACCGCCGGCGAGCGCTACGCGGCCGCCCTCGAAGCCGCCACCCGCCTCGACGCCTGGGACGCCGAACGCCGGGTCGACGTCGCCCTCGACGCCCTCGGGGCCTGCGCCGACCGCGACCGGCCGCTGTCGACCCTCTCGGTCGGGCAGCGCTACCGCGTCCGGCTGGCCTGTCTGCTCGGCGCCCGGCACGACATCCTGCTGCTCGACGAGCCGACCAACCATCTCGACGCCGGCGGGCTGGAGTTCCTCACCCGCAGGCTGCGCGAGCACGACGGCGGCCTCGCCGTCGTCAGTCACGACCGGGCGCTGCTGCGCGACGTCGCGGACCGGTTCGTCGACCTCGACCCCTCCCGTGAGGGCAAGCCGCTCCTCTGTGCCGGCGGCTACGACGCCTGGCAGGACGCGCGACGCCGCGAACGTGAGCGCTGGGAGCAGGACTACGAGCAGCAGCAGGCCGAGCATCTGCGGCTGCGGGACGCGGTGGCGCAGGCCCGCGACCGGCTCTCCACCGGCTGGCGGCCGGACAAGGGGACGGGCAAGCACCAGCGCCAGTCCCGGGCACCCGGGGTCGTGCAGGCGCTGAACCGGCAGCGGGAGGCCCTGCGGGCGCACCGGATCGACCTGCCGGAACCGCCGCCGGCGCTGCGGTGGCCGGAGGCGGGGGTCCGGCCGGGCACGCCGCAGGTGCGGGCACACGGTGTGGCCGTGGACGGGCGGCTGGCCGGTCCGGTGGGTCTCACGCTCGACGGCGGCGACCGGCTGCTCGTCACCGGACCGAACGGCGCCGGGAAGTCCACGCTGCTGGCGGTGCTGGCCGGGTCGCTCCGGCCCACCGGCGGGCAGGTGCGGACGGCGGACGGGGCACGGGTCGTCCAGGTCGGCCAGGAGACCGCCGGTCATGACCCGCTGCTCACCGCCCGGGAGGTGTACGAGCGGCACGTGGGCCGGCTCACGGCCCGCGGCATGCTGCGGGCCACCGACACCGTGCCCCTCGCGGCCCTCGGGCTGCTCGGCTCCGAGGCGGCGGGTACGCCGGTGGGGCGGATGTCGCAGGGGCAGCGGCGGCGCCTCGACCTGGCCCTGGCGTTGTCCGGGCGGCCCACGCTGATCCTGCTCGACGAGCCGACCAACCATCTGTCGGCGCGGCTGGTCGACGAACTGACCGACGCGATCCGCGGCGCCAGTGCCGCCGTCGTCGTCGCGACACACGACCGGCAGCTGCTGCGGGACCTCGCGCACTGGCCGCTGCTGCGGCTGGAACCGAGGCGTGAACCGGTGCCGTCCGTGGCGCGTCCCCGGTTCTCCCGGTAGGCCCGGCCCGCCGGGGCGCCGGTCGCGGCGACCCGATCCGATCGGGCACAGGATGTCGGGTGCGGCCCTGTCCGGGCTGCCTAGCGTGGTGACCGCGAAAGAGGAAGGAGACCGGGCGTGCTGGAGCGGCTCAACCAGGCGATGGACCACATCGAGCGCCGTCTCGACCAGTCCGTCGACGTGGCCGAACTGGCGCGGGTGGCGGCGACTTCGGAGTACCACCTGCGCCGGATGTTCTCGGCCCTGGCGGGCATGCCGTTGTCGGAGTACATACGGCGCAGGCGGCTCACCGTCGCCGGTGCCGAGGTGCTCGCCGGGCCCGGGACGCTGCTGGAGATCGCGATGCGTTACGGCTACGGCTCGGGCGAGGCGTTCGCGCGGGCGTTCCGCGCCATGCACGGTGTGGGGCCCGGGGAGGCCCGGCGCACCGGCACCGCGCTCGTTTCCCAGCCCCGGCTGGCCTTCCGCCTCACCGTCGAAGGGAGCAACAGCATGCGCTACCGCGTAGTGGACAGGCCGGCCTTCACCGTCGTCGGCCCCAGGGCCAGGGTTCCCCTGGTGCATCTGGGGCCGAACCGGGCGATCATCGACTTCGTCCGCGGGATCGGGCGGCAGGCCCTGGAGGATCTGGAGAAGCTGTCGGACCAGGAGCCGCGGGGCGTCGTCGCGGTCTGCGACGACCTGGACCCGAGCCGCGCCGAAGGCACCGAACTCGACTACTACCACGGTGTGGTCACGTCGGCGCCCGCGCCCGAGGGCACGTCCGTCCTGCACGTCCCGGCGGGCACCTGGGCGGTGTTCACCACCTCGGGGCCCGCCCCGGAGGCCATCCAGCACCTGTGGGCGAACGTGTACACGCAGTGGTTCCCGTCGAACCCGTACCGGAGCCGGCCCGGTCCGGAGATCCTGCGCACCCGGATATCCCCGGACAACACCGAGGCCGACGCCGAACTCTGGCTGCCGGTGGAGCGGGAGGAGCGGTAGGTCCCGTCGGTCAGGGCCCGGACGGCAGGGCCGCTTCGCCGGAGGCGGCTCCCCACGCGTGGGCGCACAGGGCCTGTTCGACCGCCTCGGTGTAGACGGCGGCGGCGAGCCAGGACCGGGCGAAGCGGCCCGTGTCGGAGGGCAGCAGGCGGCCGAAGACGTCACGGGAGCGGTCCGCCGCGGCCGCGTGGAGGTCGTCGAGGAGGCCGGCCGCCGTGGCGAGGCCGAGGCCGCGCAGACGCGTGGCGTCGCCCGAGGTGTTCCCGGCGAGGGTGAGGACCCGGCGGCCTCCCGGCACCGCCTGGTGGACGCGGCGGCGCAGCAGGTGCAGCGGTGCCTCGTCCCCGGTGCCGGGGTCGGGGGCCGGTCGCGCGAGGGCGCCCGGGGGGAGGTCGGCGTGCTGGAGGCGGTCCAGGCCCACGTCCACCCGGGCCGTGGGATCGGTGGGGTGGTCGGTGGCGAGCAGCAGGGCGCGCGGATACGGTCCGGGCACCAGGCGTGCGACGATCCGCAGCCGGCTGCCCGCGGCGGCGGCGAGCAGGCGGAGGTTGTCGCGGTGCGGCAGGGCGGGATCGTCATGGGCGGCGGCCAGCCGCAGGGGCACTCCGCCGCAGTCCGCCAGCAGACAGTCGCCCGTCGTCCCGCGCACCGTGCCGGTGAGGGTCACCTCGAGGAACAGCAGGTCCTGTCCGCCGTTCAGTGCGCGGGTCACCTGGTCGGCGGCGGGGTCCGCCCACAGCCGGTCCAGCGGTGCGTCGCGCCAGTCCGCGCCGGACGCGCGGACGGCCCGTACGCCGGCGCCCGCGCCGAGGCGGCCCGCCGGGGAGACGGTGGCGCCGGACACGGCCAGCCCGGCACGCGACAGTTCGCGGTGGGTCAGGGTGGTGTCGCCGATGCGTACGGCCCGGTCGGCGGCGCCGGTCGCCCGGGCCGGTCCGCCGGGCGCCACGTCGGACACCGTGTACAGGCGTCCGTCGGCGTCGGCGGTCCAGGTGACCGCGCCCGCGTAGCCCGTGGCCGTGAGGACGGGTTCGGAGAACAGCCCGTACAGGCGCAGGGAGCCGTCGGGGCGGTACGGCTGCCGGGCCGTGCCGCGCAGTCCGGCCAGTTCGGGGCCGGTGGCGTGCGGGAGCCGGTGGGCGACGCCGAGGACACCGGTGAGCGCGCCGGCGAGGTCGGTGAGCCGGTATCCGGGGTCGGCGGCGCGGGCGGCCCGGACCGCCGTCACCACGGAGACCGCCGCGGCGGAGGCCCGCGGCAGGCCGGCGAGCCGGGCGGTGTGCGCTGCGTGCAGCAGTTCCGCCTGGAGCACGGCGCCCGCGCCGTCGGTGCCGGCTTCCAGGACGGCGGCGGCGGCGTCGAACACCGCTCCGGCGGCGGCGCGCTGACCGGCGGTGGCGGTCTCGGGGGCCGTCTTCCCCTCCGGCGGGCCCGGCTCCGTCTCCTCTTTCTCCTCCTGTGTGTCGCCGTCCCCGGCGGGGTCCGGGCCGGGGGTGTCGTCGGTGACGGGTGCCGCCGAGGCGGCCGCCGCGCGGTGCAGGCAGTCGGGGGCCAGCAGGCATCCGCAGCGGATCGCGTCCGCGCCGGTCACCGCTCCGCCCGGGGCGTGCAGGGTGACATCGCTCTCGTCGTCCACGGCGATCCGCACGGTGTCGCCGTCCCGGGTCGCCGGGCGCGCCAGGAGCTTGGTGACGCCCGCGTCCAGCCGTTTGCGGAGCCGGGGTGAGAGCGCCGCGACGAGTTCGGCGGTGACGGACGGGGCGACCGGGGGCAGGTCCGGGCTCATGCGATCTTCTCCCCTACCCAGCGGGCGAGTTCGAGCGGACTGAGGGCGGCGACGGGCATGCCCGCGGCGACGAGCCGGCCGGCGACGCCCGTGGAGTAGCGGGGACGGCCGGTGTCGTCGAGGCTCGCGCAGCCCAGGACGTGACAGCCGGCCGACACCAGTGCCCGGACCTCGGCGAGCAGACCGCCGAGCGGATACCCCTCCTCGAAGTCGCTGACGACCACGACGAGGGTGCGGGACGGCACGGTGACGAGTTCACGCGCGTGCCGCAGTCCGGCGGCGATGTGGGTGCCGCCGCCGACGCTGACCTCCAGCAGCAGCGACAGCGGGTCGTCCACGTGCCCGGTGAGGTCGACGACCTCCGTGGAGAAGGCCAGGAAGTGGGTGGAGAGGGTCGGCACCCCCGCCAGTACCGAGGCGGTCAGCGCGGCCCACACCGTGGACGCCTCCATGGACCCCGACACGTCCGTGACCAGGATCAGCCGCCAGTCGGCGGCCCGGCGCGCCCGGGTACGGAACACCGGGCGCTCGGGGATCACCCGCACCGTGCCGTCCGGGCCGCGGCGCGCGGTCGCCAGGTTGGCCCGCAGGGTGCGGGGCAGGTCCAGGCCGCCGCCGGGCCGTCTGCTGGGACGGGGCAGGGCGGTGCCGTGCAGAGCGGGGCGCAGACGGGTGGCGAGCTGCCGGGTGAGCGCGTCGACCAGCTTCCGTACGAGCGGGCGCAGTGCGGCCAGCCGGGCCTCGGGCAGGCCTCCCGCGTGCCGCAGCACGGTGCGCAGCAGGTCCACGGAGGGACGCACCGCGTCCGCGTCCAGTTCGGTGAGGACGTCGGTGCGGCCGGACGCGGCGGCCGCGGCCAGGACCTCCTCGCGGATGCCCGGGCCGAACAGCGCGGCCAGCTCCTGCGACCACTCCCGCACGCCGGGATACGGCGCCCGGCGGCCCCCGCCGCGTCCCGGGCCGGTGAGGCTCCCCCGGCTGCCCTCGCCGCGTCCGCTGCCGTACAGCTCGTCCAGCGCGGTCGCGAGCGGGGCGGCGGACGGGGGCAGCGCGTCGGTGCGGCGGCCGAGGAGGAGACGCCAGCGGTCGGCCGGGGCGAGGAAGGCGCCCTCACCCCGGACCGTGCCCGGCTGGAAACCGTCGCCGGCGGCGGTGGCCTCCGGAGCGGGCCGCGCCGCGGGTTCCGGATCTCCGGATCGGGCGGGGGCGTGCGGTCCGGGGCGCACCGCGACGGTGGGTTCGTGGCCCGTCTCGGCCTCCTCTCCGGGGCGCGGCACGGCACCCGGCCCGCGTCCCGCCGTCACGTCCGGGCGGGGCCCCGGCTCCGCGCCCCGTCCGGGCGGTGGCGCGGCGTCAGGTCCGGGCTCCGGCGCCGGATGTGCCGTGGGAGCCGGCGCGCACGGCTCCTCGCCGGCCTCGTGGGCGGCGGTCCCGGGGCCGGGCGGCGTGCCGTTCGACGGGGTGGCCGTGGTCGGGCCGGCTCCGGCCGGGCGCGGCAGGAGGTCCAGTGTCCGAAGCCGCTCGCGGGCCGCGAAGTCGGCCTCGGTCCAGGCGGCGAGGGCGGCCGGGTCGACGCTCCCGGTGTCGGTGAGGTGCGCCGTGCCGAGGCGGGCGTCGACGGAGGCGAAGAGCCGGTCGCGGGCCGCGGGGCTCAGGGTGTCGAAGCCCGCGCGCAGTGCGGGGAGCCGGTCGAGGAACGCCCGGTCGGGCAGCTCGGTCACCCGGGTGAGCAGGGGTTCCAGGGCGGGCTCCGCCGTCTCCAGCAGCGGGCCGGCGGCGGTCAGCAGTCCGCCGAGCCGGGCGGTGAGCGCCGCGCGGGAGCCGGGGTCGGTGGCCCCGTCGACCCAGGAGGCCACGCGGTCGCCGAAGGTGCGCGCGTCCTCGTGGCCGAGCAGGACGCGTACGGCCCCGGCGGCACCGCGCATCAGCGGGGAACCGCCCGCGGACAGGCGCTCCAGTGCGTCGGTGAGCCGGATCCCGCCCAGCAGGTCGGCGCGGTGGGACAGTTCGAGCAGGGCGTGGGCGTCGGACAGGTCCTCGGAGCCGGTCAGGCCGTCCACCTGACGGACCGCCGCCGCCGTGAGCAGGTCGGCGACGGCGGCCGCCCGGGCCTCGCGGCCGGTGTCGGACGCCAGTCCGGGGACATGGCCGGCCCGCAGCCGGTCCAGCAGGGCGAGACCGGCGAGGAGTTCGGCGAGGGTGCCGGTCCCGGGCAGGACGTCGGCGATGTCGCCGAGACGTTCGTCCGCGAGCCCGGTCAGGCCGCACTCCGCCGCTTGCCCGAGCCCTTCGAGGGCCTGCGCGGCGGTCGGCCCGCCCTCGTCGCGTTCCCGGCGCCGCCGTTCGCGCAGCACGCCCTCCGCGGCCTGCGCGGCGGTGACCCCGCGCACACCGGCCGCGGTCAGCATCGCCGCCGTGGCGGGTGTCCAGCGGACCTCCCAGCGGGAGGTGAGGGCCTCGGCGCCGCCCGCGCCCACGACCTCCCTGGCCTCCCCGTAGGGCACCCCGCACACGGTCAGCCGGCGCAGCAGCAGTTCACGGCGCCGGTCCAGGTCGGAGCGGAGCGGGTCCAGCCGCAGGTCCCGGGCGGTACCCCGGGTCTCGGGGCCGGGCAGGCCCAGGCGGGCCGCCTCGGCCTCGACGGCGGGGGCGAGGCCGCTGCGCGGCGCCTGCGGGGCGGGCCGTCCACCGCGGGTGCCGACGAGGACGCGTTCCATCGCCCGCGCCACGGCCCGTCCCCTGCCGTAGGGCTCGCCCTGCGCGAGCACCGTCTGGACGGCTTCGACGAGTTCGCCGCGGCCGGCCGCGGGCAGGCCGCGCAGCCGGGCGAGGTCCGCGGCGAGGCGGCTGATCTCCTGTGCGTCGGCGGGCCCGGAGGGGTGGCCGAGTCCGCGCAGTGCGGCGCAGACGCGTACGGCGGCCCGGATCAGGGCCTCTTCCAGCGCCGCCGGGTCCCCCGCCGCGCGCAGGACCATGTCCTGCCATTCGGGGTCCCGGATGCCCGCCGGATAGCCGGACCGCTCGTCGAGGAGCGCGTAGGTGTACGGGATCAGCGACGTGGTCCAGCCGGGCCGCCCCGTGTCCGGTACCGGGTCCGGTGCCGGGTCCGCTGCCGGGTCCTCCCGCGCGTCCAGCCGGAGGAGCGCCGGGGCGTGGAAGGCGCCCACCACCACGGCGGCCCGCTCTCCGTGTGCGGTGGCCTCGGCCAGCCGGGCCCGCATCCAGCGCTCGCGCCGCAGGTCCAGCTCCGGTACGCCGCCCGAGGCGGCCGCGTCCTCGCGCAGGGCCCACCCGGTGAGCAGGGCGGCCCGGCGCAGGGCCTCGGGCGGGGAGCCGGGGGCGGTCGCCTCGACGAGCCGGTCCCAGAGGTCGTCCCCGGGTCGGCCCGTCAGGCGGGCCCGTACTGCGGTGGCGAGCCCGGGGCCGGCGGCCCCCGCCGCCGGGGCCCGCCGGCCTTCGGACCAGGCACGGTCGGCGAGCGGCAGGTCGCAGGCGACCACCGGTACCCGGTGCCGTACGGCCCAGCGCACGGCGGCCAGTTCGGGCGAGAAGTCCGCGAACGGGTAGAACGCCGGCCCGTCGCTCCCGTCGGCGGGAGCGGCGGCGAGCGCGACCGGGGCCCGTGTCTCCTCGTGTCCCAGCCAGGGCAGCCACTGCTGCATCTCGGCGGGCAGTTCGACGAGCAGCACCTCCGGCCGGGCCCCGTCCAGCAGCGCGGGCAGGGCGGCGGCCAGGGAGGGCGCGTGATGCCGTACGCCTACGAGGTAGGGCGCGGACCGGTCGGTGAGGGCGGCGAGCGCCTCGTCGGGCGGGACGGGTGTGCCCCGGGGGGCGGCCCGGTGGGAGAGGGACACGGCGGTCAGCCCTCCAGGACCGTACGCAGGTCCCACAGGGTGCGCCAGGTGGCGGAGCCCTGTTCGGCGCGGCGCCGGACGGGGCCGTCCCAGTAGCCGCGCAGCCGTGCGGCGTCGGCGGGGTCGTCCTTGCGGACCACGCCGAGCAGGTGGCCGGGCAGCAGTCCGAGGACATCGCGGTCGCCGGGGAAGTACGCCGCGGCGAGGGCGAGCGCGCCGGCGACGGACACGGCCTCCGCGGTGCTCATCACCGTGGAGGGCCGCTCGACCTCCCAGCCCTCCGCCGACCGTCCCTCGCGCAGGTCCCGGAACGCGGTGACCAGGGCCTCCAGTACGGCGTCGTCGACCTGGAAGGGCGCGCCGGCCCGTTCCACGGACGCCCGGGCCCGGCCGCGCACCAGCTCGGTCTCCGCGTCGAGGTCCCCGATGGGGCCCACCGTCTCGAAGTTGAAGCGGCGCTTGAGGGCCGCGGACATCTCCGAGACGCCCTTGTCGCGGAGGTTGGCGGTGGCGATGAGGTTGAAGCCGGGCGCCGCGTGCGCCAGGGAGTCCTCGCTGCCCGCCAGTTCGGGGACGGCGATGCGCCGTTCGGAGAGCAGCGACACCAGCGCGTCCTGCACTTCGGGCAGGCAGCGGGTGACCTCCTCCACGCGGGCGACGGCGCCCCGCGACATGGCGGTCAGTACCGGCGAGGGCACGAGCGCCTGCCGGGTGGGGCCCTGCGCCAGCAGCAGCGCGTAGTTCCAGCCGTACTTGAGCTGGTCCTCGGTGGTGCCGGCGGTGCCCTGGACGACGAGGCCGCTGGTGCCGCACACGGCGGCGGAGAGCAGCTCCGACAGCATCGACTTGGCGGTGCCGGGCTCGCCGACGAGCAGCAGTCCGCGCTCGCCGGCGAGGGTCACCACGCACCGTTCGACCAGGGCCCGGTCGCCGACGAACTTGTCCTCGACGACCAGGCGGCGGGGCACCCCCTCGGGGGCCTCGGCGTCGTCGGGGAGCTTCAGGGCCTCACCGGCGCTGCCCATCACGAAGGTGACGACGGCGCGGGGGGTGAGCCGCCAGGCGGGCGGGCGCGGTCCGTCGTCGTGGGCGGCGAGGAAGGCCAGTTCGGTCGCGTACCGCTCCTCGGGCGGGACGATCTGGCGGGCCGGGGAGGGGGACGTGGTGGTGGTCATCGGTGCGTGTTCTTCCGGGTGCGGGTGGACGGTGGTCATCGGCGGCGGCCCTTGCGGGTGGCGCGGGTGGTGAGTTCTTCGTAGGCCGGGGCGTCACCGGCGCGGACACGCTGCCACGCGCGGGTGAACAACTCGGGCACCGGCAGCAGCGGCACCGCGGCCGAGTCGCCGCGCACCGGGTAGAGGCCCCGCTTCCAGATCTCCACCGGCAGCGCGGGCGACTTCAGGTCCAGCCAGCCGCAGGGCAGGAAGAGAGTGCGGCCGGCGCGGGAGCGCTTCGCCTCGACGACCAGGCCGCCGGCCGCCGCCAGTTCGGCGCGCGCCTTCTTCGTGCGGGCGGGCTTCCAGCCGGTGCGGCGGGCGCAGTTGCGATCCGTCGGGTCGGGGAGGGCGAGCAGCTGGAGGTAGAGCGCCGCCGCGTCCTCGCCCAGACCGTGGGCACCGGCGACCTCGGCGACCAGCTCGGGCACGGTGGCGGACGGGTCGTGGGCGTACCCGGTGGGGCCCTGCGGATCGGTTCCCGCCGCGACGGCGCGGGCGAGTCCGTCGTCCAGGATCGTCCGCAGGGCGCGCATTCCGTCGCCGCGTCCGGGTCCGACGAGCCCCTCGACCAGCCCGAACACGGGGTCGTCCGCGCGGGTGAGGGCGGCGGTGCGGACCAGGACGGCTTCCTGGTCGCGGTACCAGGGGCGCAGTACGAGGGCCTCGCCGACGGGGGTGAGGCCGTCCGCGCCGGCGCCGCCGGCGGCGGGCAGCCCGTACGCCTTGCGCAGCTCGGCGGCGGTCGAGGAGCCCTTCTCGGTCCAGTCCAGGTCGAGGTCGAGCAGCAGCCCGGGGTCCGCGAGGCGGCGGCGCAGCGCTGCCAGGCCCTCGGGCAGCGCCGCGCGCAGGGGGTGCCCGTACGGCAGCGAGTAGGCCAGTCCGGCCAGGGAGGACACGGCGTGTGTCAGGTCGTACCGTCCGGGCAGTGCCCGGGGGTCCTCCGGTACGAGGCTGCCGTCCTTGTCGGGCCGCTGCACCGTGGTGCGGGAGAGCCAGGGGGTGCGGCCCGGGTTGAGCACCTGCTCGGCGCATCCGGCGGGCACGGAAGGCAGCACGAGATCGCCGACGAGGTCCTCGGGCAGCCGGACCACCCCGCCCAGGCGCTCGGCCCAGACCCGGCCCGCCGCGTCCGTGTCCGGTCCGGCGGTCCACAGGTCGCCGGGGTCCGCCGGGAGCAGGGCGCCGACCAGCGCCGCCCGGTCGCCGGGCTCCAGCGCGCCGAGCAGGCCGTCCCCCAGCTGTTTCCGGCGTGGCTTCAGGGCGGTCGCGGCGATCACCTCGTCGGTGAGCTGTACCGGCTTCCCCGCGAGCAGCAGGGCCGCCTGGACCGGGCCCAGGCCACCCCGGGTGGCGTCGGCGAGGGCGGCGGGCGCGTCCGGCTGCCAGGGCGCGGGGCCCTCGTCCCGGATCAGCCCGGTCACCGCCGTCAGCGCGTCGGCGGGGAACACGGGTGGGCGCGGGGTCTCCCGCTCCAGGACGAGGTGGGCGACGGCGCCGAACGCGCCGGTGGGATCGTGGTCCAGGGCGAGCCATTTGACGCGGTTGTCCTGGTGGTCGACGCTGTGGCAGCCGAGGACGACGACGGTGCGGCCCTGCCGGCGCAGCACCTGCCCGGCACGGTCCTGCTTGCCGCGCGGCTCGCTCAGCACGATCTCGCGCAGCGCGGCCCCGGGTGCGGCCAGCGGGCCCTCCGCGATCGCCTCGAAGAGCAGGAGCAGGGCCCGGCGGTGCGCCTCCGTCAGGGTGGGTGAGGCGGCGCGGTAGGCGAGGGGGCGCAGTGCGCCCAGCAGGGACGGCCACGCCGGTCCCTCGGCGGGGACGGTGCGCTCGTCGCTGTGCCAGCCGTCGGCGGGGCCGGTGAGGCGGGCGTTGCCGGGCAGGGCCCTGCCGTCGGCGGGCTTCCCGGACAGGACGTGGTTGACGGCGCGGATCTGCCGCAGCACGTTCCACCTCGGTCCGCTGCTCCACCAGCCGTGCTGCTGGGCGAGGCCGTCGACCGCCTCGCGCAGTGTCCGGTCGTCGCCGTCCTCGGGGCGGTAGTCGGCGAACATTCCGGCGACCCACTGGGAGGGGGTCTCGGGCCGTTCCACCGGAGGCGCGACGAACGCGGCGACGGACTCGGCGAGGCGCAGCACCGCGTGCACGAGGGCGGTGACGCCGGTGAGCACGCGGGGCTCGGTGAGGGCGGGCAGACAGCGGGAGACGACCTTGTGCAGGACGTCCTGGGCGCTGGGGGCGGCGGGCTTGCCGGTGGTGGTCCCCTGGCCGTTCCCGGCCCCGGCCTGCGCGTTCGCCCGCTGGGCCGCCGCGAGCCGATCCTGCCGCTCCGCCAGCGCCGTGGCCCCGGCGCGCAGCAGTTCCCCGGCCTGCTCGTCGCTCAGCGCCCGCAGGATCGCCGAGGCGCTCTCGTCGCGCGGGCGCAGGGCGTGCCAGAAGTCGGCCGGCGGAACGAGCGGGGTGCCGGCGGCGAACTCGCCGCCGCGCTGCAGCGGCGTCAGCCGGCCCAGCTCCCGCACACCGGTGTCGCCGTCCGTGGTGTACAGGGTGAGGTGGCGGTACTGGGCGACGACGACGGGCTCGACGCCGCCGGGCAGGCGCAGCGCGCCGAGCGGAACGCCCGGTATCCGGTCGTCCGCCGCCGGCAGGGTGACGGTCCTGCCGTCCGGCGTGCCGACGGTGGTGCGGGCCTCGTCGCCCTCCCCCTCGGTGCGCACCCAGCGGCCGAGGACCGTGCCGTCGGTGCCGAACGGGCTCTGCTCCAGTCCGGGCTGGAGGGGCAGCACCGTGCAGTGCCGCTGGAGGAGGGTGGCGCCGTCGCGGATGCCGGAGCGCAGGAACGCGGGCAGCGAGGCACGGCCGTGGGTGCCGGTGACCGGGTCGTACTCGAGCCACAGCTGCCGCACGCCCTGCCGTCCCTGGCGCCAGTAGGCGGTGCCGTCCCCGATGACGGGGCGGGCGGGCGGCAGGACCGTGTCGCCGGCGTGCAGGGTGCGCCCGCCGGTGGCGCGGCCGCCGTCCGGGAGCGGGATCGAGGTCTCGCCGGCGTCGCCGCTGCCGTACCACTGCGGGAGCTTCTCCCCGCCGAGCGGGAACACCTCGGCCGGGCGGTTCGACCAGTAGCCGTGGCTCTTGGCGCCCTGGCGCCACATCACCAGCAGTTCGCCGTCGGTCCAGCGGAACGACGGCCGCTGCCAGCGGCCCAGGTCGGCCGGGAGCCGCAGGTCGTGTTCGAGGAGGATGTCCTGGGGCCCGACCACGATCGCCTTGTGCCCGCGGGAGAGGATCAGGGCCGGCCAGGCCTCCTGCACGGCGATGTCGTCGTGGCCATCGCGCCGGGTCCCGTTCTCCAGCCGGCGCACCGCCTCCTCCAGGGCGGGCCAGCCCAGTTCGTCGGGGATGCCGGCGCGCAGGGTGTTGCCGAGCAGGGGCGCGATGTCGAGTGCGGCGGCGCGGGCGACGGCCTGGGGGCTGATCCGTGCGGCGACCGCACGGAAGGGGCGCAGCCGTTCGAGCGCGGCCCGGGCGTCCGCCGGGCCGGCCGCGCCGTCCAGCTCGGCGGCGGCGTCGTCCAGCCACTCCCGGAGCACGTCGCCGAGCACGGGGTGGCCGGCGACCTTCTCCAGCACCCCCGTGCCTTCGCGGTGGCGGTGCAGGTTGCCGACGGCGTCGTAGAGCATGCGCCGTCCGTGCGGATCGGCCGCCACGGCCGTCAGGTCGCGCCGGCCGGCCGGGGTGTCCCGCGTCCACCGGCCGAGGCCGAGGTGGACCTCCGTGCCGGCGCCGGGCCGGGTCAGCGGAACGTCCTCGGCCACGCACAGGTCCAGCAGGTCGAGGTCGGCGCCCGCGTGCCAGCGGCCGGTGAAGAGGTCCACGCCGCGGCCGAGTGCGCGCAGGCGCGGGGCCATGCGTGCCACGAGCGCGAGGGTGGCCGGTGAGCGGTCGCTGAGCGTGCCGCCGTGCTTGCGGTGCAGGGCCCAGCGGCTGAGCCAGTCCGCCGCGTCGATTCCGTCGGCGGCCTCGGTGCCGCCGGTCAGGAGCCGGTCGGCGCCGGTCTCCGCGAGCAGCGCCAGCCAGAACTCGTCGTCCTCCGTGGAGCGGCCGAGCCCGGCCGGCATGATCTCCAGCAGCCGGGCCCGTACGGCGGGCTGCCGCTCGGCGAGGACGACGAGCGTCGGCCGGTAGGTGTTCCAGAAGGATGCGGGGGCGCGGACGGCCGCGGGCGACGCGAGCAGGTCCGCGACGAGGGCGCACTCCTCGGTGACCCGGTCCAGCCCGGCCGCCTTGATCAGGGTGCGGGCGTCCTGGGGCAGCGAGGCGTACGGCGGCATGCCGGCGGCGCAGCGCTCCACGGTCAGCTGCCGGAACTGCGCCCAGGCCTCGGCGGGGGTGAGCCGTGCCGCGAGGGCCTTCACGTGTTCCTTGAGCGCCTTGACCGTCAGCGCGCCGGCGAAGGCGAACTCCAGGAAGACGGCGCGCTGCCGCTCCTCGTCCACGGTCAGCGCGTGCACCCGCTCCGCGTCGCGGGCCTTGCCGAAGAAGGCCGCCGCGTAGGTGGTGTTCTCGTGCTGGAGGAAGACGCGGGCGGCCTGCTCGTAGAAGGTGGGGAGGAAGTGCGGCACGGCCCGGCCGAGCCGCTCGCCGAGCGCCTCGAAGCCCTCCTTGGCGGTGCCGGGGCGGGACTTGGCCTGCCGGGCGAGCCGCTCGATGTCGCGGACGAGCGCGAGCGCGTGGTGTCCGTTCGCCGGGTCGTTGACGAGCGCCCAGGCGGGGAAGCCGAGGGTTTCCCGGCGGACCTGTCCCACCTCGCGGGTCTCGGGCTCCCGGGCCAGGCCCAGGAAGTCCAGGGCGAGGTCCTCGGCCTCGCCGAGGGTGCCGGGCACCAGTCGTACGACCTTCCGCCCGTCCAGCGCGGTGTGGGTGTAGGTGCGGGCGGTGAGGACGTCGGCGTCCTCACGGTCCGTGGCACCCGAGGGCAGGATGGCCCCGGCGTCGAGCAGCGCGGCCGTAGCGGGCCCGGTTGTGTCGTACTGGTGGGCCGTCACGCCGCACGCTCCTCGTCCTCGATGTCGCGTCCGGCGTACAGCGCGGCCGCCATGCGCATGCCCTCCGACCAGGCCACCGGCCCGACCTGACCGAGCTTCAGTGTCCGGCCGGCGGTGTCGGTGAAGACCAGGGGGCCGGTCTCCGTCTCGGAGTAGCCGTCGTAGTCGCCGATCCAGACGCGTGCCTCGACGCCGCGGCCGTCCTCCAGCACGGAGCACACGGCGTGGCCTCCGCGTACGCGGTAGCCCAGCTGGGCGGCGCGGCCGTGCAGGAACCTCAGCTCCTTGAAGACGCCGCCGGCGTGGTCCTCGACGGAGGAGGCGTCGGCGTCGAGGGTCGCGGGCCGGTGCCACACTTCGCGGAAGAGCTGCTGGGCGCGCTGCTCGATGCCGATCTCGACGGCGAACTCGCGCAGGTCCTCGAGGTCGTCGAGCAGCACCGGGTGCGGGAGGCGGACCAGGCCGGGGGTGAGCCGGACGGTGTCGCCGTCGAGGTCGACGAGGCCGAGACCGCGCTCGGGGTCGGCGTCCCGCAGGAACCCGGCCACCTCGCCGTCGGTCCCCGTGACGACCGTGTCGCGCAGGGCGGCCTGCCAGGCCGGGTCCGGCCACACCCGCGCCAGCACCGCGAACGGCACCGGCAGGGAGCGAACCATCCACCGCTCGACGTCGGCGAGGCACTGCCCTTCGTGCCGCTCCAGCCATTCGACGAGCTGCCGCAGCCCCACCACCGCCGGGTCGTCGGCGATCTTCGACGGTACGGACTTCAGCCGCCGCCCGGCCGCGTTGCGGCACACCACCGTGCCGTCGTCGAGGGCGACTTCATAGCCGCCGGCCGACACCCACCCCATGTGTGCCTCCCGCATCACAATGATCAAGTGACGGGAACCTTAGAGCAGGGCTCTGACAACGGGTCCCGGCCCTGGTGGACGCGCACGTCGGGGGAACGGTTCTGCGGCGGACGGGCAGGGCCATCAGGGTGGTCGCGGGCCGTGTCGGGAGGCCGTCCCCGGGCGCCCTGGCCATCCTGGGGACAGCGGCCCCTTCCCTGCGACAAGGAGCACGGCATGCCCACGGACCCGGTCGGACGATTCCTGACGGCTTTGGACCCGGAGCACCGGGAGAGCGTCGGTGCCAGACCGCGCGAGGAGCAGGAGCGGCTCGCGGCGGCCTGGGAGCGGGAGCTGGAGGCCGACACGGAACTCGACTCGCTCGACGAGCTGTCACCGCCGGCCGCCGAGGCGGAGGCGGCGCGGCGCGTCCTCGCCGGCGAGAGCGGCGACAGCGGTGAAAGCGGCGGTCAGGGGTAGATCTCCGGCGGTCGGGGTGACCCGTCGCGGCTGCGGCAGTGACGCAGGCAGGAGGTGACGACCACGAAGGGCCAGACGGACTGAAGGGCCGTCACCACGCGTTCGGCGACGCCGGCCGCACCGTGCAGGTGCATTTCGACCAGGAACCAGACCGCGCCGGCGACCATCACGCCGGTCGCCACGAAGGCGGGGGCGGGCCGCAGGGCCCAGGGGGCGCCGCCGCTGCCGTCGGCCGCCAGGACCGGCCACACGGCCAGGAGCGCGAAACCGACTGCGGCCACCGAACCGTGACGCAGGGAGCCCCCGCTGCTCGGCGCCGGGACCAGCGCCACCACCAGGGCCGCCACTCCCCCACCGGCCAGCGCCAGCCGCCCCGCCGCTGCCGCCGCCCGCAGTCCCCACGCGGTGAGCAGATGACAGAGTCCCAGGGCGAACAGCGCACCGGTCATCACCCAGAACCCCGCGGCCCCGTAGGCCGCGAGCACGCTGATCGTCTGCGTGACGGGATCGTACGCGGGACCCTCCAGCGACGCCGCGATCACCCACCCGGCGATCAGCAGCACGGGCGCACACCCGGACGAGACCAGGACCCATCGGGGAACAATCAACATCGAACCACCATAGAACGGACGCCATGTCCGGAGATTTCCGTACACGTACGGCACGACATGATCTGAGATGAGACCTGTTCGGCCGGAGCGTAGGGTGATGTGCGTGCGTATGCCGTGGTCTGCGGACCGCGGGTGCGGGAGCCTTCAGGCATGCACGCGGAAGGATCAACCATGGGCACGGTCACCACCGCTGACGGCACGGACATCTTCTACAAGGACTGGGGTCCGCGCGACGCCCGGCCCATCGTCTTCCACCACGGCTGGCCACTGAGCGCCGACGACTGGGACAACCAGATGTTGTTCTTCCTCGCGCAGGGCTACCGGGTGATCGCCCACGACCGGCGCGGCCACGGCCGCTCCGGCCAGCCGTCGGCCGGCCACGAGATGGACACCTACGCCGCCGACGTGGCGACACTGACGGACGCGCTCGAACTGCGGGACGCCGTACACATCGGCCATTCGACGGGCGGCGGCGAGGTCACGCGTTATGTCGCGCGCGCCGAGCCGGGCCGGGTCGGCAAGGCGGTGCTCGTCGGCGCGGTCCCGCCGGTCATGGTCAAGTCGGAGAGCAATCCGGACGGCCTGCCGATCGAGGTCTTCGACGAGATCCGCGCGGCCCTCGCCGCCAACCGCGCGCAGTTCTACATCGACTTCCCGACGGGACCGTTCTACGGATTCAACCGGCCCGGCGCGGACGTCTCCCAGGGTCTCATCGACAACTGGTGGCGGCAGGGAATGGCGGGGGCGGCCAACGCGCACTACGAGTGCGTCAAGGCCTTCTCCGAGACCGACTTCACCGAGGACCTGAAGAAGATCGACGTCCCGGTCCTCGTCGCGCACGGCACCGACGACCAGATCGTTCCCTACGCGGACTCGGCGCCGTTGTCGGTCGAGCTGCTGAAGCACGGCACTCTCAAGACGTACGAGGGTTTCCCGCACGGCATGTTGGCGACGCACGCGGACGTCCTCAACCGGGACCTGCTGGAGTTCGTGAAGTCGTAGCACGACGGCCGGCCCGGGTACGGGGCACCCGTCCGGTCCGGCGGCGGTCTCCAGCGGGGCGGGCCCGTGCGCTCGTCGGCCGGCGATCGCGGAAGTGCCCGGTCACCACTGCACGGTCACCACCGAGCGAGGAGAGACAGCCATGGGCGAGGAGATCGCCGGAGTCACCGTCCCGGACAGCGGGACGGCCCGGGCCGCTACCGAGTTGATCCGCGACACGACACCGCCGCTGATCTACCACCACTCCCGCCGGGTGTTCCTGTTCGGCAGCCTGCAGGCCGCGGCGCGCGGACTCCGCCCCGACCCGGAACTGCTCTACGTGGCGGCCATGTTCCACGACACGGGCCTGGTGCCGCCCTACCGCGGTGACGAACAGCGGTTCGAGATGGACGGCGCCGACCAGGCCCGCGCCTTCCTGCTGGACCACGGGGCCTCCGAGGGCGACGCGGACACGGTGTGGACGGCGATCGCCCTGCACACCACCCCGGAGGTGCCGTACAGGATGGCGCCCGAGATCGCCGCCACCACGGCCGGGGTGGAGACCGACGTGCTCGGCCTGAACCTGGCCGCCGTCACCGAGGCCCAGATCCGCGAGGTGACCGCGGCCCATCCCCGGCCCGACTTCAAGCGGCAGATCCTCCAGGCGTTCACCGACGGATTCAAACACCGCCCCGACAGCACCTTCGGCACGGTGAACGCCGACGTCCTGGAGCACTTCGTCCCCGGCTTCCGGCGGACCGACTTCGTCGAGGTCATCCAGAACTCCGCCTGGCCCGACTGACGGCAGAGGGACGCGACACGACGGAGGACGGAACCCGCGGTGCGGGTCCCGTCCTCCGGGTGCGGTCCGGTCCGGCCGGTGTGCGGGTCAGACCGGGACGAGGGTCTCGTCGCGCGTCTCGGCGGCCAGGTGCCGGTTCAGCTTCTCGCCCTCGATGTCGAGGTCGGGCAGGACCTTGTCGACGGGCCGCGGCAGCCACCACGCGGCACGGCCGAGCAGCGACATCACCGCAGGGACGAGCGCCATGCGGACGACGAAGGCGTCGATGACCACGCCGACGGCGAGGGCGAACCCGATGGACTTGATGATCGGGTCGTCCATCAGGACGAAGCCCCCGAACACGGACGTCATGATGAGCGCGGCGGCCGTGACGACGCGGGCGTTGTGGCCCATGCCGCTGACCATGGCCGCCTGCGGGTCGGCGCCGTGGACGAAGTCCTCGCGCATCCGGGAGACGAGGAAGACCTCGTAGTCCATGGCGAGGCCGAACAGGATGCCGATGAGGAGGATGGGCAGGAAGCTCACCAGGGGGCCGGGGGTGTCCACGCCCACCAGTCCGGCGAGGTGGCCCTCCTGGAAGATGGCGACGGTGATGCCGAAGGTCGCGCCCACGGTGAGCAGGAAGCCCAGGGCCGCCTTCAGCGGTACCAGGACCGACCGGAAGACCAGCATGAGCAGCAGGATGGACAGGCCGACCACCAGGAGCAGGTAGACCGGCAGGGCGTCGGCGAGCTTCTCCGAGACGTCGATGCCCAGGGCGGTGGCGCCGGTGAGGGCGATGTCGGCGCCCTCGACGTCCGCGACCCGGTCGCGGATGTCGTGGACGGCGTCCTCGGTGGCGACGGCGGTCGGGCCGGCCTCGGGGATGATGGCCAGCAGGGCGGTGGTGCCCTGCTCGTTCAGCTGCGGCGGGACCACGGTCAGGATCCCGTCGGTGTCCTTGATGAGGCGGGTGGCCTGCTCCGCGGCCTGCGCCGTGGACTGCGCGTCCTCGCCGTTGACGACGGCGATGAGCCTGCCGTTGAAGCCCTCGCCGAAGCCCTCGGACGTCAGGTCGTAGGCCTCGCGTGCGGGGGAGCCCTCCGCGGCGGTGCCCGCGTCCGGCAGGGCCATGCGCATGTCCTGGGCCGGAAGGGTGAGCGCGCCCAGTCCGAGGATGCCGACGACCAGGAGCGGGACGCGCAGCTTGGTCACGAGCCGGCCCCAGGTGAAGCCGAACCCTTCGGCGGCGGTGGCGTCCTCGGCGGTGTCCCCGGCCGCCTGGCGCCGCTTGCGCGGCAGGATCCTCTTGCCGGCGAAGGAGAGGAAGGCGGGCAGCAGGGTGAGCGCGACCAGCACGGCGACGGCGACGGTGCCCGCCGCGGCCAGGCCCATGACGCTCAGGAAGGGGATGCCGACGACGGAGAGGCCCGCCAGGGCGATGACGACGGTGGCACCGGCGAAGACGACGGCCGAGCCGGCGGTGCCGGTCGCGCGGCCCGCCGCCTCCTCGGGCCGGATGCCCTCGGCGAGGTACTGGCGGTAGCGGGAGGTGATGAAGAGCGAGTAGTCGATGCCGACGGCCAGGCCCAGCATCAGCGCCAGGATGGGGGCGGTGGAGGTCAGTTCGATGACACTGGTCAGGGAGAAGAGGCCGGCCATGCCGACCGCGACGCCGATCAGCGCGTTCAGCAGGGTCATGCCGGCGGCGACCAGCGAGCCGAAGGTGACGACCAGGACCACCGCGGCGACCAGGACACCGAGCGCCTCGGTGGAGCCGACCTCCACCTCACCGCCCATGACCTCGCCGCCGTGCTCGACCCGCAGGCCCTCGGCGTCGGCGCCGACGGCCTCGTAGGCCGACTTCTGCTCGTCGGTGACCTCGTCGACGGGCTTGTCGAACTGCACCTGGACCAGGGCGTACCGGCCGTCCGCGGAGACGGACCCCATCCGGAACGGGTCCATGGCGGCGGTGACGCCGTCGATCCCCGAGGCCTCCTTCACCACGGGTGCCACCGCGGCGGGGTCCAGCTTCGCGCCCTCGGGCGCGGCGACGACGATGGTGCCGGTGGCTCCGCCGGCCTGCGGGAACTGCCGTTCGAGGTCGTCCAGCGCACGCTGGGACTCGGTGCCCGGCATGGAGAACTTGTCGCTGGTCGGGCCCATCAGGGTGGCGGCTCCGACGCCCAGCAGGATCAGCAGGAGCAGCCAGACCGCGGCTATTCGGCCGCGTTTGCGGAAGGAGAACCGCCCGAGCCGGTACAGCAAGGTCGCCATGGAGGAGGGTCTTTCCGTGAGGGGTCAACTGGGGGTGTGGTCGAGCACGCGCAGCGCGCCGCGGATCATCTCGGCACGCAGCACCTCGTCGGGCGCCACCTCGTCGTCGGCGGCACTGGTGATGAAGACGGCGCCCAGCACCATCCACGCCGCCACCCGGTCCGGCGCCCGCTGCGAGCGGCCGGCCAGGGCGTCGAGCAGGCCGTCCGCCAACTCCATGACGTTGAGGTCCTGATGGCAGGACATCTCGGTGATGTCCTCGAAGAGGAGCCGTATCTCGCTGCGGAACCGCAGTGTCAGGTCGACGTATCCGACGACGGTCTCCTCGACCAGCCGGTCGCCCGCCAGCCCGGCCACGCGGTCGAGCAGTGCGGCGAGGGCGTCCTGGGTCGGGGTCAGCAGCTCGGTGAGGATCTTCTCCTTGCCGGCGAAGTGGTAGAGGAGCGACGCCTTCGAGCAGCCCACGTCGGAGGCGATGTCCTGCAGCGAGGTGCCACGGAAGCCGTGCGCGGCGAACAGCCGCAGTGCCGACTTCAGGATCTGGCCGCGCATGGCGGAGGCGGAGCGTGCCATTCCCCCACCATAACTGTCCGATCGGTCAGTTCTGACCGATCGGACAGCTTGTCGCTGTGGCGTGCGTCACTCGCAGGTGGTCGGCCCGGCGACCGCCTCCTGCCGCCTGCGGGTGACACCGCGGGCAGGTCCGCGAACAGCGGCGGGCCTCCGCGGAGCGGCGTTCAGCGGCCGCCGCGTGTGGGGTCCTGGACCGGCGGGTGCTCCTGGACGGAACCGGGAGCGGCCCGGTTCGGGGCGGCCGGGCTGTGCGGGGACTGCGGTGGCGGTGGCGGCCGGCGGTCGCCGGGGGCGCCCATGCCGGCCTCGGGCAGCCGCAGCGCGAGCAGGGCGACATCGTCGCCGCTGGGCTCGATGCGCTCCAGCAGTTCGTCGCAGAAGTCGTCCACGGTCCGATCGGCCAGCCGCCGGGCCAGGACGGAGGCGTGGTGGCGGAGCTTGGTCATGCCGAGGTCGATCGGACGGCCGCGGCTCTCCACCAGGCCGTCGGTGTAGAGCAGCAGGGTGGACTCCGGTGGCAGTTCCTCGTACGCGTCCGGCCACTCCAGGCCCAGGTCCAGGGCGGCGCTCATACCGATCAGCGGCCCGTGCCCGCCCGTGAGGAAACGCGTGTCTCCCTCGTGGGTGACCAGCAGCGGCGGGGGGTGCCCGGCGGTGACCCAGTGCAGTTGCCAGGGCCCGCCCTCGGGGCCTTCGATACGGGCGAAGACGAGCGTGGCCATGGGAGCGTCGCTGGTGTGGGTCACGGCCTCGTCGAGGCGGCGCATGATCAGGCTGGGCGGCTCCTGATGGTCCCAGGCCAGGGCGCGCAGCATGTTGCGCACCTCGGCCATGTGCGAGGCCGCCTCCAGATCGTGGCCGACCACGTCACCGATGATCAGGGCCATCACGCCGTCGGAGAGCAGGAAGGCGTCGTACCAGTCGCCGCCGATCTCCATGGTGCTCTGCGCCGGCAGATAGCGGGCGGCCATCCGCAGGTGATCGACCTGCGGGAGCGGCGCGAGCAGCTGGCGCTGCATGGTCTCGGCCACATTGCGCTGCTCGTCGTAGAGCCGGACGTTGTCCACCACCAGGGCCAGGCGGCGGCCGACGTCGGTGAGCAGGCGGATCTCGGCCTCCGTGAAGGCCGGGGCGCCCGCGGAGCGGGCCACGGTCAGCAGCCCGTACGCGCGCCGCCGGGCGCGCAGCGGTACCGCGACGGCCGACTGGCCGCCCAGCCGTTCGAACAGGGGCCGGTGGGCGGCGGCGAGCGGGGCGTCCGGATCGGCGAGCAGCTCCGTGGCGCTCAGCCGCGCGGGATCGTCGGCGCTCATGGCACGCTCCGTCGCCGAGCGGGCCCCGGGCGGCAGCGGCCCCTCCAGCCGTACCGCCCGGCGGGGGTGGGTGTGGCTGCGTACGGCGGCCCGTTCCAGAGGTCCGTCCTGCGCGGAGGAAAGGTCGATTGCGGCCCAGTCGCCCATGGCCGGGACGAGCAGCCGCAACAGCCGGCGGATCCGGCCGGAGGCGTCCTCGGGGGACATCAGTACCGAGGAGATGTTCTCCATCAGGTTCAGCCGGGCGGTCAGCGCCTCGAGGGCCGCGGTGTGCGCCGCCGCCCGTTCCTCGGCGTCACGTTGCGGGCTGATGTCGCTGAAGACGATCACCAGACCCGTCAGGCGGTCCGCCGTCAGCAAGGGCGTGGCCGCCCAGATGATCGGCATGGTCGTGCCGTCGGCCCGCAGGAAGTACTCCTCGCTGCCCAGCGCCGCCGACCGGCGGCCGCCCAGCGGGGCCAGCATCGTGCACCGCTCGCGCGGTACGGGGCCGCCGTCCGGACGGCGGTGCAGCAGGTCGTGCGCGTCGTGGCCGAGCATCTGCCCCGCCGGCCGGCCCAGCAGCCGTTCGGCCCAGGGGTTGACGAACGTGATGTGCCCGGAGACGTCGGTGGTGAGGAGGCCGGCGCCCAGGTCGTGCAGGACCGCATGCGGAAAGTCCGGTTCCAGCACCGCGTCGCCCGTACTCATGGCTCGGTCCCCTCGTCGTCCCGGACAGTCGGCCGGCGCGGTGAAGTCCCGCTCCGGGCCGCGCACCGGGCGGGTACCCCCGCCCCGCCGAACCGTGCCGCCCGCGCGGTCCGTCCGTGGCGCGGGGTGCCGGAGCGTTCGCGGTTCCTGTCACGCGAGCGAGTTCACCGCCGCCGCGAAGAGGCGGGGCAGGCGTACGGCCGTGGGCACGATACGTGGCGCGAGCGCGGGCTGCTGCCGGGCTCTGACCAGGAGCTCGGTCATGAGCCGGTGGTGGCGGGTGGCCCGGACCCAGTCGGTCTCGTAGCGGCTCGGCGTGCCACGGCGCACGTTGGCGACCAGAGCCCGGGCGCCGGTGAGGGCGAGGCTGACGCCTTCACCGGTCAGCGCGTCGACGTACCCGGCGGCGTCACCGACGAGCAGCACCCTGCGGTGGACGCGGGTCCGGGCTCTCTGGCGCAGCGGCCCGGCACCTCGCACGGCGGTGACGGCCGCCCGCGGGGGAAGGCGGGCCGCCAGGCGCGGGAAGCTCTCCAGCTGGGTGGTGAAGGGGGCTCGACGGGACGTCAGCAGGGCCACGCCGACGAGGGCGGGGCCGAGCGGCGTGACGTAGGCTTCCGCGTCCGGTCCCCAGTACACCTCGACGCCGGGCGACCACGGGGGTACCGCGTAGTGCCGGCGCAGTCCGTAGCGAGGGGCCGTCCCGGTCCTCACCTCCAGGCCGAGGGAGCGGCGCACCGGTGAGTGCAGGCCGTCCGCGGCGACGAGCCACCGGGCGCGCAGTCCCGTACCCGGGACGGTCACGCCCGTGGTGTCCTGCCGTACGTCCGCCACCTTCAGCGGGAGGACCGGTACGCCCGCGTCCAGGACCGCCCCGTGCATCGCGCCGTGCAGGTCGGTGCGGCGGACGCCGAGGCCCGGGCCGTCCCGGAACTCGGCCTGGACCTGGCGGTCCCCCTGGACATAGCGGATGCCGGCGAGGGGGTTGCCGGGGACGTGCAGGCCGAGGGCCGCCAGGGCGCGGACGGCGCCGGGCATCAGGCCCTCACCGCACGCCTTGTCGACCGGCGCCCGGCGTGGTTCGGCGATGACGGTGTCCAGACCGGCACGGGCCGCGTACAGGGCGGTGGCGAGGCCGGCGGGTCCGCCCCCGACGATCAGGAGGTCATGGCACCTCATGCGGGGACCGCCCGGGTGAGGGCCGCGTTCTCGCATCGGAGGCGGACCGCGAGCAGCGTCGCGTTGGCGACCGTGAACACGGTCGCGGTCAGCCAGGCGGAGTGCACCAGGGGCAGGGCGGTGATCTCCACGACGACGGCGAGGTAGTTCGGATGGCGCAGGAAGCGGTAGGGTCCGGCGCCGACCAGGCGTGCTCCTGGGACGACGATGACCCGGGTGTTCCAGTACGGCCCGAGCGTGGTGACGCACCACCAGCGCAGGGCCTGCGCCAGGACGACGAGGGCCAGTGCCGGCCACCCCAGGGCGGGCAGGAACGGCCGGTGCGCGAGCAGGGGTTCGAGCAGGCAGCAGACGAGCAGGCCCGTGTGCAGGGCGACCATGACCGGGTAGTGACCACGGCCGTGCTCCACTCCGGCGCGGGCGAGGGTCCAGGCCGCGTTGCGGCGCGCCACGACGAGTTCGGCGACGCGTTCGGCGGCGACGGCGATGACGAGAAGCGTGTACCACGGCATGGGCGGATCCCTCACCAGCGCAGCAGGACGAGTTCGGAACAGAAGCCGGGGCCCATCGCGGTGAGCAGTCCCCACGTACCGGGTTCGGGCCGGGCGGACGCGCGGACGGTCTGCAGGATGTGCAGTACGGAGACCGAGGACATGTTGCCCGTCGTCGCGAGCGAGTGCCGCGCGTGGTGCAGGGCGTCGGCGGGCAGGCCGGCGGCGTCGGTCACGGCGGCGAGGACCTTGGGGCCGCCCGGATGGCACACCCAGGTCCCGATGTCGTCGGTGTCCAGGCCGTGCTCGCCGAGGAAGGCGCGCAGGTGCCGGCCGAAGTGTTCCCGCACCACTCCGGGCACGGCCGGGTCGATGACGACGCGGAATCCGCCGGCGCCGATGTCCCATCCCAGGAGGTGGTCGGTGCCCGGATACAGGTGGCTGCGCGTGGCGACGACCGAGGGACCGGCGGCGTCCGGTGCCACGCCGCCACCGGCGGCGCCGCTTCCGCGCGCGACGAGCGCTGCCGCACCGTCACCGAACAGGGCGCCGGCGACGAGGTTGGCGGGCGAGGCGTCACCCTTCTGAAGGGTGAGCGAACACAGTTCGACGGTGAGCAGTACCGCGGTGTGGCCGGGGTGTCCGCGCAGGTAGTCGTGGACGCGGGAGAGGCCGGCGGCGCCCGCGACACAGCCCAGGCCGAACACCGGAAGCCTCTTGACGTCGGGCCGCAGTCCCATGCGCCCGGCCAGCCGGGCGTCGAGGGACGGTGCGGCGACTCCGGTGATGGAGGCGCACACCAGCAGATCGACATCGGCCGGCCGGAGTCCGGCCTCCGTGAGCGCGCCGGTGAGGGCCGTCTCGGCGAGTTCGAGCCCTCTCGCCATCCAGGCGTCGTTGCTCCGCCCGAAGTCGCCGAGCGCGGCGTACCGCTCGATGGGCAGGGCGAGATGACGGGTGCGCACACCTGCGGAGGCGTGCAGGCGGCGCAGCAGGGAGCGGTCGGCCCCCGGGGGCAGGCACAGGTCACCGATCGGCTCGGTGAGGTCCTCCTGGGCGTACCGGTGCGGCGGCAGCGCGGTGCTCACGGCGGCGATGGTGGTCAGTGCCGGCGGCGCGACCGACCCGCGCTCGGCAGCGGGCGGACAGGGGGCATGGTCGACGATCAGGGGGACGGGCATGTCGGTAATGGTTCCTCGCCACGCGCCTGACTACCTTGCACCTGTGTCACTCCACCCGTCCGGGGTTCTCTCGCGTACGACACACCGGGTACCGGTGCTGCTGCGCTGCTGCCATCCGGGGCCCGCGCTCGCCGTGACGGTGTTCGTGACCGCGCTGGCCGTGGCGGCGGGCCGTGGAGGGCCGGGATCGGTGGCGGTGTGCGCGGCCGTGCTGGCCGGTCAGCTCTCGGTCGGCTGGTCCAACGACGCGGTCGACGCGCGGCGCGACATGGTCTGCGGGCGCCGTGACAAGCCGGTGGCCACCAGGGAACTCCCGTCCCGGGTGGTCGCTGCCGCGGCCGGGACGGCTCTGGCGCTGTGCGTGCCGCTGTCCCTGCTGAGCGGTGCGGCCGCGGGAGCGGCGCACCTGGTGGGCGTGGCCGCCGGGTGGGCCTACAACCTGCGGCTGAAGCACACGGTGCTCTCTCCGCTGCCCTACGCCGTGGGCTTCGGGTCCCTGCCGGTCTTCGTCACGCTGGGTCTGCCGTCGCCGTTCTGGCCCGCTGGATGGGTGGTGGCGGCGGGGGCCCTGCTGGGTGTGGGGGCACACCTGGTGAACGTCCTTCCGGACATCGAGGACGATCTCGCCACCGGTGTGCGCGGGCTGCCGCAGCGGCTGGGCCGTCCGACGTGCCGGTGGCTGGCACCGCTGGTCATGCTGACGGCGGTGGCGGTCGTCGTCGCGGGGCCGCCCGGGACGGTGGGCGTATCGGACTGGATGCTGGTTTCGGCCGCCGGGATCGTCGCGGTGGCGGGTACGGCTCTGCCGCCGGGGAGCCGGAGCCGGTGGCCGTTCCGGGCGGCGATCGTCGTGGCCGGCCTGGCCGTGGCGCAGCTCCTGCTCCATGGTGCGGACATGGCCGGCTCCCGGTACTGAGGTCCCGGCTCGCCGCTCGGTCCGCGGCAGCACGTCGCCGTGCGGGGAAGATCACCGCGGCGGCCACCTGCTCCGCCTGCGGTCCCGCCGGCCTCGTTCGGGCGACCGGTTTGGTGTCCGCGGCCACAGGGGACTCGGGACCGCATGATCGGAGCCATCGGGCGTGGATGCGCCGCAGGAGCGGCCGGCACCACCGCGCTGAACGCCGTGACCTACGCCGACATGGCACTGCGCGGCAGGCCGGCCAGCCGTACGCCGGAAACCGCGGTGGAGAAGATCAGCACGCTCGTGGGACATCCGCTCCCGGACCGGAGCGGCCGGGACAACCGGCTCACCGGTCTGGGAGCTCTGTCGGGCATCGCCGTGGGCACCGGCACGGGCGCCGCGGTCGCGCTGATCCGCCGGGCCGGTGCGAGGGTCCCCGTGTGGCTGGGCGGCCCCCTGACCGGTGCCCTCGCCATGGCGCTCACCAATGCGCCGATGGCCCGTCTCCGGGTCAGCGACCCCCGCACATGGTCGGCCGGCGACTGGGTCTCCGACGCCCTCCCGCACCTGCTCTACGGATTCGTCACCTACGGCGTCGTCGCGGCATTTGACCAGCGACGATGACGTCGGCGACCGGCGTCACACGGTGCCCGTGGGCCGACAGCCCCGCCGGCCGGCCACCGTGGCCTTCGCCGGCTCGCGTGCCGGGCGATCTCCGGTTCGCCGAACGCGTCGTGCGGCGCTCTGACCGGCCTCGGGCGGGCGCCCGTCGCGGAGCATGCGGAGTACGGCCCGTTCAGCGGGTCCCGGGTCGCGGGGACGCCGTGCGTACCCTCGTCGCCCAGGTGGGCAGCGCGGAGGCGATCGTCACGCCTTCTTCGTACAACTTGCTCGGCGAGCAGCGTCGTCAGGCCGTAACTGTTGCCTGCTCCTGCTCGGCGCGGAACCGCGGGTGGTACAGATACTGACGGCGTCCGGCGGCGTCGGTGCCCACGGCTTGCAGATGCCCGTTGGCCCGAGCGCAGATCCACACATCACGCCAGGCCGGCGGTACGGCCAACGCACGGGTCCGGTCCAGCTCCGCGGGATCACGCAGCGGATCCCCGGGGGGCGAGGTACCGGAAGCCGCGCCCGTGCCGCAGGCGGCGATACCCCGGATCCGTGGGACGACTGTGGTACAGACGCATCCGGCGCTCCGCTCCTCCCGGCGGGCCCGTGCCGGCTCGCCCCCGCACTGCCCGCGGGAGCCGTCGGCGTGGTGCCTCTCGTACTACCCCGTATTCCGGCTTGTGCTTCCCCGGGAATCGGTGTTCCCCCTGAGACCACCCTCTCGCACGAGGAAAGGATCGGAACCCGGCATCGCGGCAAGCGGCGGTGGAGGCCCGGGTCAGCGTGCCCTTCCCCGTGGTTTCAGAGGCACGTTCGGCAGCTCGGGCGCGGGCAGTGGGGCCCCGTCGTAGCCGTGCACCTCGCCGAAGCGGTCTCCCTTCATCCAGTCCTCGCGGGCCCGCACGATCTCCTCGTGCGAGCGGCCGATGAAGTTCCACCACATGACGATCTCCTCGCCGAACGGCGGCCCGCCCAGCAGGACCAGCCGTGCCGTACCGGTTCCACGGTTGGTGACGGTGAGGCTCGTGCGGCCGGGGGCCGTGTAGCCGAGTTCGGCCGGGCGTACGGCGGTTCCCTCGACGAGGACGTCGCCGGTGTCGACGAGTACGCCGTGCTCGAAGCCCGGATCGACGTCGAGCACCGTCTCGGCGCCCGGGGCCACGGTCAGTTCGGCCCCCAGCAACGGGGTGAAGGTGCGCACGGGGGACGTGTCCCCCGCGAGGGAGCCGAGGAAGACCCGTGCCTCGCCGCCCTCCAGCGGGAGCGGCTCCGGTACGTGGTGCTGGAAGTCCCGTGCGGCGTCCTGGTGTTCCCGCGGCAGTGCCACCCACAACTGGACGCCGTGCAGGACGGTGGTGTCCGGCGTCGAGACCTCGGAGTGGCTGATGCCGTGGCCGCCGGTCATGAGGTTCAGCTCGCCGGGGCGGACGTGGGCGTGGGTGCCCAGGCTGTCGCGGTGTTCGATCTCGCCGCTGAACAGCCAGCTCACCGTCTGGAGACCGGTGTGCGGGTGCGGGGCGACGTCCATGCCGCCCGTGCCGGCGACGTCGTCGGGACCGTAATGGTCGGCGAAGCACCACGCACCGATGAGCGTGCGGGCCCGCTGGGGCAGGGTGCGCCGCACCCGCATCGCGCGCGGACCGCCGAGCGGCACGTCGCGTGCGGTGAGCACCTCGACGGCCGCCGGGCGTGCCGCCTCCGCCTCTCCCCCGCACCTCAGCTCCGGGGGCCGTGTCTCCGTGTTGCTCATGCGCCTGCCCTCCACCGAGGAAGTTCGACTTTCAACATTTATGAACGATGATAGGCCGCCGTGCCCCGGATCGTGCGACAACGGTTCCGCCCCCGTCGGCGGTCACCTGCCCGTCGTCACCGGACGCCGCAGCAGATAGCCCGCCGCGGTCACCACCAAGGCTCCCATGCAGGCGATGAACACCAGTCCCGCGCCTTCCAGGCCCATCGGTTCCGTCAGCAGCCCCACGCCGATGACCGGCACCGAGATCCCCGTGTACGCCACCACGAACAGCGAGGAGATCACCGCGGCGCGCCGGTCCGCCGGGGACGCCCCGCTCACCGCGGACAGCGCCCCGCGGAACGCCAGCCCCTGGCCGAAGCCGCCGACGACCGCGCTCAGCACCACCAGGACCAGCAGGTCCCAGTACAACGCGGCCGCGAGCAGGGCCAGCCCGGTGAGGAGTCCGACGCAGCCCAGCGGCAGGGACCGCCGCACACCGACGCGGCCGACGGCCAGCTGCCCACCGGTCGAGGCGAAGAACGCCAGCGCCACGACCACGCCGCTCACCGCGTGGTCGCTCACGCCGAGGGACCGTGCGAGGAAGGCCGGGCTGACGGAGGTGAACACGCCGAACAGGGCGAAGCCCACGAACGCGGCGGTCGCCGCCGGCCCGAACACCTGCCGCACCTGCGGGGGCACCCCGGGCCACTGCGGCCGTACGGTTCTCAGCGGCCGGCGCTCCCGCACCGTCTCCGGGAGCCGCAGCAGAACCACCGCCGAACACAGCACCAGGGCCAGGTGGACGACGAACGGGAGATACAGCGGCCATGCCGCGTACTGCGCGAGCACGCCGGCCAGCAGCGGGCCGCAGCCGAGCCCGCCCATGTTGACGGCCGTGGCGACGAACACGGCCCGGGAGCCACCGCCGGGCGGCGCCGACTCCATGACGTACGCGGTGGCGGCCCCGGTGAACAGGCCGGCGGACAGCCCCGACAGCAGCCGCCCGGCATACAGCCCGCCCAGCCCGGTGGCGCACAGGAAGCAGACCGCGCTCACGGCCGCGCAGCCCAGGCCCCACAGCAGCACCGGGCGCCTGCCCACGGCGTCCGAGGCGTTGCCCGCGAGCAGCAGTACGCCGATGACCGCGAAGGCGTACACGGCGTACACGACGGTGACCGTCAGCTCGGAGAAGCCGAACTTCTCCTGGTACAGGGGGTAGAGCGGGGTCGGCAGCGTGGTGCCGGCCATGCACACCGCGAACACGGCACCGCCGAGCAGACACACCCGCCACCCGCGGCGATCACCGGCCATGGACCGACGCTAACGCCGCGCCGGGTCGCGGCCCCCTCCGGCGCGCCACGGACGGGTCCGGACGACAGCGGCGACAGCGGATTTTGCAGGGAATGCATTTTTGCATAGCATGCACGACATGACGGGGAAGGACGCCGCGAGCGGAGGGCTGCGGGAGCGCAAGAAGCGTGCCACGCGTGCGGCGCTCGCGGAGGCCGCCGTGCGCCTCGCCGCCGAGCACGGGGCGGACCACGTCACCGTGGAGGCGATCAGCGCGGCCGCCGGCGTGTCCGTACGCACCTTCTTCAACTACTTCGACTCCCGTGACGACGCCTTCGTGGTCGTCGACGCGGAGGCGAGTGTCCGGGTACGCCAGGCGTTCCTCGACGCTCCGGCGGACATGCCTCCCCTGGAGGCGCTGCGCGAGGCGCTCGCCACGGAGCTCTCGGAGGCCGAGGGGGAGCACGAACTGTGGAGTCTGCACGCCGAGGTGCTGCGTGCGGCTCCGCGTCTCCTCGTCCGCAGTCTCGGCGCCCACATGGCCGACGAGGCGGGCCTCGCCGAAGTGATCGCACGGCGCATCGCGTCACCGGAGGGGGCGAGCGGGACCGTCCGCTCCTCCGACGGCGAGGGACGTCCCGCGATCGGCCTCTACCCGCGGCTGCTCGCGGCCGTGGCCGGTACGGCGGTCCGGGTGAGCGTGCAGCACTGGTGCGACCGGCAGGACGAGGACGTCCCCTTCGCCGAGATCTTCCGTGAGGTGTTCGCCACCCTCGCCGCCGGACTGCCGGCGCCGACCCGGTAGGCACCGCCCGCGAACGCCGGGCGGCCCTCCCCGTTTCCACAGCTTGCCCCCTCCGGGGCGTGATTCCGCTTTCATCACCGACCGTTGAGAGAGACGACGTGACCGCACAACAGGCGCCCGACACGGCGCCGCCCGCTCCCATGTCGAACCGGCAGATACTCCAGGCCATGTCCGGGCTGATGGCCGGTATGTTCGTGGCGATCCTGGCGGGCACCGTGGTGGCCAACGCGCTGCCCACGATCATCGCCGACCTGGGAGCCAGCCAGTCCTCCTACACCTGGGTCGTCACCGCCGAACTGCTGGCCATGACGGCGACCGTGCCGCTGTGGGGCAAGCTGTCCGACCTGTTCGACAAGAAACTGCTGCTCCAGCTGTCCCTGGGCATGTTCGTGGTCGGCTCGCTGCTCGCGGGCTTCTCCAACGGCGTCGAGCTGCTGATCTTCAGCCGTGTGCTGCAGGGTATCGGCGCGGGCGGTCTCACCGCGCTCGCCCAGGTCGTGATGGCGGCGATCATCCCGCCCCGCAGGCTCGGCAAGTACGCCGGCATCTTCGGCGCGGTCTTCGCCATCGGCACGGTGGCCGGCCCGCTGATCGGCGGTGTGCTGGTGGACACCTCCTGGCTGGGCTGGCGCTGGTGCTTCTTCATCGGCGTTCCCTTCGCGCTGCTCGCCATCGCGCTGCTCCAGCGCACCCTGACCCTGCCCGTGGTCCGGCGCGAGGCGAAGATCGACTTCCTGGGTGCCTTCCTCATCGTGGCGGGCGTCTGCGCCCTGCTCATCTGGGTGACGCTGGCGGGCAACGAGTTCGACTGGGCCTCCTGGCAGACCGCGGCGCTCACGGGTGCCGGCGTCGTGCTGCTGGCCGCCGCCGTGTTCGTCGAGGCCCGGACGGACGAGCCGGTGATTCCGCTGGGGATCTTCCGCAACCGCACCGTCACGCTCACCACCGTCGCCAGCCTCCTGGTCGGTGTGGCCATGTTCGGCGGAACGGTCTTCCTCTCGCAGTACTTCCAGGTGTCCCTCGGCAAGTCGCCGACCGTCGCGGGTCTGATGAGCCTGCCGATGATCCTCGGTCTGCTGGTGTCGTCCACCGTGGCCGGACAGGTGATCAGCAAGACCGGCGTCTGGAAGCGCTACCTGGTCGCGGGCGCGGTGCTCATGACCGTCGGTCTCGGTCTGCTCGCCACCATCGGCGCGGACACCTCCTTCACCCTGCTCAGCCTCTACATGGCGGTGCTCGGCGCCGGCGTCGGCATGCTGATGCAGAACCTGGTGCTGGCCGCCCAGAACGACGTGCCCGCCAGTGAACTGGGCGCCGCCACCTCCGTGCTGTCCTTCTTCCGCAGCATGGGCGGCACCATCGGCACCAGCGTCCTCGGCGCGATCCTCGCCAACCGGGTCGCCACCGAGATGACCAAGGGCATGGACGCGGCGGGCATCCCCGCGAGCCCGGAGTCGGGCGGCGGGGGGTCCAGTGTCCCGGACATGGCCACGCTGCCCGAGCCGATCCGCGGGATCGTCGAGCACGCCTACGGCGTCGCCACCGCCGACCTGTTCCTCATCGCCACCCCCTGTGCGCTGCTGGCGCTGATCACGGTCCTGTTCCTCAAGGAGAAGCCCCTGAAGACGACCAGCGGCATGGAGCGCCTCGCCGAGGAGTCCGGCACCGCGGCGGACGCCGACAGGGCGGCGGTCGCCGGCTGAGTCCGCACACACGGGTTCGCCCCGGGTCCGCACACGCGGACCCGGGGCGATCGTCGTACCGGCGGGAACGCGGCGGACCGGCCCTCTCGGCGGTGCGCGGGCGTTCGCCGTATCTTCGGGATATTCCGGTCTCGTCACCGGAGGCGGTGGCGGGCGGCCGGCACGCGCGACGACGGCCTCCACGGCCTTGTCAGTGCCGCACAGCGGCGTGTATAACGTTGTAAAATCTGAGCCCGGCGGCTCGGCGCACGACTCATGGTGACGGCGTCCCCTCCGCACCGGCCGACCGAGTCGGGCCGCTCACGAAGGGATTGCCGTGCGGGTCAGCCTCAAGGACGTCGCCGCGCACGCGGGGGTCTCCATCAAGACCGTCTCCAACGTGGTGAACAACTACCAGCACGTCACCCCGGCCATGCGCGAGCGGGTCCAGCGGTCCATCGACGCGCTCGGTTACCGGCCCAACCTCGCCGCCAGGCACCTGAGGAAGGGACGTACGGGCATCATCGCCCTCGCGCTGCCGGAACTCGGGAACCCCTACTTCGCCGAACTGGCCGCCTCCGTCATCGACGCCGCGTCCCGGCACGACTACATCGTGCTGCTCGACCACACCGGAGGATCGCGCGAGCAGGAGCTCCTGGTGAGCCAGGGCTTCCGGGCCCGGGTCATCGACGGGCTGATCCTCAGCCCCATCGAGCTGGAGACCGAGGACCTGCGCGACCGCTCCGAGGACGTGCCGCTGGTGCTGCTCGGGGAGCGGGACTACGACCTGCCGTACGACCACATCGCGATCGACAACGTCGCCGCGGCCCGCGCCGCCGTGCGGCACCTGATCGGGCTGGGGCGGCGTGAGGTGGCGTTCATCGGGGCCCGGCGGGGGCGGAGCGAACCCGCCCAACTGCGCGTACGGGGCTGGCGCGAGGAGCTGACCGCCGCCGGGCTGCCGGCCGACGAGGGGCTCGTCGCGGCCACCGACGGCTGGGGACATGCCGACGGGGCGCTGGCGATGACCCACATCCTGGACAGCGGGCGGCGGCCCGACGCGGTGTTCGCCTACAACGACCCCATGGCGATCGGGGCGATGCGGGTACTGCACGAGCGGGGTCTGCGGGTGCCGGAGGACATCGCCGTCGTGGGCTTCGACGACGTGATCGAGGGCCGCTTCGGCGCGGTCACGCTCACGTCCGTGTCCCCGGACAAGGCGGCCATCGGCCGGCTCGCGGTGGAGTCGGTGCTGGCCCGGCTGGGCGACCGGGCGCCCGAGCCGCGCCGCATCCGGGCGGACCACCGGCTCGTGGAACGGGAGAGCACGCTCGGCCGCCCGGCGGGGGCCGGACGCGGAACGGCCTGAGACGGGCCTTCCCTGTCACGGTGGGGACGGCAGGGGCACGCGCCGGGTCTCCCCCGCCACATCCCCGCACTTCCACGGCACTTCGTCGCGCACCGCTCCACCGGCCGGTCCGGCCCCCGGTGCAAGCGCTTCCCCCGCCGTCCACGTCCGGTGCGGTAGCGAGACCACGGCGCCACCCGGCCGCCTCTCCCTCTCCCGCCTCGTGCACAAGGGGTTTACAGCATCCTTCCAACGATGTAAAAACCTCCTTGCGGCGCAGCGGACGCCGCCGTGCACAGGGGGAGCAGCTCCACACCGCGCACCCTTCGGCTCCCCAGTTCCCTTTTCAGCGTCATCCGGATCGGGGTCACCATGCAGCGCACCACTCACCGTTCCCTCCTCCTCGCCCGCCCCGTGGCCGTGGCCCTGGCCGCCGCCGTGGCCCTGACCGCCACCTCCTGCGCCAAGTCGGAGGACGACGCGGCGGACAGCGAGAAGTCCCCGGCGGCCGCCGCCGACGCCGGCCAGAAGGTCGTCACACCGAAGCCGGGCAGCAAGACCTGCACCATCGACGCCTACGGCGGCAAGAGGATCGACCTGAAGGACGCCACGGTCGGGTTCTCCCAGTCGGAGAAGGAGGCCAACCCCTTCCGCATCGCCGAGACGCAGTCCATCAAGGACGAGGCGGCCAGGAGAGGCGTCGAGCTGCTGACGGCCAACGCCCAGTCGCAGTTCTCCAAGCAGATCAGCGATGTCCAGGACCTGCTCGCCAAGGGCGCCGACCTGCTGGTGATCGCCCCGCTCAACTCCGACGGCTGGGACCCGGTGCTGCAGGCGGCCGCCGCGAAGAAGGTCCCGATCGTCACCATCGACCGCAAGATCAACGCCACGGCGTGCGAGGACTACGTCTCCTTCATCGCCTCGGACTTCGTGGAGCAGGGCCGGCGGGCCGCGGACCAGATGATCGAGGCGACCGGCGGCAAGGGCGAGGTCGCCATCCTGCTGGGCGCCGCCGGGAACAACGTCACCACCGAGCGCACCCGGGGCTTCAAGGAGCGCGTCGCCGAGAAGGCCCCGGACCTGAAGGTCGTCTTCGAGCAGACCGGTGACTTCACCCGGGAGAAGGGCCAGCAGGTCACCGAGCAGCTCATCCAGTCCAAGCCCGGCATCAAGGGCATCTACGCGGAGAACGACGAGATGGGCCTGGGTGCGGTGGCCGCGCTGAAGGGCGCCGGCAAGAAGGCCGGGGACGTCGAGATCGTCACGGTCGACGGGACGCGCAACGCCGTACAGGGCGTCGTCGACGGCTGGATCAGCGGGGTCGTCGAGTCCAACCCGAGGTTCGGGCCGCTGGCGTTCCGGACGCTGGACGACTTCACCCAGGGCAGGGAAGTCCCCCAGGACATCGTGATCCAGGACGGCGCCTACGACGCCGGCAACGCCGAGCAGGACCTCGGCAAGGCCTACTGATCCCGCCGCGGGGCCCGGCATCGACGCCCGGCCCCGTCCGTCCGTCACCACTTTCATCCTGGAGGCACAGGTGGCTCCCCCCGCCGAAGTCCTCGCCGTCCGCGGACTCAGCAAGACCTTCCCCGGTGTCCGGGCCCTGGACGGCGTGGACCTGACCCTGCACGCAGGCGAGGTGCACGCCCTGATCGGCGAGAACGGCGCCGGCAAGTCGACCCTCATCAAACTCCTCACCGGGGTCCACCGGCCCGACACCGGTGACATCGTTCTCCAGGGGCGCGACGTCTCGTTCGCCACCCCGCTGGAGGCGCAGAGGGCCGGCATCTCGACCATCTACCAGGAGGTCAACCTCATCCCGCTGCTGAGCGTGGCCCGCAACCTCTTCCTGGGCCGCGAGCCGCGCAACCGTCTCGGCCTGCTGGACTTCACCCGTATGCACCGCGAGGCCGGGGAGACGCTCGGTGCCTACGGCGTGCGGGTGGACGTCCGCCGGCCGCTGCGCGGCCTGGGTGTGGGGGCGCAGCAGATGGTCGCCCTGGCCCGCGCCGTGGCGAGCGAGGCGCGGATCGTCATCATGGACGAACCGACCTCCTCCCTGGAACCGCGGGAGGTCGAGACGCTGTTCTCGGTCATCCGCCGGCTGCGCGACGAGGGCATCGCCGTCATCTACGTCAGTCACCGTCTGGACGAGCTGTACGCGGTGTGCGACACGGTCACCGTGCTGCGCGACGGCCGTCGCGTGCACCACGGGCGCCTCGCCGAACTCGACCGTCTCTCCCTGGTGTCGACGATGCTCGGCCGGGAACTGGGCGAGGTCCGCGAGGAGGGCCTGACCAAGTTCACCGGCGGCCATCACGCCGCCGACGGCCGGCCGGTGCTGGAGGCGGACGACTTGACGGTCCCGCACCAGCTGCACGGGGTCTCCGTGAGCATCCGTCCGGGCGAGGTCGTCGGACTCGGCGGGCTGCTCGGTTCCGGGCGCACCGAGACCGCGAAGGCCATCTCCGGTGCCCTGGCGAGAAGTTCGGGCGGTGTCGTGGTGGCGGGGGTGCCGCTGCGCGCCGGCTCCACGCCCGCGGCCATCCGGGCGGGCATCGGTCTGCTGCCGGAGGACCGCAAGAGCGAGGGCATCGTGCCCGGTCTGTCGGTCCGCGAGAACATCGCGCTGGCCGTCCTCCCCCGGCTCTCCCGCTTCGGCCTGGTCTCCGAGGCGCGCGTGGACGGCATCGTGGACACCTTCGTCGAACGGCTGCGCATCAAGGCGTCCTCGCCGCACCAGAAGGTCGGCGAACTGTCCGGCGGCAACCAGCAGAAGGTGCTGCTCGCCCGCTGGCTGGCGATGAACCCGAAGGTCCTGCTGCTGGACGAGCCGACCCGGGGTATCGACGTCGGAGCCAAGGCGGAGGTGCAGAGACTCGTGGACGAACTGGCCGCGGACGGCCTGGGCGTCCTGCTCATCTCCTCCGATCCGGAGGAACTGATCGAAGGGTCCGACCGCGTGGTCGTGCTGAAGGACGGTGCCGTCGTCGGCGAGCTGACCGGCGACGAGGTCACCGAGGACGGGCTGATGCGGACCATCGCCGGGCACGTCCCGGACGGGGACACGGGGAAGGAGGCGGCCGCCGATGGCTGAAGCCGCCCTCAGGTCCGTCCCGCTGGACCGGACCCGCGTCCTGCGGTGGCTCCAGACGTACGGCGTGTACGCCGGTGTGGCGCTGCTGCTGGTCGTCAACGTCGTCATCACCCCGCACTTCCTGTCCGCGGAGAACTTCCGCACCCAGGCCGTGCAGGTCGCCCCCGTCGTCATCGTCGCGCTGGGCATGGCCCTGGTCATCGGCACCGAGGGCGTCGATCTCTCGGTCGGTGCCGTGATGGCCCTCGCGGCCTCCGTGACGGCCCTCTACCTCGGCTACGGACTTCTTCCGGCGCTGCTCGTGGTGGCGGTGTTCGCCGCCGCGGCCGGGTTCGTCAACGGGGCGCTCGTCGCGTTCGTCGGGGTGCAGCCGATCGTGGCCACGCTGGCGCTCATGGTCGGCGGCCGGGGGCTCGCCCTGGTGCTGCTGCCGCAGCTGGAGGACCTGCGCAATCCCACGCTGGCCTCCCTGGGCTCGGGCGACGTGCTGGGCATCCCGTATCCGATCCTGATCGCCGCCGTGCTGGCCCTGGTAGTGGCCTTCGCCGTCCGCCGCACCACCTTCGGGCGGCAGCTCCTCGCGATCGGTGACAGCCGTCCGGCGGCGCAGCTCGCCGGGCTGCCGGTGCGCCGGGTGCTGATCGTGGTGTACGTCGTCTGCGCGCTGCTCGCCGCCGTGGCCGGCGTCCTCGCCACGGCGCGGCTGCAGGCCAGCGACCCGACGTCGCTGGGCAACCTGATGGAGCTGTCGGCGATCACCGCCGTCGTGGTCGGCGGGACACCGCTGACCGGCGGCCGGGTGAACATCGCCGGCACCGTGGCGGGGGCCGTCCTCATCCAACTGCTCACCGCCACCCTCATCAAGCACGATCTGCCGCCCTCCTGGACCCAGATCGCGCAGGCCGTGGTGATCGTGTGCGCGGTGTACGCGGCACGGGGACGGGGGAAGCGATGAGCGCGACGAGGACGGACGCCCCGGTGGCCGCGCCGAGTGACGGCAAGCCGGCGCCGGCCGGGGAGAGCACCGGTGCCGGCCGCTCCGAGCGGGTGAGCGCACTGGTCCAGCAGCACGGCGCGCTGGCGGTGCTGGTCGTCGTGTCCCTGGTGGCGTCGTTCAGCTTCGACTCCTTCGCCACCGGTGACAACGTCAGCAACATGGCGACGAGTTCCGCGTTCCTGGCGATCGTCGCGCTCGGCATGACCTTCGTGATCGTCACCGGGGGCATCGATCTGTCGGTCGGGTCGCTGTTCGCGCTCGGCGGGGTGCTGGCGGCGTGGGGGTCCCGGCACGGGACCCCGGTGGCGCTGCTGCTGCCGCTCCTGGTGTGCGGGGCGGTCGGAGTGGTCAACGGGCTGCTCGTGGCCCGGTCCCGGCTGGCGCCCTTCATCGTGACCCTGGCGGCGATGCTCGGAGCGCGCGGCCTGATGCTGGCCCTCACCGACGAGGGTGCCGAGACATATCTGATCGGCAAGGGTTCGTTCCTCGCCGAACTCGGCCAGGGCAGCACGCTGGGTCTCGGCAACCCCGTGTGGATCACCCTGGCGCTGTTCGTCGCCGGGGCGGTCGTCCTGCGGCGTACGCGCTTCGGCCAGCATGTGTACGCGGTCGGCGGCAACGAGGACGCGGCGGCCCTCATGGGCGCCCCGGTGGCCCGTACGAAGATCCTCGTCTACACCCTGTCGGGGGTGCTCGCCGGACTGGCCGGCGCGCTCAACGCGGCCTGGCTCGCCTCCGGGGTGACGATCCTGGGCAACGGCATGGAGCTGGAGGCCATCGCCGCCGTCGTCATCGGCGGCACCCTGCTCACCGGCGGGCTCGGCTACGTCAGCGGGGCGCTGGTCGGTGTGCTGCTGCTGAAGGTGATCCAGAACGTCATCAACCAGATCGGCTCCCTGGACTCCTCCTACCAGCAGGTCGTCAGCGGCGCCTTCCTGGCCGTCGTGGTGGTCGCCCAGACCTGGCTGGGCCGCAGACGGCAACTGGCGTAGGGAGTAAGGGCCTTCCGGGCCCGGTGCGGATGCCGTACTCCGCACCGGGCCCGGAAGGCCCTCCCCCGTGCGCGTGCCCGGGAGGCGTGTCAGCGGCCTCCCGGGGTGCTGCGCCTAGGGTTTCTCCGCTCCGTGGAGCGCGCTCACCTCCTCCGCGGTGAGGGCCCTGTCGTAGGCGTGGACCTCGTCCACCGCGCCGTCCCAGAAGTCGGTGTTCTGGCCGTTCCACTGGGCGCGGCCCACCGTGAAGGGGCCGGAGGCGACATGGTTCGGGCCGCCCTTCACGGTCGCCGCCCGCTCGCCGTCGACGTAGAGCGTGATGTCGCCCGTCGTGCCGTCGCGCACGCCGACCAGGTGGTACCAGCGGCCGGTCTCGGGCGTGGTCTCCAGGCGGGCGCGCTGCCCGTCCGGCGTGCTGAAGGCGAACGCGCCCTGGCCGTACTGGAGATAGAACGGGCTCGTCCGGCGCGGTGCGTCCTGGCTGACGGCGGTGGCGTAGTTGCCCGGCAGCGAGTCCAGGGTGACCCAGGCGGACACCGAGTAGCTGCCGGTGGTGTCGAGCACCGGGCCGTCGGTCTGGGCGTACTGCCCCTGGCCGTCGAACTTCAGCGCACTGCCGCTCACTCCGTCGCTCCAGGTGGTTCCCCCGCTCAGCTTCAGCGGCTTGTGCTGGGGGCCGTCGTCCTTCGCGGTGGTGCCGGTGGCCTCGTCGAGGGCCCAGGATCCGCCGCCCTTCAGCCGCTCCCGGTCCCCGGCGGCGGCGCCGGCCGCGATGACCTCGCGGTTGATCTCGCGCACCCGGACCGGGTCGACCTTGATCTCCCTGCGGTCGTAGGTGTAGAGGCCGTTGAGTTCGTTCTCCAGGTCGGTGATCTGGGTGTACACCGAGCCGGAGAGCTCGGTGCCGGCCTGGTCGAGGTAGAACTTCTCGGTGTTCTCGACGTACTTGCGGGTCAGCGCCTCCTTGTCGGCGACGCCGCTGTAGATCACGGTCGGTGTGCCCGGCCACATGTGGCCCGGGGTGCGCAGGGTGAAGCCGCCGTGTTCGCCGTCCATGGCCGCGCGGTGGTCCGGGAAGGGCGGGTCGTCGTTGTTGTAGTCGTGGTGGTCGATGATGTCGCCCTTGCCCGAATCACCCTTGCTGTTGCAGCAGTTGACCCCGCTGTGGGCGTTGACGATCCGGGAGGGGTCGGCTGCCTTCACCGACTCGGCGATACGGCCGCTCTCCTCGCGGTTCCACTCGCCCCATCCCTCGTTGAAGACGATCCAGCCGATGACGGACGGGGAGTTGTGGTGCTGGCGCATCATCTCCCGGCCCTGGTCGACGAAGGCCCTCTGTCCGGTCCCGTCGGTGAGGTCGCCGGAGACGAAGTCCTGCCAGACCAGCAGGCCGATCCGGTCCGCGTGGTGGAACCAGCGTGGTGACTCCACCTTGATGTGCTTGCGGACGGCGTTGAAGCCGAGCTTCTTGTGCGCCTCCAGGTCGAACGCCAGGGCCTTGTCGCTGGGCGCGGTGTAGAGGCCGTCGGGCCAGAAGCCCTGGTCGAGGGTGGCGAGGGAGAAGATCGGCTCGCCGTTGAGCACCAGCTTCCGGTATCCACCCACCTCCTCGATGCCGACCTCGCGCATGCCGAAGTAGCTGCCGACCTCGTCGGTGGACCGGCCGTCCCTCAGCTCGATGTCGAGGTCGTACAGGTAGGGATCGTCCGGGGTCCACAGGTGCTGCCGGGACAGGCGCAGGTCGAGCTCGGTGTTGGCCGGCCCGCTGACCCTGCCGACGACCCGTCCGCGGGCGTCACGGGCGACGGCCTCGACCCGGGCCCGCTTCGAGGCGTTCCGGGACTCGACGGTGACCGCCAGGGTGCTGCTGTCGATGTCGGGAGTGGTGACGACGTTGTCAACGGCCGTGTCGGCGACGGGTTCCATCCAGACGGTCTGCCAGATGCCGGACGTCTGGGTGTAGAAGATGCCGCTGGGGTTCCTCGACTGCTTGCCCATCGGCTGGTTGGCGCCGCCGGTGTCGGTGACGGCGACGACGATCTCCTGCGGTCCCCTGCGCTCGAGGGCGTCGGTGATGTCGGCGCTGAAGGCGGTGTAGCCGCCGGTGTGTTCGGCGACCTTCTCCCCGTTGACCCAGACGCGGGCCCGGTAGTCCACGGCGCCGAAGTTGAGCTTGAGCCGGTTGCCCTTGCCGACCTTCCAGTTCTTCGGCACGTCGACGAGCTTGCGGTAGAACATGTGGTCCTCGTGCCGTTCGAGCCCGGAGAGCTGCGACTCGACGGGGAACGGGACAATGATCTTCTCGTTCAGGTCCTTGCCGAAGACCGGCTCCTCGCCGGCCTCGGCGCCACTGAACTGCCAGGGTCCGTTGAGGTTCTTCCACTGGGAGCGGACCTGCTGCGGGCGGGGGTACTCCGGCAGCGGGTTGTTCTCGTCGACCTTGTCGCCCCACGGGGTGGTGATCCGGTGGGTGGAGGCGTTCGCGGCGTAGCGGACGATCCGGGGCACCGTCTCGTCGCCGGCCTTGAGTCCGCCCTCACCGTCGTACACGACCCGGACCTGCTGGTTCTTCTGGATCGGCGCCGAGAGCGTGACGACGAGGGAGTTGCGGTCGCCGCGGGCGGCCGCGACCGACGCGACCGGCATGGCGGTCGTGTCGGCCTCGATCTTGAGATGGCCGGCCACCTGCGCGAGGTCGCTCACCCGGTCCTCGAACCGGGCGCGCAGTGTGCGTCCGTCCTCCCCGACGGTCAGCTCCACCGGGAAGACCTCGAATCCGGCGGGCGGGGTGAACGCGGAGGTCGGGACCAGTTGCCTGGGCATCGTCGGCGTCGACCAGCGCAGGAACATGTTCGAGCCGCCGAAGTCCTGGAACATCTCCAGGCGGAAGTCGTGCTTCTCCCCCGCCTTCAGGGTGACCGGGGCGCTGGTCTGTTCCCGGTCCCAGTCGGGCTCCCAGTGGTCGATGACCGGCTCGCCGTCGATGAAGAGGCGGAAGCCGTTGTCGCCGATGGCGTGGAAGGTGTAGTCACCGTCCTCGGGCGCTTCGAGCCGCCCGGTCCAGCGGGCGGTGGTGTGCTCGGTGCGCCCGGTCAGCTCTTCGAAGGTGCCGGTCAGTCCGGAGAAGTTGATCTGCGGGTCCAGGAGGGTGCCGCCGAGTTCGGCGAAGTCCCGGGCGCCCGGTGCCGACATGCGGAAGTACTCGCCCTTCAGGCCGTGCACCTGGACGTCGGCGTCGGCGGCCGCCGGGGCGGTGACGCCGGACGCCGGCGCCGCGGCCGTCGCCGCGGGGGCCAGGGCGCCGGTGGACAGGGCCAGGGCCGCCACGGTCAGCAGGGCCCACCATCGGGATGCGGGACGTGAGTGTTGTCTGGTCATCGAACCTTTCCTCGCGCAGAGGGCATGGGGCCACGACGAAGCAGGCACGGCCGTCGGTTCGTCCAAGGATTCCTTCCAACGTTGGAAATCCGCCGTGCAGCGGAATGACAACACGCCGGCCGACGGCTGTCCAGGCCTCGCGCACGGCTGACCGGCCGTCAGAACGGCTGTGTGCGGGCGAGGATGAGGGGACCCGGGTGATTCGGGCAGGTCAGTCCCCGGCCTCCGCGAACGGGCCGCCGCCGGGGGCGAAGGCGTGGGCGGCGAAGCGTTCGCCCATGCGCCGGTGGGTGGCCGCGTCGGGGTGCAGCCCGTCGGGCAGCGGCAGTTCGCCGTGGTCCGCCTCACCGTAGAGTTCGCGGCCGTCGAGGTGATGGAGGTTCGGGTCGTCCGCCACCCGCTGGGCCACGACGCGCTCGAGTTCCTCACGGATGACGCCGAGCGTCAGCTTGCCCTCGGCCCGTTCCGCGGGGTCCCCGGCGGCGGTGAACCGGAGTTGCCCCTCACCCAGGCGGCTGAAGTCGAAGGCGGTGGGGCCGGGCGTGTCCTCGTGCATGGGGCACAGGATCGGTGAGACCACCAGCAGCGGTGCGGTCGGGTGACCGTCCCGGAGGGTGTCGAGGAAGCCGTGGACGGCGGGGGCGAAGGCACGCAGCCGCATCAGGTCGGTGTTGACGAGGTTGATGCCGATCTTGACGCTGATCAGGTCGGCGGGTGTGTCGCGCATGGTGCGCGCGACGAACGGGTCGAGCAGGGCGCTGCCGGCCAGTCCGAGGTTGACCAGTTCCACGCCGCCGCGCGCCGCGGCGAGCGCGGGCCAGGTGGTGGTGGGGCTCGCGGCGTCGGAGCCGTGGCTGATGGAGCTGCCGTGGTGGAGCCAGGTCCTGCGGCCGGAGTCGGCCGCGGGCTCGACCGGGGCGTCGGTGCGCAGGGCGACGAGTTCGGTGATCTCGTTGTGCGGCAGCCAGATCTCGACGGTCTTGTCGTCCCCGGGCAGGCCGGTGAAGCGGAGGGTGGCGACGGGGCCGGTGCCGGGTTCGGCCCGTCCGGTGCTCATGTCGACGGTCACGGTGTTGCCGCCGGTCGCGGTGGCCCGGCCGGCCGGGCGTCCGTCGACGAGCAGGTCGTAGCGGCCGTCCGGGCGGGGCGGTGCGCCGGCGTAGATCCTCTTGGTGGGCAGCGTGTCCAGTTCGACGGCGGTCGCGCGGGTACGCAGGACGAGCCGTACGCCGGAGGGCTGGCACTCGGCCATGGCGAGCTGGGCGTCGGTGTTCCGGGCGCGGGCCCAGGCGGGCAGGCGGTGCGGCAGCAGCCCTCGCGGGGTGGGTTCCAGGTCGAGCGCGCCGCGCACGAGGTCGGCGGTGATGGGCGTGGTGATCCAGGTGGTGGAGGGCATCGTCGTGGTCCGTCCGCGCCGGGTGGGTGGATGAGGGGCTGGTCCGCGCCGGGTCAGGGGGACGGCGGCCAGTTGCGCAGCAGGGCGTCCAGCGCGTCGAGGACGCGTGTCCACGTCTCCTGCGTGTCGGGGGCGCTGTGGCTGAAGCCGCCGCCCGCCTCGAGGCTGACGTAGCCGTGGAAGACGCTGCCGAGCAGCCGGACCGCGTGGGTCCGGTCCGGCTCCGTCAGGTCGTAGCCGCGCAGCAGGGCCCGCGTCATCTGCGCGTGCCGCACTCCCGCGCTGCCGGCGGCCGCCTCCGGAGTGAGCCGGAACCGGGCCGCGGTGTAGCGGCCGGGGTGCTCCCGCGCGTAGTCGCGGTAGACGTTCGCCAGCGCGGTCAGGGCGTCCTTGCCGGCCCGCCCGGCCAGGGCGTCGGCGGCGCGGTCGGCGAGTTCCTCCAGGGCGAGCAGGGCGATCCGCGTCCTGAGGTCGTGGGAGTTCTTCACGTGGGAGTACAGGCTCGCCGTCCTGACGTCGAAACGCCGGGCGAGCTCCGAGACGGTCACCTGCTCGAACCCGACCTCGTCGGCCAGTTCCGCTCCCGCCCGGGTCAGGCGCTCCGGGCTCAGTCGTACGCGTGCCATACCCGTCCTTCCGGTCGGCCAAGGAGAGTATGCGTTTGCCTAATGCCTTTAGGCAAATGCCTACTGCCGTTGATCGATTGTCAGTGGCGGGCGGCAGGATGTGACGCATGACAACTCCTGCAGCAGTGATCGTCGATGCCGCCGCCTACGCACAGGCGGTCGAGGACGCCGTGCGCACGGCAGCCGCGTACTACGGGGGCGGCACCTCGCCGCTGGACGACGACGCGTACGACCGGCTGGTACGGGGGATCGCCGACTGGGAGGCGGAGCATCCCGACGGGATACTCCCCGACTCCCCCACCGGGAAGGTCGCCGGTGGCGCGGTGGAGGGCGACGTACCGCACACGGTGCCGATGCTGAGCCTGGACAACGTGTTCTCGGCGGAGGAGTTCACCGCCTGGACGGCGTCACTGGCGCGCCGTACCGGCCGTGCGGCGACACGCTTCTGTGTGGGGCCGAAGCTGGACGGCCTGGCGATCGCCGCCCGCTACAGCGAGGGCCGGCTGAGCCGGCTGATCACCCGCGGGGACGGGACGGCCGGAGAGGACGTCTCGCACGCGATCGGTACGGTCGTGGGGCTGCCCGAGAAGCTGCGGGAGCCGGTCACCGTGGAGGTGCGCGGTGAGGTCCTCATGACGTCCGCCCAGTTCGAGCACGCCAACGAGGTGCGCACGGGGCATGGCGGACAGCCGTTCGCCAATCCGCGCAACGCGGCCGCGGGCACCCTGCGGGCGAGGGAGCGGGCCTACACGGTGCCGATGACGTTCTTCGGCTACGGGCTGCTGCCGCTGCCCGGCACCGACTCCGCCCTGGCGGAGCGGGTGCGGGAGACGGCACACAGCGACCTGATGGCATGGGTGGCGGACCTGGGTGTGCACACCAGCGCGCGGACCGCGGTGCCGGACACCGTCGCCGAGACCCCCGAGGAGGTTCTGGACCGGGTGAAGGAGATCGCCGCGCTCCGGGCCGAGCTGCCGTTCGGCATCGACGGGATCGTCGTCAAGGCGGACCTCGCCGCCGACCGGGAGGCCGCCGGTTCGGGCACCCGCGCGCCGCGCTGGGCGATCGCCTACAAGCTGCCCGCGGTGGAGAAGATCACCCGGCTGCTGGACGTGGAGTGGAACGTCGGCCGTACGGGCATCATCGCCCCGCGCGGTGTCCTGGAGCCGGTCGTCATCGACGGCTCCACCATCACCTACGCCACCCTGCACAATCCCGCCGACATCACGCGGCGTGACCTGCGCGTGGGCGACCATGTCATGGTGCACCGGGCGGGCGACGTGATCCCCCGGATCGAGGCCCCGGTCGCCCATCTGCGCACGGGCGAGGAGCAGCCGATCGTGTTCCCGGCGCAGTGTCCGCGCTGCGGTTCGGACATCGACACCGGTGAGGAGCGCTGGCGGTGCGCGCAGGGCCGCAACTGCCACCTGGTGGCCTCTCTCGCCTACGCCGCGGGGCGCGACCAGCTCGACATCGAGGGCCTGGGTTCGACCCGCGTCGTCCAGCTGGTCGACGCCGGACTGGTCGCCGACCTCGCGGACCTGTTCACGCTCCGGCGCGAGCAGTTGCTCGCGCTGGAGCGGATGGGGGAGACCAGCACCGACAATCTGCTCGCCGCGATCGCCAAGGCCAAGGAGCAGCCGCTGTCCCGGGTGCTGTGCGCGCTGGGCGTCCGGGGCACCGGGCGGTCCATGTCCCGGCGGATCGCCCGCTACTTCGCCACCATGGACGACATCCGCGCGGCCGACGCCGAGGCCATGCAGCGGGTCGACGGCATCGGCTCGGAGAAGGCGCCCTCGATCGTGGCGGAGATGGCCGAGCTGGCCCCGCTCATCGACAGACTCGCCGCCGCCGGCGTCAACATGACCGAGCCGGGCGCCACTCCCCCGCCGGCCGCCGACGCCGCCGGTGAAGGCGACGGCCCGGCGGCGGGCGGCCCGCTGGCGGGTATGGCGGTGGTCGTCACGGGCGCGATGACCGGCAGCCTGGAGAAGCTCTCGCGCAACGAGATGAACGAACTCATCGAACGGGCCGGCGGCCGCTCCTCCTCCAGCGTCTCGAAGAGGACCACCCTCGTGGTGGCGGGCGAGGGCGCCGGGTCCAAGCGGGCCAAGGCGGAACAGCTCGGCGTCCGTCTCGCCACGCCGGACGAGTTCGCCGCCATGGTCGCCGAACTCCTCGGCTGAGCCGGCCGCCGGCTCGCGCCCGGCCGTCAGCCGGTGGCGCACGCCTCGGCGACGGACAGGCTGTTCTCGTAGAGGTGGTGCCGGGTGATCCGGCCGCCCTCGACGGTGAGGCGCAGGGCGAACGGGCCCTGGAAGGTGCGTCCCGTCGCCCGTACCGTCCCGGACAGATGCCCCGTCAGGACCGCGTCCTCGCCGTCGACGAGGAAGGCGTCGACGCGGGCTCGCGCGTCCCCGGGCACGGTGTGCTCCGCCAGCTCCGCGGACTGCGCGGCGCATTCGGCGGCGGTGGAGCGCGGGCGGATCCACGGCACGGTGGGGTTGTCGGCGAGCAGCCAGTCGACCTCGTCGGCGAAGAGCTCGACGAGCCGCCCGGTGTCCCCGGCCAGCCGGGCGGTGAGGAACTGCCGCACGACGGCCCGGGTGGTCTCGGTGACGGAACTCGGTGTGACGGGTGCGGAGTCGGTGGACATGACGCTCTCCTCACGGCGGCGGACCGGGACCCGGGGGGGTCTCCGGTGGATGTGCCCGATCCTGCCGGAGGTGGCAGGAGCGGTCGATTACCCCGGACGTCATGGCCGGCCGCCCGGCGGGGCGGGCCGGACACGGCTGCCGCCGGTGAGGCGGTTCCCGCCGTGTCCGGCCCCCGGGGTCACGCCGCGCCCGGTGCCGTGAACGCGGCGGCGTGCTCCGCGGCCCACTGGGTGAAGGTGCGGGCCGGGCGGCCGGTGACCTTCTCCACGGTGTCCGTGACCGTGCGGCCCTCCTCGGGGGTGTCGCCGTACATCTCGAGCAGGAAGCCGATCACGTCCTCGGGCTGTCCCTCCGCCCGCCACCGCGCGACGGCCTGTTCCTCGGTGAGCTCTACCAGCGAGACGGCCCGGCCCCTGGCGGTGGCGATCGCCGCCACCTTGTCGCCGACGGTGAGCAGTTCGGGGCCGGTGATCAGGTACTCCTGACCGCCGTGGCCCTCCTCGGTGAGGGCGACCGCCGCGACGGCACCGATGTCGCCCTCGTGGACCATGGCACTGAGCCGGGAGACGAACGGCTCGCGGACCTCGTCCGAGGCGACGACGCCGTCGGCCCACTCCAGGGTGTTGGCCATGAACTCGACCGGCATGAGCACGGTCCAGTCCACCCCGTCGTCGGCACGCACGGCGTCCTCCAGGGGCGTGGGTCCGCCCCCGTTCAGCACGGTGATCCGGCGTACGCCCGCCGTCCGGGCCAGCTCCAGGATCCGCGGGCCGGTCTCCAGCGGAGCGAAGCCGGACCCGCCGAAGGTGATCAGATGAAGGCCGGTGACGCCTTCCAGCGCCGGGACGATGCTGTCGGGCTCGGTCAGGTCGCCCCGCACCACCTCCGCCCCGGCCGGCAGATCCGCCTTCGCCGGGTCCCGGGTGAGGGCGCGGACCTCATGGCCGCGGGCGAGCAGTTCGGCGACGGCCCGGCGGCCGACGGTTCCGGTGGCGCCGGTGACGAGGAGCTTCTGTGTCTGTGTCATGGGACGACCGTAGGAAGGCCTGCGGTCAGCTTCTGTCCGTGACTCGGACACGGACCAGCGAGCCGGGCGTCGGTTGCGGCGTTTCGGCCATCGGCGACTCCACGCGGGCCCGTGCCGGCCATGGGCCGGCGCCTCGGTCCGCCCCGGCCACCGCCGCCCCACGCGGAATCCGCTTCGTCCGAAACGCCTGTGTTCGATAGAGCGGCCGGTGTCGTTGAGTCCCATGCCGTTGCCTTCACCCACCCACTCGACAGGGAGAAGTGCTGTTGACTCACACCACCGCTCGTTCCGTCCCGCCTCCGCCGCCCGCCGAGATGACGTACTCCGGTCACTACTCGGTGAACCCGCTCGGTCAGGTCGGCTTCCGGGCCCTGTGCTCCCAACTCCCCTCCGTGCTGCGCCGGATCACGGCCATGGCGTGGCGCACCGACCGTCGGGCCGTGCTGTTGCTCCTCATCTGTCAGCTGGTCACCGGCGTGTCCGCCGCGGTGCTGCTGGCGGCGACCGCCCGGGCCATGGGGCCCGTCCTCGGGACGGGAACGATCGCGGACCGTCTGCGCGAGGCGCTGCCCGCCCTGGTCGTCGTGGCGGTGGCGAGTGCCCTCGCCCGTGTGGCGGTGGCCGTGGCCGCCTACGCCGAACGGCGCGTCACGCCACGGCTGACGACGGAGACCGATTCGGCACTGGTCGAGTCGGTCTGCCGGGTCGAGGCCACGGCGTACGCCACGGACGGCTTCTCCGACCGTCAGGAGGCGGCGGAGATGGGCGTGACGCGCACCCACGTCATGGTCATGGACGCGCAGCGTTTCATGGCCGCCCTGATCAGGATGCTCACGGCCGGCGGTGTGCTGTCCGTGCTCAACCCGCTGATGCTGCCGCTGCTCCTGCTGGCCGTGGCTCCGGCCGGTGTGGGTGCCGTGCTGACCGCGCGGGTCGACTACGAGATCCACTACGCGAACGTCGCGGACCGCAACGTCCGCGGTATGACGCGCTGGTGGGCGACCACACCGAAGTACGGCGACGAGGTCCGCGCCAACGGCATGACGGACTACGTCCTGTACTGGTACCGGGCCCTCTCCGAGCGGGTCGACCGGCGGTCGCTGGCCGCGGCTCCCCGGACCCTGCGCATCGCCCTGCTGTCCTCCCTCGCCGGGGGCGCCTTCCTGACCGCCACCTGGGGGATGCTCGCGTGGCTCGCGGTCACGGGCCGGATCGCACCGGCCGTCGCCGCGACGGCGGTCGTCGCGGTCCAGACGACCCTGGCGGCGCTGTCCCAGGTCGTCGTCAACGGCGCCGCGGTCTTCCACACGAGCCTGTACCTGAGCGACATGCAGGCGTTCTTCGACGACGCCGCCCGGCAGGCACCGAAGCGCGGGTCGGACACCGTCCGTGCCCCGGTGGAGGAGATCCGGCTGGAGGAGGTCACGTACCGGTACCCCGGCAAGGAACGGCCCGCCGTCGACGGCGTCTCCCTCACCCTGCGGCGCGGGGAGATCCTCGCCGTGGTCGGTGTGAACGGGTCCGGCAAGAGCACCCTCACCCGCCTGATCACCGGCATCTACCTCGCGGACAAGGGCCGGGTCACCTGGAACGGGACCGACATCGCGCACGCCGACCCGGCCACGGTGTGGGACTGCACCGGCCTGGTGCCGCAGATCTTCGCCCAGTGGCCCCTGCGGGCCCGGGAGAACGTGACGCTGGGCCAGCCCCGGAGCCTGGACGACGGCGAGGTCTGGGAGGCCGTCGACGCGGTCGGCATGCGGGAGGCGGTGGAGGACCTGCCCGCCGGCCTCGACACCCTCCTGGCCCGCGAGATCTTCGGCGGTTCCGAGCTCTCCGGCGGTCAGTGGCAGCGCCTGGCCTGCTCCCGGGCCCTGTACCGCCGCCCGCCCCTGCTGATCCTGGACGAGCCCACGTCCCAGATGGACCCGCGCGGGGAGCACGGCATCTTCGAGCAGATCAAGGCGATCTCGGGCGACCGCATCACGATCGTGGTCACCCACCGTCTGGAGAACACCAGGATCGCCGACCACATCGTGGTGATGGAGCGCGGCCGCATCACCGAGCGGGGCACCTACGACGATCTCACCCACGCCGGCGGTACCTTCGCCGACCTGCTGCGGCTGTCCCAGGACCGCTGAACCCCGGGTGACCGGTCCGCCCACGCCCGCGTCGCACCGTGGCGCACCGCGGGCGTGAGTGGCGGGGACACCGGCGGTTACCCGGCCCGGGGGGCGAGGAAGGGAGCGAGCCGTGCGATTCCGAAGCCGCAGGGAAGCCGGACAGGAGCTGGCCGTCCGGCTGCTGGAGTGGGCGAGCAGCGGGGATCTCGCGAACGTGACCGTACTGGCGCTGCCGCGCGGCGGTGTCCCGGTCGCCGCGGAGATCGCCCGGGCGATGGTTGTCCCGCTGGACGTCCTCGTCGTCCGCAAGATCGGGGTGCCCGGGTCGCCCGAGGTGGGCATCGGGGCGATCGCCGGGGACGATCCGCCGGTGTTCGACCGCACGGGACTGCGTGCCCTGGACCTCACCGAGGACGAGCTGAGCTCCGAGGTGGCCCGGGCGCGTGTCGAGCTGCACCGGCGTGAGCGGGTCTACCGCCGTGGCCGCCCCGCCCCGGACGTCCGCGGTCACGGCGTCGTCGTCGTGGACGACGGTCTCGCCACGGGGGTGACGGCCCGCGCCGCCCTCCGGCACGTGCTGCGCGGCGGCCCGCTGCGGGTGACCCTGGCCGTGCCGGTGTGCCCGCCGCACACCGCGGCCGCGCTGCGGGACGAGGCCGACGACGTCGTCGCCCTGCACCAGCCGCAGCGGCTGGGCTCGGTCGGCGAGTGGTACGACGACTTCGACCAGGTCTCCGACCGGGACGTGCTGGATGCCCTGCGGGAACTGCATCCGGCGGGCTGACCCGCGCAGGTCGGGGGCAGCCGCCGGTGACCCGGCGTGCGGCGCGTGACGGAGACCCGGTGCGTGTCTCCGGCACGACCGGGTTCGGCTGCACCACGACGGCCCTCTCCGACGACGTGGTGGCGCGGACCGGGCAGTGCCTGCGCGACACCGGGGCCGTGCCGGCCGAGGCGGGGCCTCAGATCTCGGCGAGCACCACGAAGTCCGCTCCGGCGGGGTCGAGGCAGACGGCCATGCGGCCCACCCCCTGCGCGGTCTCCGGCCCCATCTGCACGCTTCCTCCGTGCTCCCGCACCTGGGCGACGGCGGCGTCGCAGTCGTCGACGGCGAAGACCGGGTGCCAGTAGGGCCGGCCGCCCGCCGGGGCGAGGTCCTCCTTGCCGACCTCCATCAGGCCGCCGTGCATCCGCTCCTCCGGCAGACCGGAGGGGGTGATCATGGTGTAGGTGCCCTCGCCGCCCGGCATCTGCGTGTCGCTGTACTGCCAGCCGAGGACGCCTCCGTAGAACTCCTTCGCGGCCGCCGCGTCACTGGTGTACAGCTCGGTCCAGCACAGCGAGCCGGGCTCGTCCACCAGGTCGACGCCCTTGCTGTCCCACGGCTGCCAGACGGCGAACTGGCCGCCCAGCGGGTCGGTGTACTGCGCCATGCGGCCCCACTGCTCGATGTCCATGGGCGGCACCCGCACGGTGCCGCCGGCGCGCTCGACGGCCTCGGTCGTCGCGTCGGCGTCGGCGACGGTGTAGTAGATCATCCACGCGGGGCGGGCGCCCTCCTCGGTGAGTTCGCCGAGACCGGCGACCATCTTGCCGTCCTTGCGGAACATTCCGCCTTGCACGTCCTCCCCCTCGCCCATGGGCTCGTAGTCCCAGCCGAGGACCGCGGCGTAGAAGGCGGCCGCGGCCGGGACGTCGGGGGCGCCGAGGTCGAGCATGCAGGGCGAGCCGGGGGCGAAGTCAGTGGTGATCACCGTGAGGTCCTTTCGCTGGTTCCCTTTGGTCTCAGCGTGCCACCGGGCACTGACAACCGCCCTCCGGCTTCACCGTCCGGACGTCACGACGGCCGCTGCTCCCGGTCCGCACCGCTCGTGGTGAACGGCAGCAGGATCCGGGAGGGGTGGGCGGCGTCGCGGTAGATCTTGTGGGTGACGGGGCGGCCCACCGGGAGGTGGAAGGCGTCCGGCGGCAGCAGCGCGTTGTGCGCGTCGGCCAACGGCTCGTTGTTGGAGAGCTCCACGACCAGTCTGTGGCCGGGCAGGAACGTCGCCGCGAAGGGGTGGACGCGCAGGACGTACTCCTCGATCCTCCCCGGCTCGACCGGCACCGCGCGGGTGTGCGGGTGGTAGGGGTCGCCCTCGGTGGTGCGCTCCTCGTCGAGCTCGCGGTGCGAGGCCTTGAGGTAGGCGGTGGTGACGAGCTGCCGCCTGCGACCACGCGCGCGATGTCGCCGGCCTCGATGCAGCCGTCCCACATGGGGCTGGGCCGGCGCTGCGGCGGGGTCGTCAGGGCCAGCGCCTGGAGCTCCTTGCCGTAGGGGCTCAGGGCGACCAGTGCGGGCCGGGGGGTGTCGTCCGTGCCGCTGTAGGCGTCGGCCGCCAGGGTGACGCCGTCGCGCATCGGCACCCGGAGGTCCTTGCGGACGGTGACGGCCCGCGCGCCCGCCCGGATCGTGTGAAGGTCGGTCATGAGTGCGAAGCTCCTGTACTACGGCGTCTGGTCGTGCTGCGTGCGGTAGCCGTGCAGCGAGGTGAAGAACGGCGACGGCTCGAGGGTGGGGTCGCCGGTGTAGCCGAGCTCCTCGGCCACGCGGGTGAACGGCGCGTACGGGGAGTCCGTCTCCCGCGGACCCGCCTCCAGGCACCTGCGAGCCGCCGTGGCGACACGGGCCTCGATGTCGAGGCTCTGGGTGAGGGCCTCCCGGGCCTCGGCCTCGTCGAGCTCGACCCCGTACGGCGTGCCGTCGGCGCGGCGGTAGGGGTGCCCGAGGTAGAGCCGGCGCGGGCGGATCTCGTCGCGCAGGTACGTGAGACTCGCGCGGTAGGCGGCCGGGTCGGTGTAGCCGGGGAAGCCGTTGGCGGCCCCGTGGACCTGGACGGCGTCGCCGGTGAACACCGAGCGCTGTCCGTCGACGACGTAGGCGACCGATCCGGGGGTGTGGCCCGGTATCGCGTGCACCGACACGGTGACACCGCCGCCGAGGGAGAGGCTCTCGCCGCCCTTGACCAGCAGGGACGGCTCCATCTCCCCGGAGATGACGGCCTGGGTGGCGGCCGTCGCCTTCGCCTCCCCGTCGGGGTCGTCCAGGTACCGGCCGCGGCCCGCGAGGTACTCCTCGACATGGGCCCGGCGGGAGCGGAGCATCGGCGCGTCCGCCTCGTGGATCACCACCCGGGCGCGCCGTCCGGTGAGCTCCCACAGGGCGTGTGCCCCGCCGACGTGGTCGATGTGCCCGTGGGTCAACAGGATCCACCGCACGTCCTCGATGCGGCGGCCGATCGCCTCGAGCGCGGGAGCCATCCCCTCGGCGGGCGAGGAGGCGATCCCGGTGTCGACGATCGCCGGCTCCGGCGCGTCGACGAAGAAGCTGTAGAGACCGAACCGGCCCCAGGGCGAGACCAGCGGATGGACGTCGACTGCGTGGCTCATGGTCTACTTCCCGCGGTCGAGGAAGTCGCGTGTCTCCGCGAAGACCCGGTGGTACTCCGGGATCCAGGAGAAGTGCTGGACGAAGCCGTGGCCCGCGCCGCCGTACCGGCTGACCGTCGCGTCCACCCCGGCTTCGCGCAGCCGCTCTCCGTACAGCTCGCCCTCGTCGCGCATCGGGTCGTACTGGGCGGTGACGACCAGCGCGGGCGGCAGCCCGGTGAGGTCGGCCCGCTTGACCGGCGACACCAGCGGGTCCGCGGGGTCGGCGCCGCTGTCGAGGTAGAAGGCGTTGAAGGGCTTGAGACCTTTCCCGGGGTCCCGCGGCCGGATCGCCCGGCCGCGGGACCGCGACGGGTCGGGGCGGTGACGTCGAGCGGCCGGTGCGCACGGCCCGGGGTCACCGGCACACGCCCGCGCGCTCCTACGGGGCGGGAGGGAGGCGGTAGACGGAGACGTGGGAGCGGGAATCGGCGGTGAAGGGGGTCTCGTTCCAGTCGGCGTGCCTGGACTCCAGGCGGAACCCGGCCAGTTGGGCCATGAGGTCGAGTTCGGCCGGCCAGATGTAGCGGTGCGGGCTGCGCTCCAACCGGGCCTGCTCGCTCTCGTCGAACCGGAAGTGGTGCGAGACGACGTGCTGGGAAAGGACGTCGTAGGTGTCCAGGCCGATGTAGCCGGGGCCCGACTCCCAGACCGTGGCCTGCCGGCCCGGCGGGAGCGTGCGCAGTTCCGGCACCCAGAGCTCGATCACGAACCGTCCGCCCGGCCCGAGGTGACGGGCGGCGTTGCGGAAGCACTCGACCTGCTCGGCCTGGGTGAGCAGGTTGGAGATGGTGTTGTAGACGAGGTAGACGACGGTGTACTCACCCGGTGCGGTGGTCGTCGCCATGTCACCGATGACCACCGGGATCGCCGACTCGTCGGCCTTGGTGCGCAGTTGCTCCACCATCGGCCGGGACAGCTCGATGCCGGTCACCGGTACTCCGCGGCCGGCGAGCGGAACGGCCACCCGGCCCGTGCCGATGGCGAACTCGAGGGCCGCTCCCTGCCCCGCGAGGCGGGCCAGCCGGTCCACGGCCGGCCCCAGCACCTCGGGCGCGAACATACCGGTTCCGGGCGTGTCATAGCGCCGGGCGGCGTCCGCGTTCCAGATCTCCTCCTGCTCCATGGGACCAACGCTCCCCGCCGGCACGGGAGTTGTCCAATGGATTACGTCAGGGCTTGCGGGCGAGGCCGCCGTGCTCGGCGATGGTCTCCGGCGCGGGCGAGTCCGGGTCCGGGCGCCACATCTGCACCGAGACGACGCCCGGGTCGACGAGTTCCAGCCCCTCGAAGAACGACGTGATCTCGTCGACGGTGCGCAGGTTGTAGGGGACGGCGCCGCTCTCGTTGTAGGCGTCCTGGGCCTGCTCGAAGTCGGGGTCGATACCGCGCGAGCCGTCGTTGATGGAGAGGAAGCTGCCGGACGGCAGTGCGGCCATCAGCCGGGTGACGATGGACCGCGCCTGGTCGTAGTCGGCGATGTGGCCCAGGATGTTGCTGAGGATCAGCGCGGTGGGACGCTTGAAGTCCAGCGTCTCGGCCGCGGCTTCCAGAATGCGGTCCGGGTCGAGGACGTTGGCGTCCACGTAGGCCGTGGCCCCCTCCGCCGTGGAGTAGAGCAGGGCGCGTGCGTGGGCCAGGACCATCGGGTCGTTGTCGACGTAGACGATCCGCGATTCCGGGGCGATCCGCTGGGCGACCTGGTGGGTGTTGTCGGCCGTGGGCAGGCCGGTGCCGATGTCCAGGAACTGCCGGATGCCCTGCTCGGCGGCCAGGTAGGTGATGTTGCGCCGCAGGAAGGCCCGGCTGCTGCGGGAGATGGTGACGATGCCGGGGAAGACGGCGGTGTAGGCGTCGCCCGCTTCCTCGTCGACGGGATAGTTGTCCTTCCCTCCCAGCCAGTAGTTCCAGATGCGGGCCGAGTGCGGCACGGAGGTGTCGATCTTCTGGTGCGCTGATCCGGGCGCCGCGGCAGGGTCGGTCATGAGTACCGTCCGTAGTCATTCGAGGGCTGTTCTGGCCAACGCATAATCTACGTTCCCACAGCTTGTCGGCGCAGGCTTGTTCGGCAGGTGGTTGCTCGCGCGGCTTCCCCGCGCCCCTGCGGGGGGCGCGGGGTCTCCGCCGACAGGCGGGCTCCCGTCGCGTGGGCGTGAGGGCCCCGGGGGAGCCGGTCAGCCGAGTTCGACCAGGAGGTCACCGCCCTCCACCTGCTGGATGCGGTTGATCGCCAGCCGGGAGACCCTGCCCGCCTTCGGGGCGGTGATCGATGCCTCCATCTTCATCGCCTCGATGGTGGCCACCGTGGCACCGGCCTCCACCTCGTCGCCCTCGGCGACCGCGAGGGTCACCACACCGGCGAACGGCGCCGCGACGTGCCCGGGATCGGTGCGGTCGGCCTTCTCGGTGACGGGGACGTCGGAGGCCGCCGCCCGGTCGCGGACCTGGATCGGCCGCAACTGCCCGTTGAGCGTGGCCATCACGGTCCGCATGCCCCGCTCGTCGGCGTCGCCCACCGCCTGCAGTTCGATCAGCAGCCGGACACCGGGGTCGAGGTCGACGCTGTACTCCCGGCCCGGGCGCAGCCCGTAGAAGAAGTCCTTGCTGTCCAGGACGCCGGTGTCGCCGAAGGACTGGCGGTGCGTCTCGAACTCCCGTGTGGGGCCGGGGAACAGGAGCCGGTTGAGGGTCGGCCGGCGGTCCTTCGCCAGTCCTTCGCGGTCGTCGGCGGACAGCTCGGCTACCGGCTTCGGCTCGCCGCGGCCCCGCAGGGCCTTGCTGCGGAAGGGTTCCGGCCAGCCGCCGGGCGGGGTGCCCAACTCGCCGCGCAGGAAGCCGATGACGGAGTCGGGGATGTCGAAGCGGTCCGGCTCCTCCTCGAAGTCGCGCGGGGAGACGCCCGCGCCGACCAGGTGCAGGGCCAGGTCGCCGACCACCTTGGAGGAGGGGGTGACCTTCACCAGGCGGCCGAGCATCCGGTCGGCTGCGGCGTACATCGCCTCGATGTCCTCGAAGCGGTCGCCGAGACCGAGCGCGATGGCCTGGGTGCGCAGGTTGGAGAGCTGGCCGCCGGGGATCTCGTGGTGGTAGACGCGGCCGGTCGGCGAGGCCAGGCCCGCCTCGAAGGGGGCGTAGACCTTGCGGACGCTCTCCCAGTAGGGCTCCAGGTCGCCGACGGCCGTCAGGTCCAGGCCGGTGGACCGCTCCGAGTGGTCGGTCGCCGCGACGAGCGCCGACAGCGACGGCTGCGAGGTGGTGCCGGCCATGGACGCCACCGCCCCGTCGACGGCGTCGACGCCCGCCTGGATCGCGGCGAGGTAGGTGGCGAGCTGGCCGCCGGCGGTGTCGTGGGTGTGCAGGTGCACCGGCAGGTCGAACTCCCGGCGCAGGGCCGACACGAGCGTCGCCGCCGCGGGCGCCCGGAGCAGGCCGGCCATGTCCTTGACGGCCAGCACGTGGGCGCCGGCCTCGACGATCTGCTCGGCCAGGCGCAGATAGTAGTCGAGGGTGTAGAGCCGCTCGGACGGGTCGGACAGGTCGGAGGTGTAGCACAGGGCCACCTCGGCGACGGCCGTGCCGGTCTCGCGCACGGCGTCGATGGCGGGCCGCATCTGGGAGACGTCGTTCAGCGCGTCGAAGATGCGGAAGATGTCGATGCCGGTGGCCGCCGCCTCCTGCACGAAGGCGTCCGTCACCTCCGTCGGGTACGGGGTGTAGCCCACGGTGTTGCGGCCGCGCAGCAGCATCTGCAGACAGATGTTCGGTACGGCTTCCCGCAGGGCCGCCAGCCGCTCCCAGGGGTCCTCGGCGAGGAAGCGCAGGGCGACGTCGTACGTGGCGCCGCCCCAGCACTCCAGGGAGAGCAGGCCGGGCAGGGTGCGTGCCACCACGGGCGCGACGGCGAGCAGGTCCTTGCTGCGGACCCGGGTCGCGAGCAGCGACTGGTGGGCGTCGCGGAACGTGGTGTCGGTGACGCCGACGCCCGGGGAGGAGCGCAGCCGGCGGGCGAAGCCCTCGGGGCCGAGTTCGGTGAGACGCTGCCGGGAGCCGGCCGGCGGTTGGCCGGCGGGCAGCGGCGGCAGCTTGGTCAGCGGGTCGATCAGCTCGGGCCGCTCGCCGTGCGGCTTGTTGACGGTGACGTCGGCGAGGTAGGTGAGCAGCTTGGTGCCGCGGTCGGCGGAGTGGCGCGCGGTGAGCAGCTCCGGCCGCTGCTCGATGAACGAGGTGGTGACCCGTCCGGCCCGGAAGTCGGGATCGTCGAGGACGGCCTGGAGGAAGGGGATGTTGGTGGCGACGCCGCGGATGCGGAACTCGGCCACCGCGCGCCGGGCTCGGCCCACGGCCGCGCCGAAGTCCCGGCCCCGGCAGGTCAGTTTCACCAGCATCGAGTCGAAGTGGGCGCTGATCTCCGTACCGGCGTGGGTGGTGCCGCCGTCCAGGCGGATGCCGGAGCCGCCGGGCGAGCGGTAGGCGCTGATCCGGCCGGTATCCGGGCGGAAGCCGTTGGCCGGGTCCTCGGTGGTGATGCGGCACTGCAGGGCGGCGCCCCGCAGGGTGACGGTGTCCTGCGAGAGACCGAGGTCGGCGAGCGTCTCACCGGCGGCGATGCGCAGCTGCGACTGGACCAGGTCGACGTCGGTGACCTCCTCGGTCACCGTGTGCTCGACCTGGATGCGCGGGTTCATCTCGATGAAGACGTGGTTGCCCTCGCGGTCGAGGAGGAACTCCACGGTGCCGGCGTTGCGGTAGCCGATCTGCCGGGCGAACCGCACGGCGTCGGCGCAGATGCGGTCGCGCAGCTCCGGGTCGAGGTTGGGCGCGGGCGCGAGTTCGATCACCTTCTGGTGGCGGCGCTGCACCGAGCAGTCCCGCTCGAACAGGTGAATGACGTTGCCCTGTCCGTCGGCGAGGATCTGCACCTCGATGTGGCGGGGTTCGACGACGGCCTTCTCCAGGAACACCGTGGCGTCGCCGAACGCGGACGCCGCCTCCCTGGAGGCCGCCTCGATGGCCTCCCGCAGCTGGGCGGGGTCCTCGACGCGGCGCATGCCGCGCCCGCCGCCGCCCGCGACGGCCTTGACGAACACGGGGAAGCCGATGTCACCGGCGGCGCGGACGAGTTCGTCGACGTCGGTGGAGGGGGCGGAGGAGCCGAGGACGGGCACGCCCGCCTCCCGGGCGGCGGCCACGGCGCGGGCCTTGTTGCCGGTCAGTTCCAGGATCTGGGCACTGGGCCCCACGAAGGTGATGCCCGCCTCTTCGCAGGCCCTGGCCAGCTCCGGGTTCTCGGACAGGAAGCCGTAGCCCGGGTAGACGGCGTCGGCGCCCGCCCGTCGCGCGGCGCCGACGATCTCCTCCACGGAGAGATAGGCCCGCACCGGATGTCCCGGCTCGCCGATCTCGTACGCCTCGTCCGCCTTCAGGCGGTGCAGCGAGTTGCGGTCCTCGTGCGGGAAGACGGCGACGGTTCGGGCGCCCAGTTCGTAGCCCGCGCGGAACGCCCGAATCGCGATCTCGCCGCGGTTGGCGACCAGCACCTTGCGGAACATTCTCGATCCCTTCAGCCTGCCGTTGACGAAGACCATCGTGTCGGTGGCAGGTCGGGTACGCCATGTGAGCCGGACCACTCACACCGGGCCGGACGGGAGTGTGAGGGGCCGCGGAGGAACGTTTCCCCCCTCCGCGGCCCCTCATGTGTGTCAGTGGCCCCCGCCCGGGTGGCGCACTACTCCGTGATCTTGAGCAGCTTGTTCGGAGTGCCGGAGCCGGGGTTGCTGATCCTGTCCGCGGTGGCCCCGCCGGTCAGCGCCGTCGCCACCGCAGCCGGGTCGGCGTCGGGGTGACCCGCCAGGTACACGGCGGCCGCTCCGGCCACGTGGGGGGAGGCCATCGAGGTGCCGGATATCGTCCTGGTGCCGTCGTCGCTGTCGTTCCAGGCGGAGGTGATGTCGGAGCCGGGCGCGTAGAGGTCCACGGCCGCACCGAAGTTGGAGAAGTCGGACTGGGCGTCGTCCTCGGTGCTGGAGGCGACGGTCAGGGCCTCGGGGACGCGGGCGGGCGAGCCCCCCGCGGCGTCGGCCGACTCGTTGCCGGCCGCGACGGCGAAGGTGACCCCGGAAGCGATGGCCTTCTGGACCGCCGCGTCCAGAGCCGGGTCGGCGGCGCCGCCCAGGCTCATGTTGGCCACCGAGGGACCCTTGTGGTTCTCGGTGACCCAGTCGATGCCGGCGATGACCTGCTCGGTGGTCCCGGAGCCGTTGTCGTCCAGGACTCTGACGGCCACGATGTCGGCCTTCTTGGCGACGCCGTGCGCGGCGCCGGCGACGGTGGCGGCGACGTGCGTGCCGTGGCCGTTGCCGTCGTCGGCGGTGCGGTCGTCGTCGACGGCGTCGTAGCCGTGGCTCGCCCGTCCCTCGAAGTCCTGGTGCGTCACACGTACGCCGGTGTCGATGACGTAGGCGGTGACGCCCTCTCCGGCCCGGTCGGGGTAGGTGTACTTGCCGTCGCCCGCGGTGTCCGCCTGGTCGACCCGGTCCAGGCCCCAGGAGGGCGGGTCGTCCTGGGTGGCGGTGGCGTGGAAGGTGCGGTTGGCCACGACGGCGGCCACGGCCGGGTCGGCGGCCAGGCGCCTGGCCTCGGTCTCGGTCAGCCCGTCCGCGGCGAAGCCGTCGAGGGCCGCGCCGTAGGACCGGCTGAGCTCACCGCCGTACTCCCGGGCCAGGTCCTTCTCGCCGGCGGCCGTGGTCCTCTCGTCGAGCAGGACGATGTAGCTGCCCGCGACGGCTCCTTCGGCGTTCAGGCCGAAGACGGTGCCCTGCGCGGGCTCGACGGCCTGCGCGGACGACGCCCCGAGCAGGGCTGCCGTGCTCGCGGCCGTCACCGCGCACACGGCGGCGGTGACCTTCAGTGCGACGGTACGCATCCGATGCGTCATGGAGAGGGATCTCCTCGTCAGGTGTGGGGGGTTGACCTCCGGCGCGGGGTCACGCGGAGGCTGACGAGAAGACTGACTTTTTGTCGCGGTCAGATCAATGGGCCCGGTCCGGCGGCCGGGGCGGTACGACGGCGGATCTCCACAACGTCCACCCGAATCCGGGCCAACCACCGGGCAGAAGCCGAGCTCAGCGCGTTACTTGAAACCCTCAATCAGCGACTGGGCGAGATCTGTGACCATCTCCTCACCCAACTCTCACGGCGGGGACGGTTTGTCGTGCGGCACCGGGACGCTCACGCCTGACCGGTCTCGAAGCGGGAGATGCGGCCGTCGTCGTCGACGGTGAACGTCCAGCGGGTGCGCATCTCGCCATAGGTGTCGTTGCGGTAGCGGGCGAGGAGACGGCGGCCGCCGTCGGACTCGTTGTCGACGTCCATGTGACCGTTGGAGGCGAAGATCTCCCGGTCGGTCCACTCGGCGAGGTCGCGTTCGGTGCCGTCGTCCGCCATCGTGGCGCCGGGCGCGAGGAGGGCCAGGAAGCCCTCCCGGTCGTGGTGGTTGACGGCCGTGACGAAGGCGCGTACGGCGGGATCGCTGAGACGGGTGATCTGAATGGTCATGGCTGTCAGCGTCGTACCGGTCGGCGGGCCCCGCCACCCGCGTCACCCGAACGGCGACCGGCGGCGGGCCCGGCCCGTGGTGGGGGTGCGACGGTGGTCGGGCCAAGCCACCTCTGCCGGGGAGACGACGTGACCTGTTACGACCGACGCGATCTGGGACTGCTGCTGCTCCGGCTGGGAACGGGCGGGGTGCTCGCGGCGCACGGCGCGCAGAAGCTGTTCGGCTGGTTCGGTGGTGGCGGTATCGAGGGCACCGGTCAGTTCATGGAGTCCATCGGCTACGCGCCCGGCCGGGCCAGCGCCACGGTGGCGGGCCTCGCGGAGACGGGCGGCGGCGCGCTGCTCGCGCTCGGCCTCGCCACCCCGGCTGCGGGCGCCGCGGCGGCCGGTGCGATGGCGGGCGCGTCCGCCGTGCACGCGCCCAACGGCTTCTTCAACCAGGAGGGCGGCTTCGAGTACGCGGCGTCCCTCGGCCTGACGGCCGCCGGTCTCGCGGTGACGGGGCCCGGCCGGCTCTCCCTGGACCACGCCCTCGGCCACACGGCCAACCGGAACTGGATGCTCCCGGCGGCCTTCGCGGCGATGGGGGCGGCCACGGCGGTGACGCTGGGGGCGCGCAACCGGCGGCTGCGGAAGGTCAGGGAGGGCGAACAGGAGGCCCTGTTCGAGTAGTCGGCAGGTCCTGTTCGAGCAGCGGGGCGGGGCGGACCGGGCGGTGTCAGTGGGCCGTGCCAGGCTCTCCCCATGAGCGATCATCTGTCTCCTCCCCCGCCCCGGGCGGCCGGGGCGGATCTGTGGGAGTCCATCGACGGTCTGTGCGCCTGGCTGGACGCGCAGCGTCCCGTCGACGGCCCGGACGGCGTGCTGCTGCGCATCCTGAAACTGTCCGAGGAGGTCGGGGAGGTCGCCCAGGCCGTGGTCGGGGCGACCGGCCAGAACCCGCGCAAGGGCACCACGCACACCTGGGAGGACGTACGGTCCGAGTTGTGCGATGTGGCCGTCACGGCGCTGGTGGCGCTGCGCACCCTCACCCCCGACGCCCGCGAGGTCTTCACCCGGCATCTGGAGGGCGTCACCCGGCGCTCCCTCGGCACGTAGCGTCCTGTCCGGCGGGGGGTCAGTCCCGGCGCCTGGCGTCCTCGAGGTAGTGCAGCACGGCGGCGACGCGCCGGTCGGTGCGGTCGGTGGGCGCGAGATCGAGCTTGGCGAAGATGTTGCGGATGTGTTTGTGGACGGCACCGTCGCTGACGACGAGCCGTTCGGCGATGGCCGTGTTGCCCAACCCCTCGGCCATCAGCGCCAGTACGTCCCGCTCGCGGGGGCTGAGCCGTTGCAGCCGGGCGTCCGGCCGGGTGCGGGTGAGGAGCTGGGCGACGACCTCGGGGTCGATGGCCGTACCGCCGTCCGCCACCCGGTGCAGCGCGGTGAGGAACTCCTCGACCCGTCCGACCCGTTCCTTGAGCAGGTAGCCGAGCCGGGCGCTGCCCTGGGCGAGCAGGTCGGTGGCGAAGGCCTGTTCGACGTACGCGGACAGGACGAGGACGGCCAGCTCCGGTCGGCGCCGCCGGGCCTCCACGGCCGCCGTGATCCCCTCGTCGGTGTGGGTGGGCGGCATCCGTACGTCGACGATGGCGACATCCGGCTTCTCCGCGTCCACGGCGTCCAGGAAGGCGTCGGGGTCCCCGGCCGTGGCCACCACGTCGAGGGACTCGGCGCGCAGCAGCAGCGCCAGCCCCTCGCGCAGCAGCGCGTCGTCCTCGGCGATCACGATCCGCATGGCAGGGTCACCTTCAGGGTGGTCGGGCCGCCGGGCGGGCTGGCCAGTTCGAGTGTTCCGTCGTGCGCCTCGGTGCGGCGGCGGATGCCGGTGAGCCCGGACCCGTTCCGCTCGTCGGCGCCTCCGCGGCCGTCGTCGTGGATCTCCACGCGCAGCCGGTCGTCCAGGCGGCGTACCACGACAGCGGCCTCGCGGGCGCCGCTGTGCCTGGCGATGTTGGTGAGGGCCTCGGCGACCACGAAGTACGCCGTCGCCTCCACCGCCGCGGCGCACCGGCCGGGCACGTCGGCGTCGAGGTGACAGGGCACCGGGCAGTCGGCCGCCAGGGCGGTGAGGGCGTCGGGCAGGCTGCGGTCGGCGAGGACCGGCGGGAGGATGCTGCGGACCACGCCGCGCAGTTCGGCGAGCGCCTGCTCGGCGGCGTCCTGGGCGCGCGCCAGGACGGCCTCGGCCTCGCGGGGGTCGCGGGTCAGGGCGCGGCGGGCCGCTCCGAGCAGCACGGTGACGGCGACGATGCGGTTCTGGGTGCCGTCGTGCAACGCCCGTTCCACGCGCCGCAGTTCGGTGGCGTGGGCGTCGAGGGCGGCGGCCCTGGTGGCGGTGAGCTCGGCGACCCGCAGCACCAGGTCGGTTCCGGGGTCGGGGGTCAGCAGCCGCCGGCCGGGCCAGGCCTGCAACCGTGCGAGCGCGGGCGTGCACGCCAGGATGACGCCGGCCCACACCACGCCGAGCAGCATGATGAACAGGGCGCCGGGCCAGTCGCGCACGGTCCACCAGCCCACCGTCGCGGTGGCCGCGCTCTCCGGCAGGAGCCGCCAGAACAGCGGGAAGGCGACGTCGTGCGCCGCGTTCAGCGGCAGCGTCGCCCCGACCAGCCCGAGGAACAGGCCGAAGAACGCGTGCGTGCACACCCACCGGACCTCGCGGCGGACGCCACGGTCGGTGACGGCGGCCCGCAGCCCGGCCGGCAGGGGCGCCGGGCCGATGATCTCCGGGCCCCAGCGTGAGAGCCGGGTCCGCTCCCGGTCGGCGACGGCCCGCACCGCGTGCAGGGCGGACGGCAGCAGCCACAGCCCCACCCCGACGAGACAGGCGAGGGCGGTCAGGGCCAGCCACAGCGTCGCGAGCAGCGCGAGCAGGCCGGTGCCCATGCCGCCGATCAGATGCTCCAGGGCGTCCAGTGCCGCCCGGGCACGCGCGGCCGCGGCCCCTGCCCACCTCGGCCCGCCCTGCGCCGGGCGGTCGCCGGTCACCACCATCCGCACCTCCCAGGCACGGAGGATAGAACGCCCGCCCCCGGGCCCACCCGGCCACCCACCCACCGGTGCCCGGCGGGCCCCTCCCGACCCCCCGAACCGGCCGCAAACAACCCGCCTCAGGAACAGCCCGGGGCCTCCCCCGGCCGGTGAGGCCCCGGCACCCCCGACCCGAGACCGACCGGGACCACCCCGTGCCCGGGACCGACCGGGACCACTTCCGGTCCCGGACGGTCCCGGGAACCGGACAGGACCACTTCCGGTCCCGGACAGGCCGGGGCCACCCCCGGGCCGAGCCCGGCCGCCGGACACACCCCCGTCACGGCATGCGCCGGAGGCGCCCCCACCGGATGACGAACCGAGAACACCCCCGGCCCGGGACCGCACAGGGACATCTCCGGCCCGTGAACGACCGGAGACACTCCCGTCCTGGGGCCGACCCGAAACACCCCCGTCCCCGCGAACGCCGAAGGTGCCCCCACCGGAAGACGAACCGAGAACACCCCCCGCCCAGGACCGCACAGGGGCGTCACCGGCCCGTGCACGACCCGAGACACCCCCGTCCCCACGAGCACCGAAGGCGCCCCCACCGGAAGACGAACCGAGAACACCCCCGGCCGGGGACCGGCCCGAAGCACCCCCGGCCCGGGACCGCTCCGGGGCGCCCCCGGCCAGGGCCCGGGTGCCGGAGGCGCCTTCGGCCCGGGATCGGACAGGGGCGTCCGCGGGCCGGGCCCGAGTGCCGGAGGTGGTTTCGGCCCGGGAGGAGGCGGGGGCGTCCGCGGCCCGGGCCCGAGTACCGGAGGCACCTCCGGCCCGGGACGGGGCGGAGGCGTCCGCGGCCCGGGCCCGAGTACCGGAGGTGGATTCGGCCCGGGAGGAGGCGGAGGCGTCCGCGGCCCGGGCCCGAGTACCGGAGGTGGATTCGGCCCGGGAGGAGGCGGAGGCGTCCGCGGCCCGGGCCCGGGTGCCGGAGGTGGATTCGGCCCGGGACGGGGCGGGGGCGTCCGCGGGCCGGGCCCGGGTGCCGGAGGTGGATTCGGCCCGGGACGGGGCGGGGGCGTCCGCGGGCCGGGCCCGGGTGCCGGAGGTGGATTCGGCCTGGGATCGGACCGGGGTGTCCGCGGGCCGCGGGCGGGCGGAGCCGGTCGTGGATCGGGGCCGGCCGGTGGGGCTCACTCGCGGATGCCGATGCCCTCGACCGGTGGGGTGCGCAGCAGTCTGCCGACGGGAAGCACCGTGGCGACGAGTGCCAGCGCGATCGTCCCGGCGACGATGGCGGCCGCCCCGGCGGCCGGAACGTGGGGGACGCGCTGCCCGGAGACGGCGTTGACGATCGTGGTGAGGGTGACGGCCGCGATCGCCCCGCCGATGAGGAGCGCCACGCCCAGCAGACCGGCCTGTTCGGCGTGCACCATCCGCTTCAGCTGGCCGCGGGTGACCCCGACCAGGCGCAGCAGGGACAGCTCCCGGGTGCGGGCCAGGGCGGCCATGACGAGGGTGTTGGCAGCGGCCAGGACCGCGTAGCCGACCAGGACGGCGATGAGCAGCTTGTTCAGCCAGCCGCTGATGGCCACGTCCTGGGCGAGTTCACCGGTGAGCCGGTCGGTGTCGACGACCGCGGCGGCCGGATAGCGCTGGGCGAGCTCGGCCAGCGCGGCGCCGGTGTCGGCGTCCGGTGCGGTGCTGATGAGCACCTGGTCGTCGAGTCCGGTGACGGTGTGCCCGGCGAGGGTGCCGGTGTGGAGGGTGACGTCGCCGAAGCCCCAGCCGCGTTCGTACAGGGCGACCACGCGCAGGCCGACGGGCGTTCCGTCGCCGAGCCAGAGTTCGGCCTTGTCGCCGATCTCCCAGCCCGCGGCGTCCGCCTGTGCGGTGGACACGGCCACGGTGTCCTCGCGCAGTTCGGCGAGGCTGCCCGAGCCGACCTTCAGGTCCAGGGTCCGTTCCACGCCCTCGGGGTCGATGCCCTGGGCGACGACGGCCATCGGCTCCATCTCCCCCGGCACCACGACGGAGGTACGGCGCACCCCGGTCGCGGCGACCACCCCGGGGATCCGGCGGGCCTCGGCGGTGGCGGAGGCGGGCAGTCCCGCGCCGCCGGTGAGGGCGTGCTGGGCGAGGATGCCGTCGCGGCTCTGCACCACGGTCTGCCGCTGGAGGTTGTCCTGCAGGAACCAGACGGTGCCGCCGAAGCCGACGGAGAGCACCAGCGCGGTGAGGACGGCGACCATGCCGCGGGCGTTGGCCCGCAGGTTCGCCGCGGCGAGGTAACCGCTGTCGCCCCACACCGTGCGCAGGACGGGCCCGAGCAGCCGCGCCGCCGCCTGGTTGATCCAGGGCGCGAGGAGCGCGACGCCCAGGACGAACGCGTAGAGCATGCCCATCGCAGCGCCCAGTGCGGTCTGGCCGTCGGTGGCTCCGGTGAGGCCGGTCAGGGATACCCCCAGGGCGAGGCACACCAGGCCGCTCACCACCCGGGTCCTGCTGCCGGGGCCGCGCTCGACAGCCGCTTCCCCGAGGGCCTCGGTGGGCCGGATCCGGGTGACGCGCAGCGCGGCGATCCACGCGGCGAGCAGCGCCACGGCGGCGACGGCGACGGTCACGGCGGCCCCGGACAGCAGCCCGCCCCGGACGGCGAAGCCTTCGGGCACGAACCCCCGGGACACGAGTTCGTCCCGGATGAGCCCCGTGGCGAACAGTCCGGCGGGGACACCCACGACGGCGGCGAGCAGACCGAGCAGTCCCACCTCGGCGAGGAGCATCCGCCGTACCTGGCCCGGGGTGGCCGCGACGGCGCGCAGCAGGGCGAGGTCGCGCCGCCGGTGCCGTACCGACAGGCCCACGGTCCCGGCGACGACGAAGACGATGATCATGGCGGCGTAGCCGCCGAACGCGCCGCCTGCCTGGAGGGTGAAGGCCCGTGCGGCCCCGGCTTCGGGCTGGGCGGCCAGTCCGCGCTCGTCACCGGTGTAGAGCTCGGTGCCCGCGGCGTCGGCGACGCGGCGCACTCCGTCGAGTACGGCGGCGCGGTCGGCGTCCGGTTCGGCGATGACGCCGATGGCGTCGAACCGGCCCCCGCGCGGGTCGAGGGCGGTGGCGTGCGCGTCGGTGAAGAACAGCGCCGTCTCCTCCCCGGACGCACCGTCCGTCTCGACGACACCGCTCACCCGGTACGGCCTGCTCTCTCCCCCGGTGACGATGTCCGTGGTGTCGCCGGGTCCGAGCCCCGCGCGGCCGGCGAGCCGGGCGTCGAGGGCGATCTCCCCGTCGGCGCGCGGCGGCTCGCCGGACGTCAGCCGGTACGGGGCGAGCGCGGCGCTCGCCCAGCCGTGGCCCGTGGCCGGCACGTCCGGGGCGGCCAGGGCGGTGACCGCGATCGAGCGGTCGCCCACCACGCGTGCCACGCCCGGCACTTCGGCCAGTTCACCGGTCAGCTTCCCGGGGACGCTGCCGCGTTCGGGAAGCGCCACGGTGGTGTGCTCGGTCTCGCCGAACATCGTCGTGGCCACGTTCAGTTCCCGGTCGGCGACGACGGCGAGCGTGGCGTCGTAACGCCCCGGCTGGCCCTTGTACCGCCACCCCGACTCCACGAGCAGGGCGCAGGTCATCAGGATCGCGACGCCCGCGGTGAGCGCGACGAAGGTGGCGGTGAAACTGCCCTTGCGGAAGCGCACCATCTGCGCGGCGAGGTGCAGCACGGTTCAGCCCTCCCGGCTCGCGACGGGCTGCCGGCGGCCCAGCAGTGCCAGGTGTTCGGCGATCCGCTCGGCTCCGGGCTGGGCCATGTCCCGTACGATCCGGCCGTCGGCGAGGACCATCACGCGGTCCGCGTAGGACGCGGCGACCGGGTCGTGGGTCACCATGACGACGGTCTGCCCGCTCCGGTCGACGGCCGACCGCAGCAGGGCGAGGACCTCGGCCGCGGTCTGGGTGTCCAGTGCCCCGGTGGGCTCGTCGCAGAAGATCACCTCCGGACGGGTGACGAGCGCCCGGGCGATCGCGACGCGCTGCTGCTGGCCGCCGGAGAGCTGTGCCGGCCGGTGCCGCAGCCGGTCGCCCAGTCCGACCCTGCCGATCACCTCCGCGACCCAGGCCGGGTCCGGCCGGTGTCCCGACAGCCGCGAGGGCAGCATGATGTTCTGCTCCACGTTCAGCGCACCCACCAGGTTGAACGCCTGGAAGACGAAACCGACCCGGCTGCGGCGCAGCTCGGTCAGCTGCTTCTCGGACATCGACGACAGGTCCGTGTTCCCGATCAGCACCCGCCCGGAATCCGGCCGGTCCAGCCCCGCCGCGCAGTGCAGCAGGGTGCTCTTGCCGGAACCGGACGGTCCCATCACGGCCGTCGCCGTGCCGCGCATGAACACCGCGCTGATGCCGTCCAGCGCCACGACCGGCTGGTCACCGCCGTACGTCTTGTGTACTTGGTCGAGGCTGACGGCGACGTCGGCCGGGGTCACTGACATGGTGAGGTGCCTTCCGGGCGGAACTCGTTGGGATCCCCACGACGGTAGAAGCCGCGGGCCCCGCGAACCATGCAGCCAGCGGCCCGGAAAAGGTGGTGCAGGCGCTACCGTCGGCTGCCGCGGACACCGCCGGCGGCCTCCGCCGGTGCCGCGGTGATCGAGTGGTGGGGGCCCGGACGCGCGCGTACGGTCGAACGGTGGAATCCCGAAAGGGCGACCCCGCATGACCGGTGGTCCGCGTCCGGCCTCCGCGCCGCAGCACACCGCCCGTGACACGGGCGGCGGGAACGCGATGGCCCTGCTGGTCATCGCCTCGTGCCAGCTGATGGTGGTGCTGGACATCACCATCGTGAACATCGCGCTGCCGCACATCCAGCGCTCCCTGGACTTCTCGACCACCAGCCTGTCCTGGGTGGTCAACGCCTACACGCTCACCTTCGGCGGGCTGCTGCTGCTCGGCGGCCGGGTGGGGGACATCCTCGGCAGGCGGCGGGTCTTCGTCTTCGGTGTGCTGCTCTTCGCACTGGCGTCGCTGCTGGGCGGGTTCGCCCAGAATCCGGGCCAACTCCTGGCCGCACGCGCCCTCCAGGGGGTGGGCGGCGCCATCGCCTCGCCGACGTCCCTCGCCCTCATCAGCACGACCTTCCGCGAAGGGCCCGAACGCAACCGGGCGTTCGGGGTGTTCGCCGCGGTGTCCGCGGGCGGCGGTGCGATCGGGTTGCTCGCCGGCGGCATGCTGGTCGAGTGGCTGAACTGGCGGTGGGTGCTCTTCGTCAATGTCCCGATCGGGCTCCTCATCGCCCTCGCCGCCCCGCGCTGGATCAAGGAGTCGCAGCGCCACCCGGGCCGCTTCGACCTCACCGGCGCCCTGACCTCCACCGCCGGCATGGTGCTGCTGGTCTACGGGTTCATCAGGGCCGCCCAGGACGGCTGGCGGGACGCTCTCACGCTGGCCTCGTTCGCCGCGGCCGTCATCGTCCTCGCCGCGTTCGTGCTGGTGGAGAGGCGGTCCCGGCAGCCGATCACGCCGCTGCACATGTTCGCCGACCGCAACCGCGCGGGCACGTACGGCATCATGCTGTGCCTCGCGGCGGCGATGTTCGGCATGTTCTTCTTCCTGACGCTCTTCGTGCAGAACGTGCTGGACTTCCAGCCGTTGCAGGCCGGGCTCGCCTTCCTGCCGGTCAGCGCCGTCATCGCGATCGGTGCGGGGCTGGCCTCGCGTTTCCTTCCCGTGTACGGGCCCAAGCCGTTCATGGTGGTGGGTGGCGTCCTCGCGGCGGCGGGCCTGGCCTGGCTCACCCTGACCGACGTCCACTCCACGTACGCGGGCAGCGTCCTCGGGCCGATGCTGGTGTTCAGCCTCGGCATGGGCATGGAGTTCGTGTCCCTGACGCTCATGGCGCTCTCCAACGTCGCCGTCCGGGAGACGGGCGCCGCCTCCGGCCTCCTCAACGCCACCCAGCAGGTCGGCGGCTCGCTCGGACTGTCCATCCTGGTCACGGTGTTCGGCACGGCGAGCAGCAACGAGGCGGAGAAACAGATACCGCGCTTCCTGCAACAGGCCACCCCCGCCGAGGTCCTGCGGTTCCGGCGCACCGGGGAGCTGCCGGCTCCCTGGGCGGACGAGGTGCTCACCGCGGGTGTCTCCGCCGCGTTCATCACGGCGGCCGTCTTCGCGGTACTCGCCGCGCTGATCGCCGTGCTCGCCATTCAGGTACGCCCCTCCGACCTGCAACGCCTCCAGGGCGGTGCGGGGCCGGGTCCGGGGTGAGAGAGGAGTCCGATGATCTTCATCACCGCCAAGTTCCGGGTCCGTCCCGAGTACGCCGACCAATGGCCGCACATCACCGCGGATTTCACCGCGGCGACCCGCGAGGAGCCGGGCTGCCTGTGGTTCGACTGGTCGCGCAGTGTCGAGGATCCGACGGAGTACGTCCTCGTCGAGGCGTTCCGCGACGACGAGGCGGGCGCGGCGCACGTGGGGTCGGCGCACTTCGCGGCCGCGCGGCGCACCCTGCCGCCGCACCTGGTCGAGACACCCCGGATCGTGAACATGTCGGTACCGCAGGACGACTGGTCGGAGCTGGGCGAGATGAGCGTCTCCGCACCGGAGTGACCCGTCTCAGTGGCCGCGCCGGGGCACCTTCAGGTCCGCGACCACGGGCCGGTGGTCGGACGCCTCCGTCGCCACGGTGCGGCCACCGGTCACCCGGATGCCGGGTGAGACGGTGACCAGGTCGATGCGCTTGACCGGGTCGGCCGCCGGGTAGGTGGCGCCGCCGTCCGGGGCCGCGTCGCGCAGTTCGCGCCACAGGGGCGCCAACTCGGGTGCGCCGGGCTCGGCGTTGAAGTCACCGACGAGAACCTTCGGTCCGCGGTCGGCGGCCAGCACGGCGAGCATGTCCGCGACCTGGGCCGCGCGGACCGAGGGGTCGGCCCGGTGGTCCAGGTGCGTGGAGTAGACGTGCACCTGTGCGCCCCGCACGTCGACGACGACCTCGGCGAAGCCGGGTGCCGGGGCCGGCACCGGGTCGGGCGACTGGGTGGAGAGCCGGGTGATCTCGTGGTTCTCGGCGTGGAGCACCGGGTGGCGGCTCAGTACCGCGACGCCGAACCGGCGGCGTTCGCCGTCCTCGCCGGCCGGCTCCAGGTCGTAGATCGGGGCGAAGAACACCCGCATGCGCAGCTTCTCGGCCAGCGCGCGTGCCTCGTCGGCGAACGCGCTGCGGGCGCCCCAGTGCACATCGACCTCCTGGAGACCGATCACATCGGCGCGCAGACCGCGGAGGGCGGCGGCGGTGCGGTCGAGGTCGAAGACCTGGTCCTGTCCCGCTCCGGCGTGGATGTTGTACGTCGCCACCCGCAGCGGGACCGCCGGGGCGCGGGAGCCGGGGGCTCCGGCGTGGGCGGTCGCCGCGGGGGCGGTCGCTGCCAGCAGCACGGCGGCGGCGGCGAGTACGGCGGCGGCACGGACGGGGCGTCGGAATCCAGGCATGCCTTCTCCAGGTCACGTCGGGGTGGACCGGTACCGGACGGGTGGGCCGCGTGACCGGGTGTCGGGGTCACCCGCAGCATGGAAGCACAGCTTCTCCGTGCCCACCGGGCTTCGGCGCGGTCCGGGTCCGGAAGTCAACTCCGTTCGGGGCGCGGGCCGGTGGCGGGCAGGTCCCGGATGAGGGCGAGCACCAGGCCGGTGGTGCGGTCGAGATGGCTGCGGCCGTCGGGGCGGTGCGCCGTGACCTTTCCGGCGCGCCGGGCCCGGTTCCAGCCGCTGCGCCGCAGCAGCCGCCGGCGCTGCGGGCAGAGCCAGGCGCAGACCCCGTTCGAACCGGTCGTGGGCGCTGGACCGGACAGCCGTGCCGTCTGTGACAGGGAGCGCCCGGCGCGTGCGACGCGATCGCCGGGCGCCGGGAAGGCCTGGCGCGGTGCGCTCCACCAGGCCCGACGCACGGTGCGCGGGCGCGCGTCCCGCGGGCGCGGGCGGGTGGGGCGGCGCGTGGCATGGTTGCGCCGGAGGCGGAAGGGACGGTCATGCACGCTGGGGACGAGGGCGATCACCTCGACCGGGCGACACGGGACTTCCTCGCGGCCCGCCCGCGGTTGTTCGGCATCGCCTACCGGGTGCTCGGCAGTTCCGCGGAGGCCGAGGACGTCCTCCAGGAGACGTGGCTGCGGTGGCAGAACACGGACCGGGGCCGGAGTCCAGGTCGCCGTGGAGGCCGGCGCCCGGCTGCGCGACCCGGAGCTGGTGCGGTTCCACCCCTCCGGGATCATCGAACCGGAGAACGCGGCCGGCACCCTGGTCAGCGAGGCCGCGCGCGGTGAGGGCGGCATCCTGCGCACCGCCCTCGGCGAGCGCACGGCGCCCCCGCCCCCGATGTCGGGGGATCCGGGGCCACTTCGCGTGTGGCCGTCCGGTCAGCCGGCCGCGCGGGCAGCCTCCAGGACGATCCGGGCCACGTCGTGCGGACGGGAGACGCCCACCGCATGCGACGCCCGCACTTCCACGGTCCGCGCCTCGGCACGCTCGGGCATGTGACTCCGGGCCTCCGGAGGGATGGTGAGGTCCTCGGTGGCGATCACGGGCCAGGACGGGACGCTCCGCCAGGCGGGTTCGCCGGCGGCTTCCTCCAGCGCCGCCGCGGTCACCGGCCGCTGCGTCACCGCCATGAGCCCGGCGGTGTCCGCCGGGACGTTCGCGGCGCACTCCTGGTGGAACGTGTCCTGCCGGATGTACAGGTCCGCTCCCGGGGAGCCGTCGGCAGGGTGACCGGTACGGGGCGGAGGGCTTCACCGAGTGTGCTGCCGGGGAACCGGCCCGCCAGGCCGAGGGCGCTCCCCCTTGTCCGGCATGAAGGCGGCGACGTGGCCGGCACCGTGTGCCGCTCGCGTGATGACCGCTCCGCCGCAGGAGTGGCCGACCTCGCACGACACCGTTCCAGCCGGTGGAGTCGGCGAACGTGCCGTGGACGAGGACCACGGTCGGCTTGCCGGACCGCGGGGAGTGCCGGGTGAAGAGGTGACGGTTCATGTCGGGGCCTTCGGGACGCCCGCCGTGAAGGACGGGCGAGGGGTTCCGCTTGCACCCTCATGACCGGGGGGCGGTGGATCGCGTGGCATGACGGGAGGCTGCGGCGTCGCCGCGCGGCGCGGCGGGGGACGCGTTCAGTTCCGTGAGCATGCTCTTCGTGAAGCCGAAGCAGTAGGTCGCGACGAAGCCCGCCAGGTAGCCGACCACCAGTCCCGCGGCGTAGACGGCGACCGTCCGCCCCAGCCCGTGGGTGCCGTCGAGGAGCGGGAAGAGAGCCCAGCCCGAGGGGCCGATCGCGGTGGAACCGACGTCCGTGCCGAGCTGGTTGAGGAGACCGACGAACGCGCCGCCGAAGGCGCCGCCCGCGCAGGCGGTGACGAACGGACGGCCCAGGGGCAGCGACACACCGTAGATGAGAGGCTCCCCGACGCCGAGGAACCCGGGCCACAGCGCCGACTTGATCGTGGTGCGGACGGAGGTGTTGCGGGACAGCCGCACGTAGACCGCGAGCGCGGCGCCGACCTGACCCGCGCCCGCCATCGCGAGGATCGGCAGCAGGACCGTGAAGCCCGCTCCCTCGATCAGCGTGGTGTGGATGGGGATCAGGGCCTGGTGCAGGCCCAGCATGACCAGCGGCAGGAAGAGACCGCCGAGGAGGAACCCGGCGCCCGCTCCGCCGTGGGTCAGCAGCCAGTCGGCGGCGTCACCGATCCAGGTCGACACCGTACCGGCGAGGAACATCAGTCCGAACAGGGTCGCCAGTCCGGCCACGAGCACGGTGACGGTGGGCGTCACCAGGACGTCGACGGACTCGGGCACCCGGCGGCGGCACCACTTCTCGACCTGGACGCCGAGCCACGCGGCGGCCAGCGCGCCCAGCACACCGCCCTGTCCCGGGGAGAGGTGCCGGCCGAAGGCCTCCACCTCGGCCACTCCGGCGTAGACGATGATCGACGCGAGGGCACCGCCGAGAATCGGTGTGCCGCCGAACTCCTTGGCCGTGTTGTGGCCGACGAACACGGCGATCAGTGCCATGAACCCGGAGGCCATGGCGGTCAGGGCCGGCGTCACCGCGGGCAACCGGTGCAGGTTGACGAGGAGTCCGTTGAGGCCCGCGATGATGCCGCAGCCGATGAGCGCGGGGATGAGCGGCACGAAGATGCCGGCGATACGGCGCAGGAACAGCTTGAACGGTGTGGCGTTCTTCGCCTTGCGCTCCGCCCGGAGCGCCGCGCCCTGCGACGCGAGCCCTTCGGCCGTGACGGGTCCGCTCCGGCCCTTCCCCTCCTCGACCAGCGAGGCGAACTCGGGGGTTACACGCGCGACCGTGCCCGGCCCCAGCACGATCTGGTAGGTGTCGTCCTCGACGACCCCCATGACCGCCGGCAGTGCCTTGAGCCGCTCGTCCTGGACGAGGGACCGGTCGTGCAGCCCCAGCCTGAGCCGGGTCATGCAGTGGGCCACCGACGTCACATTGTCCGCGCCCCCGACCAGGGGGAGGAGGGCGGCAGCGGTGGCGTGATGCTTGTTCTCTTCGCTCATGGTGCGCTCGTGCCTTGCTGTGTGGGGGGGCGGTGCGTCGGACGGCTGCGGCTTCGAGGGCTTGCGCGGTCGGGGTCGGAGACCAGGGGACAGGGACCAGGGGTCAGGGGTCAGGTCAGGGGTCAGAGGTCGAGATCGTCTCTATCACGCGTACCGGCTCACTTCGGCTGGGACGCCCGGCTCCCGCCCCACGTCCCCGGCCCGGAACGCACCGGGCCGGGGGCGGGCCGTGTCCGGCGCGGTGTGGAATGGGGAGGTGAACACCGACGAACACGGCGCCGAGCGCGCCGAACGCGCCCGCCCCACGCCCCAGAGCCTGACCGGAGTCGGTCTGGCCGTCCTCGACCCGGTCGGCCGTGTCCTGCTCGGACTCGGCCACGACGGGCGGTGGGAGCTTCCCGGCGGCAAGGTGGACCCCGGGGAGGACTTCGAGACCGCCGCCGCACGGGAGTTGACCGAGGAGACGGGACTCTCCGTCCCCGTGGCGGCCGTACGGGTCCTGGCGGTCCTCGTCGACGGCCTGCAGGGCCTCACCCGGATCACGGCCGCGGCGGTCACCGAAGGGGCGGTGGGCGCACCCCGGGTGACCGAACCGGACAAGATCGTGCGCTGGGAGTGGTTCGCGCGCCAGGAGGTTCCCTCCGCGCTGTTCGCCCCGTCCGCCTCGGTCCTGGACTGCCTGTGGCCCGAGGCAACTCCCCGAGGGGCGGCAGAAGTACGCCATTACCGGGTGGCCGGCGACGTCGCGCAGATCACAGCCCCCTAAATATGAATGGGCGATACCAATTATCTAGGATGCTGAGTGCGATCACCGAAGCATCCAGTCAAGGAGCCGACGCATGCTCTCCCCCCAGTCGGTCCCCGTCGTCCGGGCCACCCTCCCGGCCGTCGGGGCCTCCCTCAGCTCCATCACCGAGCTGTTCTACCGCCGCATGTTCGAGGAGCGCCCCGAGCTGCTGCGGGACCTCTTCAACCGCGGCAACCAGGCCAGCGGAGCCCAGCGCGAAGCACTCGCCGGCGCCGTCGCCGCGTTCGCCACCACGCTGGTGGAACGGCCCGGTGAGCGGCCCGACGCGATCCTCGGGCGCATCGCCCACAAGCATGCCTCGCTGGGCATCACGGCCGACCAGTACACCCTCGTGGGGCGGCACCTGATGGGCGCCGTCGGCGAGGTCCTGGGCGACGCCGTGACACCCGAGGTGGGGGCCGCCTGGGACGAGGTCTACTGGCTCATGGCCAACGCGCTCATCGCCCTGGAGGCACGGCTGTACGCGGCGGCCGGGGTCGGGGACGGCGACGTCTGGCACGAGATGGAGATCGCGGAGCGCGTCGAGGAGTCCCTCGACACCGCCTCCTTCGAACTGCGCCGGCCCGACGGACTGCCCACGGAGCCGTTCACCCCCGGCCAGTACATCAGCGTGCAGGTCGAACTGCCCGACGGGGCCCGGCAGATACGCCAGTACAGCCTCTCGACGGCTCCCGCCCGCAAGACGTGGCGGATCACCGTCAAGCGGGAGCGCTCCGCCGACGGCGTGGTGCCCGAGGGCGAGGTGTCGTCCTGGCTGCACGCGCACGCCCGGACGGGCGACACCGTGAAGGTGTCCCGGCCCTTCGGCGACCTCGTACTCCCCGAGGGCGACGGCCCGCTCCTCCTCGCCTCCGCCGGCATCGGCGTCACGCCCATGCTGTCCATGCTGGAGCACCTGGCCGAGACCTCGGCCGGGCGTCGGGTCACCGTGGTCCACGCCGACCGCTCCCCCGCCCACCACGCGCACCGTTCGGAACTGGACGACCTCGTCGGCCGACTGCCGGGCGGCACCCTGCACCTGTGGTACGAGGACCGGGAAGGGTTCGACGCGCCCCACGTCGGCGAGGGTCTGGCCGATGTCACCCGGCTGACCCTGCCCGAGGGCACCACCGCCTTCCTGTGCGGCCCGCTGCCGTTCATGCGGGCCGTCCGCGGTGACCTGCTCGCCGAAGGGCTCGAGCCGAAGGACATCCACTACGAGGTGTTCGGGCCCGACCTCTGGCTCAGCAAGTAGCACCCGCACGGGGGCCGGCCGCCGGAGGTGCGGCCCGCCCCCTGACACGTTCCCGGTCAGCGGATGCGTTCCCAGCCGCGCTGCGGGGCCCGGGAGCCCAGCCGGCTGTCGCGGCTGCGGTAGACGATGTAGGGGCGGGTGAGGTAGCCCAGGGGCGCCGTGAGCATGTGGACGAGCCGGGTGAAGGGCCAGGCGGCGAAGAGCAGCAGGGCGCTCAGGGCGTGGAGCCGGAAGAGGATCGGGGTGCCGGTCATCAGGTCCGGGTCCGGCTGGAAGTAGAAGATCGACCGGAACCACGGGGAGATCGTCTCCCGGTAGTTGTAGCCCCCGCCGACGATGTTCGCCGCCACCGTCGCGGCCAGGCCCAGCACGATGGTCACGGTCAGGGAGAGGTACATCGCCTTGTCGTTGCGGGTGGTGGCCGAGAAGACCGGGCCGACGGTGCGCCGACGGTAGACCAGGATGGCCAGGCCGCCGAGCGTGCAGACACCGGCGACGGTGCCGAGGACGACGGCGACGACATGGTAGGTGTGCTCGCTGATGCCGGCGGCATGCGTCCAGCTCTCGGGGATGAGCAGTCCGCCGATGTGCCCGAGCAGCACGACGAGGATGCCGAAGTGGAACAGCGGGCTGCCGATGCGCAGCAGGCGGCGCTCGTAGAGCTGGGAGGAGCGGGTGGTCCAGCCGAACTTGTCGTAGCGGTAGCGCCAGACGTGGCCGAGGACGAACACGGCGAGGCTGACGTAGGGCAGGACGACCCACAGCAGGATGCCGCCGGTGCCGGACTCCACCGCCAGGTCGAGGTGGGGCTGGGACGCGGTCATCGGGGACCTCCGGCGGACGGGGCGGGCATGTACGAGGGCGGCGCGTAGGGGTCGAGGCCCACCTGCTCCTCGGGCGGGCCCTCGGCGGCGAGCCGGGCGACCGCGTCCCGTTCGTCGCCGGCGAGCGCGGGCAGGGTCGCCGAGACGGAGGTGAGCAGGTCGGCCCAGGGGGCGTCGTCGTCGCGCAGGGCCAGGCGCAGCAGCTCCAGTCCGGCCCGGTGCTCGGTGAGCAGACGCAGGCCGGCCGCCGGGTCGGCGGCGGCGAACTCCAGGACGACGGCGAGGTGGTCGGGCAGTTCGTCGTCGGTGAGCCGCCACCCGGCCCTGGCGTAGGCCTGCTTCAGGCGCACCAGGGCGACGCCCCGCTTGCGGGTGTCGCCGTGGGCGTAGTAGGTGAGGTACGGGCAGCAGCGTTTGCGGTGGTCGAAGGTGGCCACGTAGGCGGCGGCCAGGGCCTCGGTGCCGGTGTCCTCGGCCCGCTCGGCGAAGCGCAGCAAGGGTTCGCGCACCTCGGCGGGCAGCGCGGGGGCCGCCCGCCGGGCCATCGACAGATGTCCCGGCTGGTCCTCGTCCGGGTAGCCCAGGAGCAGCGACTGGAGCTGCCAGGCGTAGGTGTGCCAGGGCCGGACCCGCTGCGCGGGCCTGAGTTTCAGCTTGCTCCTCATGGCTTCGGTTCCACCTGCCCGCCGCTGTCCGGGCTGTCGGGGCGGTCGCCGCCGGCGGGCGGGAAGAGGCCCGGCGGGCTGCCCTTGCCGTCCCAGTTGAGGAGGTTGACGCGGGTCTCCTTGCCGGCCGGGGCCGCCGGGGTGTCCGAGAGCTGACGGTCGCGCAGGGCGCGGTAGTTCTCCACCGCGATGGGCGCCGCGCCGCCGGATGCCTCGCCGAAGGGGCCGGAGCCTCCCATGCCGGGGCCGCCCTCGTAGTCGAGGCTGCACTCGGTGGCCAGTTCCTCGAGGCTGTGGGCCTGTTCGGCGTGGGCGGCCGGGATGACGTACCGCTCGTCGTACTTGGCGAGGGCGAGCAGCCGGTACATGTCGTACATCTGCTCCTCCCCCATGCCGACGGCCTCGGGGATGGAGGCGTCCGGTTCGCGGCCGAGGTTGATGTCGCGCATGTAGGCGCGCATGGCGGCCAGCCGGCGCAGTACGGCGTCCACGGGTGCGGGGTCGCCGGCGGTGAACAGCTGGGCGAGGTAGTCGACGGGGATGCGCAGGGCGTCCACGGCGGCGAACAGGTTGTGGTGGTCCTCGGCGTCCCGTCCGGTGTCGCGGACGGCGTCGACGACCGGGGAGAGCGGCGGGATGTACCAGACCATGGGCATGGTGCGGTACTCCGGGTGCAGCGGCAGGGCCACCTTGTAGGTGTTGATCAGGGCGTGGATCGGGGAGCGCCGGGCGGCCTCGATCCAGTCCCGCGGGATGTCCGCCTTCTCCGCCTCGGCGATCACCTCGGGGTCGTCCGGGTCGAGGAAGACCTGACGCTGGGCCTCGTAGAGGCCGGTGTCGTCGGGGGTGGAGGCGGCTTCCAGCACCTTGTCGGCGTCGTAGAGGACCAGGCCGATGTAGCGCAGCCGGCCGACGCAGGTCTCGGAGCAGACGGTGGGCAGGCCGACCTCGACGCGCGGGAAGCAGAAGGTGCACTTCTCGGCCTTGCCGGTGCGGTGGTTGAAGTACACCTTCTTGTACGGGCAACCGGTGATGCACATCCGCCAGCCCCGGCAGCGGTCCTGGTCGACGAGGACGATGCCGTCCTCCTCGCGCTTGTAGATCGCGCCGGAGGGGCAGGAGGCCGCGCAGGACGGGTTGAGGCAGTGCTCGCAGATGCGCGGCAGGTAGAACATGAAGGTCTGCTCGAACTCGAGCTTGATCTTCTCCGACACCTCGTTCAGCAGCACGTCCTTCCGCCCGTGCTCGGCCGATCCGCCGAGGTCGTCGTCCCAGTTCGCCGACCAGGAGATCTTCATGTCCTTCCCGGTGATGAGGGACTTGGGGCGGGCGACCGGGGTGTGCTCCTGCAGCGGGGCGTTGGTGAGGGTCTCGTAGTCGTACGTCCAGGGCTCGTAGTAGTCGTCGAGCGACGGCAGGACGGGGTTGGCGAAGATGGTGATCAGTTTCTTGAAGCGGCCGCCCGCCTTGAGCGCGAGCCGGCCCTTCTTGTTCAGCTCCCAGCCGCCCCGCCACTGTTCCTGGTCCTCGTAGCGGCGCGGGTATCCCTGTCCGGGGCGGGTCTCGACGTTGTTGAACCACACGTACTCGACGCCGGTGCGGTTGGTCCACGCCTGCTTGCAGGTGACGGAGCAGGTGTGGCAGCCGATGCACTTGTCGAGGTTCATCACCATCGCCATCTGGGCCATGACGCGCATCTCAGTACTCCACCTCCTGGTTCGAGCGGCGCCGGATCACGGTCACCTCGTCGCGCTGGTTGCCGGTCGGACCGAGGTAGTTGAAGGCGTAGCTCAACTGGGCGTAGCCGCCGATGAGATGGCTGGGTTTGATCAGCAGGCGGGTGAGGGAGTTGTGGATGCCGCCGCGCCGGCCGGTGGTCTCGGTGCGGGGGACGTCGATCAGCCGGTCCTGGGCGTGGTACATGTACACGGTGCCCTCGGGCATGCGGTGCGAGACGACCGCGCGGGCGGCCACGACGCCGTTGCGGTTCACCGCCTCGATCCAGTCGTTGTCCCGCACCCCCACCTTCGCCGCGTCCTGGGTGCTCATCCAGATGTGCGGGCCGCCCCGGGACAGGGACAGCATGAAGAGGTTGTCCTGGTACTCGGAGTGGATGGACCACTTGTTGTGCGGGGTCAGGTAGCGCACGGTGACGCCGAGTTCGCCGGTCTCGCCCAGGCGCGGCTCGTCGAAGAGGGCGTGCATGTTCAACGGCGGCCGGTATACGGGGAGTTGTTCACCGAGGGCGGTCATCCAGTCGTGGTCGAGGTAGAAGTGCTGGCGGCCGGTGAGGGTGTGCCAGGGCTTGGACCGCTCGACGTTGACGGTGAACGGGGAGTAGCGCCGTCCGCCGGTCTCCGAGCCGGACCACTCGGGCGAGGTGATGACCGGGACCGGGGCGGTCTGGGTGTCGGCGAAGGTGATCCGCTTGCCCTCGTGCTCGGCGGCGAGATCCGCGAGCCGGGTGCCGGTGCGGGCCTGAAGGGTGTGGAAGCCCTGGGTGGCGAGGTGCCCGTTGGTGGTGCCGGACAGGGCGAGGATCGCCTCGCAGGCCTGGGAGTCGCGGGCGATCGAGGGGCGGCCGTCGGCGGCCCCGCCGCGCACGGTGCCGTTCTTGTGCCGCAGGTAGTCCAGTTCGCGCTCGACCTTGAAGGTGACGCCCTTGGTGGTGGCGCCGAGGGAGTCCAGCAGCGGGCCGAGGGCGGCCATCTTGTCGGCGATCGCGGCGTAGTCGCGTTCGACGGTGATCAGTTTCGGCATGGTGCGGCCCGGCACCGGCTCGCACTCCCCCGCCTTCCAGTCCCGCACCCTGCCGTGCGGGGTGGCCATCGCGTCGGGGGTGTCGTGCAGCAGCGGCGCGGCCACCAGGTCCTTGCGCACCCCGAGGTGGTCGGCGGCCTGGCGGCTGAACTCCCTGGCGAGGGTGTGGAAGATGTCGAAGTCGGTGCGGGTCTGCCAGGGCGGGGCGATCGCCGGGTTGAAGGAGTGCACGAAGGGGTGCATGTCCGTGCTGGAGAGGTCGTACTTCTCGTACCAGGTGGCGGCGGGCAGCACGATGTCGGAGAAGACGGTGGTGCTGGTCATGCGGAAGTCGAGGGTGAGCAGCAGATCGAGTTTGCCCTCCGGCGCCTCGTCCCGCCACACCACGTCGGTGGGGCGGGCGTCGGGCGGGGCCTCGGTGGCGCGCACCGAGGAGTCGGTGCCCAGCAGGTGTTTGAGGAAGTACTCGTTGCCCTTGGCCGAGGAGCCCAGCAGGTTGGCCCGCCAGACGGTGAGCACCCGGGGGAAGTTCTCGGGTGCGTCGGGGTCCTCGCCCGCGAACTTCAGCCGTCCCGCCCTGAGTTCGTCCACCACGTGCTCACCGGGGGCACGGCCGGCGGCCTCTGCCTCGTCGGCGAGGTCCAGGGGGTTGCGGTCGAAGGTCGGGTAGGAGGGCATCCAGCCCATCCGGGCCGAGGCGGCGATGACGTCCGCCGTGCTCTTCCCGGCGAAGGGCCCGCCGGCGCCGGCCGCCGCGAGGGTGTCGGCGGAGAACGGGTCGTAGCGGAACTGGTCGCTGTGCAGGTACCAGTAGGCGGTCTGGATCATCTGCCGGGCCGGACGGTTCCAGTCCGAGGCGGTGGCGATCGCCGAGTAGCCGGTGATCGGGCGGACCTTCTCCTGGCCGACGTAGTGCGCCCAGCCGCCGCCGTTGACCCCCTGGCAGCCGGTCAGGGTGGTCAGGGTCAGGAACGCCCGGTAGATGGTGTCGGAGTGGAACCAGTGGTTGGTGCCCGCCCCCATGATGATCATCGAACGGCCGCGTGAGTCCTCGGCGTTGGCGGCGAACTCGCGGGCGATCCGTGCCGCCCGGCCGGCGTCCACACCGGTGATCGCGGCCTGCCAGGCGGGAGTGTACGGCTCGCTCGCGTCGTCGTAGCCGGTGGGCCAGGTGCCGGGCAGACCGTCGCGGGCCACGCCGTACTGGGCGAGCAGCAGGTCGTACACCGTGGTCACCAGCCGCCCGGCCACCCGGCGCACCGGTACGCCGCGGCGCAGCCGCGCGGCGCTGCCGTCCGGGGCGTCGAAGCGGGGCAGTTCGACGACGGCGGCCGGTTCGTCGCCGCCCGCCGCGGAGAGCAGGGGCCGCGTCCCGCCGAGGTCGAGGTTCCACTTGCCGGCGCCGGACTCGCCGAAGCGGTCGCCGAGGGTGCCGTTCGGCACCACGGGCAGTCCGGTGGCCTCGTCCAGCAGCACCGTCCGGAACTCGGCGTGTTCGGACCGGGCGGGCTCGCCGCCCAGGTCGGAGGCGGTGAGGAACTTCCCCGGCGTGTACGTGCCCGGCCCGTCCCCGCTCTCGTCGAGCGTGACCAGGAAGGGCAGGTCCGTGAACCGCCGGACGTAGTCGGCGAAGTAGGGGGTCTCGCGGTCGACGAAGAACTCTTTCAGGACGACATGCCCCATGGCCATCGCGAGCGCGCCGTCCGTGCCGGGCTGCGCGGCCAGCCACTCGTCGGCGAACTTCACGTTGTCCGCGTAGTCCGGGGAGACCGCGACCACCTTCTGCCCCCGGTAGCGGGCCTCGGCCATCCAGTGGGCGTCCGGGGTGCGCGTCACCGGCAGGTTGGAACCCCACATGATCAGATAGCCGGCGTCCCACCAGTCCCCGGACTCCGGTACGTCGGTCTGGTCGCCGAACACCTGCGGGGAGGCGACGGGCAGGTCGGCGTACCAGTCGTAGAAGGAGAGCATCACCCCGCCGAGCAGGGAGTAGAAGCGGGCCCCCGCGGCGTGGGAGACCATCGACATGGCCGGGATCGGGGAGAACCCGGCCAGCCGGTCCGGTCCGTACCGCTTGATGGTGTGGACGTGCGCGGCGGCGGCCAGCTCCGCCGCCTCCGCCCAGGTCGCCCGCACCAGGCCGCCCTTGCCGCGCGCCCGTTTGTAGCGGCGGGAACGCTCCGGGTCGGAGACGATGTCCGCCCAGGCCGCCACCGGGTCGCCGAGGCGGGCCTTGGCCTCCCGGTACATCGACAGCAGCACGCCGCGCACATACGGGTAGCGGACCCGGGTGGGCGAGTAGGTGTACCAGGAGAAGGCGGCGCCCCGGGGGCAGCCGCGCGGCTCGTACTCCGGGCTGTCCGGGCCGACGGAGGGGTAGTCGGTCTGCTGGGCCTCCCAGGTGATGATGCCGTCCTTGACGTACACCTTCCACGAGCAGGAGCCGGTGCAGTTCACGCCGTGGGTGGAGCGCACCACCTTGTCGTGCGACCAGCGGTCCCGGTAGAACTCGTCCGCCTGGCGGCCTCCCTTGCGGTGCATCGAGCGCAGGTCCCCGGAGATCTCCGCCCGGGTGAAGAAGCGGCGTGAGCCGACCAGCGCCTGAGCCACCTCACCGTCCATGCCCGGGGGTTTCGTCTCCCGGCCCGTCCTTCCCGGTGTCGGGCTCGCCTCGGTGCTCACTCCGCCGCTCCTTCCCGGACGCCGGACGCGTCCGTGGGATGCTCGCTCGGGTCCCGGCCGTGGTACGCACTGGCTCGTCTTGCCTGACTACCGGACAGATATTCGTCACCGGTGCATCTTTTTGGCCGCGGGTCCCTTTGTACCCCCCTTTCACTCGGGCCGGGCGGTGAACCGGGCCGGGCGGCCCGGTCCCGGCTCAGCCGGCCGGCTGCTCCGCACGGGTGCCGGCGCGGGCGCGCACCGCTTCGACGGCCTCCCACTGCTCGGTGGACAGGGCCGCCAGCGCGGCGGGGAAGACGCCGTCCTGTTCCTTGAGGATGTGCAGGCGCAGCAGGTCGAGCACGCCGATCAGCCGGTCCGGCCAGGTCGGGTCGGACGGTGTGCCCGCCTCCGCCTCGCCCAGCACGGCCTCGACGCGGCGGTGTTCGTCCTCGAGGGCGGCCAGCTGCTCGGGGAACTCGTCGGCGAGGGCGGGGAAGAGCCCGTGCTCCTCGACCTCGGTGTGGGGTTCGAGCACGGCCGCGATGCGGCGGGCCAGTTCGGCCGTCCGGACGGTGTCCCCGTCGCGGTGGGCGTCGCGTACGAGGCTGATGAGGTTCACCACCTCGTCGTGCTCGCGGGTGAGTTCGCCGATCGCGGTGACGGACTGGCAGCCGCAGTACTCGCACATGGTGTTGCCTCCTTCCCGGTGCCGTACCGGATCAGTGGGACTGGGTGGCGGGGACGCGGCGGTCGATCCCGCGGCGGACGCCGGTCGCGGTGTAGGCGAGTGCGGCGGCGGCCACCAGGGCCAGCAGGGCCAGGCCCAGGGCGTAGGAGCCGTACGCGCCGTACAGCGCGCCCATCACCAGCGGGGGCAGGAAGCCGCCGAGGCCGCCCGCGGCGCCGACGACGCCGGTGACCGAGCCGACCTTGTTCGCCGGGGCCAGCAGGGCCACCAGGGCGAAGACGGCGCCGCTGCCCGCGCCGAGTGCGGCGGCCATGGCCAGGAACGCGATGGTGCCGACGGGCGCCAGGGCGGGGGTGAACGCCTGCGCCAGGGCGCCGGCGGTCACCAGGCCCAGGGAGCCGGTCAGTACCCGTACGGGTCCGACGCGGTCCGACAGCCAGCCGCCGACCGGGCGCATGGCCACGGCCAGCAGCACGAATCCCGCCATACGGTTGGCCGCGTCCGCCTGGGTGAGGCCGTAGCCGGTCTTGAGGTAGGTGGGCAGGTAGACCGAGAAGGCGACGTAGCCGCCGAAGGCCACCGCGTACAGGGCGGACGCCTGCCAGGTGATGCCCAGCTTGAAGGTGGCGCGGAGCCTGCGGGCCAGCGGTTCGGTGGGCACGGTGCGCCCGGGGGCGTCGCGCAGCACGAGGGCCGCGACCGCCGCGTAGGCGGCCAGCACGGCGGCGGTGATGAGGAAGGGGTTGGCCATGCCGTTCGCGTCCACCAGCTTCACGGTGGTGAGGGCGCTGATCGCGGTGCCGCCCATGCCGGCGCCGAACACGCCGATGGCCAGGCCCCGGCGCTCGGGCGGGAACCAGGCGCTGACGAAGGGCACGCCGATGGCGAAGGAGGTGCCGCCGATGCCCAGGAAGAAGCCGCCGGCCAGCAGCGCGGCGAACGAGGAGTGCCCGGCCAGGCCCAGGTAGAGCACGGGCACGATGGTGGCCACGGACACCAGCGGGAACATCACCCGTCCGCCGAACCGGTCGGTGAGCGCGCCGACCGGGATGCGGCCCAGTGAGCCGACGATCACCGGTACGGCCACCAGCAGCGACTGCTGGAACGACGACAGCCCCAGGGAGTCCTGCAGCCTGGGGGCGAGAGGGCTGAGCAGGGCCCAGGCCCAGAAGTTCACGGCGAAGCCGACGGTGGCGAGGGCCAGCATCAGCCAGGGCCGGCCGCTCGCGGCCGGACCGCGTTCCGGTGCTCGATTCGAACTGCTCGACGGCTGGAGCATGCCGTCCGTCCTCCCTGTTCGCGGTGCGGCCCGTCTCAGTCGGTGCCGCGGACACCCGGGCTGTGTGCCGGCGTCCCACGACCACTATCGGCCGGGGAGTGCGGTGAGGCGTTGGGCCGTCGGTCCCGATCACCGGGGACCGGCGGTCCCGGGACCGGGGACCGAACGGCGTCCCCCGCCCCCCGGCCGGCCGTACGCGGCACAGCCCTCGGCGTGGGGGTTCCCTTGGCCTCGGGGCCGTAACCGAAGCGGACCAGCAGCTGCGGCCTGCACCATCTGGCGGTGGGGACCCGCATCGCCTCACGCAGGTCGGGCCATTCCATGGCCTGGTGGAGCAGCGACGTCCGCACTCCGTGCGCGGTGGCCACCAGCAGGGCGCGTTCGAGTGCCTGGCCGGCCAGCAGCCAGTCGCGCGGCCGGTCGCCGACGGTCCACAACAGGGCGACCTGGGCGTGCCGTTCGAACCGCAGCCGGGGCCGCCCGGGTACGGGCGGGCGGCCGGTGAAGTCCCGCATCGGCATGCGTCCCGCGGCGTCCAGCGGACGGGACGTGGTGAAGGGGATGCCGTAGGGGGTCGCTCCGGGCGGCGCGATCCAGGCGCGGCTCTCGGCGGTACGCGCGCCGTCGGCGGCGTTGCGCAGTTCGGCCGCCGCCGTCACCCGCAGCAGGCGGCGTGCCCGGACGATGTCCGGGACGTACAGGTGCGCGCCCTCGGCCCGGGCGGCGCCGGTCATGCCGGCGACGACGGGCTCGGGCACCGGGCGGCCGGTGAACGGCATCCGGCTGGAGTGGCGACGGGCCACGGCCGCGTACAGCGTGCGGTAGTCCGGCGGGCGGGCGGCGGGGACGGTCAGCTGCACGGTGGCGAGCAGATCGGGATCGCGCGGGTCCGGCAGCAGGTGCGGGACGGGCTCCCAGCCGAGATGGGCCGCGGCGACCCTCAGGTTGAACACCGCCGAGCCGGCGGAGAGGTACAGCGCGCGTCCCTGCGGGTCGGCCAGTGCCAGGTGGCGGCTGTGGTCGGCGTGTACGGTGACCGACCGGGTGCTCAGGTCGAAACCGAAGCGCCAGGGCTGGGTGTTGTGGATCGACGGTGCCGCCACGGCCGCGGCCAGCAGCGTCTCCAGCGCCAGGGCGTCGATCTTGTCGATGTGCATCGTGGCTCCTCGCCGTCCGGGAACCTCCGGTGTGGAGGAGGACTGCCCTTGATTCCCACCCTGCGCCGCGGCCGGGCACGTGACGAGGGCCACTCGGCCCCTGGCCGGCGCCGAGCGACCCGGCCTGCCCGGTGGTCCACGCCGGAGGGATCCGGTGGCGCCGCAGCGGGACCGGTGCCCCGTCGGCAGGTCCGACCGCCCTACGTGGCCGGCAGCGCGGTGGCGAGCAGGACGACTCCCAGGGAGCACACGAGGGAGACGACGGCGAGGGCGCGGGCCAGGTCCGTGCGGTGCCGCGAGTGGGCGATGCCGTGGCCGGCCGCGGCGGCCATGACCAGGGCGAACAGCACCAGTTTGGCCGCGAGCGTGCGGCCGTAGCCGGGCTCGGCGAGGGACGCCCAGGTGACGCCCTTGTGCCAGGCCATGGCGATGCCCGTACCGATCTGCACCGGCAGGAACAGCGCGCCGGTGAGCATCCCGAAACGGCGTCCCGCCTCGGCGGTGAAGCGGTCCTTGGCGTCGGGGGCGAGCAGGCGCCTGGCGAGCGGCAGGATCACCAGGGACAGGGCCAGTTGCCCGCCCACCCACAGCGCGGCGCCTGCCACATGGGCGAAGCGCACCAGGGACCACGGCCCCACGGCGTCCACTACGGGCTCACCTCCACGGTGCCGTGCGCCCCGGCCTCGGCGTGGCGCATGTCGTGGTCGACGAAGGAGTAGTGCCCGGCCTCGGGGAACACCGTCTCGACGAATCCGCCCTGGGCCGGCGCCAGATCGAGCACCTGGGCCCCGCCGGGCGCCCCGGGTTCCAGCAGGTGGGCGCCCTCCTTGTACACCGTGTCGAAGACGGTTCCCACGATGTGGAAGGCGACCGGGTCGCTCGGTCCGGCGTCGATCACCCAGAACCGGGCCCGTTCCCCGGCCCGCGCCCTCAGGGGCCGCTGGGCGTACTGGGCCGCGACACCGTTGAAGACCCAGGCGTCGGGGGTGCCCTCGCGCATCTTGGCCACCTGGGCGGTGCTGCCCGGTGTGCCCAGGTAGAGCGCGGAGGAGACCAGGAGGTATTCGCGGTCCACCTTCTCCAGTCCGGGCGGGTCGATGACGACGGCGCCGTACATGCCGTTCCCGATGTGCTGGAGCATGGGGGCGGTGCTGCAGTGGTAGAGCCAGGCCCCGGCCTTCTCGGCGCGGAACCGGTAGACGAGGCGTTCGCCGGGCCGGAGGGTGCGCATGGGCTTGTCGGGGGCGAGGGATCCGGCGTGGAAGTCGATGCCGTGGCCCATGCCCTCGTCGTCGTTGACCAGGGTGATCTCGAAGACGTCGCCGACCTTGCCGCGCAGGGTGGGGCCGGGAGCGGTGCCGCCGAAGGTCCACATCCGCTGCTTCACACCGGGGGCGACCTCCACGGTGGTGCGGCCGGCGCGCAGTTCCACCTTGTGGAGCCGCCCGCCGGGGGCGGGGGAGAGGTCGGCGGGGCGCTCCCGCCAGCCCGGGGAGAACGCGGCGCCGAGGTCGAGGCCGGTGTCGCCGCCCTGCGCGCCGGAGTGGCCGCGGTGCGCGTCGCCGGCCGCCCGGTGGGGGGAGGGGGCCTCCGTGTCGCGGACGACGATGTCCAGGGTCATACCGGCCGCGCGGTGCCCGGGCACGGTGCACCAGGCCTCGCGGTCCCCGTCGACGGGGCCGAGGTCGAGGGTACGGCTCTGGCCGCGGGCGAGCAGCGGGGTGGCGGGTCCGTCCTCGACCCTGAGGTCGTGGCGCTGGGCGTCGGTGTTGGTGACCACCAGGCGCAGGGACGTGCCCTTCGCGACATCGATGCGGGCGGGCCGGACCCGCATGTTCTCCAGGGTGACCTCGACGGTGCGCGTGACGGCGGCACCGGTGCCCGTTCCGGCGGCGACGGCCGGTTCCCCGGTTCCGCCGCCGCTGTTGGCGGCGAGCACGGCCAGTACGGTCAGCGCCGCGCCGGCCGCCGTTCCCCACCGGGCGGGCCGCCCGGAGGAGCCGCCGGAGCGGTCCGCACCGCCGCGCCCGCCGTGTGCGCGGGCCCCCAGGTGGCGGCCGGCCGGGTCCGACGGGTGCCGTCTGTCGCCGGCCCGGCCGGCGGGGGGTGCGGGCTCGTCCCGGCCGGCGGTCACGACGCTCCCCGGAGCGGGACGCGGGGGTGCGGGACGACGGGGCCCTCGGCGGCGGGCCGGCCGGCACCGGACAGCAGCGCCGCCAGTTCCCGCTGGTGGGGGAAGGAGCCGGGCCGGTAGCCGCACCAGGGCTCCTCGGCGTACGGGTCGCCGGTGACGCCGTACGCGCGGGACCGGGACCCGCCGCAGACCCGGCGGAACTCGCACCGTCCGCACCGGCCGCCCAGGCCGTCGGCGTCCCGCAGGCCGGTGAACAGTTCCGAGGAGCGGTAGATCTCCGCCAGCGGGCGGGTGCGTACGCTGCCCGCGCCCAGCGGCAGGAAGCCGCTGGGGTGCACGGTGCCGGTGTGCGACACGAAGACGAAACCGCGGGCGGCGTTGACGTCCAGCGGCGGGCGGCGCGCCCGGCGGCCCCCGGCGTCCAGCCCCAGCTCGGTGCCGCGCGCCCGCAACTCGCGGTAGAGCGGGCCGAGTCCCAGCAGCTCCACGTGGTCGTCGCCGCGCTCCGCGAGGATCGTGCGCTGGAGCGCGACCCGGCGGAAGTGGTGGGCCTCGGTCGTCTTGGCGGGCACGGTCAGGCCCACGTCGTACACGAAGTTCAGTACGTCCTCGGTCTCGGCGGGGGTGAGTTCGCCGAGTTGCCGGCCGCGGCCGGTGGGCACGAGGAAGAAGGCGCTCCAGAGCATCGCCCCGTGGTCGCGGACGAGACGGACGACGTCCGGCAGGTCGTGCAGGTTGTGCCGGGTGACCGTGGTGTTGATCTGCACCTTCATGCCCATCGCGCGGGCGGTGTCCCAGGCGTCCAGCGTCCACCGGTAGACGCCGGGCACACCGCGGAAGCCGTCGTGCAGTGGGGCGGTGGACCCGTCCAGGCTGAGGGAGAGTCCCACCGCGCCGGCCGCGTGCACCTCCCGCAGCCGCTGCGGGGTGAGCGTCGGGGTGCCGGACGGCGACACGGCGACGCGGACCCCCACCTCCTGGCCGTAGGAGATCAGTTCGTTGAGGTCGGGACGCTGGAAGGGGTCGCCGCCGGTGATGACGAACAGGGGGGCCGGCTGTCCGAACGCGGCGACCTGGCGCAGCAGGTCCTTGGCCGCCGCCGTGTCCAGCTCGCGCGGGTCCCGGTCGGGCACGGCCTCGGCGCGGCAGTGCAGGCAGGCCAGCGGGCAGGCCCGGGTGGACTCCCAGATGACGATGAACGGCCGGTCGCCGACGTCCTGGTGCTGCCGGCGGATCGCCCGGGCGCCGCTCACCGGGTGCCCCGGGCCCCGCGGGCGTGCGGCGTTCGTCCGGCCACCCGGGAGTCGGGACAGACCCCCCGGGTGGCCGACCGGTGACCGGCCCGGACCGCGCGCAGTATCCGTTCGGGGGATCGGCGGGGGAAACTGCCGTACGGATACTGGTTGCGGTGGTACACGGGACACCTCCGGGGTCGGTCGGTGTCAGCCTGCCGCACCCGACCCCCGTCGCACGGTGGCCGATCAGTCCCCGTCCGGTGGGCCGTTGGTCCCTCTTCCGGCGCCCGGGGCGGGGCCGGCCGGACTCTCACGGGGCGCAGGCCGCCCCCGGTCACGGTCGCGGCCGGGAGGGGCGGCGCGGGGGGCACGGTCAGGGGGCAGGCCGCCGTGCGGAGCGTCCGCCGTGGTGACGAGGGCGGCACCGGCCGGCGGGGCGCCGGGGCCGGTGACGCGGGCCGTGAGGTGCCGTGCCCGCGTACGGGGACAGCGAGGCAGTGCGCTGTGGCGGGCCGATTCCCCTGCGCTGCGCGCCCGTTGGGTCCCGGCCGCTTCCGGCTCCGTGGCGGCCCCGGGAGCCGGAGCGAGGGCGGGAGCGCCCACGGAGGTGCCTCCCGCGGGCATGGCCGGGCGGGCCGGCCCGCGCGGGTGAGGACGGCGCGGTCCACCACGTCCCCGACGCGACCCGGCTCGGCCGGGCGGCCGGCCCGGGTGGACGCCGGCCGGGAACGTGGTGCACCGCGGATCCGGCCGTGACTGAGGAACGGCCGGAAGGTGACCGGTCCGGGAGCGCGTCGCGCCTGCCGCCCGGCCCGTGGCACGGGGCGACGTGGCCCGGCGGGTGACGTGACGGCCCGTTCGCTTCCCGCGGCCGGTCGTGTCCCAGCATCGCCTGCGCCGCGCCTGCGTCACGTGGGCCGGGCGGGCCCGCGCCGGTGTCCACCGGTCCCCGCCCACCGGTCCGGAACAGGGCCGGACGGCCGGGGCCGGGTGGGTACTCCGGCCCAAGCGGCCGGGGCGGGCCGCGTCCGGCGTCCGCTCCCATGAATCACGGCAGCCGTCCCGGCCGGGCCCGTCCACCGGCCCGGCGAACCCGTCCGCCCGCCCTCCGAGGGGCGCGGCGCCGATGTCCCACGGGCTGAGGCGGGCGGGTCGATCCCCGTCCTGAGGGCCGCGACCGCCGCTTCCCGGCGGCTCCGACGGTGCGCGGGGCGGGACAGCGCCCCCCGCCGGACTGGCCGCGCGGCACGGCTGGTTCATGCCGCGTCAGTGCAGCGACCCGGCCAACCCCGACGTCCACCGCCGCACCACCCCGGCCCCCACCGTGTCCAGGGTCTCGGCGCCGGCTTCCTCCCCGGCGTCCTGGACGCCTCCGTCCGTTCGACGTCCACCGCGTCTCCCTGCCCCAGGCCCGGAAGGCGGCGCGCCGCCCGGCCCGCACCGAGGGCATCCTCTCCGGTGTCTCCGGCGGCGCCGCCCTCCATGCCGCCGGCCGGGGGCTGCCCGCCGGGGACCAGTGGCCCGGGCGCGCGGTGGAGGGCGGGCCGGTAGGTCGGGCGACCGGGGCCGTTCGGCCCAAGGTCGCCGCACCCGCGGAAACCTAGGTTTCTGACCATGGAGAACGATCACAGCGCACGCCGCGGACAGCAGCCCGCTCCGGGGACCTGGCCGCTGGCCGCGCGCAGACTGCTGAACCGCCGTGAGGTCTCGTCGGACGGACGCGCGGTCTTCGGTGAGGGCGATCCCGCGTGGGAGGGCTTCTACCGGGACCGCTGGTCCCACGACAAGGTGGTGCGCTCCACCCACGGCGTCAACTGCACCGGTTCCTGCTCCTGGATGGTGTACGTCAAGGACGGCATCATCACCTGGGAGCACCAGGCCACCGACTACCCGTCGATCGGCACCGACTGCCCCGAGTACGAGCCGCGCGGCTGCCCGCGCGGCGCGTCGTTCTCCTGGTACACCTACTCCCCCAGCCGCGTCCGCTACCCGTACGTGCGCGGTGCCCTGCTGAAGCTGTGGCGCGAGGCCCGCAAGCGGCTGGGCGACCCGGTGGCGGCCTGGGCTGAGATCACCGGTGATCCGGCGAAGGCCCGCGCCTACAAGCGGGCGCGCGGCAAGGGCGGACTGGTGCGGGCGGACTGGGACGAGGTGGCCGAGCTGGTCGCCGCCGCCCATGTGCACACCGTCAAGCGGTACGGTCCGGACCGCGTCGCCGGTTTCTCCCCCATCCCCGCGATGTCGATGGCGTCGTTCGCCGCCGGCGCCCGGTTCATGTCGCTGATCGGCGGCACCCTGCTGTCCTTCTACGACTGGTACGCGGACCTGCCGGTCGCCTCCCCGCAGGTCTTCGGTGACCAGACGGACGTGCCGGAGGCGGCGGACTGGTGGAACGCCGGCTACCTGATCATGTGGGGTTCCAACATCCCGGTCACCCGCACACCGGACGCGCACTTCCTGACCGAGACCCGCTACAACGGCACGAAGGTCGTCGCGGTCTCCCCGGACTACGCCGACAACGTCAAGCACGCCGACGAGTGGATGTCCCCGCACCCGGGCACCGACGGCGCGCTGGCGATGGCGATGGGCCATGTCGTCCTGCGCGAGTTCCTCGTCGACCGCGAGGTGCCCTACTTCCGGGACTACCTGCGGAAGTTCACCGACGCGCCGTTCCTGATCACCCTGCGCGAGCACCCGGAGGGCGGCCTGGTCCCGGACGGCTTCCTGACCGCGGCGGACCTCGGCCACGAGGAGGAGAACGCCGGTTCCAAGACGGTGCTGCTCGACGCGGCCACGGGCGAGCCGGTGGTGCCGAACGGGTCGCTCGGCTTCCGCTGGGCGAAGGGCGAGCAGGGCCGCTGGAACCTCGACCTCGGCGAGGTGACACCCGAACTGACGCTGCTGGAACGGGCGGAGGAGACGGCCGAGATCGTGCTGCCCCGCTTCGACGAGGGCGCCACCGAGGGCGGCACGACCATGGTCCGCGGAGTTCCGGTGCGCACCGTCGGCGGGCGCCGGGTCACCACGGTCTTCGACCTGATGCTGGCCCAGTACGGGGTGGAGCGGCCGGGTCTGCCGGGCAGCTGGCCGGCCTCGTACGACGACGCCGACGAGCCGTACACGCCCGCCTGGCAGGAGACCATCACCTCCGTACCGGCCGCGCAGGCGGCCCGGATCGCCCGGGAGTTCGCCCGCAACGCCGAGCGCACGCGGGGGCGTTCGATGATCGCCCTCGGTGCGGGCACCAACCACTGGTTCCACTCCGACACCATCTACCGGGCGTTCCTCGCGCTGACCACCATGACGGGCTGCCAGGGCGTCAACGGCGGCGGCTGGGCGCACTACGTCGGCCAGGAGAAGGTGCGCCCGCTCACCGGGCTGCAGCACCTGGCGTTCGCCTTCGACTGGCAGCGGCCCACGCGGCACATGGCCGGCACCTCCTATTGGTACCTCAACTCCGACCAGTGGCGGTACGAGGCGTTCGGCCCGGACGAGCTGGCCTCACCGCTGGGCGAGGGCCGGTTCGCGGGCAAGGGCTTCGCCGACTGCCTGGCGCAGGCGGTACGGCTCGGCTGGACGCCCGGTCACCCCGGCTTCGACCGCAATCCCCTCGACCTGACCGACGAGGCGGCGGCACAGGGCCGTCCGGTCGCCGAGCACATCGTCGGCGAACTGAAGTCGGGGCGGCTGCGGTTCGCCGCCGAGGACCCCGACGACCCGGCCAACTTCCCGCGCGTACTGACGGTGTGGCGGGCGAACCTGCTGGGCTCCTCCGGCAAGGGCAACGAGTACTTCCTGCGGCACCTGCTCGGCACGGACGCGGCCGTCCGCTCGGAGGAGACCCCGCCGGAGAAGCGCCCGCGCGAGGTGGTCTGGCACGACGAGGCGCCCGAGGGCAAGCTCGACCTGCTGGTCACCATGGACTTCCGGATGACCTCCACCGGGCTGCTCTCCGACGTGGTCCTGCCGGCCGCGACCTGGTACGAGAAGGACGACCTGTCCAGCACGGACATGCACCCCTTCGTGCACGCCTTCACCCCGGCCATCGCGCCGCCCTGGCAGGCCCGCACCGACTACGACAGCTTCCTCACCATCGCCGACCGCTTCAGCGACCTGGCCGCCGCGCACCTGGGCACCCGCACCGACGTCCTGGCCGTGCCGCTGCTGCACGACACCCCCGACGAACTCGCCCAGCCCGGCGGGGTGGTGAAGGACTGGAAGACCGGTGAGTGCGAGCCGGTGCCGGGGCGCACCATGCCCAAGCTGGTGGTCGTGGAGCGGGACTACGCGGCCGTCGGCCAGAAGATGCGGGCGGTGGGTCCGCTCCTCGACACCCTGGGCACCACCACCAAGGGCGTCACCGTCCGCCCCGACCGGGAGATCGAGGACCTGCGGCACCGCTGCGGGACCGTGCGCGACGGCGTGGCCGCCGGCCGGCCGTCGCTGGCCACCGCCTCCGACATGTGCGAGGCGATCCTGGCCCTGTCCGGCACCACCAACGGCCGGCTGGCCACCGAGGGCTTCCGCGAGCTGGAGCGGCAGACCGGCAGCGAGGGCCTGGTGGAACTGGCCGCCGAACGCGAGGCCGAGCGGATCACCTTCGCCGACACCCGCACCCAGCCCCGTTCGGTGATGACCTCCTACGAGTGGTCGGGCTCGGAGACCGGCGGACGCCGCTACTCCCCGTTCGTCATCAACACCGAGCACCTCAAGCCCTGGCACACGCTCACGGGCCGCCAGCACTTCTTCGTCCAGCACGACTGGATGACCGAGCTCGGCGAGCAACTGCCCGTCTACCGGCCGCCGTTGAACACACCCCGGCACTACGGCGACGAGCATCTGCGCGAGGACGGCCGGGCGGAGGTGACGGTCCGCTATCTGACCCCGCACTCCAAGTGGTCCATCCACTCCAACTACCAGGACAACAAGTACATGCTCGACCTGTCCCGGGGCGGACCGGTGATCTGGATGTCCCGGGAGGACGCCGAGAAGATCGGCGTCAAGGACAACGAGTGGATCGAGGCGTACAACCGCAACGGTGTCGTCGCCTGCCGGGCCGTGGTCACCCACCGGATGCCCGAGGGCACCGTGTACATGTACCACGCCCAGGACCGCAACGTGAACGTGCCGAGGACCGAGGTCAGCGGCAAGCGCGGCGGCATGCACAACTCGCTGACGAGACTGCTGCTCAAGCCGACCCACCTGGCCGGCGGCTACGCCCAGTTCACCTACGCCTTCAACTACTACGGCCCGACCGGCAATCAGCGCGACGAGGTCACCGTCATCCGCCGCCGCAGCCAGCAAGTGGAGTACTGAGAATGCGCGTCATGGCACAGATCGCGATGGTGATGAACCTCGACAAGTGCATCGGCTGCCACACCTGCTCCGTCACCTGCAAGCAGACGTGGACCAACCGCACCGGTGTCGAGTACGCCTGGTTCAACAACGTGGAGACCAAGCCCGGCGTCGGCTACCCGCGCCGCTACGAGGACCAGGAGCAGTGGAAGGGCGGCTGGATGCTCGACCGGCGCGGACGCCTGGTCCTGCGCTCCGGTGGCCGGGTCAGGCGGCTGCTGTCGCTGTTCTCCAACCCCGACCTGCCCTCGCTCGAGGACTACTACGAGCCGGTCACCTACGACTACGACAACCTCATCAGCGCCCCCGCCGGCCCCGACATGCCGGTCGCCCGGCCCCGCTCGGTCCTCACCGGCAAGCCCACGGAGATCACCTGGGGCGCCAACTGGGAGGACGGCCTCGGCGGTGCCCCCGAGAACGCCGGCCGCGACCCCAACCTCAGCGGCGAGTGGGCCGAGAAGGTCAGGTTCGAGTTCGAGCAGACCTTCCTCTTCCACCTCCCCCGGCTGTGCGAGCACTGCCTCAACCCGGCCTGTGTGTCGGCCTGTCCGTCCGGCGCGATGTACAAGCGGGTCGAGGACGGCATCGTCCTGGTCGACCAGGACAAGTGCCGCGGCTGGCGGATGTGCGTGACGGCGTGCCCGTACAAGAAGGTGTACGTCAACCACGCCACCGGCAAGGCCGAGAAGTGCACCTTCTGCTTCCCGCGCATCGAGGCCGGACAGCCCACCGTCTGCTCCGAGACCTGCGTCGGCCGGCTGCGCTACCTCGGCCTGCTGCTGTACGACGCCGACCGGGTGGGCGAGGCCGCCGCCACGCCGGACGAGAAGGACCTCCTCGACGCCCAGCGCGGCGTCTTCCTCGACCCGTTCGACCCCGAGGTGATCGCCGCCGCACGGGAGTCGGGCATCCCCGAGGACTGGCTGGACGCGGCCCGCCGCTCCCCGGTCCACGCCCTGGTGTCGAAGTACAAGGTGGCGCTGCCGCTGCACCCGGAGTACCGCACGCTGCCGATGGTCTGGTACGTGCCGCCGCTCTCCCCCGTGCTCGACGCCGTCGACGCGGCGGGCGGCGACCAGGACGACCCGGACCACGTCTTCGCCGCCGTCACACGCCTGCGCATCCCGCTGGAGTACCTGGCGGAACTGTTCACCGCGGGGGACACCGACGTCGTCGGCGGGGTCCTGATGAAACTCACCGCGCTCCGCTCGTACATGCGCGAGCGCACCCTCGGCGAGGAGGGCGACGAGGCCGTGCTCAAGGCGGTCGGGCTCACCGCGCGGGAGGCCGAGGACCTGCACCGGCTGCTCGCCGTCGCCAAGTACGACGACCGCTACGTCGTCCCCGCCGCGCACAAGGAGGACGCGGCGGCCCTGACCGCCATGGAGAACCGCTGCCCCGTCGAGTCCTCCGGCGACCCGGCGCCCGGCGACGGCCGCCGCGTGATGCTCGGCATCCCCGCCCTGCGCCGCCGCTCCCCCGAGACCCCCGCCGGAGGCCGTCCGTGAACCCGCTGCCGTCGACCGTGCCCGGCATCGTCCGCACCAGGGTCCGGGCCGCCCTGCGCCGCCCGGACCGCACCCCCCGCACCGCGCCGCTCAGCCCCGCGGAGACGGAGCAGCGGGCGCTGCTGCTGCGGCTGATGTCGCTGCTGCTGCAGTACCCCGACACCGAACTGGCCGCCGCCCGGCCGGTGATCACCAGCACCGTCGAAGCGCTGCCGCCGTCCCCGGCCGCCGGGCACCTGGCCGCCTTCGTCTCCTGGTTCACCGGCCGGGAGACGGACGCCCTGGAACGGCACTACGTCGAGACCTTCGACCTGCGCCGCCGCAGCAGCCTCTACCTCACCTACTACCTGCACGGCGACACCCGCCGCCGCGGCATGGCGCTGCTCACCCTCGCCCAGCGCTACCGCGCGGCCGGCTGGGAGACCGGCGCCGGCGAACTCCCCGACCACCTCCCGGTCGTCCTCGAGTTCGCCGCGCTGACCGGCCCCGGCAGGGGCGAGGCCCCGCTGCGCCAGCACCGGCGCGGCATCGAACTGATCCACCGCGCCCTGACCGACGCGGACTCCCCCTACCGGCACGTCCTCGCCGCGCTGATCGAACTGCTGCCGCCGCCGACCGAGGCCGACCTGCGGGCGGTGGCCGAACTGGCCGCCCAGGGACCGCCGGACGAGGACGTCGGACTCGACCCGTACGGGGCCGGCGAGTTCGCGCCGCCGGGTGCCTTCGTCCCGCCCCACCAGGCCCCGCCCACCCTCGTACCACCGTCCGCCGCGCACCGTCAGGAAGAGTGCCGATGAACACCTCCGGAGCCGACCTCCTCCTCTGGGTCGCCGTCCCCTACATCTGCCTCGCGGTGTTCGCCGTGGGACACGTCTGGCGGTACCGGCAGGACCAGTTCGGCTGGACCTCCCGCACCAGTCAGCTGCTGGAGCACCGCTGGCTGCGCTGGGGCAGCCCGCTGTTCCACCTCGGCGCGTTCATGGTGATCGCCGGGCATGTCGTCGGTCTCGCGGTGCCGGCCTCCTGGACGGAGGCGGTGGGCGTCGACGAGCACGCCTACCACACCGTCGCCGTGTGGGCCGGTTCGGTCGCCGGGGTCGCCATGGTCGCCGGTCTCGGCATGCTGTGCGCCCGCCGGCTGCTGAGCCCGCGGATCCGGCACCGTACCGACCGCAGCGACAAGGTGCTCTTCCCGCTGCTGTCGGCGACGGTGCTGCTGGGCATCGCCGCCACCGCCGCCCACAACGTCTTCGGCGCCGGTTACGACTACCGCTCCACCGTCTCGGTGTGGTTCCGCGGCCTGTTCGGTCTCTCCCCCGAGCCCGCGGCCATCGCCGGCGCCCCGCTGCTGTTCCAGCTGCACGCCCTCACGGCGTGTCTGCTCTTCGCGGCCTGGCCGTTCACCCGGCTGGTCCATGTGTGGAGCGCGCCGGTCGGCTACCTGGTCCGCCCCTACGTGGTCTACCGGCGGCGGCGCGCCGCATGAGCACGGCCGGGGCCGGCGCGCCGGGGCGGCGCATCGGCCTGCTGATGACGGTGACCGGGGCCGTGGGCTGGCTGGCGTCGTTCCGTCTGACCGTCGACGACTGGCGCCTGCTGAAGGATCCCGCCTACCAGCCGTCGTGCGACGTGAGCCCGGTGGTGGGGTGCGGCAGTGCGATGGCGAGCTGGCAGGGGAACCTGCTGGGCTTTCCGAACATGCTGCTGGGCCTCGGCGCGTTCGCCGCGGTGACCGCCCTCGGGCTGAGCGCGCTGGCCGGGGGGCGGCTCCCCCGGGCGCTGTGGCTCACGCTGAACGCCGGGGCGCTCGCGGCGGTCGGCTTCGTCCACTGGCTGATCTGGCAGTCGCTGTACGGCCTCGACCGTCTCTGCCCGTACTGCGCCGTCGTGTGGATCGTGACCATCGCGCTGTTCTGGTACCTGACCCTGCACAACCTGCGGCACGGCATCGTGCCCGTCCCGCGCCGCGCCCGCGCCGCCGTGGACCTGGCGCTGGAGAGCCACTGGCTCCTCCTGGCCGGCTGGTACGGCGTGATCGTCCTGCTGGTCCTGAGCCGCTTCTGGACGTACTGGAGCAGCCTGCTGTGAACGGGCCGGCGCCCCCACGGGACCGTGGGGGCGCCGCCGTCGTCAGTGGCCGCCGTCCTGCCGCAGGCGGTCGCGGGCCTCGGTGGCGATCACGGCGGCCTGGATGCGGCGCTCCACGCCGAGCTTGGCCAGCAGGCGGGAGATGTGGTTCTTCACCGTCTTCTCGGCCAGGTACAGCCGCTGGCCGATCTGGCGGTTGGTGAGGCCCTCGCCGATCAGTGCGAGGATCTCCCGTTCGCGGTCGGTCAGCCCCGGCAGGGCGTCCGGCTGCGCCTCCTCCTTCTGCTGTCCGCCGCGCAGCCGGGCCATCAGCTTGGTGGTGGCGCTCGGGTCGAGCAGCGACTGGCCCCGGGCCACCGTGCGCACGGCCGTCACCAGGTCGGAGCCGCGGATCTGCTTGAGCACGTAGCCGGAGGCACCGGCCATGATCGAGTCCAGCAGGGCCTCCTCGTCGTCGAACGAGGTCAGCATCAGACAGGCCAGATCGGGCATCTGCGAGCGCAGCTCGCGGCAGACGCTGACGCCGTCCCCGTCGGGCAGCCGGACGTCGAGGACGGCGACCTGGGGGCGCAGGGCGGGGACCCGGACGAGGGCCTGCTCGACGGTGGCGGCCTCACCGACCACGGTGATGTCCGGCTCGTCGTTCAGCAGGTCGTGCACCCCGCGCCGGACCACCTCGTGGTCGTCCAGCAGGAAGACCCGGATCGGGTTGTCGGGGCCGGGCTGCTCGCCGTCCGCCATCACTTGCTCCTCGTTGTCCGCGTGCGTGTTCCGCCACGATCCTCGCCGGTCCAGGGCCTGATGGCCAGGGCCGATCGGCCCTGTTTCCCGGCTTCCGTCCCCACGAGTACCCGTACGGGTGCCCGGGCCGGAAAACCACTGCCGGTGTGTGGGTCTCGTGAGGGAAGTCAAGTATTGCCAGGGGCAGGCGTGTTGCCGTCCACCGACTGCTAAGATCATCTCACTTTCAGTAGGCTGGCGGCGCGTCATGAACGAACGCGTACGGGGGACAGTCTCTAAGGCCCCATCGCTGAGGAGTTGAGGCTTGGTCCGCCCGTGGATCCGCGCCGCCCGACGGCCGGTCTCCCCACACCGGCGCAGGCTCCCCGCACTCCCGGCGCGATGCGACTTGAAGAGAGTCTCATGACGTCATTGATCGAGGATCCACTGCTGTGGATCCTGCTTGTGGTGCTCGTCGCTGCGGTCTTCGCAGTGCAGCGGGCGCGGAGAACCAACCAGGCTCTCCGAAGAACGAAGAACGACCTGGAGACGGGGCTGGGCCAGGCCCAGGGCCGTGTCGACCAGCTCCAGGGGCACATCGCCGCCCTGGACTCCCAGCACCGCGGTGACCTCGCGGACGTCCGGGCGGACGCGGAGTCGTCGACCAAAGCGGTGCTGAAGTCGGCGATGGGCACGCTCCAGTCGCTCGCCGAGGAGCAGCAGCTGCTGCTGGACGGGCTGCTGCAGAAGTACGGCAACGACACCGAGGTGCTGGCGGACCTGATGTCGGTGGACCACACCGGCAGCCAGTTCAGCCGGCGGGCCAAGGGCATCTCGGTGCTGTGCGGCGGCTGGCTGGGCCGGCGCGAGGGCGTGGCGACCGTCTACGACGTGGCCCGCAGCGCGCAGGGCCGCATCAAGGACTTCAACCGGGTGAGCATCCACGCGCAGGCGAGCGTCGCCGTCTCCAGCAAGGCGGTGGAGCCGGTGGCCGTGGTGCTGGCCGAGCTGTTGGACAACGCGACCACCTACAGCGCTCCGGGCACCCCGGTCGAGGTCAACATCCAGGCCGTGCCGACCGGGGTGTGCTTCATCATCGACGACGCCGGACTGGGCATGGACCAGGAGACCAAGGACCGTGCCGCGGCCCTGCTGTCCGCCGACGGTCCGGTCGACATCACCGGCCTCGGCGACCCGCCGCGGTTCGGGTTCGCCGTCTGCGGCATGCTCGCCGCCCGGTACGGGTTCGCCGTATCCGTCGGGTCGGTGTCGCCCTACGGCGGGGTGCGCGCGGTGATCCGTGTCCCGGAGAGCCTCCTGACGGCCGAGGCCGTCGCCCCGGCCGAGCCGGTGCGCGAGCCCGCGGCCGAGAGCCACGACAGCACGCCGCAGCGGCTGGCCCCGGTGCCGGTGGGCCCGTCCCACGTGGTGGGCACGACCTCCGGCGGACTGCCCAAGCGCCGCCGGCGTCAGGGACCCATCTCGGTGGTGCCGGCCCCCGAGCCCGCCGTCGACGAGCAGACGTCCGAGTCGTCCGGTGAGGTGACCGCGTCCCGTCTGGGGGCCTTCGCACGCGGCACCCAGCTCGGACGGAACACGAACACCACGGAAGGACCTGACCACCAGTGAACACCGACCTGTCGTGGGTGCTGAACGACGTGCTCGAGGTGCGTGGAGCCCGCCACGCGGTCCTCGTCTCGGGTGACGGCCTGCTGCTGCAGCGTTCGGACGACATCTCACGCGACGACGCGGAGACCAACGCCGCCGCGATGAGCTCCATGCAGTCCCTCAGCCGGGCGGTCGCCGGCTTCGTCGGGGCGGGGCACGGCATCTGGAAGCAGACGCTGCTGGAGTACGACGGCGGCTGGATCTTCCTGATCGCCGCGGGGCAGGGCGCCTACCTCGCCGTCTCCGCCGCGCTGGACGTCGACATGGAGGCCATGTCGTTCCGCATGCAGAAGACGGTGGCGGCGCTGAGCAAGGCGATGAGTGTGGCGCCGCGCTCCGACAGCGGTGCGGGCGTATGACCACGCCCGGCGAGGAAGCACCCGTCACCAGTGACTTCGTCCGCTCGTACGTCATCACGGGCGGGCGCAGCCTGCCGTCCTCCGACGAACTGGCGCTGCACACCCTGGTCACCCTGGCTCCCGGGCGGACGCTTCCGCTGGGGGCCGGTCCCGAGGTCAGGGCGATCTGGGAGCTGTGCGCGGGCGGCTACCTGTCGGTCGCCGAGGTGGCGGGCCACCTCGGCCTGCCCGTCGGGGTGGCCCGGCTGCTGCTCACCGATTTATCGGAACAGGGGCACCTGCTGCGCCGGGCCGAGCCGCCCCGGGCCCAGAACGTTGACAGAGCGACCCTCGAGAAGGTTCTGAATGGACTCCAATCCCTCATCGGCTGAGACGGCGCAGAAGTCCATCTACGTCTCCAGCGAGGTCACCAACGCCGCCAAGATCCTCGTCGTCGGACATTTCGCCGTGGGCAAGACGACCCTCATCGGCTCGCTGTCGGAGATCACTCCGCTGCGCACCGAGGAGAAGATGACCCAGGCGTCCGTCCACGTCGACGACCTCAGGGGCGTGGCGGACAAGACGACCACCACGGTGGCCCTGGACTTCGGCCGTCTCACCCTCAGCGACGACCTGGTGCTGTACCTGTTCGGCACCCCCGGTCAGCAGCGCTTCATGCAGTTGTGGGAGGACATGGCGCGCGGCGCGCTCGGGGCGCTGCTGCTGGTCGACCCGGCGCGGCTGGAGGAGACCTTCCCCGTCATCGACCTGATCGAACGGTACGGCCTGGAGTACGCCATCGCCGTGAACTGCTTCGACCCCGCCGCCACGTACAGCGAGGCGGAGGTGCGCGAGGCGCTCGACCTGCTCCCGGACACGCCGGTGGTCTACTGCGACGCCCGGGAGCAGCAGTCGTCCGCGAAGGCGCTGATCGCGCTGGTGCGGCACCTGCTCGAGCGTGCGGCCTGACCTCCTCGCGTCCCCCCGGCCCGGGGACTCCCCCTCCCCGGATCACTAAGGAAGACTTCATGGATCCTCACTCCCCGTCCACCGCGACCGCCGGCAGATGCCCCATGCACGACGCCGCGTTCGCCACCGACCCCCACCAGGTCTACGACCGGCTGCGCGCGCACGGCCCGGCCGGTCCGGTCGAGCTCGCCCCCGGTGTGGACGCCACTCTGGTCGTCGAGCACGAGATGGCGCTGCGGGTGCTGCAGAACACGGAGCTGTTCGCCCGCGACGCCCGCCGCTGGAAGGCGCTGAACGAGGGCGGCATCGGCATGGACAGCCCGGTGCTGCCGATGATGGCGTACCGGCCCAGCTGTCTGTTCACCGACGGCGCCGTGCACCTGCGGCTGCGCAAGGCCGTGGTGGACAGCCTGGCCCGGCTCAGCACCACGCGGATCCGGCGTGACGTCGAGCCGATCGCCGACTACCTGATCGACCGGTTCAGCGAACGGGGCCGGGCCGATCTGCTCGGCGACTACGCCAAGCTGCTGCCGCTGCTGCTGTTCAACAAGCTGTTCGGCTGCCCGGCGGACATCGGTGACACCGTCAACGCGTCCATATCGGCGATCTTCGACGGCAAGGACGCGCTGCGCGCGAACGAGGAGCTCACCGCCTGTCTGATGGAGCTGATCGCGCTCAAGCGGCGCCGGCCCGGTGACGACGTCACCTCCTGGCTGATCCAGCACCCGGCCGGGCTGACCGACGAGGAGCTCAAGGACCAGCTGGTGCTCCTGATGGGCGCCGGCATCGAACCGGAGCGCAACCTCATCGGCAGCTCCCTGATGCTGCTGCTCTCCGGGTCGGGCGGCCGGCAGAGCGGCATGCTGATCGAGGAGGCGCTCGATCACGTGCTGTGGAACCAGACGCCCATCGCCAACTACGCCACCCACTACCCGGTGCAGGACGTGGACCTCGGCGGTCATGTCGCGGAGGCGAACACCCCGGTCGTGATCTCCTTCGCGGGCGCCAACGGCGACCCGGCGCTGGACGAGGCCCGCCGCGCGCACAGCAGGGGCGCCCACCTGGCGTGGGGCGCCGGGCCGCACGCCTGCCCCGCGAAGGATCCGGCGCAGGTCATCGCGACCACCGCGATCGAACGGCTCCTCAACGCGCTGCCCGACCTCACCCTGGCCGTCCCGGAGAAGGACCTGCGGTGGCGGCCGGGGCCGTTCCACCGGGCCCTGGAGGCGCTGCCGGTGACGTTCAGCCCCACGCCCGCCACCCGGATGGCGGCCGTGCTCCAGGACCGGGCCGCGGCGCCGGGCTCCCAGCAGCCGCTGCCGCCGACCGCGTCCACGCCCGTGCGGCAGGAACCGGCGCGGAAGAAGGGGTTCTGGAGCAGCTTCCTGGACGTCTTCCGGGTCTGATGCACCGCATGTGACAGGAGCAACACGCTGGGGCGCATGACACGGTGAGGTGGAAGGGTAGGTTCCGGCGGTATTGATCAACAGTGCCCAGCAAAGGAGCTCTGTGTGACCGCCGTTGGCGACATACGCGGTACCACCACCGACCGCCGAGCCGTCATCTCCCTTCTCCGCCGCCTGCGTTCGGCCGAGGGGCAGGCCGACCCCCTGCCCGTCTGGGAAGGACTGCGCGCCCTGGGGGACGTCGTACGGGCCCCCTGGGGCGCCTACTTCGTCACCTCGTTCGACGCGTGCAGCCAGGTCCTGCGCGGCAGGAACTGGCTCGTGCCGGACTTCGCATGGCAGGAGCGCCAGCCCGACCCCAGACGCTGGCAGGAGCTCGCCACCCAGGAGCTGACGGGCACCCTGTCCCGCATCAACGCCCCGACGCACACCTGTCAGCGCCGGGCCCTGGGCAACCCGTTCGACCGCTCCACCCTGGAGAGCATGCGCCCCCGGATCGCCGCGCTGGTCTCCGGCCTCCTGGACGACCTGGAGAAACGCCTGCGCGCCGACGGGGAGGCCGACTTCGTGCAGACCGTCGCCGAACTCCTCCCCGTGCGCACGGTCGGTGAGTGGCTCCGCATCCCCGAGGAGCACCACGCGTACATCCTGGACTTCGCGCACCGGCAGGCCTACGCCCAGGAACTGCTGCCCACCAAGGAGGAACTGGCGCAGGCGCGCCGGGCCACGCTGGAGATGCGGGAGTTCTTCGGCGAGCTGATCCGCGACCGGCGGGCGAACCCCGGCGACGACGTCCTCAGCGGCTGGATCCGCCACTGGGACGCCCAGTACCCCCACGACCCGGCCGCGGCGGCGCGGGTGATCTACCACCTGACGATGTTCATCACCATCGCCTCGCTGGAGACCAGCGCGGTGCTGCTGACCAACGCGGTACGGTTCGCCACCGGCGAGCCCGGCCGCGCGGACTGGCTCCGGGCCCACCCGGAGCACATCGAGGACCTGGTGGAGGAGACCCTGCGCTACGACCCCCCGGTCTGGCTCAACTCCCATGTGGCCGCCGACGACACCGTCCTCGCCGGCACGCCCGTCGCCAAGGACGCCACCGTCCACATCCTGTACGGTTCCGCGGCCCACGACCCCCGCCGCAACCCGGACCCGCACGTCTTCGACATCCTCCGGGGCGGCGGCCACATCACGTTCGGCAGCGGCCCCCACTACTGCCTCGGCGCGGCCCTCGCCCGCTTCGAGGCGCGGGAGACGATCGCCCAGGTGCTGGAGCGCTTCCCCACCCTCCGGCCCGCCGGGCCCCCCGCCTACGACAACTCCCGGCTCGTCTTCCGCCGTATCACCTCCCTGAAAGTGACCACATGAACGCCCAGCCCCTCACCGAACTCCCCGCCGACCGGATACTCAAGACCCTGCGCACGTACCGGCAGGGTCCCGTCCTCACCGTCGAACTGAACCTCCCGGAGGAGGGCAACGCCGTCGGCGACGCCATGCTGGACGACCTCCTCACCGTCCTCGACGAGCAGGACCCCGCGGTACGGGTCCTGGTGCTGGCCGCCGCCGGAGAGGAGTTCTGCCTCGGCGGCGACCGGCGCGAGTTCCCCCGGCACCTCGAGGACGATCCCACCGGGGGCGGCATCCGCGTCTCCGGTGCGAAGGCCCTGCGGGTGTGCGAGGCCCTCACCGCCAACCCGGCCGTCACCATCGCCCGCGTCCAGGGCCGGGCCGTCGGCGCCGGCGTCGGCCTCGTGCTCGCCTGCGATCTGCGGGTGGGCGTCGACACCGCCACCTTCCGGCTGCCCGAGCTCGCCCTGGGGGTGCCGCCCGCCTGGGGCGGGCTGCTCCCCCGGCTGATCAGCGAGGTGGGGGTCGCCCGGGTGCGGGAGCTGATCCTCACCGCGCGGGTCTTCGACGCCCAGGAGGCCCTCGCACTGTCGGTCCTGCACAAGGTGGTGCCGCGGGACGCGCTCGACGCCGCCGTCCTGGCGTGGGCCAAGCCCGTCGTGCGGCGGCCGGCCTCCGCCGTGCGGGTCACCAAGGCCATGCTCAACTCCCTCGCCGCCCCCACCCGTCTCGCCGACGTCTCGCTGTTCGATCCCGAACTGCTGACGGCGGTCCTCACCGAACAGCGCCACGCCGGCACCGCCCGCTGACCACCGGGCCCACGACCAGGACGGCGGCACCCGCCCGGGCCCCTGTGCCGGGGCGGGCGCCGTCCCCGTCCCGCGGCCGGGGAAGCCGTTGACCGCCCCTTGGTGCCCATGCCCCACTCGCCGCCGCCAGGATGGATGCTCGGGGCCCCGGGGGCCGGGGCATTGGAGAAGGCCCGGGGGAACGGGGCGGAGCGGGCGGTGGTGCGTCTGCACCTCGATGGGGCGCCCACGCTCGGCACCGGACTGCTGCGCGCCCGCGGCCGGTGCGCGCGTGCGCGACTGCGCGGCCGAGGCGGACCGCGGGCGCCGGCTTCCTGCTCGCGCGCGACGACGGCCCCGGCCGGCCGGGCGCCGGGGCGCCGTCTGCGAGAATGGCGGCGGATCCCGGAGCGCCGCGGTGGGCAGTGCTCGCCGTACGACTGGAGCACGCACGGTGTCGTCACAGCAGACAGTCCCCCTCCCCTCCCCCGGGGACCGCACGGACCTGCGGGCCGACTGCGCAGCGTGCTTCGGCCTGTGCTGCGTGGCCCTGCCCTTCGCCCGCTCCGCCGACTTCGCCGTCAGCAAGCCCGCGGGACAGCCCTGTTCGAACCTCCGGGCGGACTTCCGCTGCGGCATCCACGAGCGGCTGCGCGACAAGGGCTATGCCGGCTGTACCGTCTTCGACTGCTTCGGCGCCGGACAGAAGGTGTCCCAGGTGACCTTCGGCGGCACCGACTGGCGTGCGGCGCCGGAGACGGCGCACAGCATGTTCGAGGTCTTCCCCGTCATGCGGCAGCTGCAGGAACTGCTCTGGTACGTGACCGAGGCCCTGGGCCTCCCCCGCGCCCGGCCCGTCCACGAGGAACTGCGGCGGGCGCGGGACCGGATCGATGGCCTGACCCGCGGCACCGCCGAGTCGATCGCCGGGCTGGACGTCAACGCACTGCGCGGCGAGGTCAACGCGACACTGCTGCGGGCCGGCGAACTCGCCCGGTCCCACGTACCGGGCCCCAGGAAGAACCACCGGGGAGCCGATCTCGTGGGGGCCAGGCTGTCCGGCGCCCGGCTGCGGGGAGCGAGCCTGCGCGGTGCCCTGCTCGTCGCCGCCGACCTCAGCGGGGCGGATCTGCGGGACACCGATCTCATCGGAGCCGATCTGCGCGACGCCGACCTCCGCGGCGCCGACCTCACCGGCGCCCTGTTCCTCACCCAGGCGCAACTGAACGCCGCGAGGGGCGACGCGGCCACCGTGCTGCCCGGCGCGCTCAGCCGCCCGGCGCACTGGTAGTCCGGCGGTCAGCCGGCGGCGGTGTCGAAGCGCAGCCGCACCTGTTCCTCCAGGCGGCGCAGGCTCGAGTCCAGGGCGTCCCCGACCCGCTGCGCGCCGGGGTCGTGGCTGCCGTCGAAGAAGGAGAGGTGCACGGTGACCTCGCTCGCACCGCTGCCGATGCCGGCGACCTGGAGCCAGCCGGTGTAGCTGCCCTGGCGCCGCGTGCCCCATTCGAGCCGCATCTGCTCCGGCTGGGCCCGCAGCAGGGCGGAGGTGTCCTCGTCGGTACGGTCCTCGTGCACGGTGACGGCGGGCAGCTCCTCGGCGTGCACATGCAGCGCCTCGGGCAGCCAGTCGCTCATCTGGTCGATGTTCGCCGCCTGGTCGAAGACGTGCTCGGGCTGTGCCGGCATCGTCCGTGAACGTTCGTACTCGGTCATCGCCGGTACCGCCTTTCGGTTCGGGTCGCACGGCGCGCGCACGTCCGGGGCCGGGGCCGTCCCGCGACCGTGACGGGCGCGGGCCACCCCGGCCGGGTGGCGCTATTCGTTGTCGAAGACCGCCTTCTGCACCTCGTTGGGGCCGTCGAACCGCTTGCTCCCGCTCTTCGTCAGCTTCTGGACGAGCGTGTTGTCCGCGCCGTTGCGCTTGGCCAGCGCGACCAGGTCGTCGCGGCTCGCGGGGTAGTCGGCGCCCTTCAGGGCCTTCTGCAGTTCGATGGGGTTGAGCTCGGCCATGTCGGCCTCCCTCGGTGGAGCGACGCGGCGGATCCGCGCGAGGACGTGGCGGGTACCCAGGCCGTCCGGAGGTGATTCGCCGCGGCCGCCCGTCGGAGCGCCGGGCGGCCGGCGCGGAGACCCGAGTAGGCGGCGCCGTCGACCCGGGTACGCGTACTCAGGCGCCGGGGCCGCTCGCGGCCGAGGCTGAGAGGCGACAGGTCCGTCCGTCGAGAGGCCTCGCCGTGCTCAGCCGTACCGCCGCCGTCCTGCTGCCGTTGTTCGGGCGGCTCACCGTCACCCGCGAGGCCGGGGAGCCCTTCCCCGCCGGCAGCGTCTTCGTCGCCAACCACGACTCGCCGGCCGATCCGGCGCTCGTGCTGGCCGCCCTGCGGAGTGTGGGGGTGACACCGGTCGTCATGGCGACGGCGGGACTGTGGCGCGTACCGGTGCTGGGGCATGCCCTGGCGCGGGGCGGCCACATCCCGGTGCACCGCGGGAGCTCCCGCGCGGCGGACGCCCTGGAGGCCGCGGCGGAGGCGGTCCGCTCGGGCCGCCATGTGCTCATCTACGCGGAAGGGGGCCTGCCGCGGCGCGGGGACGCCGCCTGTGCCGCGCCCCTGCCCTTCCGCACCGGGCTGGCGCGGCTCGCGGCCGCCACCGGCGCGGCGGTCGTGCCGGTGGGCCAGGCGGGGGCCCGGCGGCTCGCCTCCGGACCTGCCGTGAAGCAGCTGGCCGGTGTGGTGACCGCCCCGGTGCGCCGGCCGCGGTTCCACGTCCACATCGGCGGGCCCGTGCGGCTGCCGGCGGAAACGGCGGCCGGCACGGCGGCGGCCCACCGGGCGGTCGGCGCCGCCTGGCGGCAGGCCGCCCGTGCGGTGGGCGGGCCGGCCCACGGCGACGCGTCCCGCGACTACGCCTCACCCGTCTCGGCGTCGGTGCGCTCGGCCAGCCGCTCGTAGCGCTGCCGGGCGGCCTGCGGGCTGCCCAGGCCGAGGCCGAAGGCGATCTCCGGCCAGGTCATGCCGCGCCCCCGCGCCATCCGGAGCAGACCGGCCTCCAGTTCGTCCATCTCGGCGCGGGCGCGCGGCAGCAGGCTCAGTGCGGCGGTGATGTCCGCGCGGTCCACCTCGGGTTCGCCGTCCTCGGGCAGCGCCGCGCCGCTGAGCAGGAACGACACCAGCCTGACCGCCTCGTGGGGGCCGAGCACGGCGGGATGGGTCTGCCGGCGGCGCTGGGCGTCGGAGGCCGCGTGCCGTTCGGCGATGCGGAACAGGGAGGCGTGCACCCGGTGCTCGCGGGCCGTGCCGGAACTCGGCGGGGTGAAGGGGTCGGTGGGCCGTTCGGGTGTCGTGGGCATGGAACGAGCATCCCGGATGAACATTTTGTTGTCAATGAAATACACCCCACCCGAAGGGCCGAGCGGCTTCGCGTGGTCCGACGCGTCCGCGGGTGCGACGCTGGGGTGGACAGGTTCCGAGGACGAGCACCTGGAGGGAGACCGATGGGACGCGACGTCCCGGCGCTCACCTTCACCCGCGAGGACCGCCGCCGTTACCGGATCAAGATGCAGGAGTGCCTCGACGCGCTCGCGCAGATGCTGCGCGAGTCGCGTTTCGAGGCGGAGCGGCCCCAGGTGGGGCTGGAGATCGAACTGAACCTGGTGGACGACCGGGGCGAGCCCGCGATGCGCAACACCGACGTGCTGGAGGCGATCGCGGACCCGGCCTGGGACACGGAGCTGGGCCGGTTCAACCTCGAGGTCAACATCGCGCCGCGGCGGCTCACGGCGGGCGGACCCGACGCCTGGGAGTCCGAGATCCGCGCGGCGCTGAACCACGCGGACCGGCGCGCCCGCTCCATCGGGGCGCATCTGATCATGACGGGCATCCTGCCCACGCTGCGCCAGGAGGACGTCGGCGAGGGCGCGCTGTCGGAGAACCCGCGCTACCGGCTGCTCAACGACCAGATCTTCGCGGCGCGCGGGGAGGACCTGCACATCGAGGTGACCGGTGTCGACCGGCTGCGGACCTACGCGGACACCATCACGCCGGAGGCCGCGTGCACCAGCACGCAGTTCCACCTCCAGGTGTCGCCGGAGCAGTTCGCCGACTACTGGAACGCGGCGCAGGCGATCGCCGGGGTGCAGATCGCGCTGGCCGCCAACTCGCCCTTCCTGTTCGGCAAGGAGCTCTGGCACGAGACGCGTGTGCCGCTGTTCGAGCAGGCCACCGACACCCGTCCGCAGGAGATCAAGGCGCAGGGGGTGCGGCCCCGGGTGTGGTTCGGGGAGCGCTGGATCACCAGCGTCTTCGACCTCTTCGAGGAGAACCTGCGCTACTTCCCCGCCCTGCTCCCGCTCTGCGACGAGCAGGACCCGGCGGAGACGCTGACGCGCGGCGACGTCCCCGAACTCGGTGAGCTGACCCTGCACAACGGCACCATCTACCGCTGGAACCGCCCGGTGTACGCCGTCTCGCACGACAAGCCGCACGTGCGGGTGGAGAACCGGGTGCTGCCGGCCGGCCCGACCGTCGCGGACACGCTCGCCAACGGGGCGTTCTACTACGGGCTCACCCGCGCCCTGGTGGAGGAGGAGCGGCCGGTGTGGTCACGGATGTCCTTCTCGGCCGCCGAGGACAACCTGCGGACGGCGGCCCGGTACGGCATCGACGCCCGGCTGTACTGGCCGGGAATGGGCGAGGTGCCGGCGGCGGAACTCGTCCTGCGGCGGCTGTTGCCGCTGGCGCACCGCGGGCTGGAGCAGTCCGGGATGGACGCGGCCTGGCGGGAGCCGCTGCTGGGCATCATCGAGCAGCGGTGCGTGGCGGGCCGCAACGGCGCGGTGTGGCAGAAGGAGATGTTCCGTCACATCGACGCCACGGCGCACTGCGGCCGCCATGAGGCGCTGCGGCGGATGACGCAGCAGTACATCGACTACATGCACCTCAACGCCCCGGTCCACACCTGGCCGGTGGAGTGAGGCGGGCACTGCGGGAGAGCGGACAGCGACTGGTGAGTGAGGAAGCCATGGAATCCACCGAACCGGCACCGCGTGTGGTCGTGGGTGTGGACGGATCGCCGTCGTCGTACGAGGCACTGCGCTGGGCGGTGCGTTACGCCCGGGCGGTCGGCGGGGTGGTGGAGGCCGTCCACGCCTGGGAGACCCCGTCGTCCACCGGGTGGGCCGGTCCGGTGATCGAACCGGATTTCGACGCGGAGCAGGCACGGCATCGCTTCGCGGAGGCGCTGAACACAGCGTTCCCCGGGGACCGGCCCGCCGGGCTGCGGGAGCGGCTGCTCGAGGGCGATCCGTCGGAGGTGCTGATCCGAGCCTCGGAAGGGGCGGAACTGCTGGTGGTGGGGCATCGCGGACGGGGCGGGTTCGCCCGGGCGATGCTGGGCTCGGTCAGTCAGCGCTGTGCCCAGCACGCGTCCTGCCCGGTCGTCGTGGTCCGCCACCGGCGGGACTCGCGCGGCTGAACCCGCCCGCCCGCGCCGATGCGGGCGGCCGGTGGGGCGCGCGCGGCCGGGTCAGCCGTCCGCGGGGCCGTCCAGGATCCCGGTGACCTCCCGCCGTACGGCTTCCCGCGCCTGCGGGGGCAGCGATCCCAGGCCGGTGCGCTCCAGGGTCCGGAGCGTCTCTTCGGCTCCGCCGCCGCAGTCCGCGGTCTCACTGATCACCTCGTAGCCGTCGCGGACGGCGACGGCGATCCGGTGCCGTCCGTCGCCGCCGGCGTGCACGGCGGTGGCGACGACGAGGGGCGGCGGGCCGCCGACCTCGCCGGGCGCCTTGTAGTACCCGCTCGTCACGGGGGCGCGCCAGCGGAGTCCGAGCAGCAGATGGCGTTTGGCCACCACTTCGGGCAGGTCGGTCTCGTAGGTGCCGTCCCGGTCCAGCACGGTCGCCCTCGCGTCGAGGACCAGCGCCGCGGGGAGCAGGCAACGCAGCGTACTGCCCACGATGTTGCCGCCGACGGTGGCCGTGCGGCGGACGGCGCCGGTCCCCACGGTGGAGGCGGCGCGGCGCAGCACGTCGGGCATCCGGTCGTCCACCTGGTGCAGCAGCACGGCGGCACCCAGCGCCTCGCGCTCCCTCAGGTTGGCCTCGGGCAGTGCGCGCAGCGACATCGCCTGCTCGGGGAAGCCGTCGCGCTGCCAGAGGGCCCACACGAGGGTGGCGCCGCCGACGGGCACCGCTCCCTCGGTCAGAAACCGCTGTGCTTCGGACAGTGATGTGGGCAGACGCAGCAGCACGGCGGTGGACCTGCTTTCCTCGGCAAGGGCGGGAACGGCACGGCACTTCGCGGGAGGGGCATCAGGGGCACTGCATTGTCCGTAAGGACCCGGGGGCGCGTCCAGGGCTCACGGGCCCGCGGTATGCGCCCATGGGACGGGAACCTTGCGCCCGGCCGGGTGCGTGCTCCATGGTTGACGCGCGTCACACGGCACCTCACTCGGCTGAACCACACGACCCGGAACCGGAGACCGCATGTTCGGACGCGCCGCACGACTCCTCCTCTCGATTGTCATGCTCATGGCTGGAGTGGTCGTGGGCACCGTCGCCACGGCGGGAACCGCGCACGCCGACGGCTGTTACACCTGGACCCGCACCCTGTCCCAGGGCGCCTCGGGCGCCGATGTCACCCAGCTCCAGATCCGGCTCGGCGGCTACCCCGGGTACGGGGCCGTGCTGGCCGTCGACGGCGACTTCGGGCCCGCCACGGCGGCCGCGCTCAAACGCTTCCAGTCGGCCTACGGCCTGGCCGCGGACGGTGTGGCGGGCACCAGCACCTACACCAAGCTGTACGCCCTCCAGGACGACGACTGCACGCCCGTGCACTTCTCCTACGCCGAGCTGAACCGCTGCAACTCGACCTGGTCGGGCGGGGCGGTCGGCGCCGCGACGGCCAAGTCCAACGCGCTGCGCACGATGTGGAAGCTGGAGGCCCTGCGGCACGCGCTCGGTGACCAGCCGATCCGGGTCACCAGCGGCTTCCGCTCGCACGCCTGCAACGACGCCGTGGGCGGGGCGTCCGGCAGCCGCCATCTGTACGGGGACGCGGCCGATCTGGGCGCCGGCCCGCACTCCCTGTGCACCCTGGCCAAGCAGGCGCGCAACCACGGCTTCCGCGGCATCCTCGGCCCCGGCTACCCGGGGCACAACGACCACACCCACGTCGACCACCGGGGCAGCCGCTACTGGTCCGCGCCGACCTGCGGCATCTGATCCGGCTCCGGCCGCCGAAGGGGGTTCCCCGGCCCCGCTCCGGGGACCCCGCGGGCGCGGGCACCGGCGGTGTGCCTCCCGGTCACCGCAGTCGCCGGATCTCGCCCCGCACCCGGTAGAAGCCGCCGGCCGCCGGGTGCAGCGCGTCCACGACATAGCGCGCGCCGGGCTCCCGTATCGCCCGCGGGAACTGCACGTTCCAGGACCCGTCGTAGCCGTCGGAGACGACATGGACGCGCAAGCGTCCGTCGTGCCGCACGCACTCGACGACCACGGCACCGGACGGCGCCCGGTCGACGGTGGTGACCGCGGTCGCGGCGGTGGCCGGCGCGTAGGTGGGCAGGGCGGCGGCGAGCTTGACGTCCCGTACGACCGGCACGGAACCCTGCTGTGCGGCGGAGACGGCCGCCTCGCTCGCGTCCACGCACACCAGCGAACCGTCCGTCGTCACCAGGTAGAGCCGCTCGTCCCGGTACTGCATCGACAGCGCCGATCCGCCGCCGGTGCCGAGCTTCCACAGCCGGGTGCCGTCCCGGTCGAAGCAGTAGACGGACGACGCGGCGTCACCGGCGAAGACGAACCGCCCGCCCGGCGCGGTCGCGCACGCGTACACGGCGCTGTCACAGGCGTAGGTCGCCTCGATCGCCCCGGTCGCCTTCGACAGCCGCTGCACCACCCGGTGTGCCGTGCCCGCGTAGACGGTGTCGTCCTCCTGCCAGCCGAACAGCACACCGCCGCGGGTGGGTGTGTGCCACAACTCGCCGCTGCCGTCGGGGGCGTAGGCGGTCACGCCCCGGTGGTGGCCGTGGTAGACGGCCCGGTCGTCGGCGCGGACCATCCAGGCGTGGTCGCCCTGGCTGCGGCGGGTCCACTGGTGCTCGTCCTCGTGGTCGATGACGGTGAGCCGGCCCTCGCGGTCCGAGACGTCGAGAACGCCCTCGTGGATGTCCAGCCAGAAGATGTCGACGTCCGCGGCGATGTCGTAGGCGGCGTACGGAAGCTTCGAGGACAGGTCGTAGACGCGGCCGTCGTCACAGCCCGCGTAGATCCAGAAGTCGTCGGCCACCAGGCACTTCACGCCGTCCGGCAGGCTGAAGCGGGCCAGCGCGTTGCCCTCGTGGTCCAGGGTGTAGACGTCGCCGGACTGGTTGCCGACCCAGCAGTGGTCGTCGTCGACATGGATGCCGAACGCCGAGGAGCCCGTCGAGAAGCGCCACAGCACCGGGGCCACGGCCCGCGCGGTCGAGGGCGCGGAGACGACCTGACGGCGGGTCACCGCGCGCGGGGGCCGCCCGCCGGGCACGGCCGGCGCGTAGCCCTTGCGGACCTTCTCCCCCACCTTCTTCGCCGCGGCGGCCCGTGCCTTCGCCGCCGTGGGGAACGTCGTCGTCTGGGTCTGCCCCGCCGCGCCGATCCGGCCGTACCGCACCGTCACCACCTGGCCGGCGACCGTCACTTCGTAGAACTTGTGCGCGCCACCGCCCTCCTGCGACAGCTCCAGATACGTCGTCGACACCGCGGACCCGGCAGACATGGCACATCCCTCCCCAGAAGGGCCCGCTGCCGTACCGGCGGGCCCACTGATCACACCGTAGGGGGTGCCACTGACAACGGAGCGGCGCTCAGACGCCGAACTCCTGCGGTGAGAGACCCAGCGCCGCGCAGGCCTCGCGGACGGCGTACTGCTCGGCGGGCTCGAAGCTGCCGTCGGCGCCGGCGACGACCATGCCGGTCTGGACGACGGCCCGCGCCTCGACCGGCTTCTTCGCCGCCTTGGCGATGTCCTCCAGCGCCCGGGCCCTGCCCTGCTCGAAGTCGGCCGTGAGCCGGTCCACGTGCTCGTTGAACCGCTTGCGGAGCTGGTCCGGCGGGAAGTTCTGCAGCACCTCGTTGGAGACGATCAGCTCCTCCACCCGCTGCCGCTCCGACGGGTCGACCCGCCCGTCGGCCGCCGCGACGAGCGCGCACATCGCCATGCTCGCGTCCCGGTAGGCACCGCTCTTGAGCTCCGCCTTGGCCGAGGCGAGCTGCGAGGTGAACAGCCCCATCAGCTTGGCCTTGGAGCCGCCGCCCGAGGAGGACGAGCCCTGCCCCTGCCGTGCGCCTCCCGTCTGCGCGCCCTGCTGGAGCGTCCTGGCCTGGTCCTTGAGCCGGTCCCACATCGCCATTCGGTGCCACCTCGGTTCTGTCGCTGTCCGCCCGGTCCTGGTCGTCAGTCCCGGGTCTTCACGGTCCGCCCGGTCAAACGGACGCGGCCACCGCCGTGTTCCCGTGGGGCAAAAGAAAGGCAAAATCACCCGGTCGGGTTCAGCCCGCCGCCGTGCCCCACGTGGTCCGGTGTGCGCAGCCCGGATCGTGCTCGGTCGCGCAGGACGTCCACCAGCGTTCGCAGCACGCGGCCTCCGCCTCGGCCCGCGCGAGGGCCGCGGCCGCGGCGTCACGCCACGCCGCCCGGCGGCCCTCCCGTTCCCGCAGCACGGCGACGGCGCGCCGTTCGTCGGCGATGACCGTCTCGCGCACCACCCCGACGACCGGGGCGAGGGCGGCGGCGGTCATGGCGAGGGTGGTCCAGGCGGGCACGGTGCCCCAGGTGCGGACCGTGCAGAAGGAGAGCCAGAGGGCCACGGCGACGTACAGGACGGTGAGCGTGCGGCTGCCCCTGCTCATGGCTCGTTCTCCTTCTCGGCGCGTCCGACGCACTTCTGATGCCCCGGATACGCCCCGGCATGACTCACCACCGAAGGATTCGTCCAAGTCCCTTTGACCGCCGCCGAGTTGCCGCCCTCTCGCGTCAGCGTGCGCCGCATCGGCCGCCGGGCGTGACGGGGCACACCGGACCGCCGAACGCGTGCGCTACATTTTGCACGCCCTTGACCGCGATCACCTCACGATCCCTCACGCTACGGAGCCGGCACACCCATGAGCGACATCGTCAACGGACTCGGCCGCGCCACCGCCTACGGCGCCCTCGGACTGGTCCTCCTGGTCCTCGGCATCGTGCTCGTCGACGTCCTGACGCCCGGAAAGCTCGGCCGGCAGATCTGGCAGGAGCGCAACCGCAACGCCGCCCTCCTGCTCAGCTCCTCGCTGCTCGGCATCGGCGCGATCGTGTTCACCTCGATCTGGACGACGTACGACGACTTCGGCAAGGGTCTGCTGTCGACGGCGGCGTTCGGGGTGCTGGGGCTGGTGATGATGGCGGTGGCGTTCCTGGTGGTGGATCTCATCACCCCCGGGCGACTGGGCGCCACGCTGGTGGAGCCCGAACCCCACCCGGCGGTCTGGGTGACGGCCTCCTGCAACCTCGCGGTGTCGGCCGTCGTCTCGGCGTCCATCGCCTGACACCACGCCCCGGCTCACCTGCCCGCGCACAGGCCTGGTGACCGAGGCCGGTGACCGGGGCCGGGCGGACTGCGCCGCCCCGCCCTCACGCCACCCGGGACCGCTCCCGCACCACGCCGCGCACCGGCTCGGGACGGGGGCGGGCGACCACCGGTTCGGCACGTGCGGCCGACTGGGCGCGGGCGGCCGACTGGGCCCGGGCGGCCGGACGGACCCGGTACGTCGTGCGGTGGGGGTCCACGACGGGCTCGCCCAGGGTGATCCGGCCCGTCGCCCGCAGCTCGTCGCACTCGTCGGTGGGCAGGGCGGCGTAGCAGCCGCCGGCGCCGCCGGCGGAGTCGAGGGGGCGCCAGTAGCTGTATCTGCGGCGGCCGTTGGCGTACACCGTGACGTACGTGGGGGTGCGGGGGTCGGCGATGATGCGCAGCGCGTCGGCGGCGGCGCCCGACGGGCGGCCCGCCGGCACCGGGCCGGCGCCTCCCCGGGCGTGCCGGCGGCGCGCCGTCGGCAGGGCGACGAGGGACCTCGAACGGTCGACGGTGGAGAGCATCAGCAGGACCTTTCCGGAGCCGGACATGAGACCGTCTACCCAGCACCGCGCCGGAGTTGATCTCCTTTTCCGATCATTGTGCAACCTCACAGTGACAACGCGGGAGGAGCCCGCTCCGTTCCCGTGCCGGCGTGTCGCGCCCCGCTGCCGGGACGCCGTGCCCGCGCTCAGCCGCCGGGCCCGGGGTCCGGGCGCACCGCGGCGTCGAGACCGGCGCGCGCCGCCTCCAGCTGGGCCGCGAACGCGATGCCGAGGAAGAGGGCGACGGCGGTCAGGTTCGCCCAGAGCAGCAGGGCGATGAAGGCGGTCAGGGGCCCGTACAGGGCGCCGAACGACCCGCTGCCCTCGACGTACAGCGCGAGCAGCCATGTCGCGGCGACCCACAGCAGGAGGTGGACGGCCGAGCCGAACGCCAGCCAGGTGTACCCCGGTTGGGCACGGCGGGGCGCCCAGCGGAAGAGCACCGCCGAGGCCACCCATGCCAGCAGCAGCCCCACCGGGACGTCCAGGCCGCCCCACCACCCGGTGCCGCTCCCCCGCCCCCCGGCCACCTCGGCGACCGCGCGGCTCACCGCGTCGCCGGCCACGAGCACGACGAACCCGAGCACCATCGGCAGCCCCGCGGCGAGCGCGAGCAGGACGGCCCTGCCGTACTTGCGGGGGAAGGGGCGGTCGCGTTCGATGCCGTAGATGCGGTTGGCGCCCCGCTCGATCTGGCCCATGGCGGAGGCGAGGTTGAGCACGGCGAAGCCCAGACCGAGCCAGAGGGCCAGGGTGCCGGCGAGGTCGCCGTGGGCGGTGCGCCGGGTCCCGTCGAAGGCGTCCTCGACGAGGCCGGCGCCGGCGCCGGGCACGATCCGGCCGAGGGCGAGTTCGATGACGCGGCCGACGCCCTCGGTGTGCACGGAGGTCGCGAGGCCGACCAGTGCCACGGTGAACGGCACCAGGCCGAGAACGACCTGGAAGGCGAGCGCCCGTGCGCTCGTGAACCCGTCCGCGTAGCGGAAGCGGGCGAAGGAGTCGGTCAGCAACCGCAGTCCCCCGTAGTGCCGCAGCGCGGCGAACGCCTCGTCTCCGGAGAGTTCCTCCCCGATCATGTCCCGGGTCTGCGGAACGCGGACGACGGTTCCCATGCGCGGACCCTCCTCGCCTCGAGTGGCTTGCCCACTCACTGATGGCCCTCTTTCCCGGCGTCACACCTCCTCGGCGGGGGGTGCGCGCGTGTCGAAGGCCGGCGGCGAGGTGCGGGACCTCCGGTCGGCTACGCCGACGCGGCGGTGGTGTCGTCGTAGACGAGCAGCCCGTCGTCGCGCAGCCGGGCGCCCGGCGTGGGGGCGTGCCGCGTGTGGCGCCCGTCGTGCATCAGGTGCCGTACCGGCACCCGGCGGGCGAGGTGGGCGAAGTCGGCGATGAGCCGCCGGTGGCACCGCCACCACACGGATTCGCTGCACATCACCGCGGTCGGCTCGCGGGCGGCCTGTTCCAGCAACGCGTCCATGGCGCCGACGAACTCCGGGCTGCGGGTGTGGGCGGCATAGCCGCGGAAGGACTCGTTGCGCCAGACGACGTCGGGCGAGTCGGGCGGCAGCTTGCGGAAGCCGCCCAGGTCCCGTTCCCAGCGGTAGGCGATGCCCGCCCCGGGCAGCCATTCGGCCAGCCGGTCCCGGGCCAGGTCGGGATTGCGGCGGCTGCCCGGGGCGGTCCTGACGTCCACGACGGCGGCGATCCCGGCGTCGCGCAGCAGCGCGGTCAGCGCGTCCCGGTCCGCGGTGCCGTGGCCGAAGGTCGACAACTCGGGCGGGGTCATGGGTTCCTCCTGGCGGCCGGGTCAGGCGGCGGGATCCAGGCGGACGCAGCACCGGCCCGGTTCCGGCGCCAGACGGGCCTCGAACCCCGTTTCACCGAGTCCTTCGAGGACTCCGCGCATCAGGTGCAGGTTCATTCCGCACACCGTCTGCGTGTGCGCGCGGGCCAGGGCGTGGAAGGGGCAGTTGCCGAGGACGACCGCCTCCCCGTCGTGCCGTGGTTCGAAGCCGTACCGCTCCAGTACACGGAGGACCTCCCTCTCGTCGCCGTCCGAACCGAGGTGTACGCCCAGTTCCCGCGCCCTGCGGTGCAACACCTCGCGCACGGGTTCCCCGCCGGCGGCGGATTCCTCCACGGCCTGGGCGAGCAGCCGGCCGGCGAGTTCGTAGCGGCGCTCCGGGAGGCTGACGGCGATGTGCGCCGCCGAGCGGCGGTAGAGCTTGGCCGGGCGGCCCGCGCCGGGTCCGGTGCGCCCGCTGCGCCGGACGTGGAGCACGTCGAGCAGGTTCTCCGCGGCCAGGCGGTCCAGGTGGAAGGCCGCGGTCTGCCGGGCCAGCCCCAGCGCCTCGGCGGCCTCGTCACGGCCGACCGGGTGGCGCCGCTCCACCACGTAGTCGTACAGCCGCCGGCGGGTGGGCTCGTCGAGGGCGGCAATGGCCGAGATCGCGGCGATGTCCTTGTCGCGTACTTCTTCCGTGTCGTCCACGAACACCAGTGTAAAAGCAACAGCCATTGACTAAAGAGCGGAACCGCGCTTCTATCACTAATGAGAGTTGTCGATAGAAGAAGGGTGCAGGCCATGGCCTCCACAACCACGAGCGGCACGTCCGTCACGCCGCGACGAGCCGCGCTGACCGACCCCGGCTACCAGGCGTACGTCATCCTCCGCACGGGCTTCACCGTGGCGCCGATCCTGTTCGGACTGGACAAGTTCGCCAACCTCCTCGTCGACTGGCCCGTCTACCTCGCACCGTGGATCGACGGCATCGTCCCGGGCAGCGCGCAGGCGGCGATGTACGCGGTGGGGGTGATCGAGATCGTGGCCGGCGTCGTCGTCGCCGTCGCGCCGCGCTTCGGGGGCTGGCTGGTCGCCGGCTGGCTCGCGGGCATCATCGTCAACCTGCTCACGCTGTCGGGGTACTACGACGTCGCACTGCGCGACTTCGGGCTGCTGCTGGGGGCCGTGGCGCTCGCCCGGCTGGCACAGCGGTACCACGGCACCCGGTCCTGACGGGGCGGTCAGTACAGCACGTTCAGCGCTCCGGGCAGGACCCTGGCCGTGACGGGGAGGACGGCGTCGACCTCGCCGTCGGCGCCGTAGGGGATGTCCCGGTCGGCCTCGATGCGGATCTCGCCGCCCCGCAGGATCCGCACCTGGGGCCGGCGGACGTGTGCGCCGGTCTTCAGCTCGTTCATCAGGGTGAAGAACAGCCGCCGGGGCGCGTGCTCGATCATCACGACGTCCAGCAGGCCGTCGTCCACGCGGGCGTCGGGGGCGATGACGCGGCCGGATCCGTAGAAGCCGGAGTTGGCGGCCACCACCGTGAAGCCGGAGTGCGTGTGCTCCTCGCCGTCGACGGTGACCCGGTAGCGGGCGGGCCGCCAGCCGGCGACGGCCCGCAGGCCGCCGGCGTAGTAGGAGACCGACCCCTTCAGCAGCCTGGACCGGTTGGCGTGGCGGTTGGCGAGCGCGTCCACTCCCGCGTACACGCTGCCGAGGACGACGGTGCGGTCGTGGACGGCCGAGCGGACCTCCATGGTGTCGACCGGCCGCGGCTCGCCGTGCAGCAGTACGCGGGCCAGGGCCGCCGGGTCCCGGGGCAGCCCCAGCGCGCGGGCGAAGTCGTTGCCGCGGCCGGCCGGGACCAGGCCGAGAGTCGCGCCGGTTCCGCTGAGGGCGCCGCCGACCCCGCCCGCGATGCCGTCGCCGCCGACGGCGAGGACGACCCGCCCCTCCCGGCCGGCGTCACGCGCCAGCTCGCGGGCGTGGTCCAGGCTGCGGCTGTACTCGGTCCTCAACTCCGCGCCCTCCTCCCGCAGGTGCCGGGCCAGGGCGAGCAGGGCTGCCGCCCCGGTGGCCGCGCCCGCGGTGGGATTGACGACGGCGGTGAACTGGCGCATCGGGGTGCCTCCGGGGCGGGCCGACGGGACGGGGACGGGCAGGGGCGGGTGGACGCGGGGGCGGGTCAGTCGGCGGGCAGCAGCACGCCGGGGTTCAGCAGTCCCGCCGGGTCCAGCCGCCGCTTCACGGCGCGCAGGGCGTCGATGCCCAGCGGGCCCGCCTCGCGGACGTACCAGTCCCGGTGGTCGGTGCCGACGCCGTGGTGGTGGCTGATGGTGCCGCCGGCGGCGAGGACCGCCTCGTTGGCGGCGTGCTTGGCGCGCGTCCAGTGCGCCACCGGGTCCTCGCCCTGGGCGCAGACCACGGTGAAGTACAGCGAGGCGCCGTTCTCGTAGACGTGGGAGATGTGGCACATGACCAGGGGCGGGGTGCCGGCCTCGGTGAGGGTGGCGGTGAGCGCGTCGCGGACGGCGGCGTACAGGCCGGGGATCCGGGACCAGAACGTCGCCGTCTCGAGCGTCTCGGCGAACGCCCCGGCGTCGAGGAGCGCGTCGCGCAGATACGGCGCGGAGTAGCGCCCGTGCTCCCAGCGCCGGCCCGGCTCCTCGCCCAGGGGGGTGCCGCCGCACGCGCGCAGCACGGCCGCGGCGCGCTCCCTGCGGTACTCCGTGTCCTCCTCCGTGCCCTCGTATCCGGCGATCGCCGTGCAGCCGGCCGCCTGTCGGGCGCCGGCGCCGATCGCGTCCGGGTCGGCCAGGCCGATGAGGGTCTCGGTCTCGTCGGACAGGCGCAGCACGGTGGGCCGCGGTCCGTCCTGGGCGAGCCGGCGCAGCGCGGCGGTCCCCTCCTCGAAGGAGGCGAAGCGCCATCCCTCGTAGACCGTGGTCCGCGGGACGGGGCGGATCCGTACGGTCACGGACGTGATGACGCCGAACGCGCCCTCGGATCCGAGGACGAGCTGGCGCAGGTCGGGTCCGGCGGCCGAGCGGGGGGCGCGGCCGGTGTCCAGGGTGCCCTCGGGGGTGGCGAGGGTGAGGGACAGCACCATCTCGTCGAAGCGGCCGTAGCCGGCGGAGGCCTGGCCGCTGGAGCGGGTCGCGGCGAAGCCGCCGATGGTGGCCCACTCGTAGGACTGGGGGAAGTGGCCGAGGGTGAAGCCGTGTTCGGCGAGCAGCGCCTCGGCCCGCGGGGCGCGCAGGCCCGGTTGCAGGGTGGCGGTGCGGGAGACCGGGTCCAGGTCCAGCAGGCCGTCCATGCGCCGAAGGTCGAGGGCGAGGAAGGCTCCGCGCGGTTCGGGCTCCAGTCCGCCGACGACGGAGGTGCCACCGCCGAACGGCACCAGCGGCAGGCCGTGTTCGGCGCACACCCGCAGGACGGCGAGCACCTCGTCGTGGCCCGAGGGCAGCAGTACGGCCGCGGGGACGGCGGAGACGTCGCCCTCGCGGATGCGCAGCAGGTCGGGGGTGGACTTGCCGCGCGTGTGCCGGACACGGGTCTCCGCGTCGGTGCGCACCTGGGCCTCGTCGCCCAGGGCCGCGACCAGGGCGCGGTGTGCCTCGGGCGTCAGCGGGGTCCCGGGGACGGCCATGTCCTCGAGGGCGACGGGGGCCGCCTCGCGCGGCTTGACACCGAGCAGATCGCGCAACAGCCCGATCACCGTGTCGGGCAGCGGCGTCGCCTCGGCCGGGTCCCCCCAGCCGCTCCACAGCATGTCCATGGCTGTCGTCCTCACCGGTCGGAGATGAGCGATGCCGTCGACCGACGGCCTCACGTGGCGTTACACTGTGACACATGACGCCTATTCGTCACAACGCTTCCGGTGGTTCGGACAACGACGCGGTGCTCGACGCGGTCCGGGACTGCGTGCTGGCCGTCGGGGTCCGCCGCACCACGCTCACCGACGTGGCCCGCCGCGCCGGGGTCTCCCGGATGACGCTCTACCGGCGCTGGCCGGACGTGCGGTCGCTGGTCGGGGATCTGATGACCCGGGAGTGGATCGCGGTGGCCACCGGCGCCATCCCCGAGCCCGCGCCGGGGGTGCCCACGCGCGAGGTAGTCACCGAGGGGCTGGTGGCGGCGGTCCGCGCCTTCGGCGCCCATCCGCTCTTCCGCAAGATCCTCGACGTGGACCCCGAACTGCTCCTGCCCTATGTGCTGGACCGCCGCGGGGCGAGCCAGGAGGCGCTGCTGGGCCTGCTGGCCGGCGCCCTGCGCGAGGGGCACGCCGACGGCTCGGTGCGCGCCGCCCACCCGGAGCGGCAGGCCCGGTCGGTGCTGCTGATCGTGCAGTCCTTCACCCTGTCCCTGCGGACCATGACCGAAGAGGACGACCCCGAGCTCGGCCCCGAGGCCTTCCTCGGCGAACTGCGCGGCATCCTGGAAAGGACCCTCACCCCGTGAACGCCCCCGGCCGACCCGCCTCCGCCTCGTCCCTGTCCGCCGCCCGGCGCACGCGTGAACTGGCCGGCTCCGTGGGCGGACCCGCCGTCGACGTCCTGGTCGTCGGGCTCGGCGCCACCGGCGCGGGGGTCGCCCTGGACGCGGCAGCCCGCGGGCTGGACGTGGTCGCCGTCGACGCCCACGACCTGGCCTTCGGCACCTCGCGCTTCAGCAGCAAACTCATCCACGGAGGGCTGCGCTATCTCGCCTCCGGACGGCTCGACGTCGCCCACGAGAGCGCGGTCGAACGCGGGGTGCTGATGGAGCGCACCGCGCCCCATCTGGTGCACGCCCAGCCGTTCGTACTGCCCCTCACCCCGCTGGTGTCACGCGGTCAGGCCGCCCTGGCCCGCGCGGGGTTCCGGGCCGGCGACACCCTGCGGCTGGCCGCCCGTACGGCCCGGGCCACCCTGCCCCCGCCGCGCCGGCTCTCCACGGTGGAGACCCGTCACCTCGCCCCCGTCCTGCGGAACGACGGGCTGCGCGGCGGACTGCTGTCCTGGGACGGCCGGCTCACCGACGACGCCCGCCTGGTGACCGCCCTCGCCCGTACGGCAGCCGCGCGCGGCGCGCGGATCCTGACCCGGACGCGGGCCCTGGAGCTGACCTCGACGGGGGCCAGGGTCCGTGACGAACTCACCGGCGAGGGGGGCGAGATCCGTGCCCGCGCGGTGATCAACGCGTCCGGCGTGTGGGCGGGCGGCCTCGTCGACGGCGTGCGGATCCGGCCCTCGCGCGGCACCCATCTCGTCCTGCGGCCCGAGAGCCTCGGACCGCTGTCCGCGGGCCTGCACATCCCGATCCCCGGGGAGAACAACCGTTTCGTGCTCGTCCTGCCCCAGGACGACGGCCGGGTCTACGTCGGACTCACCGACGAGCCCGTGGACGGCGACATCCCCGACGTCGCCGGCGCGCCGGAGACGGACATCGGTTTCCTCCTCGACGTCCTCGGCTCCGTCCTGCACGTGCCGGTCCACCGCGGCGACGTGGTCGGTGCCTTCGCCGGACTGCGCCCCCTGCTGGACACCGCGGCGGGAGCCTCGGACACGGCACCGAGGACCGCCGACCTCTCGCGCCGGCACGCGGTGCTCACCTCCTCCGAGGGCGTCGTCACCGTCGTCGGGGGCAAGCTGACCACGTACCGGCGCATGGCCGAGGACGCCGTCGACGCCGCCGTCCGGCTCCGCGGTCTCGGGGCCGGTCCGTCCCCCACGGCCTCCCTGCCCCTGGTGGGCGCCGCGCCGCCGCACGTCCTCGCCGCACTGCCGGCACCGCGCCGGCTCGTCCGGCTGTACGGCACCGAGGCCCCGGCCGTCCACGCGCTCGGGGCACGGGACGTCCGCCTCGGCGAGCCGGTGCTGCCCGGGTATCCCGTCACCCGGGCCGAACTGCTGTGGGCCCTGCGCCACGAGGGCGCGCTGGACGAGGAGGACGTCCTCGACCGCCGTACCCGCATCGGGCTCGTCCCCGCCGACCGGGACACGGCGCTCGAAGCGGTACGCGCCCTCCTGGACGGGGCCTTCCCCTACGGCGGTTGAGGACTCCGCTCACTGCCCCCGCACATCGACCTCGCGCAGCGAGTAGCCCCAGTCGGTCCCCCGGTCCAGGAACGTCAGGCGGAGATGGCGCGCCGGCGAGGGGGTGAACACGGCCGTGTCCAGGCCGCCGTCGCCGGAGGCGGTGGACCAGACGGTGCGCCAGTTCGTGCCGTCGCCGGAGAGCTCGACGCGGTACGCGGTCCCGTAGGCGCGTTCCCAGTCCAGGGTGACGCGCCCGACCCGGTGGGTGGCGCCGAGGTCGATCCGCAGCCACTGGCCGTCGCTCCAGTCACTGGCCCAGCGGGTGCCCCGGTCGCCGTCCACGGCCCTGCCGGGCGCGTAGCTGGTGAACGGGTTCCATTCCGCCGAACTGGCGGTGACCGGGGCGTCCTCGGCAAGGTTCACCCCGGCCCGGTGCCGCTCGGCGGCGCCCCAGGTGTCGAGGTAGGACTCGGCGCCCCGGAAGAGGTCGTCCACCACGTCCTGACCCCCGACGCGCCGGATGTCCTCGATCCAGTCGGGGACGAGGCCGTAGTGCGCGGCTCCGTCGGTGTTGAGGTCCCAGGTGCGCTCGCCGGTCGTCTGGCGGTCGAGGAGCGATCCGCCGTCGGCGCTGCGGAAGGGGTAGGTGACCGGGTCGGGGGCGTTCGCCCCGCGCGGGGCCGGCCAGCCGCCGACACCGTTCATGTCGGTGCCGTAGCCGTAGCCCACGCCGTACTTGTCGCGCAGCCCCTCGGTGCGCTCCGCCTCCGCGACGAAGTGCTCCGAGCCGTTCATGTACTGGGCGGTGAACCCGCCGAGGGCGTAGACCCGTTCGGTCCAGTTCAGGTCCATCCAGCTGTGCGAGGAGAGGACACCGGGGTAGGACTCGGCCTCGAAGAGGTCGAGGACCCTGCCGGTGGCCTTGACGCTCATGTGGTCGATCTCGAGCATCATGTTGCGCTTCATCATGCCGCGTACGGCGTACTCACCCAGCTCGGTGAGTCCGCGGACATTGCACCGGGCGTCCTCGGCGTAGTCCGGCACCTCCACGCCCTCCGGGAGTTCCCGCTCGGCGCCGGGCGCGGAGGCGAGACCGATGGGGTTGTCGGCCTGGGGGCCGGTGCACTTCTCGGTCCGCCAGAAGGTGCCGGTGGACAGGAACTGCCCCACGTTGATCGCGGTGCCGAGCGCCCCCGAGTCGAAACGCACCCCGCACAGCGCGTTGTCGAACTTGTGGCACAGGAACATGCTGCGCACGCCCAGGGCGTACAGCTCGTCCAGTCCGGCGTCGATGTCGGCCCGGTCGCACTGCGCGATGTCCAGGACCTGCTTGCAGCCGAAGGGTTCGGAGGTCTCGACACCGAGGACCACGGCGAGTTTGCCCTGCGCGATCACCTCACGCGCCTGCGCGCTGTCGGTGACGATCCGGAACCAGCCCTTGCCCGGCCCGCCGTACATGCCGTCGATGTACGCCTGCATGTCGTAGGTCAGTTCCGCCTGGAGCCTGATCGACGTCATCTCGTCGCAGTCGCGGTCCTTGAAGAAGTACACGGAGCAGATCACGCCGTTGGTGACGAGGTCGTTGACCATCACCCGCTGGCCGCCGCGCCAGGCCCGCTCGATCCAGGCGTAGTAGTTCTGCTGGTGGGTGAGCGAGTCGTGGGCGGGCCAGTCCCGGAAGGTGGGCCAGCCGGCCGGATCGTGCCTGCCGTCACCGCCGCCCGTGATGAAGTCGAAGACGGCGAGGGAGCCGTCGGGGTAGTGCTCGGGACAGTCCTTGAGGGCGTCGGCGATGCCCTTCTCCGAGAACGCCCTGCCGCAGATGAGCCGGCCGCCGAAGGCCTCGTTGGACATGATGTGGTTGTGCGCGTCGACGAACCCGCGGACCTCACCGGACGCGCCCGTTCCCTTGAACGGCTCGCCGGTGACGTTGATCCCGGAGTCCGGCGCGGGCCGGTCGGCGGGGTCCCACCAGCCCCGGTCGGAGGCGGAGACGGGCGCGGGAAGGAGGGCCGCGGCCAGCGCGAGGAGGAGCAGCGTGACGAGGCCGAGGTGCCGTCGTGTGCGATACGAGGTCCAGGTCATTGCACTCGTCCCTCCGTCGCGGAGTTGTCATGACCGGCGCAAGCTCTGGGCCGAGGATCGCTACTGGCGCGTAGGGCGTCAAGGGGGCGCGCGCCATCCGGCCGTCCGTGGACCGCGGGCCGGCGGTCGACGGGGCGCTACTGCCCCCAGAGCTTTCCGCCGGTCTCGTAGTGCAGGGAGATGGAGCGCAGGACGTCGGCGGAGGACACGTCGGTGCGGCCCTCGTCGTGGATCTCGGCGAGCTGGACGAAGGCGAAGGTGAGGGACGAGGCGATCTGCACGATGGCGGGGCCGAGCTTCTCGGTGACGATGTCCGCCACCTCGCGCGCGCTCGCGTCGGCCGGCAGCTGCACGTGCGGCAGCATCTCCTGAAGCAGCGTGGCGACCGCACCGTTCCCGGCCACGTCGGCCTCCGGGTTCTCACGCAGCCGGCGCCGCATTTCCAGGGCTTCGGTGAGGATGCCGACGCTCCGCTGCATGATCTCCCGCTGTTCCATGCGCACAGCCTAGACAGGTGCCGCGACCGGCCGGGCGGGAACGACCGCCGCGGCCCCCGCCGGCCCGGGCCCGGTGAGCACGCGACTGGCCCGGCCCTCCTTCTGCTGACTATCATCCTTTTCATCTGTGAATGCGTACTTCGTCCCCCAAGGGGCGGCCACCGCGCGTGAGTGTCCTCGCCCGAGTGAGTGATCCATGTCCCGCACCGGCTCCACGGACGACGGCGACGAGCTGCTGGTCAGGCTCGGGACGCTGACGGCTCAGGCACGCGCCCAGGCGCAGGGGCAGCGCTCCCGGGTGGAACTGGCCATCGCCCTGCAGCGCGGCATGCTGCCGAGGGGGCTGCCGGTCGCCGAGGGTGTACGGCTCGCCGTGCGGTACGCGCCCGCCAACCAGGGACTCAACGTCGGCGGCGACTGGTACGACGCGTTCACCATGCCCGACGGCCGGATCGGTCTGTCCATCGGCGACGTGCAGGGGCACAACATCGAGGCCGCCGCCTTCATGGGGCAGGTCCGGGTCGGGCTGCGGGCGCTCGCCTCCGTCGGCAGCGACCCGGGTGAACTTCTCGCCCGGACCAACGAACTCCTGCTGTCGCTGAGCTCCGACCTGTTCGCCACCTGCACCTTCATGCGGCTCGACCCGGAGACCCGGCTGCTGGAGAGCGCCCGCGCCGGGCACCTGCCGTGCGTGTGGGCCACCGCGGACGGCCGCTCCGGGGTGACCCGGGACGAGGGCGGCCCTCCGCTGGGGATCCAGTCCGGGGAGGTCTACCCCGTCACCCGGTACCGGCTCGACACGGGCGGGGTGTTCGTGATGCTCACCGACGGGGTGGTGGAGGGACCGTCCATGCCCCTCGACGAGGGCCTGCACCAGGCGGCGCGGCTCGCGGGCATAGCGGCGGTCGCGCGCATGGACACGGACGCCCTCGCCGCCGCCCTGATCAAGGGCGCGGAGCAAGTGGGGCACGACGACGACGCGGCCGTCCTCGTGATCGGGCACGACAGGCTCGACTCTCATCCATAGGGCCGACAGGACGCGGGGTCCCACCTCGCCGACACGGCGGCCCCGGTGTGTGATGGCTTGTGTGGTGGCTCGCCAGGATCTCCGTACACCCGCCGTCGTCGTGCTCGAGACGCTGGCCGTCGCCGCCTGCTACTACGCCGCGGGACGCATCGGGCTGCTGCGCGAACTGACCGTGGCCGGCGCGGTGGTGTCGCCCATCTGGCCGCCGACCGGGGTGGCCGTCGCCGCTCTGCTGATCCTCGGGCCGCGCTGCTGGGCGGGGATCGCGCTGGGCACCCTGTTCGTCGTCATGCACCTCACCTCGCTGCGGCCGGCCTCGGTCGTCCTCCTCGCGGGCAACACCGCCGCGCCCGTGTGCGGATACCTCCTGCTGCGCGCCGTGGGCTTCCGCACCGACCTCAGCCGATTACGGGACTGCCTCGCCCTGGTGTTCCTGGGCGCCTTCTCGGCCATGCTGATCAGCTCCTCCACCGGCGCGGGACTCCTGGTCGCCACGGGGGACCTTCCGGGGCGGAACTTCTGGGGGGTGTGGCTGGCCTGGTGGGTGGGGGACGCGATGGGCGTACTGCTCATCACCCCGGTGCTGCTGATGCTCCTGCGCGTACGGCCCCCGCTGCGCTGGTCGAGGTGGGCGGAGGCGGCGGGTCTGGTGGTGATCGCGGGCGGTCTCGTGCCGCTGGCCACGCGCAGCCCGGCGAGTCTGCTGTTCACCATCTACCCGTTGCTGATCTGGGCGGCGCTGCGGTTCCAGCTGCCCGGCAGCATGCTGTGCGCGCTGTTCGCCTCCGTCATGGCCACGATCGCGGCGACCGACCGCATCGGGCCATTCGAGCACATGTCCGAGGTCGAGGTGATGGCCAATCTGCAGTCGTTCAACGGGGCGATGGCCCTGACCTCGCTGCTGCTGTCCGCCGTGATCACCGAGCAGCACAACACCCGGCGGTCCGTGGAGCGGGCCTGTCAGGAACTCGTCGAGGTGCTGGAGCATCTCACTGCGGGGGAATCCGCGGCGGGGCGGCCCCCGAGGGACGAGGACGGGCGGCCGCGGAACGCGGACTGAGGTCCGTCCCCCGCGGCCCCTCCCCGGCGCACGGACAGCGCACCGGCCGCACCCGCACCCCCACCCCCACCCCCACCCGGCGTCACTCGTCCAGGGACGCGGCGTCGCCCATCACCACCACCGGATGCAGGTCGGGATCGAGGGCCCGCAGGAGTTCCCTCATATGGTGCTTCTGCAGGCCGACGCAGCCCTGGGTGGGCCCCTGGTGGTCGACGTGCAGCCAGATGCCGCCGCCCCGGTCGGCCCCGAGCGGACGGGTCAGGTCCAGCGGGGTCGTGCCGGGTTCCCGGTTGTAGTCGATGGCGACGACGTAGTCGAAGGAGCCTGCCAGCGGCTCGCCCTCGAAGCCGGTGCCGCTGACGCTGAAGGCGTCCGACCGGTCGTAGGGCAGGTCGGTGCCGGGGTCGGGCAGCAGTCCCCCGGCGTCGGTGAGGGTGTAGACACCGATCGGTGAGCGGAGGTCGCCCGCCCAGTGGTCGTCGGTCCAGCCCTTGAGGGCGTTGCGTGCGGGCCACGCCGGTCCGGCCTCCCAGCCGGAGCCGGTGTGCTCGTACAGCACGGCCTCGGAGCGGTTGGCGTCCCTGTCCCTGCCGGTGACCACGAGCACCTGACGGGACTTCTCCGGGATCCACGCCCGTGTCCGGGGGCCGAGCCCGGGGATCCGGGCGGGCGCCTGTGTCCCGGCTCCGGCGCCGGTGCGGCCCTGGGCGGTGTTCGCGGTGCCGGGCGGCCCGGCGGCCGGCGCCGTGGCCGCCGGAGTGTCCGGCGCCGTGGTGCCGGTGCCCGTCCCGCATCCGGTCAGGGCCGCGAGGACGAGGAGGACGACGGCCGCCGACGGCACACGGCCGCGCGCTCGGACGGGGGTTGCGGCCCGGCGTCCGGCCCGGGACGGAGCTCGGTGACGCGGACGGTGCGGGCAGTCGATCGATGAAGCCATGTCCTCAGCCTGACTTCGACTCGCCTGATTCGCCTCAGCTCCCCGCGCGAGTCCGGCGAAGTCCCCCGTCTGCGCCGCCCCTGTACGGCATCGTCCGGCCCCGTGAGGAAACCCGTTCGGGTGACGGGCCCGCGCCCCGGGTGGAGCAGTCGCCCACCGGACGGAGTACCGCGCGGATGTGGCGCTGCCGTCCCCTCACCCGCTGCGAGCCCGGTTCGACGACCGTGTTCCCCTTCGGCCGAACCGGTGACGGCGACGTCCGGGTGCGGTGCGGGCGGGTCCCGCGGGACCGGAGGACGTCAACCGGCAACCCGTCAGCAGAAACGGTCAACCGCCCCCGGCCGTACCATGGCTGGTCATCAGGTGAACCAACGGGAAGAAAGGGGCACCGCCGTGTCCGAGAACTCCACCGCCGCAACCGACCTCACCTCGCAGTACACCGCCCAGGTCGCCAACGACCTGGAGCGCAACGTCAAGGAGCAGGAGCGGGTCACCGCGGAGATCGCCGCCCTCCAGGAGCAGTTGACGGTGCTTCAGCACGACCACACGATCCTGGTGAACATGCAGCAGGCACTGGGCCTCGCCGCGGCGCCCGCCGGGCCCGCGGACACCTCCGAGGCGGAGGCGGCACCGGGCGGCGCGACCGTCCCGGCACCACGCGGGAGGGACAACGCCAAGTCCGGCGACCGGAGGCCGAAGCGGGCGAAGAAGGCGCCCGCGCGCACCAAGCCCGTACCCGCGCCGGCCCCGAAGAAGGCGGCGCGACCCAAGTCACAGGAAGCCAAGGCGCGTTCGGCGAAGGCGCAGGCGGCCACGCCGGACGGGCCCAAGCTGGTGGAACTCGTCCGCCTGCACCTGAGCGAGCAGCGCGAGCCGCGGTCGGCGGCGGAGGTGGCCGACGCCCTCGGCACGGCGCATCCGGAGCGCACGTTCAGGACCACGGTCGTGCGCAGCACGCTGGAGGGTCTCGTCGCCCGCAACCGGGCCCAGCGCACCAAGCAGGGCACGTCGGTCTTCTACACCACGCCCGACACCCCCGGGCAGACCGAGCGGGGGGACGACGCGCGGTCCTGACGGTTCGAACGGGACGCTCATGCGAGGAAGGCCAGCCTGTCGCGTCGTACCGGGTGGTGGAAGCCCTCACCGGAGGCCCAGCGCGCGACCTCGGAGACGGCCTGATCGGCGAGCCGGCGCCACTCGTTGCCCTGGGAGCCGGCGAGGTGGGGGGTGAGCAGCACGTTGGCGCACTCCCACAACGGGTGCGCGGGCGGCAGGACTTCGGGGTCGGTCACGTCGAGGACGGCGCGGATCCGGCCGTCCAGCGCGGCGGCGGTGAGGGCGTCCTGGTCGACGACCGCGCCGCGTGCCGTGTTGATGAGTACGGCGTCGGGGCGCATGGAGTCGATCAGTTCACGGCCGACCAGCCCGCGCGTCTCGGGCAGCAGCGGGGTGTGCACGCTCACGGTGTCGCTGCGCCGGAACAGTTCCGTCAGCCCGACGCGTTCCACGCCGAGTCGCCGGGCCTCGGCGTCGTCGACCCACGGGTCGTGCAGCAGCACCCCGATGTCGTGCGGGCGGAGCAGGTCGATGACCCGGCGGCCGATGAGCGACGCGGACAGGATGCCGACGGTGCGGCGGTGGTTGCCGACGGTGCGGGGTGTGCGCAGCCAGTCGGCCCGGGCGCGTGCGGCGCGGTACTCGCGCGCGCTCTCCAGGACCCGTTTGCCGGTGAGCAGGATCATGGCGAGGGTGTACTCCGCGACCGGGAGCGCGTTGGCCGCGGCGGCGGAGGACACCTCGATGCCGCGTTCCCAGCAGGCGTCGGTGACATGGCCGCGTACGCTGCCCGCGGTGTGCACGAGGGCCCGCAGCCGGGGCGCCGCCCGCAGCACGTCCGCGTCCAGGGGCGGGCAGCCCCACCCGGTGACCAGCAGGTCGACATCGGCGAGCACGGCCCGGGCCCGGGACGTGGTCAGGTCGTCCAGTGCCGGGAGGGGCGCGAGATCGCACAGGGCGCGGAGGGCGTCGAGGGACTCGGGGTCGAGGACCGCCGAGGCGGCGTCCGGGGACATGGCCAGTGCGGCGCGGGGGCGGGGGCCTGGCGTGGACCGGGTCATGGCGGGGGGCTCCTCGTGCGGGAGGGTGCCGCCCCCCGCGGTTCCTGCGCGTCCGGGACACGGCCGTACGGGACACGGAAATCGTCGGTGCCCGGGCGGCGGACGGTCAATGGACCGTTCAGAGGACAGCGGCAGGCTCGCACGCGCCGTCCGCCCGTACGGTCGAACGTCGCGGCGAGCTCACCCGGACCGCCGGCCCGCTCCGGTTCACACCGGGGCCTTCACCTCGACGGACAGGTCGTTGTCGACCGTGTAGTACGGGCGGACCCCGGCTTTGTCCACGGTGATCCGGGGGAGCACGAAGACGTCCTTGCGGTCCGCGACGTCGTCCAGGAGGCGGCCGATCCTGACCGGTGGCGCGCCGGCCGCCGGCCGGAGGAAGGCGTCCCAGACGCGGTCGCCGGTCCCCGTGAGTTCCTCGCAGGAGACCGTGAAGGAGCAGCTGCCGTCCTCCGCCGCCGGAGCCGGGAAGGTGAGCACGGTACCCGGGTCGGTCCGCAGCCGCAGCAACGCCTCGGCGCTCTCGGCCGGTTCGGCTCCGTGCAGGCGGACCTGTACCGTCACCGCCGTGCCGGCGATGCCGATGCGGCCGGTCTCCGCGTGGGCGGTGCGCAGCCAGGCCCGTACGGCGAGGAAGCCGTCCTTGGTGGTGTACGGCACCCGGACGGCCACCGGGGCCGGCCGTTCGCGCAGGCCGCCGTCGACGAGCACCCGTACGTCGCGTGGCCCGGGCCGCAGACGCTCGCGCCCGGCGTCCGGCCCCGGCAGCAGGAACACGTCCCAGCGGCCCTCGGCGAGCCGGGGCTGCGGCTCCAGCACGGCGCGGAACTCGCCGTCGGAGCCGTGGGGTTCGAGGTCGAGGGTGTGCGTCGTCTCCTCGGGCCGTCCCTTCCCGGGGCGCAGCACCAGCAGCAGGCGGGGGTGGGTGACCGCGGGCGGCGACAGCCGGAAGGTGATCCGGCCGTCGGCGTCGATGGAGCAGTGGGTGCGGGGCACGGTGCTCACCGGCGTCCCTTCCGTACGGTGCGCAGCGCGCTCGATGCGGCGGCGTGGGCGAGGTCGCGGGCCGCGTGGCCCTGGCTGACGAGGGCGTGGTGCATCCCGCCCGGTGACGGTGCGCCGGGGCGGCCGCCGCCGCGGGCCTCGACCGCCTCCCGGAGGATGCGTTCGGCCTGGGCCACGACCGGTCCGGGGGCGAACCGGCGTGCGTTGTCCAGTGCCGCCCTGCCCATGCGGCGGCGCCGCTCGTCGTCGCGGACCAGGCCGAGGAGGGCCTCGCCGAAGGCGGCGCTGTCCCCGACCGGCACGAGCCGGCCGTCCTCGCCGTCCTTGATGATCTCCCCGGGCCCGTAGGGGCAGTCGGTGCTCACGAACGGCAGCCCGCAGCGCATCGCCTCGACGAGGGTCATGCCGAACGGTTCGAAGTTGGAGGCGGCCACGCCGATCGAGCCCTTGACCCACTCGGCTTCCATGGGCGTCGCCGCACCCATGAGGAAGACGTTGTTCCACAGGCCGAGCGTCTCGATCAGCCCGCGCAGCCGGTCCCGTTCCTCGCCCTTGCCGTAGATGCGCAACTGCCAGTCGGGGTACTCGGCGGCGACCCGGGCGAACGCCTCGATGATCAGGTCGAACCGCTTGACGGGGACCAGCCGTCCGGCGGCCACCACGACCTTGGCGGTCCCGTCGGCGGTGGGCAGTACGGGGTCGGGGACGCTGTTGGGCAGCGCCTCCACCCGTACGCCGGGCAGCCTCATCTTGCGCCGGTAGGAGGCGGCGTCCGCCTCCGTGACCGTGGTGAGCACGTCGAGCCCGCGGTAGGCGCGGCGCAGCGCGGTGCGCAGCGCGGGCGAGTGGTTGTCCAGGGTGAGGTGTTCCTGTCCGACCCGTACGACGTGCCGGGGGGCCTGGCGGGCGAGGTGCACATTGAGCCCCGGCCGGGTGCCGATGACGGCGTCCGCGTCGGTGTCCGCCAGGAACTCGGCGATCCGCCGGTCCGTCAGTTCGCTGTACTGGTGGTGGCGGTACTCGGCGGCGGGGAACACCTCGGCGGGTCTGCGGTGCAGGGGGTGGTCCCGTTCCCGCCGCAGATCCACCAGTGCCCGCAGCCGCACGCCCGGGTGCACGGTGAGGTTGGGGTGCTCCCGGTGGCGCAGCACCGAGACGATCTCCACGTCGTGCCGTTCGGCGAGCGCGCCCGCCAGGTTGAACGTGGTGGTGATCGTGCCTCCGATCCCATAGGCGTTATGGATCAGGAAAGAAACCTTCATGGCGATCAAGACCGCACAATGGCTTCAGAAGTTGTCCGCTGTTATCACTTTGTGGCCGTGGTGATCACGATCGGACAGCTGGGTCCTCCGGGCGCCCGATCCGCATCCCGGGGCGGCGGCGGTGCACGGTGAGGTAGCTCAGCCCGTCCGGGCCGGCGGCGAGACTCCGGGTGGAGCCGTGCGGGAGCCAGGTCAGGGCTCCGGCGGTGAGGGCGTGGGGGCCGTCGGGGGAGGTGAGGGTGCCGGTGCCGGCGAGGACGAGCAGCAGGACGTCGAGTTCGGGTTCGCGGTGGGTGCCGACCTGCTGTCCCGGCGGGAGGCGTACGACGTTGGCGTCGAGTTGCCGGCCGGACTCCGCGAGCCGCCACAGGGCGCCGGCGGACGCGTCGTCGACGGCGGCGGCCAGCGCGGCCGTGTCGCACAGGATCCGCGGCAGGGGGACCTCGCCGCCCGGTGCGTCACTGTCTTCCGACGTCATCAGGTGTCACCGTCCCCTGTGCCCGGACGCGCGGCCGTCCACGGTCCCCTTCAAAGGGAACCTAACATGTGGATTTGGGCAGTTCGGTGAGCCGGCCGGCAGCATGCTTCCCGCCGTGCTCAGGTGCGCTCGGCGCGGGACCCGTCCGCAGCCCAGCCGAGCGGGTACGGCTCCGGTTCGCCGGCCGGCGGCTCCCCGCCCGCCTCGTTGAAGGCGGTGAGCGCCCCGACCAGGGCCGCCCGCTGCCGCGGGTCCAGCCGCTCGACGATCCGGGCGATCTCCGTCCGGCGGCGCGCGGTGACGTCCTCGACCGTGCGCCGGCCGTCCTCGGTGAGCCGCAGCAGGGTCTCCCTGCGGTTGGCGGGATTGGTCTGCCGGTCGGCGAGACCGGCCGCTATCAGCCGGTCGACCATCCGCATCGCGGTGGACGGGGCGACCTGGAGCAGATCGGCCAGGACGACGAGCTTGGTGGCACCCCGCGTGGAGAGCACCATCAGCATGCGGAACTGCGGCAGCGTCACCCGCTCCCCGACCGCCGCGAGCGACCGCGCCGAGACCGCCACCAGCAGCCGGGAGGCGGTCAGCACCGCGCGGGTGACCGCCTCGACGTCGTCCCTGGCCCGGTCGGGGTCCGCACGCTCCGGCATGCGTCCTTTGTACCTCGCCGCGCGGGCCGCTCACTCGCCGAGGGGCGCCGCGCCCGGTTCCCGGTGACGGTGGTAGCGCAGCAGGAGCATCGCGGCGTCGTCGCCGGGCGGCCCGCCCGCATGCTGGACCAGGTCCTCGCGCAGGGCCTCCAGGGCACGGTGCGCGTCGGGTTCCTTCAGCAGCTGCGTGCGCTCGCCCAGCGGGTAGAAGTGCCCCTTCTCGTCGCGGGCCTCGGTGACGCCGTCGGTGTAGAGCAGCAGTTGCTCGCCCGGGGCGAACGCCACCCGGTAGGGCTCAGGCCCGTCGGAGCCGTGCGCGGACAGACCCAGCGGCAGCGCGAACGCCGGCGGCTCCGGGAAGTCGGTGCTGCCGTCGCGGCGTACGAGCATCGGGGCCGGATGCCCGTAGTTGAGCAGGACGACCTCCTGGTCGGCGCCGATCTCCGCGAGGACGGCGGTGACGAACCGCTCCCCCTCCAGTTCCCGGGCCACACTGCGCTCCACCCGCTCGCCCAGCCCGACCAGGTCGGGTTCGTCGTAGGCGGCCTCCCGGAAGGCGCCGAGCACCACGGCGGCCGTCTCCACCGCCGCCAGACCCTTGCCCTGCACATCGCCGAGGATGACCCGGACGCCGTGCGGCGAGGCCACCACCTCGTAGAGGTCGCCGCCGATGCGTGCCTCCGCGACGGCCGATGTGTAGGACACGGCCACCTGGACGGGCCCGGCGGTCAGCGGCACGGGACGCAGCAGCACCCGCTGGGCGACCTCGGCGATCGAGCGCACACTGGCCAGTTCCGCCTCCCGGCGGGAACGCGCCACCGCGGCGGCGATGCCGACACCGGTGACTCCCGCGACCGACACCATGGCGGTGTAGCCGCGGCGCTCCGCGAACAGCCCGTTGTAGAGGCCCAGGCCGACGCAGAGCAGCAGGGCCAGTGCGCCGATCACCGCGGTACGGCGCCAGCCGCCGACCAGTCCCGCGAAGGCGGGCCCGAGCGACACCAGCGGCAGCAGTCCGATGCCCGGGCCGGCCACGACGTCGACGACGGCGATCACCGCCATCACCGCGAGCGGCATCCAGGACAGCGCCCACGGACTCGATGGCGGTTTCTCGTCGGTCATGACCTGCTCCAGCGGTGTCGAGGGCACTCGAGAGCCGCCCGTCTCCTCCCCAGACGCCCCTCCCCCACCTTTAGCCTATGCAAAGGTCACCGGGGCGTCGTGGCCTCCGCGACGGACCTTTATCCAATCGAGTCCCGTGGGGCGGGCGCCGGGCCCCGCGCGGCCGTCCGGGCCCGCGCACGCGGATGTCCCGGTGCGGCTGCGCCGTGCCGCGATCGGCGGAATCGGGCGCGACGAGCGGCCCGGCCCCCTGTCCTTCTGTTTTTTCGCTGTGCGATGATCCTGCCCGGGCCCCCGGCGACCCGGCCGAGAGGCCGTCGCGGGCTCCCGCACACGAGAGGAACGAAGGCACGTGACCGCGCAGAGCCCGGACACCGGCGGATCGCCGGACGAGCACGACGGTACGCCGTCCGTGCCCGAGGACGTCTGGCAGCGGTTCCTCAGCGACACCGAACACGCCATCCGGGCCACCGCGCCCAAGGAGCCCCCGGCGCACCAGCGGACGGCACGCCCGCACGCCGGCGCGGCGCGGGAGGACGCCGCCCCGGCATCGGTCGGTGACCTGTGGCGTCCTGACGACCCGTGGGAGGGTCCCTCCTGGCGGAACCTGGACCGCCGCGCCAAACTGCGCCGTACCGGACGCGTGGTGGGCACGGCCGCCGCGATCGCCCTGGCACTGGGCGTGTGGTCCCAGCTGTCCACCGGCGCGGGCACACCGGTCGAGGGCCCGGACGGCGACACCGTGCTGCAGCAGTCGGAGGTGGCACCGGCGGACCTGCCGACGGCGGCGTCCGAACCGCCCGGCTTCACCTCACCGTCCCCGGCCGGTCCCACCGTTCAAGCCGGCTGACCCGCCCCGGCCGCACCTGGAGGGCGACCGGGACGGGTGGCGGTCAGCCGCCCAGTGCCGCGAGGACCACGGACCTGGCCTCCTCCTGCACCCGGCGGAGGTGGTCGAGGCCCTGGAACGACTCGGCGTAGATCTTGTACACGTCCTCGGTGCCGGACGGGCGGGCGGCGAACCAGGCGCTCTCCGTGGTCACCTTGATGCCGCCGATGGCCGCGCCGTTGCCCGGGGCCTCGGTGAGCACCGCGGTGACCGGCTCCCCCGCGAGGGTGTCGGCGGTCACCTGGGCCGGGGAGAGCTTCGCCAGGCGGGCCTTCTCCTCGCGAGTGGCCGGGGCGTCGATGCGCTCGTAGGCGGGCTCCCCGAAGCGGGCGGTGAGCGCGGCGTAGTGCTCGGAGGGCGTGCTGCCGGTGACGGCCGTGATCTCGGAGGCGAGGAGGGCGAGGATGATGCCGTCCTTGTCGGTGGTCCACACCGAGCCGTCCCGGCGCAGGAACGACGCCCCGGCCGACTCCTCACCGCCGAAGCCGAGGGTGCCGCCCGCCAGGCCGTCCACGAACCACTTGAACCCGACGGGGACCTCGACCAGTTCGCGCTTCAGATCGGCGGCGACCCGGTCGATCATCGCGGAGGACACCAGCGTCTTGCCGACCCCGGCCGCCGCCGGCCACCGCTCGCGGTGCGCGTAGAGGTAGCCGATCGCGGTGGCGAGGTAGTGGTTGGGGTTCATCAGCCCGGCGTCCGGGGTGACGATGCCGTGCCGGTCGGCGTCGGCGTCGTTGCCGGTGGCGATGTCGAAGCGGTCGCGCTGCCGGATGAGGGACGCCATCGCGTGCGGCGAGGAGCAGTCCATCCGGATCTTCCCGTCCCAGTCCAGGGTCATGAACCGCCAGGTCGGGTCGGTGAGCGGGTTGACCACCGTCAGGTCGAGACGGTGCTGTTCGGCGATCCGGCCCCAGTAGGCGACGGAGGCCCCGCCCAGCGGGTCGGCGCCGATCCGCACGCCGGCCGCGCGGATCGCGTCCAGGTCCAGCACGTCGGGCAGGTCCGCGACATAGGTGCCGAGGAAGTCGTAGCGGCCCGTGCCGGGTGCGGCGAGGGCCCGGGCGTACGGGATGCGGCGGACGTCCTTGAGGCCGTCGCGGACGATGTCGTTGGCCCGGTCCTGGATCCAGCCGGTGGCGTCGGAGCCCGCGGGTCCGCCGCTGGGCGGGTTGTACTTGAACCCGCCGTCGGCGGGCGGGTTGTGGGACGGGGTGACGACGACGCCGTCCGCGAGGCCCGTGGTACGGCCCCGGTTGTGGGTGAGGATCGCGTGCGAGACGGCCGGGGTCGGTGTGTAGCCGTCGGCGCTGTCGATGAGCACGGTGACCCCGCTCGCCGCGAACACCTCCAGGGCGCTGACCCGGGCGGGCTCGGACAGCGCGTGGGTGTCGGCGCCGAGGAACAGCGGCCCGTCGATGCCCTGTGCGGCCCGGTACTCGCAGATGGCCTGGCTGGTCGCGGCGATGTGGTCCTCGTTGAACGCGGCCGTCAGGGACGAACCGCGGTGTCCCGACGTCCCGAACGCGACGCGCTGCCCCGGGTCCTCGGGGTCGGGGTGCAGTGCGTAGTACGCCGTGACCAGCCGAGCGACGTCGACGAGATCCTCGGGGCCGGCCGGGCCGCCCGCTCGCTCGTGCTGCATGTGCCCACTCCTCCGCATGGGTTGATTCTTCGCTTGCGGAGACATCTTTCCTCTTCCGAGCCGCACCGCGCGAGTGGGCCCGTGCCCGCCGGGCACGTCCCCGCCGGCCTGCGGCCGGATCCACCCGTCCGGGACGGACCGGCCGCCCGGGCAGGTGCCCCGTGCCGGGGCCCGTCCGCCCGCCCGGGTCAGATCCGTCCGCCGGTCATCCGCGTGAGGGGGCCGTGGGTGTGGCGCTCCGCGCGGCGGCCCACCGCGTAGGAGGCGGCGGTCAGCGCGGTCAGACCGGCCGCGGCCCCGGCGGCGACCAGCCGGCGGTTGGCTATCACCGTCCAGGCCGTCTTGGCGCCGGCCGCGACCTGTCCCGAGGTGGCGACGACCGCGCGGCGGCCCGCCTCGACACCCTTGGCCGCGGTCTGTGCGGCGCCGCTCGCCGCCTGCGCCGCCCGCTCGGTGCCCGAGGCGGCCGCCGACGCCGCGTCACCCGCCTTGCCGGCGGCCTCGCCCGCCGCCCGTCCGGCGGGGGCGGTCGCCCTGTCCGCGGCCTCCTGGGTCCTGGACGCGGCGGAGCGGGCGGTCGTCGTGGTCTTCCGGTTCGCGTTCTTGTTCTGTTCACTCATGGACACCGACTTGCCGCTGTCCCCCGCGGCAAACACGGCCCCCGCCCGGGCGGCTACCCGGCCGGTGCCGGGACGCGTTCCAGGACGCCGCCGGCGAACACGTCGTAGAGCGGGAGGGTTTCGAGGTGGACGTAGCCGATGTGGCAGTCGCAGGTGGCCAGCGGGCAGGGGCGCGGGCGCAGGGCCTGCCGGTAGCTGCCGTCGTAGAGGTTGCCGAGTTCGGCGCGGACGAAGTGGCAGCGGCGGACCGTGCCCTCGCCGTCGACCGAGATCACCGACTCCCCCGTGCGGCAGGGCAGGCCGGCGCTGGTGTGGGGGCGGCGGCTGTAGGGGAAGAGCGGGTCCAGCGCGGTCCACACCCCGGCCTCGGTGTCGTCGTAGGTGTGGCCCTCCGCGGCGTTCACCCACAGGTACACCTGCTCCGGCAGGTCCGCGCGCAGCCGGCGCGCCGCTTCGAGGTGCTCGGGCAGTCCGACGATGCCGACGCTGAACCGGACCCCGAGACTGTGCAGTTCGCGGCACTTGGCCAGGAAACGGTCGTAGGGGGTCTGGCCCGGGTGGTACGTGCACCACAGGGCGAGGGTGTCCAGGTCGGCGTCGGCGAGCCAGTCGGTGCGGCAGCTGAGGTTGGTCTGGATGGCGACGCGCCGGATGTGCGGCCGGTGGGACAGCCGGGTCAGGGTGTGCCGGTACCAGGAGCGGACCAGGCCTTCGCCCCAGGGGGTGAAGAGGAGGGAGAGCCGGTCGGTGGTCTGCGCGTCGGCCCAGTCGGCGAACCTCTCCAGGCAGGCGCGGTCCGCGCGGAGCTGCTCGCGGCTGTCGCGGCGCTTGGCGAAGGGGCAGTACGGGCAGTCGTAGTCGCAGGAGGCGAGCGGGCCACGGTAGAGAAGCGTCAGGTCCATCGGGGCGGGGCTCACTTCCGCTCGTAGGCGGCCATGGCGGCCCGTACGGCCGGGGAGAACAGCTCCGGTCCCACGGCGTCGGAGTGCGCCAGTCCCTCGGGGGTCAGCCGCAGGACGGTGGCGCCCGGGCCGTGATCCTCCAGCCAGCCGCGCCCGGCGAAGCGGGAGAGCTCGGCCGGGAAGTCGTCCCGCGGGTCCCGCCCGGCGAACCGGGTGCGGTAGTCGGCCAGTTCGAGCCCGTCCGCCTGGAGCAGGGACTGCAGGAGGTGGCGGCGGCGGGCCTCGTCGGCGCCGATGCGGTGGCCGTACTCGGCGTGGGCGAAGTCGGCGGCGGGGCGGGCGACGTAGTCGTCGATGATGCCGCGGATCTCGTGCATGCCGACGGCGTAGTCGAAGGAGTAGTGCAGCGCGGCGGTGTAGGAGCGGGCGCCGCAGCCGAGTCCGATCATGCCGTCGGTCTGGCAGGCGTAGTCGTCCGCCCCCTGCGCCGGGGCGTCCGCGCGGCGGAACATGCGCATGGAGCGCTGTTCGTAGCCGTGGGCGAGGAGGTGGTCGCGGCCCAGCCGGTACAGGCGCAGTCGCTGCTCGTCCCAGGCGGGGTCGGCCTCGCCCGCGCGGCGGCCGAGGCCGGTGAGGGGGCGTATGTAGAGGGGGTAGAGGTAGAGCTCCTCGGGGTGCCAGGCGAGCGCCGCGTCCAGCGAGCGCAGCCAGGTGCGTTCGGTCTGGCCGTCGATGCCGTAGATCAGGTCGATGTTGAGGACGGGGATCCGGGCGTCGCGGATGCGGCCGAGGGCCGCCTCGACGTCGGCGCGGCGCTGCGGTCGTACGGCGGCGCGGGCCTCGGTGTCGTCGAAGCTCTGCACGCCCAGGCTGAGGCGGGTGGTGCCGCGCTCGGCCAGGACCCGGAGCCGGTCGGCGGTGGCCGTGGCGGGCGAGGCCTCCACGGACAGCGGGACCGCACGGAGGTCGGCGCCCATGCGGTGCTCGGCGATGTCGCACAGCCGCTGGAGTTCGGCGGCGGTGAGGAACGTGGGGGTGCCGCCGCCGAAGGCGGCGGTGGCGAACCGGACCGGTTCCCGGTCCCCCAGCGCCCGCCGCACGGCCGTCGCCTGCCGTTCGAGGGCGTCCAGATAGGCACCGGTGAGGCCGTCGGGGGCGCCGATCCGGGTGAACAGGTTGCAGAAGCCGCAGCGGACCTCGCAGAACGGGATGTGCAGGTAGAGGGAGAGGGCGTCCTTGGGTTCCGCGGCCCAGAGGGCGTCCAGGCGCGGGCGGTCGGCCAGGGCCCGGTAGGCGGTCTTGTGCGGGTAGGCGTAGACGTAGCTCCGGTACGGGCTCTCCGGGATGCCGGTGGTGGTCCCGGCGGGGGTGACGGTGGTCATCGGGCGGCCTCGGCGGGGGTGGGGTCCAGGAAGAAGTGGGCGTAGGGAACGGTCCACACGGACTCGTGGCCGATGCGGTGGCCGGTGTAGCCGTCGTCGCCGTAGGCGGTGCCGTGGTCGGAGCAGACGATGGCGAAGCAGCGGCGTCGGCTGCCCGCGGCGGCGAACAGCCGGCCGATGTGCCGGTCCACGTACTCCAGGGCGGCGGCGTGGGTGGCCCGGGTGTCGCCGTCCTCGCGGGTCGCGCCGGGCCGGTGGAACCAGTTGGGCTGGTGCAGGGCGGAGACGTTGACGAAGAGGAACAGCCGCTGCTCGTGCGGCAGTTCCCGGACGACCTGTTCCACACGGGCAATCTGGGCCTCGAACGAGGTGGGCGAGGTCACGCCGAACTCCGGCTCCCAGTGGGACTCCTGGAACAGCCCGGGCAGTACGGAGCCGAGCGGGCCCTGCTTGTTGAAGAAGCCGACCCCGCCGACGCACACCGTGCGGTAGCCCTCCTTCGCCAGGCCGGACACCAGGTCCGGGGTGTCGTGGACGAAGGTGCGGGCGGCGGTGGTCTCACTGCCGGCGAAGCGGGCCGCGAACAGGCGCGGGTGCGGGCCCGGGGCGGCGGGCGTCGGCAGGAAACCGGCGAAGATCGCCTGGTGGGAGGCGTAGGTGAAGCTGCCCGGGGCGTGCCGCCGCTCCCAGCGTCCGCCGGGGAGGTGGCGGGCCAGGTGGGGGATGCGCCCCTCGGCGGCGAGTTCGGCGGCGACGTCGTGGCGCAGGGTGTCGAGGGTGACGAGGAGGATGTCGTGGCTGCCGACGATCTCGTTCATGTCCGGGTTGCCCGGTGCGGCGGCCCCGTGCGGGTGGTGCGTGTGCGACGCGGGCGTCGGTTCAGGCGCTGGCATGGGCGGTTCCCGTTCTGTGCTGGTGGTGCTGCCGGCCGGGGCCGGTACTCGGGCGGGCGCGGCGCAGGACCGCGTCGATCTGCGCCGCGTAGGTGTCGAGGTGCTCCGCTCCGCTGCCGGGCAGCCCGGTGAGGCGGGGCAGCAGATCGCCGAAGGCGTTGACCTCGCCGACGGCGAACCGGCGCCAGCCGACGGCCGGGAGCAGGTCCACGCCCACGCACAGGGTGCGCGGGAAGCAGGCGGCGGCGCGCTCGCACACCGCGAGGGCCTCCGCCCACCGGTCGCCGGCCGCCTCGCACACCGCGTCGAGGTCGCCGCGGCTGCCGCCGAGGTGGAGGTTGGTCAGCGGTGAGCGGCTGGTGCGGACGACGGCGTGGGTGGCGCGGCCGGCCACCACCACGACCCGCAGGTCGGCGGCGCGGCCCTGCTGGGACGCCTTGGGCAGCCAGCGCTCCAGATGGAGTCCGTCCGGCGCGAGGGCGTCCACGATGGCGGCGACGTCCGCCTCCCGTTCGTGGCGGCGGACGGCCAGGGAGTTGAACAACCGTCCGTCGGAGGTGAGTTCGACGGAGGTGGTGGCTCTGACCCGGCCCCGGGCCGACGCCTCGACGGCGAGCACCCCGGAGGCCGACGAGCCGTGCGCGGGCTTGACGAAGAGCCGGGGCATGCGGTGCTCGCGCATCACGGCGCGTACGTCGTCCCAGCCGGACACCGGCACGGGGTCGGGGCCGGAGGTGGGTGAGAAGGGCACGGGGACGTCCGCGGCGGCGAGCACCGTGTGGCAGCGCCGTTTGTCGAACAGGACGGCCAGTTCGTCGGGGTCGTCGAGCCGGATGCCCCCGCGCAGGGTCCGTACCGCCTGGACGAACCGGGTGTACCAGAGCGCCGATCCCTCGACCCGGGTGGGATCCGGCGCTCCCCGGAGCAGCCGGTCGACCTCGGTGTTCTCGCCGGGTGAGTCGAGTCGTACGGTCTCGTCGGCAGCGAAGCCGGCGCCGCCCTCGCGCAGGACCCGCTCCCAGGGCACGACGCGCGGCGCGGGCAGTCCGGCCGCGCGGGCGGCGTCGGCGAAGAGGGTCACCCGCCGGTTCTCCGGGTTGCCCACGACGGCGAGGCGCACGGGTGCGCCGGCCGGTGCCGGGTCACTCCCCGACGGCCGCATGAGGGCGCTCCTTGGGCCGGTGACGAGGTGTCGGGGAGCGCAGCGGCTCGCGGGGCGGGGCCTGGCGGCGGGGGTGGCGTCCCATACGGGTGTTCACTCGCCCACGCTGACGTAGCGGTTCACGGTGCCGTCGTCCTCCGTGTCCCAGTCGGCGTCGTCCGGGTCGAGGTCGACCTCGACGCCCGCGGCCTCCAGGGTCTCGCGTATGCGCTGCCGCAGGGGCTCGCTCAGGTAGTTGTGGTGCAGGTCCAGCTTCTTGAGATGGGTCAGCGGCTGTCCGGCGAGGAGGGCGGTGGCGCCGTCGTCGCCGAGGGTGCCCATCGACAGGTCCAGCACCTCGAGCCGGGCGACGATCGGCGCGGACGCCACCGCGGCGGCCACCTCGTCCTGGATCTCGCTGTTGCGCAGGGCCAGGTACCGCAGCCGGGGCAGCCGGGCGCCGGAGAGGATCGGTTCCAGGTCGGCGGCCTCGGCGTCGGCGCCGTACCAGGACGTGCCGAGCCACAGGTCGAGGTTCTCCAGCGCGGGCAGGTCGCTGGCCCCGACGCCGCGGACGACACCCACCGGGAGGCCGCCGGTCTCCACGATCAGGGTGCGCAGCGCGTCGTGGCGCAGGGCGGGGAACTCCAGCCCCTGTCCCCCGCGCACACCGAACTCCTCCAGCGCGGGGAAGGCCGACAGCAGCGGTGCCACGTCGGTCTGGGTGATCCAGGAGATCTCCGCCTCCTCCATCACCAAGTCCCCGAGGAACAGCGACCGCAGGCCGGGCAGGCGGTCGCGCGCGGCCACCAGCGCCTCGACGACGACGTCGGAACTCCTGTCGTACGCCTCCTCCCAGGGGCCGACGATCAGGGCGCGGACCCGGGTGGTGTCGACGGCGGAGCAGAAGCGGGCGAAGGCCTCGGCCCACTTCTCGCTTTCGTCGTAGGTGTCGCTGGTGATCCGCCAGGCCACGGCGTCGGGTTCGGGCAGCTCCCGCGGTGTCTCGCCGCGCCTGGGAAAGGTGAAGGCGGGAAGGCCGTACAGCTCCTCGAGGTGGCCACCGATCGTCATACGGGCTGCTCCTGTCGTGCGACACGGGAAGGGGACGGTGCTCCGGGGGCATGGTGCGAGCCGTCCGGCGCTGCGTGCAGCAGTTCTACCAACAGCGACTGACAGCGCCCGGCGGCGGGGCTGGTGACGGCCCGTTGTCAGTGCCCGCCCGTACTGTCTGCGCATGGTCTCCGGAGCACCGTGCGCCGGAGCGGAGGGGAGAGCCGTGTACCGGCAGGGAGATGTGCTGATCGTGCCCGTCGCCGAGGAGGCGGTGCCGTCCCATGTCCCGGACGCGCCCAAGGAGCCGCGCGACGCCCGGGGCCGGCTGGTCCTGGCCCTGGGTGAGGTCACCGGGCACGCGCACGCGGTGCTCGGCCGGGGCCACCTGGTCCGCGAGCCGGGCCCGTACGGGCCGTTCCTGCTGCATCTGCCCGAGGGCGGCCGGGTGGTGCACGAGGAGCATGCCGCGATCGCGCTGCCGAAGGGATGGTTCCGGGTCGTCCGGCAGCGGGAGTACGTCCCCGGTGCGGTGCGGCTGGTGGCCGACTGACGGGGACCGGCGACCGTGGGGAACATCAGGACCGGGCAGGGACAGGGGACGTTGACGATGACGATCACACAGGAGAGCGGGGCGGCGGCGGTGACCGCGGCGACCGGGGACGGGACGGCGCACTGGCGCGGATGGGCGGCGGCCGTCGGGCCGGCCGACCGTGCGGAGGCGGAGGAGGGTGTCCGGCTCGCGTACCGCAGCGCGGGGCTGGCCGAGCCGGAGCGCATCGTCTGGGCCGGGTCGCCGCGCGAGGCGGTGACCCTGATCCGGCGGGGGGCGGAGTTCGGCGCGAGCGTCCGTGAGGCGGTGCGCACCGCCCCGTGGGCGGCCGAACGCCGTCGCGCGCACGAGGAGTTGGGCGCCGCGGGCTGGTCCCGGCGCTGGTCGGAGACGGGCGGGGCCCTGTGGGACGGCACCCAGTCACTGGTCGACCGGATCCGCACCGGGGTCCTCGACGAGCTCGCCGACGGCGACCCGGCCGCCCGGACGGAGATACGGCTGATCCTGCTGGACGCGCTGCTCGGACAGCACGACGCGCCATGGCTGGCCGCCCTGCACACCGAGGGGTCGGCGCTCACCGGAGCCGCCCGGGTGTGCCGCAGCGCCGGCTGGTGGTGGCCGTTCGAGAAGGCGGCGGTGGTGTGCGAGCGTCCCGTGGCGCTGCACCGGGACGAGGCCGGCCGGCTCGACCACGGCGAGGGACCGGCCCTGGAGTTCCCCGACGGTTTCGCCCTGTGCGCCTGGCGCGGCATGCCGGTGGAGCGCGCCTTCCTGGAGGAGCTGCGCACCCTCACCCCGGAGCGGATCCGGGACGAGGAGAACGCCGAACTGCGGCGGGTGATGCTCGAGTACTACGGCTACGACCGCTACCTGGCCGACTCCGGGGCGCGGCCGCTGCACCGGGACGGTACGGGCACCCTGTGGCGCATCGACCTGCTCGACGACGAACCGGTCGTCATGGTCGAGGTCCTCAACTCCACTCCGGAGCCCGACGGCACCCACCGCACGTACTGGCTGCGGGTGCCTCCCGCGACCCGGACCGCGCGGGAGGGCGTGGCGTGGACGTTCGGCCTGGGAGCCGAGGTGTACGAGCCGTTGGAGGAGACATGAGCCGCCGGTCCGGCCGCAGGGCTGACTCCGCGCGCAGGGGGTAGGCGGAGTACGGCGGGCATCGGAGCGGACACCCGCGGAGAGGAAGCACTCATGCCGAGCATGATCGAGCGCATCAAGCGGTTCGCCAGGAGCCCTCAGGGGCGGCGCACGGCCGAGCAGGTGCGCAGGGCCGCGGCCGACCCCCGGCGCCGGGCCCAGGCGCAGCGGCTGCTGGGCAGGCTCCGCGGCGGTCGCCGCTGAGCCCGGGCCTTCTTCCGCGCGGCCCGCGCCCCGAGGCCCGTGCGACCGTGACCGGTTCGGACCCACAGCACCGGAGAGGACCACCATGACCGGATCGTCGGTCCGCGCAGTGGGCTGGGCGCGCTCGCTGCCGCTGGACAGCGAGGTGAAGGCGGCCCGGGACTGGGCACGCGGGCATCTCGACGTGCTGGGCTGGACCAGCACCGCCCCGGAGACCGTGGAGGCGGTGCTGCTGACGGTGTCGGAGCTGGTCACCAACGCCCACCGGCACGCCCACAGCACGGCCCATCTGATCATGACGTGGGACCAGCGGTGTCTGCACATCTCGGTGCACGACGCCTCGGCCACCCTGCCGGCACCCCGGGGGCCGAGCACGGAACAGGTGGGCGGGCGCGGCATGCTCCTCGTCGACGCCCTGGCCGACGCGTGGGAGGCGCATCCCTGTCCCCACGGCAAGACGGTCACCGCCTGCTTCCGGGCGCCCGGGCCGGAGCGGGCGCGGCACTGACCGGGACCCCGTGCCGGAGGGCCGGCCGCCGCGCCGTACGATCGGCCGGTCCGATCCCGCAAGGAGCCCCGCCGGTGACCGCCCTTCTCCCGCCGCCCCGCACCACCGCGTCGTCGCTCGCGCACCCCCGGCGCCTGACCCGGGTGGAGGACGGGGACCGGCTGCACGCACTGCTCTGGGCGCCGGGCCCCGGACGGAGAATGATCAGCAGCGCGGTGCTCGGCGGGGGCATCGGCGAGCGCGCCTGGGTCCTCAACGCGCAGGTCTCCCACGGTTACCGGCGCACCGACCCGGACCGGCATCTCGCCGGCCTGGCGTCCGCCGCGGGCGCGGAGGGTCCGGGGGTGGGGCTGATGACCGCGGCGGACGTCTCGGCGTACGCCCACGGGCACGACGAGGGCGCGGACGCCTTCGTCACGGCCGGTGTCGACGTGCGCGGCTGGGCCGCCGTGCCGGGGACGGGCCGGGGCGGACCGCAGGCGCCGGGCACGATCAACATCGTGGCCGCGGTGCCGGTGCCGCTGAGCGACTCCGCCCTGGTCAACGCGGTGGCCACGGCCACGGAGGCGAAGGTGCAGGCCCTGGTGGAGGCCGGTCTCGACTGTTCCGGCACTCCCACCGACGCGGTGTGCGTGATGGCCGGCACGCCCGTCCCCGGCGAGGAGACGTACGCGTTCGCCGGGCCGCGTTCCCTGTGGGGGGCGCGGCTGGCCCGCGCCGTCCACCACGCCGTACGGACGGCCGTCCCGGCACCCTGAGCGGTCCTCCGGCCGCCTTTCCGGTGCGGTCGGGTCACCGGCCCGGGCGGGACGCGGCCCGGTCGGCCGCCCCTCCGGCGCCCAGGAGGCCGGTGTGGTGCAGGGGGTCCTCGGCCTCCAGGCGGGCCAGGTTCCGGCGGGTCGCACGCAGCACCACCGGGGGGAGCGCGGTGCGCGCCACTTGTGCCAGGCGCAGCCAACGCGGCATGTAGACGGCCCTGCTGCGGTGTTCCACGGCCGTCCCGAGCCGGGCGGCGGCCTCGTCCACGGGGTGCAGCCGCCGGGCCGGCGGGGGCATCCGGCGGCGCAGCTCCCGCAGGACGGGGTAGCGGTCCGCGTCGCGGATCATGTCGGTGTCGGTCCAGCTGAGGTAGCCGATGCCGACGGCGACACCGTGGTGCGCCACTTCCGCGCGCAGGGCGTGGGCGAAGGCCTCGGCCCCCGCCTTGGAGGCGCAGTAGGCGCTCATCATGGGGGCGGCGCCGATCGAGGCCAGTGAGGCCACCTGGAGGTAGTAGCCCTTCGTCGCCAGCAGATCCGGCAGGAAGGCACGTGCCGTGGCCGCGCTGCCGGTCAGGTTGACGTCGACCACGCGCCGCCACAGTCGCGGGTCGGAGGTGAGGAACGGGCCGCCCTCGGCGACGGCGGCGCCCGCCACGACGGCGGAGGCGGCACCTAGGCGGGCCCTGACCAGTGCGGCGGCCGCGTCCAGCGCGTCGTCGTCGGTGACGTCGGCCTCGCACACGAGCGCCCGCGTCGGCAGGCCGGCGGCCACCGCTTCCAGCCGGGCCCTCTCGTGGCCGAGCAGGGCGATACGGGCGCCCCGTCCGGCGAGGTCGCGGGCGAGGGCCGCGCCGATCCCGCGTGCGGCGCCCGTCACCACGACGGTGCGGCCGCGCAGCGCGGTGCCGGTCACCGGCCCTCCTCGGCGCGCGGCTGCGCGGTGGGGCCGGGGCGGGCCGTGTGGTCGGGGTGGCCGACGGTGCGGCGGGCCTCCTTCATCTCGGCCTCGTACAGGTGGTCGCGGCCCTCTGCGAGTTCCTCGACGGCGCCCTGCTCGATCTCCTTGAACGGCCGGTAGTAGGTGGTGTCGTAGGCCTCGACGATCTGGAACGTCCAGTGGTCCGGGATCACGTTGCGGCCGAGGACCTGGGTGCGCACGGTGTCGGCCCAGTCGGCGTGCCCGGCCTTGTGCAGCAGTTCGACCGCGCGGTCGAGTTCCAGATCGGCGGTGCCGGTGAGCTGGTGGAAGCTGTAGAGGTGGCCCCGGGCGCGCTCGGTCGTCTCCAGGGCCTTCGACAGCGACCCGAGCGCCTCGACGGTCTCGTCGCTGAGCCCTTCGGGGCGCCGGTGGGCGTGGTCGGGACCGTCTTGGTGTCCGGTCATCGTCTCGTCTCCGCCTGTGCTCGATGGTGTGCCCGGGCCGGCGATCCGGTCATCCGCCGTCGGCCCGTCCGCCCGTGGGCCCGCCCGTGTCCGGCTGCCTGCGGCCCGTGCGGTCGCGGTGGGCCAGCAGCCGCTGTACGCCGGTCAGCGCGGGCGCCGGCAGCCGGCGCAGGGCGGCGCGGGCGGCGTTGGCGCCCGGCGCGCCGTGCACCCCGCCGCCCGGGTGGGCGCCCGCGGAGGCCAGGTACAGGCCCTTGACGGGGGTCTCGGGGCGCCCGGTGCCGGGGAGCGGGCGGAAGAACAGCTGCTGGTGCATGGCCGCGGTGCCGCCGTTGATGGCGCCGCCGTGCAGGTTCCGGTCGAGGGACTGGAGGGTGGGCGGAGCGAGGACGCGCCGGGCCCGGATCCTGGCACGGAAGCCGGGCGCGAAGCGTTCCACCTGACGCTCGACGCGGTCGGCCATGATCTCCTGCTCCTCGGCGTCCCAGCTGCCCGTGAGCGACTCCCCGCCGGCGTCGCCCGCGATGTCGTGGGGCACGTGGGTGTACGCCCACGCGGACTCGGTGCCCCGGGGGGAGCGGGAGGCGTCGGAGGTCGTCATCTGGCCGAACAGGCTGAAGGGCCGGTCCGGTACGTGGCGGGTGGCGAGCTGGGCGGCGAAGCGGGTGAGTTCCCCGAGTCCGTCCGCGAGATGGACGGTGCCGGCGCCCGCGGCCTGCTCGCAGGCCCAGGGGACCGGCCCGTCGAGCGCCCAGTCGACCTTGAACGTGGCGAAGTCCCACTGGAAGCGCCGCAGGTCGGACAGCAGCTGGGCGGGAAGGTGCTCGGGGGCGACGAGTTCGCCGTACAGGGCGGGCACGGCCACGTCGGCGAGGACGGCGCGGTCGGCCGCGACCGTCTCACCGCCGGCCGTGCGCACGCCCGTGGCGCGGCCGTCGCGTACGACCACCCGGTCGACGCGCTGGCCGCAGCGCAGTACCCCGCCGAGCGCCTCCAGACGCCGTACCAGGGCCTCGGTGAGGGCGCCGGAACCACCGGCCGGCACCGGGAAGCCGTACGTCTGTCCGAGCATCGACATCAGCCAGCCGAAGCCGCCGCTGCCCGCGGCCTCCGGCGCGAGGTCGGCGTGGAGGGCGTTGCCGGCCAGCAGCAGCCCTCCCCCTTCGCCCCGGAACTCCTCCTCGGCCATCCGGCGCACCGGCAGGGCCAGGGTGCGTGCCATGCGCAGTCCGCCCGTGCCGCGCAGCCGTACCGCCAGCCGGGCCCCGGAACGGAGGGGCGGGAAGGGCGTGAACAGGGCGTCGAGCAGGTCGGGCCGCAGGTTCTCCCACACGTCGTGCAGCCGCCGCCAGGCCGCGCCGTCTCCCGGCACGAAGGAGTCCAGCGAGTCGGCGGTGACGTCGACACGGCGGTCGAGCACCGCGCACCGGCCGTCCGTCAGCGGGTGCGCGACGACGTGCGGGGCGTGGCTCCAGCGCAGCCCGTGACGCTCCAGGTGCAGCCCGGAGACGATCGGGGAGGCGGCGGCCAGCGGGTAGAAGGAGCTGAAGAGGTCGTTGACGAAGCCGGGCTCGACGCCGCGGTCGTGGCGGACGGCGCCGCCGGGCTCCGGCTGCTCCTCCAGTACCTCCACGCTCCAGCCGGCGTCGGCGAGCAGGTTCGCCGCGACCAGTCCGTTGGGTCCGGCTCCGATCACCACGGCGTCAGGCACCTGCGCCTCCCCCGTCCGGGCGCGGGGCGACGACCTGGCCCATGGGGCGGCGGCGTTCCTCCTCCGCGGCCTCGGTCTCGCAGAGGTCCGCCAGCCGGGCGAGCATGGCGCGGTGGCGGAGCTGGAGCAGTCCCTCCACGGCCACGTTGTGCAGGCGGCCTCCCGCGCCCCGCAGCGGGTGCTCGTCCACCTTGACCAGGGTGTGGTCCCCCCAGGTGTGCACCTCGATGGCGATCCGCGCCGTGCCGAGCGGTCCCGCCTTCGCCTCGAGCTCCAGGACCTCGCCCGGCACGCAGCGCCGGACGACGGTCTCGTTGGTCAGGCTGAACGGCCCGAGGTGCACCTCGTAGCCGATCGCGGAGCCGAGCTGCGGCCAGTGCCCGCGCACCGGCTCGGAGGACGCCGTCCCCACGACCCAGTCCGCGTAGCGGGTGCCGTCCTCGAGCACGGCCCACACGGACCGCGGGCTCGCTTTGATCAGACGATGACGAACCGCCACTTCGACCTCCCGTGTCCTCGACCGACACCAGCCAGCACTGAGTGCCCTCTCCGGCCCGCCTCAACCGGCGGCGCCGCGAAGACGAGCCCGGTCGGGGTCAGGCGGTGGTGTCGCGGGTCGGGGCGAGGGCCCAGCGGATGCCCGCGGTGACGGCGGTGCCGAGCGGGCGCACGCACACGCCCTCGGCCGGGGGCACGCGGGGCAGCCACAGCGCGCGGGAGGCCCAGCCGGGCAGCAGGGACACGGCGTTGGCGGCGAGGACGCCGTAGGGCAGCCGGGCGAGCAGCGGGACGGGCGGGTCGAGCAGCAGGAAGCGGGCCGTGGCGCGTGCCTCGGCGGTGGCGCGCAGTTCGGGCCGGTAGGCGGCCAGCCGCTCGTCGAGTCCGGCGCGGTCGACGGGCGGGTCGGGCACACCGAGGGCGGTGGCGATGCGGGCCATGTCGGCGACGTACGCGTCGCAGCCCTCCCGGTCCAGGGGGCGGGCGCCGTAGCGCTGGTGGGCGCGCAGGAAGCAGTCGACCTCCGCGATGTGCACCCAGCACAGCAGACGGGGGTCCGCGGCCCGGTACTCCTCGCCGTCGGCGGTGGTGCCGCGCACCGTCTCGTGGACGGCCCGTACCCGGTCGACGGCCTGCTGGGCGCTGTCGGCGGTGCCGTAGGTGGTGACGGCGAGGAAGGTGCTGGTCCGCTGGAGGCGCCCCCAGGGGTCCCCGCGGAACCCGGAGTGTCCGGCGACGGCGGCCATGGCCAGCGGGTGGAGCGACTGGAGCAGCAGGGCCGACAGGCCGCCGATGAACATCGACGCGTCCCCGTGCACCCTCCGCACCGGCCTCTCGGGCCCGAACCAGCGGGGGCCCGGTGTGCCGTGGATGCGCGCGCGGTTGTCCGGGCCGTCCGGCCCGGCCACCCTGGAGAAGATCGCGTGACCGATCCGGTCGCGCAGTGCGGTGCCGCCCTCCGCCAGCAGTCCCATGGCTCGCTCCGCCCTCTTCGCGCCCACGACGGACCGCGGACGCCCATGGCTCACGTCTGCCCCCGTTCCCCCGGTGCGCACACCGCTCAGGGGACATCGCCCCGCCAGTCGTACACCCGGCCGCCGGGGTACCGGGGCACGTACACCGAGTGTCCGCCCGGCCCGTAGCGCCCTATCTCGGTGCGCAGGCGGACGCCCTCCCCCGGGTCCGGCTCGCCCCGGCCGGTGACATCCAGCAGCAGACCGTCCAGCGGCCCGCCGGCCAGCTCCGCGTACGACCGCCCCGCACGCGGGCCCGGGTCGTCGTGGTCCGCCCCGTAGACCCGGCCGCGCATGAACTCCAGTTCGTCCATACCGGCAGGGTGGCATCCGCCACTGACAATCGGGCCCGGGGCCTGTCCGACGATTCCCGCCATCGCCCGGAGGGCGGCCCCGCGGCGTCAGGTGCGTGCCCTGGGTCCCCCCGGCCGAAGGCTGGGGGAGTGCCGGGCGCAGAGCCTCGTACTGGATGTACGTGGCTCTGCGCCCGGTGCGGCGAGAGTACGTGCATGGCGTCGCGGGGCAGGCGGGAATTGTCAGCCAGGCCCTAGACCTGCGGCCCGGTGCCCGTCTCCCACGGTGCCGGTGTGCGGCCCTCGCTCCAGGCGAGCAGGCCGTCGCGCGGGACGCAGACGATGCCGCACCGGGCCGCGTACTCCTCGGCGGGTGCGGTGAACCCGCCGGTGGTGACGACGAGCGCCACGTCCGCCTCGTGGACGGTGAAGCAGGTGCCGCCGAAGCGCTGGAGGTCCTGCGAGCCGACCTTGTTGTCGTCGCCGTAGCGCTTGCACTGGATGACGACGCGGCGGCCCTCGGGGGACAGCGCCACCACGTCGGCCCCGAGGTCACCCGCGCCGCCGACGACCTCCACCTGTGAGCAGCCGTCGCGCAGGCACAGGGCCGCGGTCGCCTCCTCGAACTCCTGCGGGCTCAGGGCGTCGAAGTCGTACCCCTGCTCCGGCCGGCCGGCGCGCGCGTCGGCCGGCGCGGGCGGCGGTGGTTCCAGGGCGTCGAGCGCCGTCGTGGTCCCCCGGTGCAGCGCCTCGCCCGTCCGGCGGGCGATCCGTGCCGCGGACGGCCCGCGTCTGCGCCGGTGGGCCAGTACGGCCGCGAGGGCCACGCAGAGCAGCACCGCGGCCCACACCGGGCGCCGCTGCACGACTCCGGCCAGCGCACGCACCGTGAAGCCGGCCGTGACCACGGCCGTGGCGAGGAGGCCGAAGAACATGGCGGTCGCGCGCAGGTCGAACCGCCGCCGGCGGCGGTACAGCGGGCGCGTACGGCGCTGGGGCGTGGTCACCGTGGTGGTTCCCTTCTCTGGCAGCCGGCCCGGCGTGTCCCGGGATTCCGGGACGGCCGTGGATCACGTACGCCGTCTGCCCGGGATCGTCGCGTTCACCGGCGTGCCGCATATGCGCACGGGGTAGACGCGGTGTGTTCTGGCTGCGGCACTCAGGGAGGCGGACGGTGGACTGGCGGGGATTCGCTCAGCAGATGGCTTCCATGGCCCGTGATCTCCTGGCCGAGCACACCCTCGACTCCACCCTGGAGCAGATCACGCGTTCCGCGGTGGAGCTGGTCGACGGCTGCGACGCCTCCGGGATCCTCGTGCTGCGGGAGGGCCGGGTGAGTTCGCTGGCGCCCACCGAACAGCTGGTGAACGACAGCGACCGGCTCCAGGAGCGTCTGGGGGAAGGGCCGTGCTTCGACGCGGCCCGGCCGGACCGCTCCGAGCGGGTCTTCCGCATCCCCGACTTCACCGCCGAGCCGGAACGCTGGCGGTCGTTCGTGCCCCGCTGCCGGGAGCTCGGGGTGGGCAGCATGATGGGCTTCCTGCTGTACACGCGGGAGGAGGAGCTGGGGGCGCTCAACATGTACTCCCGCAAGCCGGGGATGTTCACCGAGGACAGCGAGACGGCGGGCTGGCTGCTGGCCTCGCACGCGGCGGTCGCCTTCTCCACGGCCGTGACCGACGCCCAGTTGCAGGAGGCCATCGCCACCCGGCATCTGATCGGCGAGGCGATGGGCATCCTGATGGGCCGGCACCATGTCACGGAGGACCAGGCCTTCGACATCCTGCGCACGCAGTCCCAGCGCACCAACACCAAACTGCGTGAGGTGGCGCGCCGGGTCTGCGAGACCGGCACCGCGGAGAAGTGAGCGGGTCAGCGGCCTGCCGTCCAGCCGTGCGCGACGTCGATCACGAGGCGGCCGGGGAGTTCGAGGACCCGGAACGGCAGCCGTGCGCGCACGCCGAGGCCGATCTGCGTCTCGCCCTCGAAGCTGCCGGCGAACCGGGCGTCCCTGAAGGTGCGGTACCCGCTGAGGTTCACGCCGGGCAGGGGGTGTCCGGCGCGGGCGGGGTAGGTGGGCTCGCCGGTCTCGGGGGCGTAGGAGGGTGCGGCCACCCGCACTTCGAGGACGGCGCCGCCGGCGACGGGGATGGGGCGGCCCGATCCGTCCTGGAGCAGACGGTCGACGTACCGGACGGAGTAGCCGAGGTCACCCTGTGCGGTGCCGGGGAGGTCGACGACCATCCGGTCGAAGCAGTCGTGCCGGCCGGTCCTGATGTCGCGTACCGGCGCGGTGGTGCTGTCGGTGTCGGTCTTGGCGAGGCTGCCCCAGCCGGTGGGACACGCCGCCGCGGCCCGGACGGGCGCGGTCTGGATGGCCGCGGCCGGGACGGCCGCCGTCGCCAGCACCGTGCCCGCGAGCACGAGAGTCGCACAGATTGTTCTTGTTGTTCTTGGTTGAAGCATTTTGGGCCCCCTGGGCTCGCAACCTTCTGATATCGGGTGAGACGAGCGGGATGCCCCGAAGGTTGCGGCTTTTCTCCGGCCGGTCGCCGGACGGGCGGGCATGGCACATCCTGGGGGGAAGCAACCGAATGGATGTCCCGTGCGTCCGCACCGGGAGGACGCGACATGGATGATGCAGCCGCCGCACCGCACGGGAAGCGGCCGGCGGGCGTGCACGGCCGGGGTGCGGAGGAGATCCGGACGGCGCACCCGGAGCGCCGCGTCGAGGACGCGCTCGCCGATCCGGTGGTGGCGGCGGTCCAGGACGTCGGCGGATACGGCGGTCTGGTCTATCTGCGCTCGCGCGACCGGCGCTCACTGGTGCTGTGCGTGGTCTGCGGCGTGCCGAGGTCGCTGCTGAAGCCGTGGTGGCGGATTCCGGTGGGCGGTTCCCTGCCCATGTCGGAGGCGTACCGCAGGGGCGAGGAACTGTGGCTCCCGGACGAGCGGGCGACGATGCTGCGCTTCCCGCAGTTCACCGCCGCCCTGCCGTACTCGTTCGCGCACGCCTACCGCCCCGTCCGGGTCGGCGGCGAGGACGTGGGTGTCCTGGCGGTGCTGCGTTCGGCCAGCCGGGAACCGGCGGACGAACAGGTGGTGCGGGCGGCGCTGCGGGCGGCGGGCCGGGACATGGAGGAGCGGCTCACCGAGTTCGCCCGCCGGACGCCGGGCCGGGAGGGGGCGGACGCGGTGGCCTACGCCATCGACTACGACGACCAGCCGGTCAACGTACGGCTGCCCACTCCCCCGGCCCTGGCCGTGGAGGTCGGCATCCTCGAGTGGGACCTGGACGACGACACCTGGTCGGGGGACGACGACGCGCTGTCCCTGCTGGGCGTCGACCGGGCGGAGTTCGGCGGCACCATGGCGGAGGTCGAGGACCGGGTCAGCCCCGAGGACCTGTACGAACTGCGGGCGAGCCGGCGGGAGGCGGAGGAGACCGGCCAGGTCAGGGCCCGGCACTTCCGGGTGCTGGACGAGCCCGACGACGAGGGCCGGGCCCGCTACCGGCCCGTGGAGCTGTGGGGCCATGTCGTACGGGTGGAGGGGGCCGCGCGGATCCTGGTGGGCGCCCTGGTCGACGCGGCCGGCGGGGTCACCGCGGCGGAGGCCGCGGAGCGCCTGCCGGACGGGCTGTTCTCCCTCGACCAGGACGGCAGGGTCATCTACGCCAACCGCCGCTGTCAGGAACTGCTGGGCGCCGAGCTGGAACGCCTGCTCGGCCATCATCCGTGGGAGGTGCTCCCCTGGCTGCGCGATCCGGCCTACGAGGACCGCTACCGGGCGGCGATGCTGTCGCAGGAGCCGGTGTCGTACCTGGTGCACGATCCGGACGGCCTCTGGCTGGGGTTCGTGCTCTATCCCGGGGTGCACGGACTGACCGGCCGTGTCTTCCGCACCGACGCTCCCGCCGGGACGGCGCCGGGGCGGACCCTGGCGCCGGTCACCGCGGGTACCGGGGCGCCGTCGGCGCTGGGCGCGCCGACCCGTGCGGGGGCCCTCTACCACGTGGTGCAGATGGCCAGCGTGCTGACCGAGGCCGTCACCGTCAGGGACGTGTGCCGGGCCGTGTCCGAGCAGCTGCTGCCGGGGTTCGGGGCGCAGGAGATCGCCCTCTACACGGTCCGTGACGGGCGGATGTACCTGCTGTGGGAGTCCGGCTATCCGGAGCACTTCCTCGACCCGTTCGAAGGGGTCCCGCTCGACGCCGACCTGCCCGGTGTGCACGCGCTGACCACCCGGCTCCCGCTGTTCTTCGAGTCGTCCGAGGCCCTGGCGAACGCCTATCCGGGGCTCACCCTGGACACGATGGGCGCCTGGGCGTTCCTGCCGCTGATCGCCTCCGGCCACCCGGTCGGATCCTGCATCCTCGGCTGGGAATCGCCCCACCGGTTCACCCCCGAGGAGCGCAGCGCGCTGACCGCGCTGGGCGGACTGGCGGCGCAGGCGATGGAGCGGGCCCGGCTGTACGACGCGGAGTCCGCCGTGGCGCGCGGGCTGCAGGAGGGTCTGCTGCCGCACCGGCTGCCCGCCATCGACCGGTTGCGCGCCACCGGCCGCTATCTGCCCGGCACCCAGGGCATGGCCATCGGCGGCGACTGGTACGACGTGATCCGGACGGGGCGGGGGGTCGCCCTGGTCATCGGTGACGTCGAGGGGCACAGCGTCGGCGCCGCCGCCGTCATGGGGCAGCTGCGCAGCGCGGTGCACGCCTTCGCGTCCAGCGGGCGGCCGCCGCAGGAGGTCATCACCCACACCAACCGGCTGCTGGCCGAGCTGGAGACGGACGTCTTCGCCACCTGCTGCTACATCGAGCTGGAACCGGCCACCGGCCGCGCCCTGGCGGTCCGGGCGGGTCACCCGCCGCCCCTGCTGCGCCATCCCGACGGGCGTACCGAGAGCCTGGACGTGCCCGGCGGGGTGATGCTCGGTGTGCAGCCGGACGCGGTCTATCCGGTGACGACGCTGACGCTGGCCCCCGGCAGTGTGCTGGCGCTGTACACGGACGGGCTGGTCGAGACGCCCGGCGGGGACATCGAGACGGGCATCGAGGAGGTGCTGCGCTCGCTGGCGGACAGCCGCACGGACTCCGTGGAGGTGATCGCCGACCGGTTGATCCGCACGGCCCGCCGGACGGAGGACCGTCCGGACGACGTGGCCCTGCTGCTGACGGCGTACGACGCGGAGACGACGGGCTGACGCCGCCCGGTTTCCTCGCCCCCGCCGCCCCTGGAGGGGCTGAAACCAGCCCCTCCGGCGTTTGAGGAGCGGGGGTCCGGGGGCAGCGCCCCCGGGGGACGGGAACGGGAAGGGGCGGCGGGCGCGAAATCAACGCACGGCGGCAGGACCCGCTCGGGTCCTGCCGCCGTGCCGTGGCGTGGGGATCAGGCGCCTCGTCGCACGCTCCGCAGGACGAAGAAGCCGAAGATCACCAGCACTCCGCCGAGCGCGGCCGGCCAGAGCTGCGCCCCGGTCTCGGCGAGGCTGCCGCCCTGGGCCTGCGTCCCGGTCCGGTCCTCGGCCCCGAGCTCCGGGAGACTGCCGGGCACCTCGGCGGCCTGGGCCGCCCGGCCGCCGTCGTCGTCCTTGCCGCCCTTGTCGCCCTTGTCGGCGTCCTGGTCTCCGGCACCGGCGCCCTCGCCGTCCTGGGCCGGGAGCGACGCCTTGACGCCGGGCTGCGCGGTGGCGCCGTCGTCCGCGGGCTCCTCGGCCGCCGGCTCGGACGGGTTCTGGGTGGGCTGCTCCTGGCCGCCGTCACCCTGGTCGCCGCCGTTGTCCTGGTTGCCGCCGTTGTTCTGGCCGCCGTCGTCGTTCTGACCGCCGCCGTCGCCGGGCTTGTCGCCGCCGTCGCCCTGGCCCGGGTCGTCGGGCGTGGCCGTGGGCTCCTCCGGCTGCTGCGGCTCCTCCGGCTGCTGGGGCTCCTCGCCCTGGTCGCCGCCGTCGCCGTTGCCGCCGTCGCCGTCACCGTCGCCGCCGTCACCGCCGGCGCCGCAGGTGCGGCCCTCGTTGATGCAGTCGACCATCTCGTTCATCAGGTCCTCGTCGAAGACGTTGATGAAGTCGCCGTGGTCCGTGATCGGCTTGTGCAGCTGCTCCGGGAAGGCGTCCACCGCGAACAGCGGCGTGGTCCTGCCGCCGTCGTCCAGGCTCGGCGCGTCGACGTCGTAGACGATGCGCTGCACCAGCTGCGGCACGGGCTTGAAGCCGGAGGGGCAGTTGCCCGCCTCGTCCATGAACGCCATGTGCGTACGGTGGTTGGCGCTGTCGGTGTTGCGGCCGTCCCAGCAGCTCTGGAAGTCGAAGGTGCGCACCACGTCGCTGCCCTGCGGGCACAGCGGGTACTTGTCCGTCAGCTGCCGGTCCTCGAAGCCGGTGCAGCTCCAGGACGCGTTGGCGTTGGCCGGGCCGTTGACGAACGACTTGGCGTCACCGGTGATGATGCGCAACAGCCGCGGCATGGCGGTGACCTCGCCCTGCGGGTTGCCCACGAAGGTCAGGGTGACCTCCTTGGGCGTGACGATCTCGCCGACGTTGCCCTCGATGCCACCGCCCGGCGAGTTGGCGTCCTGCTCCTCGACACCGTTCTGCAGGCGCAGCACCGGCCAGTAGTACGAGGACCTGTCGCCCTGGTCCACGCAGCTGGTCTCCGCCTTGGCGAGGTCCTCGTCGCTGGAGAAGGCGTTGGTGGCCTGGTTGCCGATGTAGTCGTGGAAGTGGTGGGCGCCGTTGGCGACACCCGGGGCGGCGATCACGTTGTCCGAGTTGAACACGCCGTTCGCGTTGACGCCGCAGTCGCTGACGAAGGTGCCCGTGGAGGCGTTGCCCGTCCGCTTCGGCTGGGAGACGTTGGGCTGGACGCTCTCGATGTCGACGTAGTCGCCGGCGACGGGTCCGTTGCCGGCCTGACCGCCGTTCCCGCCCTGCTCCTGGCCCTGATCGCCCTGGTCCTGTCCGCCCTGGCCCTCTCCGCCCTGGCCCTGCTGGTCCTGGCCGTCGCCTCCGTCGTCCGCCTGCTCGCCCTGGCCGCCGTCGCCCTCCTGACCGGCGTCCGGCTGTGCGGGGGCGTTGCCGGACTCGCGCACCGCGCAGGCGGCGAGTTCCTCGAGGCCCTCGGGCTTGTCGCCGACCCGGTCGATGGCGGTCGCGATACGGGCGAGGGTCGCGGAGCGCTTCTCCTCCAGCGGTCCCGCGATCGCGTTGTCCGCGAAGCCCGGGTCGTTGCGGAGAGCGTCGGCGGACTCCCCGAGGCGCTTGTAGGCCTCGGCTATCTGCGCGTCCAGGGAGGCGAGTTCCTTGTCCACCTCCGGCCGCGCCTCCTCGGGCACCGACGCCAGCTGGTCGGCCGTGGACACGTCCGGACAGTCGATCGTGGCACCCGAGAGGACCTGCGCGTCACCGGGCCCGCCCTCTTCCGTCGCGGAAGCGTAGACGTTGGCCGCCATCATCCCGCCTCCGCCCAGGATCAGGGCGAATGCGGCGAGCGTCGCGCGCTGTTTGGGGCGTCTGCGTGTGTTGCGTGCCAAGGCAGTACTCCTACGCTTTGTTGCGGGGGGTCGGCATGGGATTCCCACGCCCCATACGCAGACGGGCCGCCGCGTGTTCAAACGCCTCACGATTTCTTCGCGGAATCTCAGGGAACGCGGGCCCCTGGAACATCAAGTCCCCGCCGGATCAGCTGCGTCCGGCGGGGACCCTGGAACGGGATCGGTGAAGTGGGCGCAGGTCAGCCGAAGTTCACGTCACTGCACAGGAAGTACGTCTGGTCCATATGCGAGGCCTGCCAGATCGTGTAGACGACGTGGCGGCCGCTGAGGCCGGAGGTGCTCACCGGGATCGAGTAGTTCTGGCTGGGGGCGTAGGAGCCCGTACTGGCCACCAGGTGCAGGTCGTTCCAGCCCAGCGGCTGGGTGGCGGGGTCGAAGCCCTGCCGGCTCACATAGACGCGGAAGTAGTCCGCGCCGTGGCTGGCCTGGTCGTACAGCCGGACCGTGAAGTCGTCGTCCACGTCCGTGGTCTTCCAGGCACCCACCGCGTCGAGTGAGTCGTAGCGTCCGCCCTCGGTGCGCCCGCCGCTGCACAGCTGGCCGTCGGGGACCACGGCCCGGAAGTCGCCGCCGGAGCCGTTGCGGTAGAGGCCGTTCCAGTTCCACATGGCGTTGGGGTCGTCCTGCCACGCCTGCCAGCACATCGGGTCCTGCTGGGCCATCGCCGGGTTCTGGAAGTCGCTCCCCCAGCGCTGCCAGCAGCCGTAGTTGCGGGACGCGGGGTCGACCACGGAGCCGTGGGCGACGGCGGTGCCGCTCCAGGGGATCAGGCTGAGCAGGGCGGCGACCGCGACGGCCAGGGCGAGCGAGAGGCGGGACCGGAACGCCCGTAAATCATGCACATGCCAACCCATGAGGTCCTTCTTTCCACTGTGGGGGTCGTGGGGATGCGGGCGCGTCACCCGAACCGCGGCATGGGAGCGCTCCCAAGCACAGGCTGCGCCTGTCGGGGCGGAGCGGCAACGCGCATTCACGCCACTTCCCGGCGGCCCGTGGCGCGTTCGATGCGGTTCGATGGGGTTCGATGCCGCTCGGCGGAAGAGGAGGGACCGGGTCCGTCAGAGCCGGTCGAGGCCGTCCGTGGTGCGCCCGAGGCAGACGACCGAATCGTCCAGCGGCGCGTCGATCTCCTCGAAGCCCATACGGTCGTAGAAGGCCCGGGCGGGTTTGTTGGCCGTCACCATGACGAGGTGGACGGACGGCACTCCCCCGTCGCGCAGCGCCGTGAGGAAGGTCCGCATCAGACGGCGGCCGTGGCCGCGGCCCTGCCACTCGGGGAGCAGGTCGATGTGCAGATGGGCCGGCCAGGCGGCCAGTTCGGGGACGACCATGCGTTCGGGATGGTGCAGCAGCCAGGCGATCCTCTCGTCCGGCGTCCGCGGGGGCCCGGACGGCTCGGGGTGGCGGTCGGCGACCAGGGGGAGCCATGCGGCGCGGAAGGCCCGGGCGAAGCGGGCGGTGTCGGCGGTGCCGACGATGTAGCCGACCGCCCGGCCCGCCCCGTCGTCCAGCACGAAGGCCAGCTCGGGTTCCAGGTGCACGTAGGGGGCCGCGAAGGTGGCGGGGAAGATACCGGGGTCGCCGTAGTGGGGACGGCTGTCCTGGCCGATGTGCGCGGTGCGGACGCAGATGTCGTCGAGGGCGGCACGGTCCTCGCGCCGGTACGGGCGGATCCTGGGGGACTCGGTCATGACCGGCATACTGCAGGCTTGGGAGCGCTCCCACAACTCCTTTCCGCGCTGGGCCCGCCCGTGCCGTGAGAGGCGTGACATGCCGGTCGCTGGTTACTCGGCGCCCATGAAGCTGCATATCCCGGGGCGGAACGACAAGCAGGCCCACGAGGACGCGACGGACGCGCGCCGCGCGGACGGCGGGGCGCGGCGCGCGGATCCGGACGAGCCCGGTCACCGGGCTCCGGGCCCGGAACCGGACGAGCCCGGACCGAGCGAGCAGGTGGAACAGGCGGCTCCGGACTCACCGGCCAAGCTGCCGAAAGGCGCGTGGGGCGCGGCACTGAAGGGCAGTCTGCGCGAGTTCAAGGACGACGAGCTCACCGACCGGGCCGCGGCCCTGACGTACTACGGTGTGCTCTCGCTCTTTCCCGCGCTGCTGGCCCTGGTGTCGATCCTGGGCCTCACCGGCAAGTCCACCACGGACAAGGTGGTGGAGAACCTCCAGGAGCTCACCGCACCCGGAGCGGCCCGCGACATCATGACCCAGGCGGTGGAGCAACTGCAGGGCCGGGCGGGTATCGGCTCGGTCGTGGCGGTCGTCGGTCTGGTGCTGGCCATCTGGTCGGCGTCGGGCTATGTGGCGGCGTTCATGCGCTCGGCGAACGCCGTCTACGACATGCCCGAGGGGCGCCCGGTGTGGAAGGTGCTGCCGGTACGGCTCGGGGTGACGATCGCGCTGATGGTGATGGCCGTGATCAGCGCGCTGATCGTGGTGTTCACCGGCGGGCTCGCCCGCCAGGCGGGTGATCTGCTCGGGCTGGGCGACACCGCGCTGACCGTGTGGTCGATCGCCAAGTGGCCGGTGCTGGTCGTCCTGGTGACCATCATGATCGCGCTGCTGTACTGGGCGGCCCCGAACGCCAAGGTCAAGGGCTTCAGGTGGATCACGCCGGGCAGTTTCCTGGCACTGGTGATCTGGCTGATCGCCTCCGCCGGGTTCGCCCTCTACGTCGCCAACTTCGGGTCGTACAACAAGACGTACGGCACGATGGCCGGTGTCATCATCTTCCTGATCTGGCTGTGGATCACCAACCTGGCGATTCTGCTGGGGCTGGAGTTCGACGCGGAGATCACCCGGCAGCGGGCCATCGCCGGAGGCCACCCGCCGGAGGCGGAGCCGTACACGCAGCCGCGCGACACGCGTACCTGGGACGAGCAGGACCGGCGGCGCGTGGACGACACCTGACGCGACCGGTGAGGAGGCCGCCGCCGTACCTTCGGCGGCGGCCTTCTCAGTCCGTCAGGCCCGCCGCGAGCGTGGCGCCCAGTTCCCAGCAGCGCTCGACGGCGGCCCGGTCGGGTTCGCCGGTCACCGTCACGGGCTCGGCGGCACGCCGCCAGCCCAGGCCGGTCGTGATCGTCTCGATGCCCCGCAGCGCGCCCGTGACGTCGCTGCCGCCGTGCACGTAGTACCCGAAGGGTCGGCCCCGCGTGGTGTCCAGACACGGGTAGTACACCTGGTCGAAGAAGTGCTTGAGCGCGCCCGACATGTAGCCGAGGTTGGCCGGGGTGCCGAGGAGGCAGCCGTCGGCGTCCAGCACGTCGGTGGCGGTGGCGGACAGGGCGGCCCGCCTCACCACCCGTACGTCCTCGATCTCGGGGGCCGTGGCACCGGCCAGGACGGCTTCGAACATCGCCTGGCAGTTGGGCGAGGGCGTGTGATGGACGATCAGCAGAGTCGGCACCCTCCGACCCTGCCGTGCCGGTCGCCGCGCCCGCAAGCCGGGGCCGTTGTGGTCGGGCGGGCGGGGGTGGCACGATGCCCGGCATCGGTACACGTCAGACGGGGGTGTGTCTTGGTCGACGAGGGTCACGAGTCACCGGCGGCCGCGGTGTTCGACGCGCTGGGCAGCGAGTACGAGAAGGCCTTCGCCTCCTCGGCGGCCCACCGGGCGTCCCTGGACCGGCTGCTCCGGGGGCTGGCGCCCGGCAGCAGGGTGCTGGACGTGGGCAGCGGCACGGGACGCCCCACGGCGGCCGTGCTCGCCGGGGCCGGGCACCGGGTGCTGGGCGTCGACGTGTCGCCGGTGATGGTGGAGATCGCCGCCGCGCAGGTGCCCGAGGCCGAGTTCCGCTGCGCGGACGTCAGCCGGATGCCTCTCGAGGACGGCTCCTTCGACGCGGTCTGCGTCTACTTCGCGCTGCTGCAGATGCCCCGGGCGCAGCAGTCGGAGCTGCTGCGCCGGCTGACGCGGGCACTGCGGCCGGGCGGTCTGCTCGTGCTGGCCACCGTGCCGCTGGACGTCGAGGGGTTCGACGGGGTGTTCATGGGGCAGCCCGTACGGGTGACCAGCTTCGCGGCGGGGGACATCATCGCCGTCGTACGCGAGGCGGGGCTGACCGTGCTGTCGCAGGAGAGCGTGATGTTCACCCCGACCCATCCGGACGCCCGCCCCGAACCCCACCTGTTCCTGCACTGCCGCCGCGAGCCGGCGGGGCCCGCCGGCTGACGCTCCCGGGCGCCCGCGGAACGGGGGCGTGGGTGGTCTTCCCGCCCGGTCGGCCTCCCCTGCCCGGCTGCCCCGGTTCCCCGCCGGTGGGCGGGCGGCGGCGACCCGCGCACCGCCAGGCGACCGTGTGCCGCCGCGCGGGCACAGCCCCGGCGCCTGTTCGCACCACCGCCGGATCGCCGAGCCCACGGTCCACCCGGCCCCGTCCGGCGCCGCGGTGGCGCTCTGCGAGGGGTGGTGGAGATCCCCTTCTCCGCCGAGAACATCGACATCGGCAGCGGGGTCCCGGCCGCCGACGCGGACACCCCACCGCGTGCCCGCCCGGCCACAACGGCGCGGTCCGGCCGACCTGGAGAACGCCGTCGTCCCGGCCGGACACGCCGCACCGGAGCGTCGGCTCCGCGCGCTCACCCCGTCATCCGCTTCCGCCACGACGGCTCGACCCGCTGCCACTCGGCCTCCCAGTCGGCCAGACGCCGCCACTGCAGCCGGGACCGCAGGAGCCATCCGCCGAGCAGGGCCAGTCCCCCGGTCGCGACGGCGACCGTCATTCCGGCCATGACGATCTGGAACCCCGCCTCCGTGCCCTCGGGCGGCGCCGGGGCGAGCCGGCCCGCGGGGTCGTTCCACACGGTGACCGCGGCGCCCGCCCTCGCTCCCTCCTCGACCTCCGCCCGGCCCGTGCGGCTGGTGCCGTCGGAAGCGGTCCAGCGCACCTTGGCCCAGACGCCGTCGTCCCCGTCCTCCGACACGGACGCCGCCGCGTGCGCGGCGTCCTCCACGAGTACCGCCGGGACGGGGCGGGTGCTCTCCCGCCGCTCCTCGATCGCCCCGTCCACCACACCGGCCGCCGCCACTCCGGCGAACCCCCCGATGAGCAGCGCGAGTACGAGGGTGGCGAGCAGCAGCCAGGCCTCGACCAGATCGCTGCGGCGGCGCAGCGGGTTCCGCCGCCACCGCCACAGCCGCACCCTGCGCGGCCTCTCACCATGCGTCCTCGCCATGGGAGTCACCTCCTCGCGCGGATGCCGACGGCGCCACTTCTCCAGGGTGGACCCTCGACGCCCGGTCCGGCACGGCCGAACGGCCCGTCCGTCAGGCCCTCGGACCGTCAGGCGGTCAGACCGTCGGGTGCACGGGGACCACCTCGTGCTGCGGCACGCCCAGTACGACCTTGAGCGCCCCCGTCTCGGCGGCGTTGCCGAAGACGTCGTAGGCCTCCTGCATGTGGTCCAGGGGGAAGGTGTGGGTGACCATCCGGCGGGTGGGCAGCCGGCCCGCGGCGGCCATCCGCAGCAGGGCGGGGGTGGAGTGGGTGTCGACGAGTCCGGTGGTGATGGTGACGTTCCTGATCCACAGGTCCTCGAGGTGCAGGGTGGCGGGCGCGCCGTGCACGCCGACGTTGGCGAGATGCCCGCCGGGGCGGACCATGCGCGCGCACAGCTCGAAGGTCTCCGGCACTCCCACCGCCTCGATGACCACGTCCGCGCCGAGTTCGCCGGTGAGGTCCTGGATCAGCTGCTCGGGGCCCTCGCTCGCGTCGGCCACGGCGTCGGCGCCGAACTCCTTCGCCGCCTGGAGCCGGGAGGCGGCGAGGTCCACGGCGACGATGCGCTCGGGCGCGAACAGCCGGGCGGTGGCGATCGCGGCGAGTCCGACCGGGCCGGCGCCGACGACGGCGACCGTGTCGCCGGGGCGGACCCGCCCCTTGAGCACGCCCACCTCGTAGGCGGTGGGGAAGATGTCGGCCAGCAGCACGGCGTCCTCGTTCGCGACGGCACCGGGCAGGGGGTACACCGAGAGGTCGGCGTACGGGACCCGGACGTACTCGGCCTGGGTGCCGTCGACGAGGTGGCCGAGGATCCAGCCCCCGCCGCCCCGGCACTGGCCGTACACGCCCTCGCGGCAGTAGCCGCAGCGTCCGCAGGCGGAGATGCAGGAGACGAGGACCCGGTCCCCGGGGCGTACGGAGCGGACGTCGGTGCCGGTCTCCACGATCTCCCCGACGGCTTCGTGGCCGAGGACCGTTCCGGGGCGTACCTCGGGCACATCGCCCTTGAGGATGTGCAGGTCGGTTCCGCAGACGGTGACGGCGTCCACGCGGACGATCGCGTCGCCGGGTTCCTTGATCTCCGGGTCGGGGACCTCCTCCCAGGCGGACTGTCCGGGGCCGTGGAAGACGTAGCCCTTCATGCCGGTCCTCACCTTCTCGCGTGCGGCGGGCTTCGGCGTGGGGCGTGCTGCGCGCGCCCGCCTGGTTCGGCGGGGCCCGGGTGTGGGGGCCCGGGCCGCCCTGCACTTCCAGTGTGGGGGCGGGGTGGGGGATTCGCTCGGGCGGCGGGGGTGTGCCTGGGTGGGGCCTCGACCGGTGGGGCGCTCCCCCGGTTGAGCCACCCCCTTTTTTCGCCCCCGCCGCCCCTTCCCTCCCCCCACTCTCGGCTTCGCTCGAGCGGGAGGTGCCCCCATCGTCCCTGGGGGCTGCGCCCCCGGACCCCCCTTGCTGCCGCGCGGCGGAGCCGCATGGCAGCACAGCCCCGCGCCCCTCTTTGTGCACCCCCGCTTTCAGGCGACCGGGCGGGCGATGCCGCTGTTCAGGAGGTGGCCGGTTCGGCGGGCGGAGTCGGTGAGGCGGAGGAGGAGGCGGGAGGCGAGGTCGTAGAGGTGGCGTACCGCTTCGAGGCGCTCCAGGCGGGGGGCCAGGGCCGACAGGGCGATGGCCAGGGCGATGCCCAGCCAGGCGACCGGGCCGAGCGGGGTGCAGCCGAAGAAGTGGCTGACGCCGGGTGTCTGGACCAGGGCGGCGAGCACGGCCGCCGATCCGAGGGCCGTCACCCACACCAGGGGGCTGTGGCGGCGTCCGGAGAGGGTCTGCACCAGTTGCGCGCCGACCACTCCGCACAGGGCCATCGTGGTGGAGCGCCGTTCGGTGCCGGGGGTGAAGCGGCCGAACAGGTACGCCGTGACCGCGCCGAGGCAGGTGGTCACGCCCCGGCGCCGGATGGAGCGCAGCAGGGGCGCGCCGAGCACGTCCAGGCCCATGGGGCCGGTCTCGGCGTGTGCCGCCGTCGAGGGGTCGTCGCTCGGCGTCACCGCCACCGCCATGGCGGGGAACATGTCGGTGAGCAGGTTGACCAGGAGCAGCTGCCGGGTCGACAGGGGCGAGGACCCGGCGAGCAGGGTGCCCAGCACGCTGAAGCCCACCTCGCCGGCGTTGCCGCCGATGAGGATGCTCACCGCGTCGGCGACGCTGCGCCACAGCGCGCGGCCCTCGCCGACGGCGTCGACCAGGACCGACAGGTCGCCGGTGGTGAGCACGATGTCGGCGGCGTTGCGGGCGGCGGCGGAGCCGCGGGACTCGATGGCGACGCCCACGTCGGCGGCGCGGATGGCGGCGGCGTCGTTGGCGCCGTCGCCTGCCATCGCCACCACCCGGCCGGCCTGTTGCAGGGCCTCCACGACATGGAGTTTCTGTTCGGGTGCGACCCGGGCGACGACCCCGGCGCCGTGCAGGGCGCGGACCCGGTCGCCGCGGCCCATGGCGACGAGTTCGTCGCCGGTCACCACGGAGGTGTCCTCGGGCCAGCCCAGCTGTACGGCGATGGCGCGGGCGGTCTCCGGGTGGTCGCCGGTGAGCATGACGGGCAGGATGCCGGACCGGCGCAGTTCGGTGAGGAGTTCCTGGGAGGTCTCGCGCGGAACGTCCGCGAGGGCGACCAGTCCGACGAACTCCAGACCGTCGAGCGCGGCGTCGAGTTCGGCGTCCGGGTCGGGTTCCCGGCACGGCCGCCGGGCGACGGCGAGGACGCGCAGCCCCTGCCCCGCGAGGCTGTGGGCGGTGCCGGCCGCCTCGTCGGGCAGGTCCCGGCAGGCGGGCAGCACCGTTTCCGGGGCTCCCTTGACGACGAGGAGCCGGCCGGTGTCCTCGGCGCCCTCGCGGCCGACCGCCGCCGCGTAGCCGCGGCTGGCCTCGAAGGCCAGTTCGCCCTCGGCGGTCCAGGTGTCGTCGGGCGGGGCGGCGTCGAGGACCGCCTCGTCGGTGGCGTGCGCGATCCGCCGCCCCTCCGCGGTCTCCTCCTGCGGGCAGGCGCGGGCGGCCAGCCGGACGACCCGGGTGGCGTCGTCGGTGCCCGGGGGGAGGACGGTGCCGTCGGCGGTGGCCACGCGGACCAGGCGGAGCCGGTTCTCGGTGAGGGTGCCGGTCTTGTCGAAGCAGACGGTGTCGACCCGGCCGAGCGCCTCCAGGGTGCGCGGGGTGCGGACCAGGACGCCGCGCCGGGACAGCCGGCGGGCGGCGGCCATCTGGGCGACGGTCGCCACGAGCGGCAGGCCCTCGGGGACGGCGGCGACGGCCACCGCGACCCCGCCGCTGACGGCCCGCCGGACGGGGCTGCCGCGCAGCAGCGACAGCCCGGTCACCAGCGCCCCGCCGGTGAGGGTGACGGGCAGGGCCTTGCGGGTCAGTTCCTGAAGGCGTGCCTGGACGCCGGCGGGCGGCGGGGTGCGGGCGGCCAGGGCGACGGCGCGGCCCGCCTCGGTGCGGTCGCCGGTGTCCACCACGAGCGCCTCGGCCCGGCCGGCCACCACGGTGGTGCCCTCGAAGACCATGCAGGTCCGCCGGGGCACGGGTGCGCCGGGGGTCGGCTCGGGGGACTTGGTCACGGGCAGGGACTCGCCGGTGAGCGAGGACTCGTCGACCTCGAGTCCGTCCGCCTCCAGCAGGCGCGCGTCCGCCGGGACGACGTCACCGGCACCGAGGGTGATGCGGTCCCCCGGGCGCAGCCGGGCGGCGTCGACGGTGACCGTGCGGCGGCGGCCGTCCTGCCGTCGTGCCTTGGGCTGCTGGCGGGCGGCCAGCCGGGCCAGCGACCGTTCGGCGCGCAGCCGCTGCAGTCCGCCCGCCACCGCGTTGATGTCCATGGCGCCGACGACGAGCAGCGCGTCCACGAGCGAGCCGAGCAGCGCCGAGGCGACGGCCCCGGTGGCCAGGACGGGGGTGAGCGGGTCGTCGAGTTCGCGGCGGACGGCTCCGGCCGCCTGCCAGGTCCAGCGGGCGGGCGCGAGGACGGGCGTGTCCGCGAGGCGGGCCGCCCGCCGGCGGGCGCGGCCGGTGATCAGGGCGAGTCCTTCGGGCTGCCGCTCGGTGCGGGCGGCGCGCAGCAGGTCGCGTGCCTCGTGCGGTTCCAGGGCGTGCCAGGGCACGTGCCGGCGGGGCTCGGGCGGTGCCGCGCGGGCGACGCGCAGCGCCTCGGTCCAGCCGGTGAGCAGGGCGGCCGCCGCGGCGATGTTCACCGGCGCGTGCCGGGTGAGCCGCTGCCAGAGCCGGCCGCCGGGGGTTCCGCCGCGGGCCACCATGAGCCCGGACAGGGCGGCGCCGGCCCGGGCCAGGGTCTGTGAACGGCGGCCGACCCGGCGGGCCGCCGGAATCGCCGTCAGCAGCCGCCATACGTCGCCCAGTCCGCCGGGGGCGAGGGCGTCGGCGCCCCAGGGGACCGCCGAGCCGTCGTCGGTGAGGGCGATCGCCACGTCGCCCGCGGGCAGTCCCTCCGCCACCTCGTCGTCCCCGTGCGCGGCCACGCGGGCGACGCTCACCACGATGTGCCCGTCGTTCTGCAGGGCGCGTACGACGTCGCCGAACGGCAGGTCGGCGGGGGCGACCTCGTCGGCGAGGCGGGTGATGTCCTTGAGGTCGGGGCCGCCGGTGATCACGACGTGCAGACCGGCCCGGCGGGCCGCGTCGAGGACGGCCTCGGCGCAGGGGTCGACCGGGTCGTGGAACACGGCGTCGCCGGCGGGCGGCGTGTGGCCGCGCAGGGCGTCGGCGTGCAGGACGAGGGAGTCGGCGATCTCCAGTTGCCACAGCCGCCTCCCGCTGCGGACGAGTACGCCGGACCGGGCGAGGCGGGCGCCGAGGAGCGCGTCGAAGGCGGCCGGGCCGTAGCGTGCCGCCTTGGGGGATCCGGCGAGTACCGCTTCGGCCGCCTCCGCGGCGTTGTGCGTGATCAGGAGGGTGGCGGCGGCGCCCGCGACGCTGCCGGTGCCCGCGTGGGCCGCGTAGGCCTGGGTGGGTGTCACGCGCAGCGGGGGGCGGACGTCTGCGGGGCAGGGGAGGCTGGTGCGCCGTTCGAGGCAGACGTCGTCGTGCAGGGCCTCGAAGGCGGCGGCCCGGGCGGTCGCCTCGGCCAGCTGGCCGGTGCGCAGCAGTCCGTCGAGGACGAGGGAGACGGGTGACTGTCCGGCACCGTGCGCGGCGGCGTTGGCGGCGGCGAGGAGGAGTTCCATGCCGCTGCGGCCGAACCGGCGGCGCAGCAGGGCGCGGAAGCGCGGGTTCTCGCGCAGCAGGGTGACGGCGGCGGTGACCGCCTTGGGGCTGCGGGGCAGGCGCAGCGACCGGCCGGCCAGGGCACCGGCCGCGCCGGCGGCGTCCAGCAGGAGGCCGGCGGCGGCGATCCGTACGTCGCGGGGGTCGCCGGGGTGGGCGGTCCCGGTCTCCTCCTCGGGGTCCGCGTCCTCGGTCAGTCCGAGGCGGGCGGCGAGCGCGACGGCGTGCTCGGTCATCCGGTCGCCGGCCGCGTCCGTCACGGCGGTCACGACGAGCCGGGACAGTCCCTCGTCCCAGTACGCGGTCAGCACGTCGGGGTGGTCGAGCAGTTCGGCGGCGGCCTTGCGGGCGAGGGGGGCGACGGCGCCGTCCGGGGTGCGCAGGGCCAGGTGGACGCGGTGTCCGGCCCGCCAGTGCCGGCCGCCGCCGGCGGCGTTGCGGGCGACGTGGGCCAGGCGGCGGGTGGTGGCATGGGCGGAGGTGATGCCCCGCGCGGCGTTGCGGGCGGCGCCGGCGGCGGCTCCCGCGAGGGCGCCGGCGAGGGGGGCGGCGTCGATGAGTGTGAGCATCCGGGGTCCCGTGATCGTGGCTCAGCGCGTGCGCGGGTCGTCGCGCGGTGGCGCGGGGGCGGCGGGCGGTCCCTGGTGCGCGGTGGCCGCGGCCACCTGCCTGAGACCCTCGGCGGTGGCGGAGTCGCCCACCTTGGCGGGCTCCTCGTGCACGGTGCGCTCCGCCCGGCCGTTGCGGCGGGCGGGGGCGAGCCGGTCGCCGGGGCCCGCGGGCGGCTCGGGGGCGGCGGCACGGCCGCCGCGCGGACGGTCCCGGTCCGGCGCGTCCGGCCGGTCGTCGGTGCCGGCGGGCTCGCCCCCGGGTCGCTGTGCGGGGCGCGGCCGGGTGAGCCAGGCGACCGCCGCGCCGGTCAGTGCCACCGGCCACTCGACCAGTCCGGCCACCCCGAGCACTCCGGCTCCGGCGTAGACGGCCATCCGGCGCCCGCGCGGGGACACCGCGCCGATCGTGTCGAGGGCGCCGCCGGCCGCCCGTTCCACGTGCCCCGCGCCGGGCAGCCGGCGCAGTCCGGAGGCGACCACCCGCAGGGGCTGGGGAAGATCCGGTGAACGAGACGTGTCCTGGTTCATGTCGACCTCCACGAGCGGAACCCTCAGGGGCACCCATCGGCTTCCCTGCCTTTTGCCCCATATTCGGCCGTGACCGGCCCGAGCGCTTTCCCAGTACGCCCGAGCCGGTCCCCGTGACGGTCCGCGGCCGGCGCGTCCCTTTCCCGGTGTGCGGCCGGCGTCCCTTTCCCGGTGCGTCCGTGTCGCGACGGGCACGCCGGGTACTAGGTGCAGGCACACAGGGCTGTCCCGGGCGGGGGAGCCGGACTCAGCGGCCGTGCGGACCGTCCGGCGGCGAAGGGAGTGGTCATGACGGAGAACGGCGAGGACACCACGCTCGTCCGGCGCCCGGCGGGCCCGGATCTCCGTCTGGCCGCCTCGGACGCCCCGGGAGAGGCGCCCCCGCTCGACGTGCGGAGCGAGGCACCGCCCCCGGTGGAGGACGAGGCCCCGGACCTGCCGCGTGACCGCAACCAGGCCATCCTGGAGGCGGCCAAGCAGGTCGGAGCGGTGCTCAAACGGGGCGGGCATCTCTTCGCCCTGGCCGGCAGCGTCGCGGTGCACGCCCACGGAGGCAGCGGGAACCTCCAGCACGACGTCGACTTCTGTGTCCGTCCGCAGGACGCCGACGCGGTGGCCGGCACGCTCCGCGAGGCCGGGCTGACCGTCTACGCCCCGCCCGAGGACTGGCTGATCAAGGCCACCTGTTTCGGCCAGGACGTGGACATCATCTTCGAGCTGGCGCACCGGCCCGTCTCCGCGGAGATGCTCGAACGGGCGCAGGAGCTCCCGGTGGAGTCGGTGCGCATGCCGGTCCTGGCCCCCACCGACCTGCTGTCCGGGCTGGTCTCCGCCTTCTCGGAGCACCACTGCGACTTCGGGGCGGTCCTGCCCATCGCCCGCGCCCTGCGCGAGAAGGTCGACTGGGACCGGGTGCGGCGGGACAGCGGGGACGAGCCGATGCCCGCGGCCTTCTTCTTCCTCCTGGAACGCCTGAACGTCATCTGAACGCCCGCGGAAGGAACCGTCATGAGCACCCACGACGCCGGTCCGGCGGCCGGCACACACGCCGCGCGGAGCCCGGAGTACCGCGTCGCCCACCTCCAGGACCGGCTCGCCTCCGGCGAACTCGGGGAACTCGGCGTGCGCACCGAGGTCCGCGGGCAGACCGTGCTGGTCACCGGCACCGTGCCCTCGGCCCACTGCCGCGAGGAGGTCCTGAGCACGGTGCGGGAGGAACTCGCCGGGCTCGAGGTGCACTGCGACATCGTGGTCAGTGCGCCCTCCTCGCCCGACGGCGCGGAGGAGCTGTCATGATCCGGATCGCCGCCGTGGGGGACATCCATCTGAGCCCCGAGACCCGGGGGGTGCTCCGTCCGGCGTTCGACACCCTGCCCGCGTGCGCCGACCTTCTGCTGCTGGCCGGGGACCTCACCCGGCACGGCACCCTGGAGGAGGCGCGTGTGGTGGCCGACGAGATCCGCGGCCTGGGGGTCCCGGTGGTGGCCGTGCTCGGCAACCACGACTACCACGACGACCGCCAGGACGAGGTGTCGGACGTTCTGCGGGACGCCGGGGCGGAGGTCCTGGAGGGCGAGTCGACGGTCGTGCGGGTGGGGGACGCGCGGGTCGGGGTGGCCGGCACCAAGGGCTTCGGCGGGGGGTTCGTCGGTGCCAGCGCCGGGGAGTTCGGCGAACCGGTGATGAAGGAGTTCGTCCGGGTCTCCCGCCGGTGCGCCGACGGCCTGCGGGCCTCGCTGGAGCGGCTGGCCGAGGACGGCTGCGACGTCCGGATCGCCCTCACCCACTACTCCCCCGTGCCGGAGACCCTGGCCGGGGAGCCGCTGGAGATCTACCCGTTCCTGGGCAGCTATCTGCTGGCCGAGGCGATCGACACGGCCGGCGCGGACCTCGCCGTGCACGGGCACGCGCACGCGGGCACCGAGCACGGCATGACCACCGGCGGGGTCAAGGTGCGCAACGTCGCCCAGCCGGTCATCGGCCGTGCCTTCCACGTCTACCACCTGCCGGTGCGCGAACGCGTCGGCGCGGAGACGACGACCGCCTGAGCGCGCCCTCCGCCCCAGCGCCGCCGGTACGCACCGGCGGCGCTCTTCGTGCTGCCCGGCCGCCGGGAGCCCGTACGCCGCCTGCGTGAACACCTCCGCACGGCGCGCCCACTTCAAGCATTTTGTCTGCTTACCATGCGGGCTCCGTGCCCCGTGGCTCCCGCCGCCCGCGCGCGTCGATTCGGTCCGCTTGACCCCGTAGGAGAGGACCTCAGATGGCGCTGCCGGGCCGCTTCGGACCATCGTCCGCGCTCGCCTCCACCCCGCACGACGCCGAACTGCGCACCGCTGCACGGCATCTGGCCCGCCGTCGCTTCCTGACCGTCACCGCCGCGGCCGCCGCGCTCGCCTTCACCACCCAGCTGCCCGCGCGCGGCGCCTTCGCCGCGCCCCGTCTCGAGGCGGCCACCCTCACCGAGGACCCCTTCACGCTCGGCGTCGCCTCCGGGGACCCGCTGCCCGACTCGGTGCTCATCTGGACCCGGCTCGCCCCGGCCCCCTTCGAACCGGACGGGGGCCTGGGACAGCAGCGGGTGGAGGTCTCCTGGGAAGTCGCCCTCGACGAGTCGTTCGCCCTGGTCGTGCGGCGCGGCACCGCCCTCGCGTACCCCGAGTACGCGCACAGCGTGCGCGTCGACGTCAAGGGCCTGGAACCGGCCGTCCACTACTACTACCGCTTCCGCGCGGGCACCTGGATCAGCCCGGCCGGCCGTACCCGTACCGCTCCCCCGGCCGGTGGCGGCACCGCGAGCCTGCGGCTGGCGGCGGTCGCCTGCCAGGCGTACCACCACGGCTACTACACCGTGCACGGGCACCTCGCGCGGGAGGACGTCGACGTGGTGTTCCACCTCGGCGACTACCTGTACGAGTACGCCGTCGACTCCGCGGGCGGAGCCCGCGACTACACCGACGTCGTACTGCCGTCCGTGTTCAACCGCGAGACGACGACCCTGGCGGACTACCGGATGCGGTACGCGCTCTACAAGAGCGACCCCGATCTGCGCGCCGTGCATGCCGCGCACCCGTTCGTCGTCACCTGGGACGACCACGAGACCGAGAACAACTACGCCGCCGGCATCGACGAGAACGGCAGCGATCCGGCGCAGTTCCTGATCCGCCGGGCGGCCGCCTACCGCGCCTACTGGGAGAACCAGCCGCTGCGCGCCGACCAGCTCCCCGAGGGCCCCGACGCCCGGCTGTACCGCCGGCTGCGCTGGGGCGATCTCGCCCAGTTCGACATCCTCGACACCCGCCAGTACCGCTCCGACCAGGCCTACGGCGACACCCTGCACGTCCCCGGACCGGAGTCGGACGACCCCGCGCGCACCCTCACCGGTGACGCCCAGGAGCGGTGGCTGCTCGACGGGTGGCAGACCTCCACGGCGCTGTGGAACGTGATGCCCCAGCAGGTCACCTTCTCCCAGCGCAAGATGGACCTGGGCGCCGGCGCCAGGATGTCGATGGACGCCTGGGACGGCTACCGCGCCAGTCGCGGCCGGCTGGTCGCGGGCGCGAAGGCGGCCGGAGTCGACAACTGGCTGGTCCTCACCGGCGACGTGCATGTCGCGTACGCCTTCGACATCAAGGACGACTTCGACGACCCCGGCTCCCGCACCCTGGGCACCGAGCTGACCTGTACGTCCGTCGCCAGCGGTATGAACGGGGCGGAGCGTCCGGCCAACTGGGACACCTACATGCGGGCCAATCCGCATCTGCGGTTCTACGACGGCCGGCGCGGCTATGTCCGCGTCGAACTGGGCCGGGAGAACGCCCGCGCGGACTTCCGGATCGTCCCGGCGGTGACGACGCCGGGCGCGCCGGTCTCGACGGCCGCCTCCTTCGTCACGGAGGTGGGCGCACCGGGTCTGACGCCCGTCTGACCCGTCCGGGTGCCGACCGTCGCACACGCGTACTGCACTTGGCGTCCGTTCATGTCTCCAAAGCGGTAACCGCGGCGTGTCCTGACATTCCGTCGGGCGCGCCGGGAAAGGCCTAAGGCCTCTCGGCAGCTTCGCCGCCCCGAACGAAGGAGACGTACCGAATGGTCCTCAGTCATGTACGGACCGTGCGCCGGTCGGCCGTCACGGCACTCGGCGCCCTCGTCCTCGCCGGACTCCCCTCCGTCGCGGCGGCCGACCCCACACCCGCGGCGGGGCCGGCGCCCGGCGCGGCCCAGACCCTCGGCGCGGACCGGCCGTCGCCCCACCTGCTGAACGCCCTCCAGCGCGACCTGGGGCTGGACGCGCAGCAGGCCAACCAGCGGCTGGTCAACGAGGCGGAGGCGGGCGCCCGCGCGGGCCGGCTGCGTCTCGCCCTGGGCGAGCGGTTCGCCGGTGCCTGGGTGAGCGGCACCACCTCCGAGCAGCTGACGGTCGCGACCACCGGCACCGGGGACGTGGCGGCCATCGAGGCGCAGGGCGCCAAGGCCAGGGTGGTCGAGCGGACGCTGGCCGAACTGCAGGCGGGCAAGCGGAGACTGGACGCGGCCGCCACCGGCGCCGACACCGCCGACACGCCCGTCTGGTACGTCGACGTGACGAAGAACCGGATCATGCTCGAGGCGGCCGACCAGGCCGCCGGCACCGCGTTCGTCAAGGCCGCCGGGCTGGAAGGGGCGGACGTCGGCGTCCGTATGACGACGGTACGGCCGCGGCTGCTGCAGGACATCACCGGCGGTGACGCCTACTACATCGACGAGTCCGCGCGCTGCTCCGTCGGCTTCTCCGTCACCAGGGGCGAGCAGCCGGGCTTCGTCACCGCCGGGCACTGCGGCAGAGCGGGAGCGACGACCACCGGCTACGACCGCACCGCGCAGGGCACCGTCGAGGCGTCCACGTTCCCCGGCAAGGACATGGGGTGGGTGGCCACCAACGACCAGTGGACGCCCACGCCCGATGTGAAGGCGCAGGACGGCCAGGAAGTACAGGTCACCGGTACCGTGCAGGCGCTGGTGGGGGCGTCGGTGTGCCGTTCCGGCTCGACCACGGGCTGGCACTGCGGGACGGTCGAGCAGCACGACACGAGTGTCAGCTACGCCGAGGGCACGGTCGACGGGCTGACCCGGACGACGGTGTGCGCCGAACCGGGCGACTCCGGCGGGTCGTTCCTCGCGGGCGCGCAGGCGCAGGGGGTCACCTCAGGCGGCTCCGGCGACTGCACCGGCGGCGGCACGACGTTCTACCAGCCGGTCAATCCGATCCTGAGCGACTTCGGGCTCACCCTGACCACGGCCGCCGCGCGGACGACGCCGGACCAGCAGGAGGGCGGCGCGCAGGCGTGGTCGGCCGGCCGGGTCTACGAGGCGGGGGCGACCGTGACGCGCGACGGAGTGACGTACCGGTGTCTGCAGACGCACCAGGCGCAGGGCGCGTGGGCGCCCGCCGGCACCCCGGCCCTGTGGCAGCGGGTGTGACCCGGTGACCGGTGGGGGGGGGGGGGGGGGGGGGGGGGGGGGGGCAAACACGGAGGGCTTGTGGGGGGGGGGGGGGGGGGTGTGTCTTGGGAAGGGGGTGGGGGGGGGGGGGGGGGGGGGCGAAAAGGGA
>NZ_JBVIFC010000009.1:0-276826 GCF_055571535.1 Streptomyces sp. NPDC030893 | reverse complement strand
CGGACCCCCAGCGTCCCTCTCGCCGCATGACCGCCCCAAACAGCCCCAAACCCGGCGCCACATCCTTGACGAACGACATAGAGACACCCCCCCCGCAAGCCGGTCACTCGCACGAGTGACGCGGGCCTTCCGGCGGGGAGGGTGGGCGGGCGGGTAGTTCTTTCCCCCGGTTCTTTGGGGAGGTCAGCGCCCCACCGAACCCTCGCGGGCAGGGAACCGGTGGGCCGGGAGGACCCGCTACGGCCGAAGGGTCCGGCGTCGTCCGTGGCGCACGTCCACACCGTCAGCAACGGCACACCGAAAAGCCCGGCTCCGGCGGTCGACCTCGAGGGTCGCCGACCGGGCCGGGCTCTTCCGCGAACCGGCGGGTGCCTGTGCGCGCCCGTCCGAACGCCGTGCTCGGGACGGACTACTCGTCGTCCCCGGGCTTGTCCGTCTCGTTGATGTCCTGTTCCAGGCCGAGCTGCTCGACGAGCCACTTGTCGAACTCGATCGCGGCCCGCACCCAGCTGACCGTCGACGAGACGAAGTGCTCCAGGCTGACGCCCATGCCGATCAGCATCTGGGCCTCACCGATGAGACGGACCGTGCCGTCGTCGTGGGTGTGGGTGTACACCTTGGGCCACAGGGTGCGCCGGTTCCAGTCGTCGATGGACTCGAGCAGCTGGGGCTTCTCCTCGATCTCGTGCGGCCGGTCGTAGAACGTCCGGACGGAGAAGATCTGCTGGTCGCCCTCCCCACGGAACATGAAGTAGGTGCGGAACTGCTCCCACGGCGCCGCGAGGTCACCCTCGTCGTCGACGACGTACTTGAGCTCCATCTGGTCGAGGAGCTGCTTCACGAGGTCCTGATCCGGGACGACGGGGCCCGCCGGTCCTTGGGGCTGCGGCTCGGGCTGCTGGCCCCCGAAATTCGGAATCGAGGACGGGTCGATGGTCACCGTGAATTTCCCTTCGTACGGATCCCGCCATCCTCCCCCATGCGGGGAGGGGGGTGGCAAGCCCCGACGGGCCTGTCAGCCGTCGGCTGACTCGATCCGGTCAATGCCGGAGTACCCGGTGCCGGGGCGGGCCCAACGTCCTCGGGGGACGTCGGGCCCGGGCAGCGGAATCCGTTCGTCGCTCAGAGTGACTTCTCCGTCGCCGGTCCCACCAGCAGCCCCTCCTCGAAGCGGTCCACGCGGACCGTGTCGCCGTCCTTGATCTCGCCGGAGAGGATCTCCTTGGCGAGGCGGTCGCCGATGGCGGTCTGGATGAGGCGGCGCAGGGGGCGGGCGCCGTAGGCGGGGTCCATGCCCTCCTCGGCGAGCCAGGCCAGCGCCTCGGGGGTGATGTCGAGGGTGAGGCGGCGTTCGGCGAGGCGGCGGGAGAGGGACCGGAGCTGGAGCTGCGCGATGCGTTCCAGTTCGGGCTTGGTGAGGGCGGAGAAGACCACCAGGTCGTCGAGGCGGTTGAGGAACTCGGGCTTGAAGGAGGAGCGGACCACTTCCAGGACCTGTTCCTTCTTCTCCGCCTCGGTGGTCATCGGGTCGACCAGGTACTGGCTGCCGAGGTTGGAGGTGAGGACGAGGATGGTGTTGCGGAAGTCGACCGTGCGGCCCTGGCCGTCGGTGAGGCGGCCGTCGTCGAGGACCTGGAGCAGGATGTCGAAGACCTCGGGGTGGGCCTTCTCGACCTCGTCGAGCAGGACGACGCTGTAGGGGCGGCGGCGGACCGCCTCGGTGAGCTGGCCGCCCTCCTCGTAGCCGACGTAGCCGGGGGGCGCGCCGACGAGGCGGGCGACGGAGTGCTTCTCGCTGTACTCCGACATGTCGATGCGGACCATCGCCCGCTCGTCGTCGAAGAGGAAGTCGGCGAGGGCCTTCGCCAGCTCCGTCTTGCCGACGCCCGTCGGGCCGAGGAAGAGGAAGGAGCCGGTGGGGCGGTCGGGGTCGGCGATCCCGGCGCGGCTGCGGCGTACGGCGTCGGAGACGGCGCGTACGGCCTCGGTCTGGCCGATGAGGCGCTTGCCGAGTTCGTCCTCCATGCGGAGCAGTTTCTGGGTCTCGCCCTCCAGGAGGCGGCCGGCCGGGATGCCGGTCCAGGAGGCGACGACGTCGGCGATGTCGTCGGCGCCGACCTCCTCCTTGACCATGGTGTCCCGGGCCGCCTCCTCCTCGGCCTCGGAGGCGGCCTCCAGGTCGCGTTCGAGCGTGGGGATCTCGCCGTAGAGGAGTTTGGAGGCGGTGTCGAAGTCGCCGTCGCGCTGGGCGCGTTCGGCCTGGCCGCGCAGTTCGTCGAGCTTCTCCTTGAGTTCGCCGACGCGGTTGAGGGACTGCTTCTCCTTCTCCCAGCGGGCGGTGAGTCCGCGCAGCTCCTCCTCCTTGTCGGCGAGGTCGCGGCGCAGGCGCTCCAGGCGTTCGAGGGAGGCGGCGTCGGTCTCCTTGCCGATCGCGAGTTCCTCCATGCGCAACCGGTCGACGGCGCGCTGGAGTTCGTCGATCTCGACGGGAGAGGAGTCGATCTCCATGCGCAGGCGGGAGGCGGCCTCGTCGACGAGGTCGATGGCCTTGTCGGGGAGGAAGCGGGAGGTGATGTAGCGGTCGGAGAGGGTGGCGGCGGCGACGAGGGCGCTGTCGGCGATCTGCACCTTGTGGTGGGCCTCGTAGCGGCCCTTGAGTCCGCGCAGGATGGCGATGGAGTCCTCGACGGAGGGTTCGGCGACCAGGACCTGCTGGAAGCGGCGCTCCAGGGCGGGGTCCTTCTCGATGCGTTCGCGGTACTCGTCGAGGGTGGTGGCGCCGACCATGCGGAGTTCGCCGCGGGCGAGCATGGGCTTGAGCATGTTGCCGGCGTCCATGGCGGAGTCGCCGCCGGCGCCCGCGCCGACGACGGTGTGCAGTTCGTCGATGAAGGTGACGACCTGCCCGTCGGAGTCCTTGATCTCGGCCAGGACGGTCTTCAGCCGTTCCTCGAACTCGCCGCGGTACTTGGCGCCGGCGACCATGGCGCCGAGGTCGAGGGCGACGAGCCGCTTGTCCTTCAGCGACTCCGGGACGTCGCCCTTGACGATGCGCTGGGCGAGGCCCTCGACGACGGCGGTCTTGCCGACACCGGGTTCGCCGATGAGGACGGGGTTGTTCTTGGTGCGGCGGGACAGCACCTGCACGACCCGGCGGATCTCCTGGTCCCGTCCGATGACGGGGTCCAGCCTGCCTTCGCGGGCGGCGGCGGTGAGGTCGGTGCCGAACTTCTCCAGGGCCTTGTACTGGCCCTCGGGGTCGGCGGTGGTCACCCGGCGGGTCCCCCTGGTCTTCTGGAAGGCGTCCTGCAGCTTCTTCGCGGTCGCGCCCTGCCCGGAGAGCACCTCGCCGGCGGCTCCGCCCTTGGCGGCGATGCCGATGAGGAGGTGTTCGGTGGAGAGGTACTCGTCGCCGAGGTCGCGGGCGCGGGCCTGGGCGTCGGCGATCACGGCGAGCAGGTCCCGGTTGGGCTGCGGCGGCGCGACGGTGGAGCCCGTGACGCTCGGCAGACCGGCGAGGACCCGCTCGGTCCCGGAGCGTACGGCGGCCTGGTCGGCGTCGACGGCGGCGAGCAGGTCCGTGATGTTCTCGTTCTCCTGCCCGGTGAGCAGGGCGAGCAGCAGGTGGGCGGGGGTGAGGTCGGGGTGTCCCTCGGTCACGGCCCGGTTTCCGGCGGTCTGCAGTGCTTCCCGGCTCCGGTTGGTCAGCTCGGCGTCCACGTGTCCGTTCTCCTCCTTGGTGACCCGTCGGTGACAGTGACCCTCAGCGGCCTTCGGCAGGCCTTCAGCCGGCCTGGTGCGGCCTCACGGCTGACTCGGTCAACGTACACAAACTTGAGTCTATTCCACTCAAGGCCGTGCCCGGGAGCGCGACGGGGGCTAAGTTCCAGGGCATGACCCTCACGTACTCGGTGGATCCGGGTGATCCGGACACGTCGTATCTCAGCTTCTGGCGCGAGCGGCACCTGTGCACGCTGACCACCCTCCGTCCGGACGGCACCCCGCATCTGGTACCCGTCGGAGTGACATACGACCCCGAAGCCCGGCTCGCTCGGGTCATCACGAACAGGACGAGCGCCAAGGTGCGCCATGTGCTGGCGGCGGGCGAGGAGGGCGCGCCCGTGGCGGTCTGCCAGGTGGACGGCGGGCGGTGGGCGACGCTGGAGGGGCTCGCGGTGGTCCGTACGGAGCCGGAGCGCGTCGAGGAGGCGGTGCTGCGGTACGCGGAGCGCTACGGGCGGATGCCGTCTCCGAACCCGTTGCGGGTGGCCATCGAGATCACGCTCACCCGGGCGATGGGACGCGCGTGAGGCGGGCGGCGCCGGCCGTCGCCGCGCGGGGCGGATTCCGGCCATCGGGCGGCCGTCCGATACCCGGACATGTTCCGTAAAACTGCAGCGGCGTCACCGTGTTCAGGTCACGGTGACGCCGCTGCGGGGGGAAGCACCTGCGCGATCTTTTACGACGGGGGAATCGCGTCAGGCACTGCGGGGGGTGGCCGAGATGGTCCGGGGGACAGGGGAGTCGGACTCCACCTGCCGGTGGTCCCGCTGGTCCAGGTTCACAAAGATCATTCCGTACCGGATGGCACACCGCACGGGCTGCGGCGCTCCCCGGGGCCGCCGCAGGCACCGGTACGCCCGTACGTCCCCGTCCTCGTCCCGCGTGACCACGACCGGCTCTCCGAACACCGTCACCATCAACGAGTCACCGCTGTGGGGGAGCGCGGTGACCAGATCGATGAAGTGCCAGCCGGAGCGGTAGGCGGTCGCCATCTCGCGGCGGAAGGAGCGGTCGTCCGGTGGGGTGGTCACGTCAACGCCCCGAGTCGGCGACGATCGACGGCCAGTGGCTGTCGGCCAGCGTCTCACTCTTCGCGTCGGCGTAACCGCTCAGCGCTCCGAAGGCAGCGGCGACGGAGAGGGCGGCTGCGAGCACCGAGCGAAGCAGTCTCTTGCGCATAGTCGGCTTCGTCCTCACGTGTAAGTCTCCTCATTCCCCCGTCCAGTAAGACGATGGCTCATTCGAACACGTCGTGGCCACACAAACGGTGCATCATGTTCCTGCACGTTCAGGACCCTGGGGGGTGGAGATTTGGTGACACATCGGGCTCATACGACACATTCCCATGCGGTGACCGAACTGTGTGAGGCGGGCGGCCGACTTTATGCGAACGCCCTGCGTGTGGGGAGGGTCTCGCGTGAGGAAGCGGCGGAGGCTCCGTGTCTGATGGAACTCGCCCTGCTGCACCCCGATCCCGACGACAAGAACTGGCTGCGCCCGGTGCCTCCGACGATCGCCCTGGCCCAGCGGCTGCACCCCATCGAGCGGGACATCGCGGAACGACGGCGGCTGTCGGTCCGGCTGGCGGACGTCTTCGAACCGTTCATGGCCCTGGGTGCCCAGACCGTGACCACGGAGAACTCCATCACCGTGCTGGAGGGCGGCGAGCGCATCAACGCCGCCCTCAACCTCGCCGCGACCCAGTGCCAGACGGAGATGCTGACCATCCAGCCGAGCGACGACCGCTTCTCCGAGCGGAGCATCGTCCAGGGCCTGGAGCGGGACAAGCCCCTCATCGAGCGGGGTGTCCGGATCAGGACGCTCTATCAGCACACCGCCCGGTACAGTCCGGAGAAGCGGGCCTACGTGGAGCAGCTCTCCGCGGGCAGGGTGGAGTACCGGACCATCGACGAGGTGGTGGAACGCCTCATCGTCTGCGACGAAACGGTCGCCTTCATCCCCACCCGGGACGACCAGCAGGTCGCCCTCGAACTCCGTCAGCCCGGCCTCGTCCGCTATCTGATCAAGGTGTTCGAGTTCATGTGGAGCCGCTCGGTACCGCTGACCGCCGGCGCACCCTACGACACCGCCCCCGGAGGCATCACCGACATCCAGCACTCCATCGCCAAACTCCTCGTCGAGGGCCATGTGGACGAGGCCATCGCCCGGCGTCTGGGCATGAACGTACGCACCTGCCGCGCCCACATAGCCAAGCTCGCCGCCACCCTCGGCAGCGGCAGCCGCGCCCAACTGGGCTATCTGATCGCGCAGTCGGGAATCCTTCAGCGGGACCAATGAACCGGGGAGCTGACCAGGCATGACCGGGAACGCGCACGACACCGGACGGGAGACCCTGGGCGAGGAGGCCCTGGGCGAGGAGGCGCTGGGCCTGTACGCCCACACCCTGCACCAGGGCCACGTACCCGCCACCGCGGCCGCCGAGGCCCCCCAACTCCTCCGTCTGGGTCTGCTCCGTCCCTCCTTCGACGACCCCGGCCGGCTGGAGCCCGTCGCACCGCACGTCGCCCTGCACCGGCTGCTGCGGGCCTCCGCGGACCGTGTCGCCGGGGAACGCCGGCGCGAGGAGCGGCTCGTCGAGGCGCTGGAGCCGCTGCTGCGGGCCGGCGGGCCCTCGGTGCCGACGGCACCCCTCATCACCGCGCACAACGGCAAGGAACACATCGGGCAGGTCATCGACGAGGCGATGACCGACGCCACCGAACTGCTCTCCATCCAGCCGTACAGCAGTTACATCAACCCCGACCCGGCCCTGCACGAGCCCGCGCTCCGGCGGGACCAGGCCCTGCTCGACCGCGGTGGCCGCATCCGCGCCCTCTACCAGCACACCCTGCGCCACGCGCCCCCGCTCGCCGCCCGCTACGAACACCTCACGGGCGACGTCGAGGCACGGACGCTGGACGAGATCACCGAACGCCTCGTCATCGTCGACCGCTCCGTCGTCTTCCTCCCCGCCAACGCCGACCGCAGCTCCGCCCTCGAAGTCCGCCAGCCGGCGCTCGTGGGGTTCCTGGCGACCATCTTCGACCGGCTGTGGCGCCTCGCCACCCCGATGTACCCGCGAGCCGTCCACCGGCGCAGCCTGAACGGCGTCACCCCCCGCCAGCGGGCCATCGCCGCCCTGCTCGTCGAAGGCCACACCGACGCCGTCGTCTCCGACCGCCTCGGCATGAACGTCCGCACCGTCCGCGAGCACATCGCCAAGCTCGCCGCGACGCTGGGCAGTCAGAGCCGGGCGCAGCTCGGCTTCCTCATCGGGCGGTCCGGGATCCTCGACCACCGCGAATGACCCCGGCCCCCGCCGCCCCGTCCAGTCCCGCCTGCGCGATCCGCACCCCCAGCTGCGTACGGCTCGCCGCCCCCAGCGTCTCCGACAGGCGGGCGATGTGCGCCCGGCAGGTCCGTACGCTGATGCCCAGGCGTTCCGCGATCACCGCGTCCTGGTGGCCCTCCGCCAGCAGCGCCGCGATGGACTGTTCCCGGTGCGAGATGCCCTCGATGCCGGTGTCGGGCAGCGGGGCGGTCAGCGGGATGGCGAGCCGCCACAGCCGTTCGAAGACCGTGCCCAGGTACTCCACCAGCGCCGGGTGACGCAGCTCCAGGGCCATGGTGCGTTCGGGGTTGGCGGGGATGAAGGCGACCGTCCGGTCGAAGAGGATCAGCCGCTCGATCACCTCGTCCAGCGTGCGCGCCTGCACCGCGTCGCCCATCAGCTCCAGGTAGGACAGCAGCCCGTGCCCGTGCCGGGCCACATGCGTGTACAGGTCCCGCATGCGCACGCCCCGGCCGCGCAGCGCCGTCGCCCGGTGCAGGCCCTCCGACAGCTCCGCCTCGCGCCGGATGCCGCCCGGCTGGACGGTGAGCACCTCCGTCGTGCACGCCTGGGTCGCCTCGTCCATGGCCGCCTGGATGCGCGCGAGCCCGTCCAGCACCCGGATCGCCGGGCCCTCCGCCGCGGACGGCGAGGCGGGCAGCCGGCGGCCCAGACCGGCGTACCACTCGAAGGCCTCGACGGCCGAGCCGACCCGGCGCTGGCTCGCGCTCACCTCGTCGTACATCCCGCGCAGCAGCCGCGTCATGACCTCCTGCGGGGCGGTCGGCACCAGCCAGTCCATGTCGTCCGGGTCCGGGTGCAGCAGCGCCAGTTCCAGCAGGCAGGGCACCGGGTCCGCGTCCCGGCGCGGCAGCCGCCCGCGCCGTACGGCCCGGGAGTACACGCGGTCCCCGGCCTCGCACAGCCGGTCGGCGCCGTGTGGGTGCCCGTCCGTCCCGCGCCCGGCCATCGCCCGTCCCACCCCCGGTTCCGCCCCTCGGTTCGTGTCGGTCCGCCTCGGAGCGCTCGCGCTTCCGCAGGCGCAACTATGCGCGGACCGTCCCGGCTCCCGCAACGTGAGCGGCCCGCTCCCCCGAGCGCCTCGCCGCGAGAACGGCGAAGGCCACCCGCCGGTCCGGGACCGGCGGGTGGCCGAAAGACGACGGCGGAAGGGCTAGTTCAGCTTGAGCGCCGCGCAGGCTTCCTTGTAGTCCGCCGTGCAGATGTCGGAGACCTCGTAGATCTCGTCGGCGATGACGGTGTCCGCGATGGTGTCCTTCGTCAGGGCGACCACGGGCACGAGCTGCGCCGGGATGTCCTTGTCGGTGGGGCTGTCCACACGGTCGCGGGTCAGCGAGTCGAACTGGATGTCCCGGCCCTGGACCTTCGCCACGGCCATCTCCGCGGCGTTCTCCGCCTCCTGCGGGTAGGACTTGTAGACGCTCATGTACTGGTCGCCTGCGAGGACCCGCTGCACCGCCTCGAGGTCGGCGTCCTGCCCGGTGATCGGGGGCATGTCGGTCACGCCGGCGGCGCTCAGCGCCTTGACGATGCCGCCCGCCATGCCGTCGTTGGCGGAGTAGACCGCCGCGATGTCGTCCACGCCGATCGCGTTGATCGCCTCGGTCATGTTGGCCTGGGCGTTCTCCGCCTTCCAGTCCTTGGTGTCGAAGGACTTGGCGATGGTCACCTTGTCCTTGAGCTCGGAGAGCGCGGACGCCTTGAGCTGCTTGGCGTTGGGGTCGGTCGACGAGCCGTTCATCATCACGATCTTGTCGGTGACGCTGACCTCCTCGCCGAGCGACTCCAGCAGGGAACGCGCCTGCACCTCGCCGACCAGCCCGTTGTCGAAGGAGATGTACGCGTCGATCGGGCCCTCGGCCAGCCGGTCGTAGGCGATGACCGGGATGCCCGCGTCCTTGGCCTTGCGCACGCTGTCCGCGATGGACTTGGAGTCGACCGCGTCCAGCACGATGACGTCGACCTCGTCGTCGATCATCTGCTGCATCTGGCTCGCCTGCCGGTCCGGCTTCGACTCGGCGTTGGCGTACTGGACCTTGCCCTTCCTGTTGGTGAGGGACTCCACCTTCGACTTGAAGATCGGGTAGTCGAACTGCTCGTACCGGGCGTTCGCCTTCTCCGGCAGCAGCAGGCCGACGGTGATGTCGTCTCCCTTGGCCGGGCTCGCGTCGTCGCTGGTGCCTGTCGCGTCGAGCATGCCGCAGCCGGCGAGCATGACGGACATCGAGGTGACGGCCACGGATATGGCGATACGACGCATGCGGGGGCTCACTTCAGGTGCGTTGTGGACGTGGGCACAGCTTTGCGGCCCATGTGACTGAAAAGCCAACGCTTCAGCCCCCACCGGAGTCAAGGTCCACCACTTAACAAGATGAACACAACACGATGCGCTGAACTCGTGGAAGACCTGCGGGCGACCGGCAGGGATCATCTGGACACGCAGCCATACCATAATCACAAACGTGTTCGCGCATAAGGCAAGGGGCCCGGAGGTTCACGAACCGCCGGACCCCTTGGCCCACTTGACCTGCGAGTCAGTCGGACTGCTGCCGCTTCGGCCGCCACACCACCAGCGCGCTGGTCTGCTGCACCTCCTGGTACGGCACCAGATCACGGCGGTACGACGCGTGCACCGCGGCCTCGCGCTGCCGCATCGCCGCCGCCGCTCCGTCGAGCGCGCCCTCCAGTTCGGCCACCCGGGCCTGGAGGGCCGCGACCTGGTTCTCCAGTTCGATGATGCGCTTGATTCCGGCCAGGTTGATGCCCTCGGTCTGGGACAACTGCTGCACCTGACGGAGCAGTTCGATGTCCCGCGCCGAGTAGCGCCGACCCCGGCCCGCCGTACGGTCCGGTGACACGAGCCCCAGCCGGTCGTACTGACGCAGCGTCTGCGGGTGCAGACCGGAGAGCTGGGCCGCCACCGAGATGACGTAGACCGGGGTGTCCTGGGTCAGTTCATACGGATTGCGTCGACGGCCGTCCATCTGAGATCAAGCTCCCTTCGCGGCCTGGAACAGCTCCGCCCGCGGATCCTCGTCCGCGGTCGCCTCGCGATACGCCTCCAGCGCGTCACGAGCCTTCCCCGTCAGGTCCTTGGGAACACTCACTTCCACGGTGACCAGCAGATCCCCGCGGGTGCCGTCCTTGCGGACCGCGCCCTTGCCCCGCGCCCGCATGGTGCGGCCGTTGGGCGTGCCCGGCGGCAGCTTCAGCGTGACCGGCGGGCCGCCGAGCGTCGGCACCCGCACCTCCCCGCCGAGCGCCGCCTCCGGATACGTCACCGGCACGGTGACGGTGAGGTTGTCGTCCTTGCGGCCGAACACCGGGTGCGCGCCGACGTGCACGACGACATACAGATCGCCGGCCGGTCCGCCGCGCTCGCCCGGAGCCCCCTTGCCGCGCAGCCTGATCCGCTGGCCGTCGCTGACGCCCGCGGGGATGCGCACCTGCATCGTCCGCGAGGACTTGGCGCGCCCGCTGCCCTTGCAGACCTCGCAGGCGTCCTCCGCGATCAGCCCGCGGCCCTTGCAGTCCGGGCACGGGTCGGTCAGCGAGAAGCCGCCGCCGGAGCCGCGCGCCACCTGCCCGGTGCCGACGCAGGTCGGGCACACGCGCGGTGTGCCGTTCTTGTCGCCGGTGCCCGAGCAGGCCTTGCACGCCGCCTGCGACGACATCCGCAGCGGGACCGTCGCGCCCTCGATCGCCTCGGTGAAGCTGAGCGTCACCTCGGACTCGATGTCCTGGCCGCGGCGCGGCTGGGTACGCGTGGTCCCCGTACCGCCCCGGTTGAACAGGCCCCCGAAGACGTCACCCAGGCCGCCGCCGAAGCTGCCGCCCGTCTGGCCGCCGGCACCCTGACCCCCGAAGAGGTCACCCAGGTCGAAGTTGAAGGAGCCGCCGCCGCCCGCGCCCGGCCCCGGACGGAATCCTCCGTTGCCGAAGAGCGCGCGCGCCTCGTCGTACTCCTTGCGCTTCTTGGGGTCGCCGAGGACGTCGTTCGCCTCGGAGATCTCCTTGAACCGCTCCTCCGCCTTGGCGTTGCCCTTGTTGGCGTCCGGGTGGAACTCGCGGGCGAGCTTCCGGTACGCCTTCTTGATCTCGGCCTCGGTGGCGTCCTTGGGGACGCCGAGGACCTTGTAGAAGTCCTTCTCGATGAAGTCCTTGGTGCTCATCCCCGACGTCCCTCCTTCCCTGCGTCAGCTTCCGCGTCAGCCCTCCTCGGGGCCACCGCTCTCCTTGTTCTCCGCGTCGGCCTGCGCCTCGGCGGGCTCCTCGGCCGGCTTGACGGTCTGCGCGCCCGGCTGGGGCTCGGCGACGGCCACCCGCGCGGGGCGGATGGTGCGCTCGCCGATGCGATACCCCGGCTGGAGAATCGCCACGCACGTCGTCTCCGTGACGTCCGGCGCGTAGCTGTGCATCAGCGCCTCGTGGATCGTCGGGTCGAAGGGCTCGCCCTCCTTGCCGAACTGCTGGAGGCCCAGCTTGGCCACCGTGCTCTCCAGCGACTCGGCGACCGACTTGAAGCCGCCGACCAGCTCGCCGTGCTCGCGGGCGCGGCCGACGTCGTCGAGCACCGGAAGCAGCTCGGCCAGCACGTTGGCCACGGCCACCTCCTTGACCGCGACGCGGTCCCGCTCGACGCGGCGGCGGTAGTTCTGGAACTCGGCCTGGAGGCGCTGGAGGTCCGCCGTGCGCTCGTTCAGCGCCGTGCGTGCCTGGTCCAGCTGGGCCACCAGGGCCGCTTCCTGGCCCGTGTCCCCGGCCGGGGCCGCCTCCTCCTCCGCGGAGGGGGCGGCGGCCTTCGGCTCGGCTTCGTCGGAGGGGACGTCGGGCTGCTGCGACTGCTCGTCGAAGCCCGGGGTCTCCTCGGTCACGCCGCACCGTCCTTGCGGTCCTCGTCGACGATCTCCGCATCGACGACATCGTCGTCCGCCTTCGCCTCGCCGGCACCGGCGGACGCGCCACCGGCGGCCTGGGCGCCCTGGGCGTCGGCGTACATCGCCTGGCCCAGCTTCTGGGAGACGGCGGCGACCTTCTCCGTGGCGGTGCGGATCTCGGCGCTGTCCTCGCCCTTGAGCTTCTCCTTCAGCTCGGCGACGGCCGCCTCGACCTCGGTCTTGACCTCACCGGGGACCTTGTCGCCGTTGTCCGCGAGGAACTTCTCCGTCTGGTAGACGAGCTGCTCGCCCTGGTTGCGGGACTCGGCGGCCTCGCGGCGGGCGTGGTCCTCCTCCGCGTACTTCTCGGCCTCCTGGCGCATCCGGTCGACCTCGTCCTTCGGCAGCGAGGAGCCGCCGGTGACGGTCATCTTCTGCTCCTTGCCGGTGCCGAGGTCCTTCGCCGTGACGTGCATGATGCCGTTGGCGTCGATGTCGAAGGACACCTCGATCTGCGGGACGCCGCGCGGCGCCGGCGGCAGACCGGTCAGCTCGAACATCCCGAGCTTCTTGTTGTACGCGGCGATCTCGCGCTCGCCCTGGTAGACCTGGATCTGCACGGACGGCTGGTTGTCCTCGGCCGTGGTGAAGATCTCCGAGCGCTTGGTCGGGATCGTGGTGTTGCGCTCGATCAGCTTGGTCATGATGCCGCCCTTGGTCTCGATACCGAGGGACAGCGGGGTGACGTCGAGCAGCAGGACGTCCTTGACCTCGCCCTTGAGCACACCGGCCTGGAGGGCGGCGCCGATGGAGACGACCTCGTCCGGGTTCACACCCTTGTTGGCCTCCTTGCCGCCGGTCAGCTCCTTGACGAGCTCGGCGACGGCGGGCATGCGGGTGGAGCCGCCGACCAGGACGACGTGGTCGATCTCGGACAGCGCGATGCCGGCGTCCTTGACGACGTTGTGGAACGGCGTCTTGCAGCGCTCCAGCAGGTCCGCGGTCAGCTGCTGGAACTGGGCGCGGGTCAGCTTCTCGTCGAGGTGCAGGGGGCCCTCGGCGGAGGCGGTGATGTAGGGGAGGTTGATCGTGGTCTCGGTGGACGAGGACAGCTCGATCTTCGCCTTCTCGGCGGCCTCGCGCAGACGCTGCAGCGCCATCTTGTCCTTGGCCAGGTCCACGCCGTGGCCCGACTGGAACTGCTTGACCAGGTAGTCGACGACGCGCTGGTCCCAGTCGTCGCCACCGAGGTTGTTGTCACCGTTGGTGGCCTTCACCTCGACGACACCGTCGCCGATCTCGAGCAGCGAGACGTCGAACGTACCGCCACCGAGGTCGAAGACCAGGATGACCTGCTCGTCCTTGTCCAGGCCGTAGGCCAGGGCGGCGGCCGTGGGCTCGTTGACGATGCGCAGCACGTTCAGACCGGCGATCTCGCCGGCCTCCTTGGTCGCCTGGCGCTCGGCGTCGTTGAAGTACGCCGGGACGGTGATGACCGCGTCCGTGACCTTCTCGCCCAGGTACGCCTCGGCGTCGCGCTTCAGCTTCTGCAGCACGAAGGCGCTCATCTGCTGCGGGTTGAAGGGCTTCCCGTCGAGCTCGATCTTCCAGTCGGTGCCCATGTGGCGCTTGACCGACCGGATGGTCCTGTCGACGTTGGTCACGGCCTGGCGCTTGGCCACCTCGCCGACCAGCACCTCGCCGTTCTTGGCGAAGGCGACGACGGACGGCGTGGTCCTGGCGCCCTCGGCGTTGGTGATGACGGTGGGCTCGCCGCCCTCCAGAACGCTGACGACGGAGTTAGTCGTGCCCAGGTCGATGCCGACCGCACGTGCCATTTCGATTCCTCCAGCTGACTTGAGTGGAACGGACTCAAGCATGCATGACGACCGGCGCAGGGTCAACAGAGCTGAGTCGGCCGGACTCAAGTCTTATCCGTTCCTTACACGCAACTGCCCCGTGACCTGCGACGACGCACTGGAGGACCGTTGACGTGGACGGAAAACGGGGGTGACGGGAAGGCGTACGAGCACGAGGACGACCACCACGGCGACCCCTGCCACCCACAGCACCGCACCGCCGGACATCCGCCCGGTGTGCACACCCACCCCCACGAGTACCCCGCCCAGCGCGGCCACACCGGGCAGGACGGCCACCGCGCGCGGGGCGATGCCGAGCCGGCGCAGCCGGTGCCCGAGATGGTCCGGCCGCCCGCGGGTCAGGGGCCACCGCGCCAGCCGCCGCGCGAGCACCACCAGCACGGCGTCCGCGCACACCACCGCCGTCAGCGCGAACAGCACCCCGGCACCGGTCCCGATCCCCTGCCCGGCCCGCGCGAACACGGCCGCCGAGGCGATGACGAACCCCGTGAACAGCGAGCCGCCCGCTCCGAGCGCCGCCCGCGCGGGATGCCAGTTGTGCAGCAGGAACCCGGCGAGGGCGGCGGCCAGCACGCTCAGCAGCACCGCGATCCCGTCCATCAGCTCGGCCGCCGCACAGGCCGCCACGCCGAACGCCGTCACCGTCCCCACCGTGCCGGCCAGCCCGTCGGCATGGTCCAGGCCGCGGAAGGCGGCGGCGACGGCCACGATCCACCCCGCGGCGAGCACCCCGCCGGGCACCCCGGTCCACTCGTACGGCACGACGAGCGCCGCCGCCACGGCCGTACCGGCGACGGGAACCGGCCACCGCAGCCGCCACACGTCGACGGCGATGCCGAGCAGCCCGACGCACGCCCCGGCGACGAGGAGCCGCCCGACCCCGGTACCGAGCGGCGCGAGACCGGCCGCGTCCCCGGCGGCCGCGACCAGCCCGGTGACCAGCACGACGGCCGCTCCCCCGGACAGCGGCAGCGGGCGCCGCCGTCTGCGGTCCAGGACTCCCAGGCGCAGGGCGGGGGCCCGCAGCAGGGCCGTGAGGAGCACGGACAGCAGCAGGGCGGTGGCGGCGGCGGCGATCCCGTAGAGCACGGATATAAGTTAGGGGCGTATCGACCGATTTAGCGCGAATAACACGATCGGATCCCGGACGCCATCCGGGACACCCGCCGGAGCACACGCCGGAGCACCCGCCCGGAACCCCCTGGAGTCACCCGCGTAGGCAACCCTCAGCGATTCAGATCACCCCGCGCCCGGCTACAGTGCGGCCGGAGATCGGGGTAGTCTCGAACGGACTGCATAAGTTACCGCTTAGTAATTTCGGGGAAGCCGTACCGGAGCCCCCGAGGACCCACCCTCTCCACACCCCCTCGCAGGCCCGAGGAGCCCCCATGCAACTCGCCGCGATCATCGTGTCGCTGGTACTGACCGTGGTCGGCGTTGCGCTGCTCGCACGCGCGATCGGCCAGTTCGTCCGGTACTTCAAGCTGGGCCAGCCGGTCCCGGCCGGTACCCGGACCGACAATCCCTACCAGCGCAGTGTGACCCTGGTGAAGGAGTTCCTCGGCCACACCCGCATGAACCGGTGGGGCATCGTCGGCATCGCCCACTGGTTCGTCGCCGTCGGCTTCCTGACGCTGCCGCCGACCCTCGCCCAGGCCTTCGGCCAGCTCTTCCAGGCCGACTGGGTGCTGCCGGTCCTCGGCGGTTTCCTGCCGTTCGAGATGTACATCGAGTTCATCGGCGTCATGACCGTGATCGGCATCGCCGTCCTCATCGTCATCCGGCTGCTGAGCCTGCCGACCCGCCCGGGCCGCAAGTCCCGCTTCACCGGCTCCAAGTCCGGCCAGGCGTACTTCGTCGAGGCGGTCATCCTCACCATCGGTCTCGCCATCTACGTGCTGCGCGGCCTCGAGGGCGCCCTGCACCACGTGGACGGCTACGAGCCCGCGTACTTCGCCTCGTACCCGCTGGTCCTCGCCTTCGACGGCCTGTCGGTCGAGACGCTGCAGAACCTGGTCTACCTGACCGCCATGATCAAGATCGGGACCTCGTTCGTCTGGATGATCGTCGTCTCGCTCACCCTCAACATGGGTGTGGCCTGGCACCGCTTCCTCGCCTTCCCCAACATCTGGTTCAAGCGCGAGGCCGACGGCGGGACGGCGCTCGGCGCCCTCCAGCCCATGACCTCCGGCGGCAAGCCGATCGACTTCACCGACCCCGGTGACGACGACGTCTTCGGCGTCTCCCAGGTCGAGCAGTTCTCCTGGAAGGGCCTGCTGGACTTCTCCACGTGCACCGAGTGCGGCCGCTGCCAGTCGCAGTGCCCCGCCTGGAACACGGGCAAGCCCCTCTCCCCCAAGCTCCTGATCATGTCCCTGCGCGACCACGCGCACGCCAAGGCCCCCTACCTGCTGGCCGGCGGCGGCAAGACCATGGAGGGCGAGGAGAAGGCGTCCGAGGAGCAGCTGGCGGGCGTGCCCGCGGCGGCCCTCGCCGAGGCCGAGCGCCCGCTGATCGGCACCGCCGGGGACGTGTCCGACGGTGGCTTCGCCACGGGTGGCGTCATCGACCCGGACGTGCTGTGGTCCTGCACCACGTGCGGCGCCTGCGTCGAGCAGTGCCCCGTCGACATCGAGCACGTCGACCACATCGTCGACATGCGCCGCTACCAGGTCATGATCGAGAGCGCCTTCCCCTCCGAGGCGGGCACGATGCTCAAGAACCTGGAGAAGAAGGGCAACCCCTGGGGCCTGGCGAAGAAGCAGCGCCTGGAGTGGCTCAAGGAGGTCGACTTCGAGGTCCCGGTCGTCGGCAAGGACATCGAGGACCTCTCCGAGGTCGAGTACCTGTACTGGGTCGGCTGCGCCGGGGCCCTGGAGGACCGCGCCAAGAAGACCACCAAGGCCTTCGCGGAACTCCTCCACATCGCGGGCGTCAAGTTCGCGATCATGGGCGGCGACGAGAAGTGCACCGGTGACTCCGCCCGCCGCCTCGGCAACGAGCCCCTGTTCCAGGAGCTCGGCATGGAGAACGTCATGTCCCTCAACGCCGCCTTCGGCGAGGAGATGGACGACGACGGCAAGGTGACCGAGGAGTCGCGCAAGCCCAGGTCGGCGAAGAAGATCGTCGCCACCTGCCCGCACTGCCTCAACACCCTCGGCAACGAGTACCCGCAGCTCGGCGGCGACTACGAGGTCATCCACCACACCCAGCTGCTCCAGCACCTGGTGGACGAGGGCAAGCTCATCCCGGTCACTCCGGTCGAGGGCATCATCACCTACCACGACCCGTGCTACCTGGGCCGCCACAACAAGATCTACACGCCCCCGCGCGAGATCATCGGCAAGGTCCCGGGCCTGCGCAACGAGGAGATGCACCGCCACAAGGAGCGCGGCTTCTGCTGCGGCGCCGGCGGCGCCCGGATGTGGATGGAGGAGCGGATCGGCAAGCGCATCAACGACGAGCGCGTCGACGAGGCCCTCGCCCTGAACCCGGACATCATCTCCACCGCCTGCCCGTTCTGCCTGGTCATGCTGACCGACTCGGTCAACGGCAAGAAGGCTGCGGCTGAAAGCGGCTCCGCCGCGGGCGTCAAGCCCAAGGAGTCCATCCAGGTCGTCGACGTCGCCCAGCTGCTGCTGGAGTCCGTCAAGACCCCGGTCGACCCGGCCGGCGAGGAGGAGAACGAACCCGCTCCGGAACCGGAGCCGGTGAAGTAACCCTCCGGGGGCGCCGGCCCACACCGGTCCCGCCCCCTCACCCGCATCCCGCAGCGCCCCGTCCCGGCTCCGGCCGGCGACGGGGCGCCGCCGTAGGGGTACCGGCTTCGCGCCCTCGTCAGGGACGCACAGTCTCTCCCTCGCCGACCAGCAGTGACCTGGCCTCCTCAGCGCACCCCCAGGACAGGGTGACGCCCGCGCCCCCGTGCCCGTAGTTGTGCACGGCCAAGGTGCCGTCCTCCCGCTGTTCCGCCTCGACTCGGACCGTGGCACGCGTCGGCCGGGCACCGATCCGGTACTCCAGGACGCGGGCCCGGGTGAGGCGAGGTTCAACCTCGGCGCACCGAGCGAGGATGCCGGCCGCCGCCTTGTCGTCGGGGGCCAGGCCACCTTCGCCGTCGATGGCCGTGCCGCCCAGGACGACGGTGTCGCCGTGAGGGTAGAAACACAGCAGGTCCGGCGAGAGGCCGGTGTCCTCGGAGAAGAACTCGGTCAGCCCCGGGTTGGTGACGACGACGTGCTGGCCGCGGATGGGTCGAAGATCAGGGTCCGGGAGTAGGTCCTTGGCACCGAGGCCCGTGCAGTTGACGATGACGGTGGCCGGACCGGCATCCGAGAGCGCGGCCAGACGTCGCCGCTCGACCGTTCCCCCAGCGGCATCGAGCCGACGCAGGAGGTGGGCGAGATAGGTCGGCATGTCGATCAGCGGCACCATGAACCGGTAGCTGGGCAGGGTGGTGGCCCAGTCCGGCGGCGCCTCGGCCGTACGAGACGCCTCAATGCCACCGGTGAGCCGGACACCCGTGGCCGGGTCTTCGGCCAGCTCGCGGAAGACCTCCAGGGACCGCTGCCCCCACTGGTCGACCTTCTCCTTCGGCTCGGCCGGATACGGCCCCCACATCGCCCCGGCCGCCAGCTAGGTGACGCCCGGCACCTGCTCGGTGATGACATGCACCGAGGCTCCGCCCTCCGCGAGAACGACGGCGGTGGTGAGCCCTGCCACCCCCGCCCCGACAACGAACAACACGCTCCTGGCGTCTCAAGGGCGTTGATCCGACATCGCTCACGAGAGCAGAACCGTGTCGAGGTAGTCCTGCACCGGCTCGAACAATCCGTACGGCACGTACTGCGGGATCTCGTCGTGCGTGGCCCAGACCGAGCCGACCACCTCATCAGGACTCACGATGACCGTCTCGTCGCCCACGGGTCGGCATGCGATGTAGTAAATCTCGCAGCCCGTCATCGGGTGAACCCGTTGTCCGAGCATGCTCCGGGCGGTCACCAAGAGCCCGGTCTCCTCCTGAGTCTCACGCGCTGCGGCTTCTTCGAGAGATTCGCCAGATTCGATCTTCCCTGCCGGGAACTGCCACAAGAGTGAGCCTTCCGGCACGCGTCGTCGCACGAGCAGGACGCGCCCACCTCGAACGACAACCGCGGCGGCGACTGCAGGCTCTGCCTCGCTGGTCACGGAGATCCCCCTCCTGAGTGCCGTCGTCACCGCATCAAGCAGCTGCGTCTCAGCCCTTGGTGAGCACGTCCCTGGCCGCGTAGTAGGCGTGAAGCGCTGCCTCGCTACCGGAGCCCAGGGCGGTCATGATCCGTTGGAAGCGGGCGGAGCGGAGGTCGCCGGCCACGATGACGCGGGGGTGCTGATCGGTGGGCGGGCAGTATCCGTCCGCACCACGGGTCAGGTCGCCCGATGGGGCGGTCGGCGCGTTCCCGATGCTGAGGTAGGCGGCGTCCGCTGTGATCGTCTGCCGTTCGCCGTGCCTGCCCACCGCTTCCGCTGACACCGCGGTGCGTTCCGCGGACCCCAGCGTCAGGTGCTCGACGGGGAGGAGGGTGACTCGGGGGTCCTCGCGGATCTCCTCGACCTTGTACGCGTCGGCCGCCGGGTACGTCACCAGCAGGCGGGTGTCGGTGGTCGGGTAGGCGCGCAGGAAGGTGCCGATCGGGCGGTCGCCGCCGAGGACGAGGAGCGTGCGGCCCTCGGCGTCGTCCGCTTCGGCCTGCCAGAGCGGGGGCAGCGTCAGGCCGTCGGGGGCGGTGATCCAGCCAACGTCGCGGGGTTGGAGGGGGCCGACGCCAGTGGCGACGATTGCGTACGGGGCGGTGAGACGGGCGCCGGTGTCGACTGTGACGGTCACGTGGACATCGTCGGCACGGAGCTCGGTGACGTACCGGCCGAGTTCGAGGCGGCACAGCTCCGTGCTCTTCAGTTCCGTGGTGATGGAGTCGGCGAGCTCGGGGCCGCTGGTGTAGCCGCCGAGGACGTTGTTCAGGGCCGGGATGCGATAGAGGTTGCGGCACAGCGTGTCCGGCTCGATCAGGATCGAGCGCATACCGACGCTGGCGGCCGTCCGGGCGGCGGCGCATCCCGCTGGGCCACCGCCGATGATGATCAGGTCCGTGTCGTGGGTGGCGGGCGAACCGGTACGGAACGGTGTGTCAGCCATGGAGTTATTCCAGCACCGGGGCCCCGGCGTACGCAGCGAGTTGCGCCATCGCGTATCCGCTGGTGACGAGTTGGCCGGTTCCGATCAGGCGGCGGGCGACGAGGAGGCCGGCGTCGTGGACGTCGGGGCCCGCGTCGCTGGCGCAGGCGTCCGTGACGATCCACGGTGCGTAGCCGTGCTCGAAAGCGTCCGCGGCCGACTTCAGGACACAGCTCTCCGTGGCGATCCCGCAGAAGACCAGGTCGGTCCAACCGGACTTGGCCTTTCCTCCGGTCGCCCTGTTGTGCAGGTGCACGGCCCTGGACCTGGCGACGCACTCGTTCCACAGCCGGCGGCACCGGCCCCACTCCGCCGCCAGCAGGGCGCGAGCCGTGGACGACACCCGCAACCGGTACGTGTACCGGACATGCCCGACCTTCTCCTCCGCCATCCCACCCTCCCCCTCACGGCCTGTGGCCAGAACACCGTGCCGTCCCGAACCCTGCGAAGGACCATACGTACGACAGCCGCACACACGCCCGCCGATCCCGCAACCATCACCCCGGCCAGCAACCACAGGCACACGCGTTCGGTTCATCTTGGGTCGGGCCGGTAGCCATACGGGCGCTCCGCGCCCGCCTCCGGGCTTCGGCGACGCTCCGCGTCGCCATACTCGGATGCGATTCCTCCCCGGCGTGAACGCCGGAGCCTCCTCGCAAGAATCAGGTGAAGCACCACAGGGCCTGGACGGTCAATTCGCAGGTGACCAGTTCGTCGATGGTGAGGCTGCGCTCACGGGAGTGGGACGCATAGGCGACGCCGGACCAGCCGGCGTATCCGGTGGACACTCCCCGTACGCCGAAGGACACGATGTCCGGGTGGTCGAAGCCGGTGGCGAGGAGCGACTCCTCGACCGAACCGTCCAGGGGCTCGGGTCCGTCCGGGGCACCGCGGTCGACCAGGACCGAGGGCGTGGACAGCAGGCGCAGGGCGGTGTCGTGGGCGTCTCCCAATGGCCGACCGATCCGGCGCATATCGTCCGCAAGCTGCACTGGGACCGCGCGGCGCCCGGCGGCCGACTCGATACGTACTACGCCGGGGCGGACTTCCCGATCGCCGACGGCCTCATCGACATCCCGGTCTCCCGCCTCGACACGTACGCCCTGAGCATCAATGGCCGCCGGCACCACCTGGACCGGGCCGCCACCCTCGTCTCGCACCTCACGGGCCTGCCGATTGTGGCCACCTCCGGCCTCCTCGCCGAATGGCGCGCCCCGAGCACCCGCTGAGGCCGTGGGCGGTCATCGACGAGGTGGTACTGCACCGTCGCTCCCCCCGCCCCCCAGATCATGCGCGACCAGCTCCATCCCCTCATCGACGTTTCCGAGGCCGTCGGCATCACCGTCCAGATCATGCCGCTGGACGCCACCCCGCATCCAGGCGTGGCCGAGGGCTTCGAACTGGTCTCCTTCCCTGTCCCCATGCCAGCCGTAGTGCAGTTCGAAAACATCAGGGCACCAGCTACGTCGAAGGAGCCGACGACGTGAAGCGCGTAGTCCTCGTCCCTCCCCTTCGGCTGCCCGGGGTGAAGTCGGCTTCCTATACTTCTGGCATGGACCAGGACCTGGAGCGGGCCGCGCTTGTCGCCCTGATGCGGCGTGGGGATCGCTCCTGGCCGGATCTCACCGATCAGATCGAGTCGGTCGGCAGTGCCCGGGAGGTCCTGGACAGCGCGCTCGACGCCTCGGGGCAGGGAGCACTGTTCGACACCGGCCCCGAGGTGGACCTGGAGGCCGTCGCCGGCGAGATCGCCGCGTGGGAGCGCGAGGGGATGCGCCTGGTGACGATCCTGGACGAGGAATACCCGTTCTACCTGCGGTTGGTCCACCAGCGCCCGCCGTTCCTGTTCCTGCGCGGCACGCCGGTCGAGGATGATCCAAGGGTCGCTGTCGTCGGCACCCGCACTCCGACGCCGGAAGGTGTCGCTCACGCCCGCGCCGTCGCAGGCGGGCTCGCGGAACGCGGCGTCACGGTGGTCTCCGGGCTGGCCGCCGGGGTCGACACGGCCGCGCACGGCGCCGCACTCGCTGTCGGAGGCCGTACGGTCGCGGTCGTCGGCACCGGTCTGCGCCGTGCCTACCCGGCACAGAACGCCCGGTTGCAGCGGGAGATCTCCGAGCGGGGGCTGGTGATCTCGCAGTTCTGGCCGGACGCGCCGCCGTCGAAGGTTTCCTTCCCCCTGCGCAACGCGGTGATGAGCGGCTACAGCCTGGCCACCGTCGTGATCGAGGCGGCCTATCGCAGCGGAGCCCGTATGCAGGCACGCCTCGCGCTGGAGCACGGCCGCCGGGTCTTCCTCATGCGGTCCCTGATGACCCACGAGTGGGCCCGCGAGTACGCGACCCGGCCCAACACCACCGTCATCGACGGGCCCGAGGACGTCTTCCGACAGCTCGACTCCCTCGTCCCCGCCACGGGCGAACTGACCTGGGCATAGTCGGGAGCACCCGGGTGACCACCGTTGTCGGGCTGTCCGCCCGCTACGCCAACTTCCTCGTCCACCCGCTGCTGCCCGGCCCCGGCGTGTGCCAGGTCTGCCGTGGTCCCGCCAAGGGCGGGTATCCGACGTGCTGGCCGTGCCACGAAGCAAGCAGAATCCTCGGGACGGGCGTCGCCGACACCGTGGTCCCGGTCAGCCTGGCCCTCAAGCGGGAGCAGTACGCCAACGAGCTCTGGCGGTACAAGAACGCGGCGGGTCCTCAGCAGCAGTACTTCCGGATGGGGCTGGCAGCGGTCCTGTGGCGGTTTCTCGCCGCGCACGAGGGCTGCATCGCGGACCGGTGTGCCGTCCCCGGGTTCGGCATCGTCACCACGGTGCCCAGCACCAGCGGGCGGGCAGATCATCCACTGCGCACCATGGCCGCCGGCATGGTAGGCGCGACCAGGGATCGCTACCGGGACCTGCTCGCGCCGGTCCCGGACGCGGCCGCACTCGGGCGCACGGCATCTCCGTCGCGCTACACGTCGTCGGCGCTCTGGGGTGACGACGTCCTGCTCGTCGACGACACCTGGACCACCGGCAACCACGCCCAGTCCGCAGCCGCCGCCCTGAAGTCCGCGGGTGCCCGCAGCGTGGCCGTCGTCGTCCTCGGCCGCCACCTCAACACCGACTACGCGGACACGGCCGGCCACGTCGAGCAGGCCCGGCTGCGCCGCTTCTCCTGGGACATCTGCGCGCTTCGGACCTGGGGTCACAGGTGAGGCGTCCTCCCTGGCGCGGTCACCGACCCGGGCGGTGGGAAAACCGGTCGACCAGCGTGGGGAACGATCACTGTACGGGCTGGTACACGCCCTGACCGAAGAGTTCCGTCGGTGCCCCTTCATAGCCTGCTGGCTGCCCGGCGGGCCGGACAGCCGGTCTCGAACCGGCCAGGTGAAACGCGTGGATCGGAAGGCCTGCCGGAGAGAGGTCTCGTCGCCTGTCTCGGCCGGCAGGGCGAGGGAAGCGGGGTGGCCTGTGCCCGTACGACAGGGCCGCCCGCATCGCGTCAGCCCGCGCGGGCCGGGGTACGGAGCAGGGCCGTGGACAGCTCGGTGCGGACGCCCCCGCCACCGTACGACGGCACGGCCCCGGCCGGGTCAGCCCGCGCGGGTCCGGGTGCCGGGCGGGGCCGGGTGCAGGGCGGTGGGGAGTTCGGTGCGGCGGCGGATGCCTAGTTTGCGGTAGGCGGCCGTCAGGTGGGTCTCCACCGTGCGGCGGGCTATGTGCAGCGAAGCGGCTATCTCCGCGTTCGTCCGGCCCTCGGCCGCGAGGCCCGCGACGCGGCGTTCGCTGCCGGTGAGCGCCGCCGGACCGGTGCGCGGGGCGCCGGCGCGCCGGGCGCCGCCCTCGTGGAGCAGCTCCTCGGCGACGGTGCGCAGCCGGGCCGCGCCGAGGCGTTCGGCACGTTCCACGGCCTCGCGGAGCGTCTCCCGGGCGCGGGAGCGCTCCCCGGAGGCGTTGAGCAGACGGCCGTGGGCGATCAGGGCCGAGATCAGCTCCGTTCCGACCGGCCCCTCCCGGAGTAAGCCGACCGCGCGGCCGGTGAGCCCCAGGCCGCGCCGGCCGCCCGTCGCCTCGCCCAGCACCCGCAGCGCGCGGCCCCGTACGCGCGGGGTGTGCCACACCTCGGCGAGCCGCAGCTCCTCCTCGGCGAGGGCCATGGCCTCCCGGGGCCGGCCGAGCGCCAGCCGGCACTCGGCGGCGCCGACCCGCCAGGGGGCGACGACGGACCTGAACGCCTCGCGGGCCGTCTGGCGCCGTCCGCACTCCATGAAGTCGTCCAGCGCCGCCGCGGGGTCCCCGGCCGCGGCGCGCAGCACGCCCCGGGCGTACAGGAAGCGGTGGGTCCGCCAGGAATCCGGTGCCGTGCGCAGGTCGATCCCGTCCACGAGACGGGTGGCTTCCTCCAGCCGGCCCGTCTCCACCAGGGCGATCACGGCCTGTGTGTGCGCGCTGGTGGGTCCGGACGTCCCGGCGCCGGAGGATCCGGTCCTCGGGTCGGCGAGCACCGTGTCGAAGTCCGCCCGGGCCGCGGCGAGATCCACCCGCACGTCGAGCAGGAGATGGTGCATGGGGTGCAGCAGGAAGGAGTCGAGCGAGTCCAGGGCCCGCCGCACCAGTCGCTGGGCCTCGTCGAGTTCGTCCGCCCACTGGGCCACGGCGGCGGCCGTGCCGAACAGGAACGGCTCGGTGAACGGGTCGACCGGCCCCTCGGTGAGCGTACGGATCTGGGCCATCGCGTCCCGGGAGGAGATCAGGCCGGCCGTGGCCTCGTAGCGCACGATCAGCATCCGGTGGGCCGCGCCGAGCAGGTCCGGGGCGTCCCCGTCCGGCCCGGACCGCCGCCGGTACTCCTCCCTCAGCGCGCCCAGTTCCTCGTCGGACATCAGTACGGCGACGGCGCGCAGCGTGCGGACCAGGTCGGGCCGGCCCGCCAGCCGGTGCTCCTCCTCCCGGAACATGCGCAGCGCCGCCCGGGTCTCCCCACTGCGGGCGAGGGCCGTGGCCAGGGCCACCATCGCCCGCACCAGGTCCCGGGGCCCGGCGGGCAGCCGTACGGCCTCCGCGAGCCGGGCGATGCCGCCGGACGGGTATTCGGCGCACTCCAGGGAGCCGAGCTGGATGAGGACGGTGGCCCGGCGGACGGGCTCCATGGGCTCGTCCAGGGCGCGCCGCAGGAACGCCACGGCGCAGCGCGGGCGGCCGGCGCGGACCTCCTCGGCCGCCGCCTCGACCAGCACGTCGACGGCCCAGGACTCGGCCACGGCGGAGGCGTGCACCAGGTGTCCGGCCACCACGGCGACCTCGGCGCCCTGGCGCATCAGTTCCTCGGCGGCGGCGCGGTGGGCCGCCCTGCGGCGTCCGCTCGTCCAGCCGCTCAGCACCGCGTCGCGCAGCAGCGGATGCGCGTACCGGTGCAGGCCGTCCGCGCCCTGGTGCAGCAGTCCCAGGCGGGTCATCGCGGTGAGCCAGCCCGCGACCCGGCTCCCGTCCGCCCGGGCCGTCGCGGCGACGATCCGGGCCTGGGCGGCCCGGCGTTCGGCGGGCGAGCCCTCCGGGCACCAGTCCCGCGCGGGCACGGTCCCGTCCGCGGACGGGGCCCGCCCGGCCCCCGCGTCCGCTTCCCCGCTCTCCAGCACGGCCAGGGCACGGGCGACCTCGGCCGTCGCCCCGCCCGCGCCGGCCAGCCACCAGGACACGACGTCCGGGTAGGCGCCCGGGTACAGCGCCGCACAGGTGTCCGGCAGCGCCGCAGGCTCGGCGGGGCCGTCGGCGGGGCCCGGGGACGACAGGTCGTCCAGCAGGGCCCGCAGCAGCAGCGGGTTGCCCGCGCCCGCCCGTACGCAGTCGGCCACCCGGTCGGGGGCGGCCCCGGGGAAGGCGGCACGGACCAGTGCGGCACCGGCGCCGGCGCTCAGCGGGGCGAGGGTGTGGGAGCGGACCAGGGCGGGGGAGAGCCCGTGCGCGAGACCGGCACCGGGCGGGTCGATGTCGTACTGGCTGCGTTCGGTGACCACCAGGAGCACCGGCAGCCCGTCGACGAGCCGGGCCGCCTCCGCCAGCCAGCGGTGCGACGAGGGGTCGGCGGCGTGCACGTCGTCGACCCCCACGAACAGCGGGGCCTCGGCCGCGTACTTCTCCAGCAGCCGCCACGACAGCGCGGCCCGCGTCCGGTCGTACGCGGGCCGGGAGCCGCCGGGCTGCGCCGGGGGGCCGGCGGCGAAGGCGGCCTCCTCGCCCAGGAGCTGGTGGACGACGCACCAGTGCGTACCGCTGTTCTCCTCGGTGCAGCGGGCCCGCAGCACCCGCATCCCGTGGTCCGCCGCCTGCTGCGCGGCGGCCCTCAGGAGCGCGGTGCGGCCGGTGCCGGTGGCGCCGCGCAGCAGGACCAGGCGGCCCGAGCCCGCGCGAGCGCGTGCGGCCTCCTCGGCCAGCAGCCGCAGGGCGTCGTCCCGTTCGCTGAGGGGTTCCACCGAGGGCAACGGTTCCTCCTGGGCCGGGGCGGATCGGGGGCGGGTGACGGGGAGGCGGAGCAGCGGCCGTCCCCTCCGTGAGGACGTGGGAACGGGTCCGCCGGATGTCCCGACGGGCCAGATCGAACGGCCTCTTGAGGCAGGAATCGAAGTCAAGGGGTGAATCCTTGCCGCGGGTATGGACGAAGCGCACCGGGTCGTGTTCCATTCCCGCAGAGCCGGGCCCCGTCCCCGGCACGGCGCACAGGGCACGCCCGAGGGGCGGCCGGCGAGTGGTGCGCCTGATCTCGTGGTGCGTCTCGTGGTTCTCCACGATTGCCCGCGCCCCGTCCCGCACAGGAGTGTGGTTCCGAAGCATCGGACGCGGGCGCCTCGGCGGTACCCGCAACTCGGGTATGGGGAATCGGTTTGCGCAGCTCGTTCGGAACCTCGGAAGCGGCCCCGGCCGCCGGGCAGGGGAGCCGGATCCCCGTGGTGGTCGACGCCCCGGACCCCATCTCCCGGGCCGGCGCGGCCAGTGAACTGAGCCGGCACCCGGTCATCGAGCTGGTGGAGAACGGCCGCCCCGGCCCGGACACCGTGGCCCTCCTCATCAACGACCACCTGGACGAGGAGCTGCTGACCCGGATGCGCAAGCTGGTGCGCAGCGACGGCAGCCGCGCCGTGCTCGTGGTCGGCGCGATCCGGGAGAAGGAACTCCTCGACGTGGTCGAGTGCGGGGTCGGCGCGATCGTCTGGCGCCACGAGGCCACCGCCCACCGGATGGTGCGCGCCGTCGTGGCGGCCTCCCGGGGTGACGGGGATCTTCCCGGGGACCTGCTGGGGCGGCTGATCAGCCAGGTGGGTACGTTGCACCGCACCTCGGCGGGCCACCCCGGGGGGCCTTCCTCCGGGCTGACGGCACGTGAGGCCGATGTCCTCAGGCTCGTCTCCGAGGGGCTGGACACGGGGGAGATCGCCGGCAAACTCTCGTACTCCGAACGCACGGTCAAGAACGTGTTGCACGGCATCACCACCCGGCTGCACCTCCGCAACCGGGCGCACGCTGTCGCGTACGCCCTCCGGGAAGGTTACATCTGACCGAACAGGCAACCGAATTGACCCACTCGGGCAGCCCGCCGTGCCCGCCCCCGAACCGGGCGCGGGCACGGCACCGTGCGTCCACGGGCACGATCGGAACGGCCCGGCGGCCCGGTGGTCCGGCAGCCGGTGAGCCGCGCATCGGCAGAGCAGGAGTACAACGGTGATCCACGAGGTGGACGAGGTCCTCAAGGGGCTTCTCAGCGGCGGCGCCCTGGCCGGCTCCGGCATCGAGGTGTCCCTGGACGCCCCGACCCGGGACTGGGCGGCCCGCCGCAACGCGCCCGCCCTCAACGCCTACCTGTACGACATCCGTGAGGAGGTCTCCCGGCGCGAACGCGGCGCGGTCGCGGTCGCCGACGACAGCGGCCGGACGGTGAAGCGCCGCCTGCCACCGCGCTGGTTCCGGCTGTCCTACCTGGTCACCGCCTGGACCAAGCAACCGCAGGACGAGCACCGCCTGTTGTCCGCGGCGCTGGCCACGCTGCTGCCCCGCGAGATCCTTCCGCCCGCCCAACTCCCCGGCGCCCTGGGCGCGCTGGGGCTCTCCATGCAGCTGACGGTGGCCGGCACCCAGACCGAGTCGCGGTCGCTGGCCGAGATCTGGTCCGCGCTCGGCGGTGAACTCAAGCCGTCGCTCGACCTGGTGGCGCTCGTCCCGTTCCCGTCCTTCCCCGAGTACGACGCGGGCCCGCCGGTCACCGAGGGCGCGGTCGTACGGGTCTTCTCCGTCGACGGCGCCCAGGACGGCTCACCCGGGCGCGGCCACCGTCCGCACCACGTCGAGCAAGGGAAGCGGAACCGTTGAACGGCCACCCCCACGACCCGGCCGAGGCGCTCCTCGAACGCGTCACGCGACTCCGGGAGCGCGTCGCCCTGCTGGTCGAGCACCGCGCCGCCGGCGACCCGACCGCCGACGACCCGCTGCGCGGCCTGTACCTGTCCGAGCAAGCCGTACGGCACCACCTCCACACGGTCCCCGCACCGCCGGGCACCGAGGGGCAGAGGAACGACGAGCCCCCCGGCGAGCACCCCGGCGAGCACCCGGGCGAGCACCCCGGCGAGCCCCCCGGCGACCGGCTCGGTCCGCTCGCGCGGCGGCTCGGCCTGGGCCCGCTGGAGGTCTCGGTGCTGCTCGTGGCGCTCGCCCCGGACCTCGACCGCTCCTTCGAACCCCTCTACGGCTACCTCAATGACGACGTGGGCCGCCGCCGCGCCACCACCGGGCTCGCGCTCGACCTGTGCGGCGCCCCCGTGCACCGGCCCGAGGCCCGCGCCGTCTTCCACCCCTCGGCGCCCCTGCGGTCCCTGGCCCTGCTCGGCGTCGAGGAACCGGAACGCCCGTTCCTCAGCAGGTCGCTGCGGGTCCCGGGCCGGCTCCTCGCCCACCTCCTCGGCGACGACACCCCCGATCCCGCCCTCACCGGGCGGGCCCGCCCGCTCGCCGTGCCGGCCGCCGCGGATCCGCCCGGCGGCGACACCTTCACCGGGCGGCTCGCCGCCCGGCTGGCCGCCGGCCCGCTCACCGTCTACCTGCGCGAGCACCGCGAGGGCGAGGGACTGGCCCATGTCGCACGGGCCCTGCCCGGCGGAGCCCTGCACTACACCCCCCAGGGGCCGCACGACGGGGAGCCCCTGAACGCCCTGCTGCGCGAGGCCCGGCTGCGGGACCGCCCCGTGGTCGTCTCCCCGCTCCCGGACGACCCCGGGGCACTCGTGCGGGCACTGTCGGTGCCCGATGTGCCGGTGGTGTTCACCGGCTCCCGGCCGTACGACCCGCAGTGGTGCGACCACGACCCCCTCGTCCTGGACGCCCCCCGGCTGGGCACGGGCGCCGTGGAGACCTGGGCCGCGGCCCTGGACGACGGAGACGACGGGGCGGAACCCGGTGCCCGTACGGGCACACCCGCCGCACCCTCCGGCGCCCTCGGCTTCGACCTCGCCGCCACCGTGGCCCCGTACCACCTGAGCACGGACCGGGTGGCGCGGGCCGTACGGGCCGCCCGGGGCCTCGCCGCGTTCGACGGCACCGCCCTCACCCCCGGCCACCTCAGGCTCGCCGCACGCCAGCAGTCGACCTCGGGTCTCGAACAGCACGCCCGGCGGATCCGGCCGGCGGTGACCTGGGACGACCTGGTGCTGCCCGAGGCACCCCTGGCCCAGCTGCGGGAACTGGCCCGGCGGGCCCGGCACCGCGACCGGGTGCTCGGCGACTGGCGGCTCAGCGCCGGCGGCGGCCGGGGCCGGGGCGTGCTGGGGCTGTTCGCCGGCGAGTCGGGCACGGGCAAGACGCTGTCCGCCGAGGTCGTCGCCGCCGAACTGGGCCTGGACCTGTACGTCGTGTCGCTGTCCTCGATCGTGGACAAGTACGTCGGCGAAACCGAGAAGAACCTGGAGCGCGTCTTCTCCGAGGCGGACCGCACCGACGCCGTCCTGCTCTTCGACGAGGCGGACGCGGTGTTCGGCAAGCGGTCCGAGGTCAAGGACGCGCACGACCGGTACGCCAACATGGAGAGCGCCTACCTGCTCCAGCGCCTGGAGTCGTTCGACGGCATCGCGCTGCTCACCACCAACCTGCGGGCCAACATCGACGAGGCGTTCACCCGGCGCCTCGACCTCGTGGTCGACTTCCCGTTCCCGGACGCCGGCCAGCGGCTCGCGCTGTGGCGGCACAGCCTCTCCCGCGTGCCGTGCGCGGACGGCATCGACGCGCACGCGGTGGCGCGGGACTTCGAGCTGGCCGGCGGTTCCATCCGCAGCGCCGTGGTCACCGCCGCCTACGCGGCCGCGGACCGGGGCGGGCCGGTCGGCACGGCCGACCTGCTGGAGGGCGCGCGACGGGAGTACCGCAAGGCGGGGCGGCTGGTGCCGGGCGAGGGCACCTGGTAGCCGCCCCGGCGGGGGCGGGGCGGGTCCGGTACCGGGTCAGACCGACTGGCGCTGCCACTTCTGGTTGGGCGTGCCCCCGCACGTCCACAGGTGCAGCCCCGTCCCGTTGCCGGTGCCGCTCCACATGGCGTCGACGCACTTGTCCGCCTGCGGGTTGACGAGGTCCCACGCGGGGCTCATCACGAAGCCCTGGGCGGGGTTGCCGCTGCACCGGGCCACCTGGATATGGGCGCCGTCGTCCGTGGAGCCCCTGGCCACGTCCATGCACAGGCCCATGGAGCGGACGGTGCCGTCGCCCCGGAAGTCCCACCGCTGGTTGGCGGCCCCGGGATCGCAGTCGTGGATTTCCAGCTGGGTGCCGTCCTCCGCCTTGCCCTTCTTCAGCGGCACGGTGATGCACCGCTCGGACCCGTTGCCCACGATGAGGTCACCGACCAGGGCGGCCGGCTCCTCCTTCTCCTGGCCGCCGCCTCCGCCGCCGGACGGCTTCTCCTCCTCGGAGCCCGCACCGTCCGAGTCCCCGGAGTCCTCCGGTTCCTCCTTCTCCGGCGCCTTCACCTCCGCCGAGGGCGCGGTGCTCGGCAGGGCGGCCGGCGCGGACAGCGCGGGACTGGGGACGGGGATCGCGCCGGCTTCGCCCTGCGCCATCTGCTCGGTGGCCAGGGAACGGACGTCGGGCTTGTACGTCAGCCAGATGACCACGAACGCGACCGCCAGGGCCAGCGTCATCCCCAGCACCGTCGCCAGCCACCCGGGAAGGAAACCGCGCTGGACGAACTTCCCCTCGGTCTCCAGCGGATCGACACCCGAACGCTGCACCGCCAGCGTGTACGGACGCTCCTGCTTCGAACCGAACCAGATGATCTCCCGCGGCTTCAGCCGCGCCTTGACGAACACCGCCCGCCCCGGCTCGATCTGCACATTGCCCGGATCCAGGTCGAACGAGAGCTGGTCACCGTTGTCGCTGCCGCTGAGCGACGCGGTCACCTTCGTGTTCCCGAGGTTGTCCACCGCCAGCTTCGGACGCCCCCGCAACCGCCCCTTCACCACCGGCGGCACCAGCTCCGCCCGCACCTCGGTGAACGGGGTGACCGTCACGTTCCCCTCGGGAACGGCGGTCGCCTCGGGATGCTCCGTCGGCGTGATCCGCACCGCGTACGGATGCGGTCCCGCCACCGCGTCCGGCGTACGCGGCACGGAGAACGACACCTCCACCGACCCCGTCGTCCCCGGATACAGCCGCAGCACCTGCGGCTCCACCCGCGTCCACGGCGCGAGGTCCCCCACCGGCTCGAACCGGTACTCGTCCACCACGTCGCCGGTGTTGCGCACCCGCAACCGCACCGTGGCGCCACCGCCGGGATCGACCGTCGTCGACGCCGGCTCAAGAGAAGTCCAAAGGGTCACGCGCCGACGCTACGGGAGCCGCCCCAAGGGGTCAGGAGCCTCCGAGGCAGGTCCGGCTGCCCGGAAAGGCACCCGGTTGCCCGGCCCGGTGGCGATACGTGCCGGGACCCGCGGTCAGTCGTCCGCCTCCCCTTCGGACGCGGACTCGGCCGGGTCGTGGCTCTGCCCGTCGGCCAGGTCCGTCATGTCGCCCCTGAGGACCCCGTCCTCCAGGCTCTTGCCGGCCGCCTGCGCCTCCCGTCCGATCGCGCCCACCACCTCCGGGTGGTCCTTCATCCACTCCGGCATCACCCAGCCCGGGAAGAACTGGTCGTGGGTGCCCGCTGCCTCGACCTCGTACCCCCTGGGCCGGCCGATGTACTCGTTGACGGCTTCGAAGGCCCACTGGCAGCCGCGGCAGGCCTTCTTGACACCGCCCATCATGACCGTCCGGACGGGCTCTCCCTCTCTCGCGTTCTCCAGCCAGTGCGCGACGTGCCGGCCCAGGAGGGTCATCTCACCGTGCCGGGACGTCTCCGCCGCCGACTCCTCACCGTCCGCGTACCACCGGACCGGCTTGCGCAGGGCCGCCTCGACGGCGAGCAGGCCCGCGGCCCCGCCGTGCTGCCTGGCGTAGGAACCGTCGACCTGGGCCCGGAACTTGAGCCGGTCCCTGGACCTGAGCCACTCCCGGTGGGCTTCTTGGTGCGGAAGCCGTCGTTGGTGTCGCGGATGGTGTTCAGCGCGATCCGCGCCATCCGGTCCAGCATGCGCAGCGTCACGTCCCGGTCACCGGCTCCCGTCTCCCGGGTCTGCCGGAAACCGGACACGGGGGCGGCGGCCTCCTCGGTCGCCGTCGCGGGAGCCCGCTGCACCTGTGACGCCTCCGCGTCCCCGGCCCGCCGGACGCCGTCCGCCGCACCGGGCGGGGCGGACCGCACCGGCGCCGCGCCGCTCATCACGCGGCGGGCGTTCGCCTCGGCCTCCCGCTCGAAGCGGTCCGCGGGGTCGCCGACCCTCAGCCCGTCGCCGTTGTCCCGGCCGGCGACCGGACCGTCGCCCTGCTGGATGACGTGGGTCAGCTCGTGCGCGAGGGTGGGCTCGTCCGCGCCGCCCCGGCCCACCACCACGTGACTGCCCGAGGTGTACGCGCGGGCCCCCACCTCCGCGGCGGAGCGCTGGGCCGCGGCGTCCGTGTGCAGACGTACGTCACCGAAGTCCGCGCCGAGCCGGGCCTCCGTCTCGGTGCGCAGCGGGGCGTCCAGGGGCCGGCCCGCGGTGCGCAGCACCGGGTGCACGGCGGACCGCTGCACCGAGGGGGAGGACGTCGCGGCGGGCAGGTGACCACAGTCCGCGTCGTGCCGGTGCCGCTCCTCGGCCACGGCCCGGGAGCCCGCCGCGTTCCCCGCCGCCCGCTGCAGGGCGAGCAGCCCGCCGGAGGAGCCCGGGACGGCGCGTCCACCGTCCCGGCGGGGCTTCGGCGACGGGCCGCCCGGGGTCCGTTCGCGGCTCTGCTTGTCCTGCCTGCGCACGGGCGCTCCCCTCGACGGCGGATACACGTCACGCCCCAGGCTGCCAGGGCCGCCGGGGGCGGGACATGGCCCGAGGGGCAGTACCGGGGGCAGTACCGCGTGCCTTGCCCTTCCGGGCAACGGAGGTGCCCCGGACACGGCACTCCCAGACGTTTCGAACGCGCGCCGCGCGCGCGAGGGTGAGTACAGACCTGACTCGTACCCCGAGGAGAGCAGAGCATGCCGTCCTACCTGTCGCCGGGCGTCTACGTCGAGGAGGTGGCCAGCGGCTCGCGCCCCATCGAGGGAGTGGGAACGTCGGTGGCGGCCTTCGTCGGGCTCGCACCGTCCGGCCCGCTGAACGAGCCGACCCTGGTGACCAACTGGACCCAGTTCGTCGCCGCCTTCGGTGCGTTCACCGACGGGTACTACCTGGCGCACTCCGTCTACGGCTTCTTCAACAACGGCGGCAGCGCGGCCTACGTGGTCCGCGTCGGCGGCACCCCGGACGGCGCCGCGGGCGAGACGTCCGGCGCCCCCGCCGCGGTGACCGGCGCCTCCGCCCCGGCCGCCCTGACCGCCGGGCCGCCGCAGCAGCTCGGCACCTTCACCGTCACCGCCGTGGCCGCCGGCTCCGGCCCGCTCAGCGTCGAGGTCTCCGACCCCGAGGGCGAGGGCCCCGCCGAGCGGTTCAGGCTCGTCGTCAAGGACGGCGACCGGCCCGTCGAGAGCTTCGACGTGAGCGCCAAGAAGAGCAGCCGCACCTACGTCGTCACGCAGGTGAAGGAGCGCTCCAAGCTCATCACCGTGCAGGAGGCGGCGCCCGCCGCGCAGCTCGCACGCCCGGAGAACCAGACCGTGGCGCTCGTCGCCCCGGCCGCCGCCCCCGCCGCTCCGGCCGTCACCGGTGACGCCGGGAACCACCCCGGCCCGGCCCAGTACATCGGGGACTCGGCGGACCGCACCGGTTTCGGCGGCCTGGAGGCCGTGGACGAGATCTCCATGGTCGCCGTCCCCGACCTGATGGCCGCCTACCAGCGCGGCGCCATCGACCTGGAGGCCGTCAAGGCCGTCCAGCTCGGCCTGATCGCGCACTGCGAGATGATGGGCGACCGCGTCGCCGTCATCGACCCGCCCCCCGGCCTGAACGCCCGTGACATCCGCGTGTGGCGCCAGGAGACCGCCGGCTACGACTCCAAGTACGCCGCGCTCTACTACCCGTGGGTCAAGGTCTTCGACCCGGCGAGCGGCCAGAGCCGCACCGTGCCGCCGAGCGGTCACATCGCCGGCATCTGGGCCCGCAACGACTTCGAGCGCGGGGTGCACAAGGCGCCCGCCAACGAGGTGGTGCGCGGCGCCGTCGACCTGGAGCTCCAGATCACCCGCGGCGAGCAGGACCTGCTCAACCCGATCGGCGTCAACTGCATCCGCGCCTTCCCCGGCCGCGGCATCCGCGTCTGGGGCGCCCGCACCCTGTCCTCGGACCCGGCCTGGCGCTACCTGAACGTCCGCCGGTACTTCAACTACCTGGAGGAGTCGATCCTGATCGGCACCCAATGGGTGGTGTTCGAGCCCAACGACCACCAGCTGTGGGCCAGGATCCGGCGCAACGTCTCCGCCTTCCTCGTCAACGAGTGGCGCTCGGGCGCCCTCTTCGGCGCACGCCCGGAGGAGGCGTACTACGTCAAGTGCGACGAGGAGACCAACCCGCCGGAGTCCGTCGACCTCGGCCGGGTCATCTGCGAGATCGGCATCGCGCCGGTCAAGCCGGCCGAGTTCGTGATCTTCCGGCTGGCCCAGTTCTCCAGCGGCAACGGGGAGCTGGAGGAGTAGCGGAGGCCCTCCGCCTCCCCCGCTCCGCGCTCACCGCTCCCCCACCCTCTTCCGAAGGAACGTAACGACACATGAGTCTGCAGCCGGGTGACGCCCTCACGTCACACAATTTCGGCCTCCAGATCGACGGTGTGATGGTCGAGTACCTCGCCGAGGTCAGCGGCCTCAGCCTCGAACAGGACGTCATCGAGTACCAGCAGGTCTCGGCCCAGGGCAAGCCCGTCACCAAGAAGATGCCGGGTGTGAAGAAGGCCGGCACCTGCACGGTCGTCCGCGGCATGACCCAGTCCGCCGCGTTCAACCAGTGGATCAACGAGTCGGTCAACGGCGCGATGTCCACGGCCCGCAAGAACGCGACCATCATGGTGATGGACTACCAGAACAACCCGGTCAAGCGGTACAACATGCGCAACGCCTGGTGCAGCAAGATCGACACCAGCACGGTGAAGGCCGGTGAGGCCGCCGCGCTGACCGAGACCGTGACCATCACGTTCGAAGAACTGGTCATCGAGTAATGCGCCGCACCGCCGCCCGGCCGGGTTCCCTCCCGGCCGGCGCCGCACCCGCCGAGGGGGCCGCCGACACGGCCGTCGACACGGCCGCCCAGGGGCCGTTCGCGGAGAGCCCGGCGCCCCCGGAGCAGGCCGCGCCCGACCCCGCCCCCGCGGGCCGGACGCTGCGGACCGAGTTCCCCTTCGAACTGCCGCGCGGGTACGTCGACGACTCCGGGACCGTGCACCGGCACGGTGTGATGCGGCTCGCCACCGCCCGGGACGAGCTGATCCCGCTGCGCGACATGCGGGTGCAGGAGAACCCCGCGTATCTGTCGGTGGTCCTGCTCGGCCGGGTGATCACCAGGCTGGGCACGCTTCCGCTGGTGCACGACGGGGTGGTGGAGAACATGTTCGCCTCCGACCTGGCGTTCCTCCAGGACTTCTACCGGCAGGTCAACGCCGAGGGCCACACCCGGGCCGGCGTGACCTGCCCCCACTGCGAGCAGCCGTTCGAGGTCGAACTCGGCGGGAGCCGCCTGGGGGAATCGTGACGTACGCGACCGACCGGCTGCACGAGGAGATCGCGTACATCGCCTACCACTTCCACTGGAGCCTGGAGGACATCCTGGACCTCGAACACGGCGACCGCCGCCGGTACACGGAGCGGATCACCTCGCTCGTCACCCGCGCCACGGCGGAGGGCTGACGAGGCATGGGATTCCTCGACCGGTTGCGGAGGAACGCGCCGGAGAGGCGGGGCGGGGCGGATACGCCCGCTCCGGCTCCGGCGGCGGGCATGGGCGCGGATGCGGGTACGGGTGCAGTCCCTGCGGAGGTGTCTGGGGAGGCGTCCTTCGCGTCCGCCGGTGACAGCGGTGGCGGTGGCGGTGAGTCCGGGGCCGTGGCGCGTACCGCCGACTGGCCCGGGCTGCCACCGATCCAGCGGGCCACCGCCCGGCCGTCGTGGCCGGTCGCCGACCCGGGATTCGGCGGCAGGCTGAGCACCTGGCAGAACCCGGCCTTCACCGGCACGCTCTCCCACGCCGTGCTCGACGGCGCGCCCGGCGGACTGGTCCAGGGTGTCCTCACCGCTTCGGCCCGGCCCTCGCCCGGACTCGAACTTCCCGCACTCTCCCTGCCCGTCGCCGCTCCCGCCGCCCCCGGCGATCCCGGCACCGGTCAGGAGCTGCCGCCGGTGCAGCGCGCGGCAGCACCCTTCGCCGTCGACCGCCCCTCGGGCCCGTCGGTCACCCCGGTCCCCGCCACGGCCCCCCGGCCCGCGGCCCTGACCCGGACGACGACCCCGGCCGCGCCGGTCCGGCGGCGTGCGCTGCCGGTCGCCGCCGGCCAGGGCGGAAGCGGCGCCGGTCCACGCCCGGCGGCCTCCCCGGCCACCGGAGGTGGCGCTCCCTCCGGGGCGCGCCGCCGACCGCTGCTCGACGCACCCATGACGGCCCCGCCGCCGGAATCCGCTCCGCTCACGAAGGCACCGGCCTCCCCGGGCTCCGTTGGTTCCCCTGACCTCCCGGTCTCGGACACCCCTGCCGGCGCCGGGCAGGACCCCGTGGTCCAGCGGGCCGCCGTCCCGTCCGGGCGGCCGGCGTCCGTGCCGCGTGAGGACACCAGGGACACGGCGCGGGAGCAGGCACCGGTGCCTCCCTCGCCGACGCCTCCCGTACGGTCCCTGACGCCGGCCCGGGCATTGACTCCCGCCGTACCGTCCGCGCTGTCGCCGGTGGCACCGAAACTCCGTCCCGCGCCCGCGGCCGTACCCCTGCGGCAGGCCGCGCCCGCCGTGCAGCGGCGGGCGGCCCGGTCCGGCGGCGGTGCCCCGGCCACACGTCAGCCCGACGCCGCCGGGCCGTCGGGCGGCCCAGGGGCCGGGGGCGCGGGGTCGTCGGGCGGCTCAACTGCCACAGGCGGCGGGCCGTCTGGTGGTCCAGGTGCCGCAGGCTCAGGGCCGTTGGGCGCTCCAGGGGCAGTGGGCGCCGGGCCGTCGGGCGGCTCAGGTGCCGCAGGCGCCGGGCGGTCGGCGCGGCAAGAGTCAGCGCCCGGGCCGTCTGGTGGTCCAGGTGTCGCAGGCGCAGGACTGTTGGGCACTCCAGGGGCAGTGGGCGCCGGGCCGTCGGGCGGCTCAGGTGCAGCAGGCGGCGGGCCGTCGGGTACCGCGGGCGGTGACGGCGGCACGGTCGCCCCTGCCGCGACTGCTCCCGTTCCGGCTGCTCCGGGAGGTCCTTCGGGGACGCCGGTGGTGTCGTCCGGAGCGCCGACGGTGCGGCGCGCACCGGCCGCACCCACCGGTCCGTCGGCCGGCCCTTCCGGGAGCGCGCGGGGCGACACACCCGCCGCCTCCGCGCCGGCTCCCGTCCCCGTGACCGCCGTGCAGCGCCTCGCCCGGCCCGGCTCTACCGCACCCGTCGCACCGCTCCGCCGGGTCCCGTCGACCCCGGTGCACCGGGGCACCGACGTTCCCGCGTCCCCCGGCCCCACGTCCTCGCCCGGCTCCACCGCACCCGTCGCACCGCTCCGGCAGGTCCCGTCGGCACCGGTGCACCAGGGTGCGGACGTTCCCGCGTCCTCCGGGCCCACGTCCTCGCCCGGTTCCTCCCCGTCCGTCGCCGCGGTCGGCGAGGTCCCGGCAGCGTCCGGCGCGCAGGGAGCCTCCGCCGACGAGGCGGTCTCCGTCCAGCGGGCCCGGAGCACGGGCACCGCACCGCGGCCCGGTGTCCCGGCCACGCCTGTGTTCCCGGACACGAGCACTCCCGAAGCCACCGCTCCCCCCGTGCGGCGCCCGGCGGACTCCGTCACCGCCCCCGGCGACGTACCGGCCATCCAGCGCCGTACAACTCCCGGAACGGGAACCCCAAGCACCCCCCTCTCCCCGCCCACCGCCACCACCCCCGGCAACACGTCGGCCATCCAGCGCCGCGCAACCCCGGCAGCAGGGAACCCGAACGCCCCCGTCCCCACACACCCCGCTCCCAGCGACGCACCGGCCATCCAGCCGCGTACAACTCCCGGAACAGGGACCCCAAGCACCCCCCTCTCCCCGCCCACCGCCGCCACCTCCAGCAACACGTCGGCCATCCAGCGCCGCGCAACCCCGGCAACGGGGAACCCGAACGCCCCCGTCCCCACACACCCCGCTCCCAGCAACACACCCGCCGCTCAGGGCCGTACAACTCCCGGAACGGGCGCCCCGGCCGGTGCTCCACCGGCCGGGGCCGGGACGGGGCGTGCCGGGTTGTCGCCGCTCGGCTTCACCTCCGTACCCGTGCCGAGGCCGTTGCCCGTGCCGGACGGCACCGCCTCCGCGCCGGCACCCGCCGCCACGCCCGTAGGGCCTCCCATTCAGCGGCTCTCGGCGACCCGGCCGAAGCCGCCCGTTCCGGCCGCACCCGGCGCGCCCGTGGTCCAGCGCTCGGAGTCCCCCCGGCCCCCGGGTTCCGCCGACCCGCTCGGTGGCAACAGGAGCACCGCCCCCGCACCGGGCCCCCGCGCCGAGACGGGCGCGCCCGTGCAGCGCCTCGCCCGGCCCGGCTCACCGGTATCCGCCCGCCCGGCCGGCTCCGTGCCCGCATCGCACCGCCCCGCGCTCCCCGGCCCGCAGGCCGGGGCCCCCACCGCCGCACGGCCCGGCCTCGGCGCTCCCCTTCAACGTCGCACCACAGCCGCACCCACACCCACTCCCGCATCCGCGCCGGGTCCCGCCGTCCCCACGAGCTCTCCGAGCGCGCATGTCCCCGCGCCCCCGGTCAAGCCCGCGTCGCCGTCTCCCGGTGCGCGGGCCACCGCCCCCGTGCCCGCGCCCCCGGCCGCACGGCCGGCGGTGCCCGCCTCCCCCGGTCCGGTTCCGCTCCGCGCCCCCGCCGCCTTCGTCCCGGTCATCCCGGTCATCCCGGTCGTCCCGGCGCCCGCAGTCTCCTCCGCGCCGTCCGTGCAGCGGGCTGCTCCGGCGGCAGCCCCCGGCGCCCCGGCGCTCCCCGCTCCGCCGGTCCCGGTCCAGCGCGCCGCCGCGCCCGCCGCCGGCTCACCCCCGCCGCCCACCCCCGAACCGCCCCCGCCGAACTCCCCGGGGCCGCTCCCCCCGCACGGCCCCCGCCCCACCCCGCACCCCGGGCAGTCCTTCGATCCGCGGGCCCTGACCGACGGGCAGATCGACGAGCTGACCCACCGTCTGCTCGGCCCGCTCACCCGTCTCCTGCGTACCGAGCTGCGGATGGACCGGGAACGCATCGGCCGGCTCCGCGACCCCCGCTCCTGACCCGTACCCGGCCGCTCCCGCCCTCGCCCCCGTCCACCGTTCCGCCCCTCTCCGAAAGGCCCTCCGATGTCCAGCGGTCTCGATCCGGGATCCACCATCTTCTTCACCCTCACCATCGACGGGGAGAGCCTCGGCGCGTTCAACGGCTGCGAGGGCCTGGCGTCGACGGTGGAGGTCGAGCAGTTCCAGGAGGGCGGCAACAACGGGTTCGTGTGGCAGCTTCCGACCAGGGTCACCTTCTCCACCATCCGGCTGACCCGTCCGCTGACGCCGGACACCTCGAAGGTCGCCGCGTGGATCTCCTCCGTGACGACCGGCGTCACCCGCCCCACCGCCCAGATCTCGGCGCTGCGCGCGGACGGCTCCGAGGTGGCCCGCTGGGGACTGATCGACGTGCTGCCGGTGAGCTGGCAGGGCCCCTCCCTGGACCCCGCGAACCCGGGCGTGGCCACGGAGGTCCTGGAGATAGCGCACCACGGCTTCACGGACTGACCGCGACCGGCACCACGAACAACGCACCACACCGAGCACCGAGCACCGAACACCGAGGACGGAGACGAAGGACCATGGCAGCCAAGGGAGGCAAGGGCTCCAAGGGCGGCGCGGGCAAGAGCCTGGTGCGGGCCACGCTGGCCATCCACGAGCCCCCCATCGGCGACAGCACCACCCCGGGCGGTCTGATCAGGACCTTCGACTTCGACTTCAACCCGGCACAGCTGACCCTCACCCGCCGGGCCCAGTGGAAGAGCACCCCGTCCGCCGCCCTGCGGGACGGTCCGCTGCCCGAGTTCATGGGGGCCGAGGGGCGGAGCCTGTCGATGGAGATCTTCCTCGACTCCTCCGGCGACCCCGGTGACAGCAGCGTGCTGAAGAAGGTCGAGGCGCTGTTCTCCTGCTGCGAGGTGACCGCCAAGAGCATCGCCGCGGACCAGCCGTCCACCCCGTGGGTGGTGTTCGAATGGGGGTCGTTCTCCACGGCGCGGTTCACCGCGTACATCGGCAGTGTGGGGGCGAACTACACCCTCTTCGGCACCACGGGCGTACCGATCAGGGCCACCTGCCAGGTGGAGCTGAACGAGATCCCCGGCCAGACCAAGGGCCAGAACCCGACCTCGGGCGCCCTCACCGCGCGGCGCGTGCACCGGGTCGTGGCGGGCGACACCCTGCAGTCGCTGGCCTGGCGGGAGTACGGGGACGCCGCGGCCTGGCGCTCGATCGCCGAGGCCAACGACATCGACGACCCGTCCCGGCTGCCGGGCGGCACCGAACTGATCCTTCCGGCGGCCGGGGAGGTCGCGTACTGATGGTCAAGGCGTCCTTCTCCAACATCGTCGACGTCACGTTCGACGGAAAACCCGTGCCGCCCTACTTCGCGCCGCTGCTCGTCGGCGGCTGGGTCGACCTGGGCGCCGGGGTGCCCGGCGCCTTCCGGGTCACGTTCCGCGACGCGCACGGGATGGTGCTCGGCAAACTGGGCATCAAGTTCGGCACCGAGGTGGTGATCTCCCCCGTCGCCCACGGAAAGGGCGCCGGCGACCCGCTGCTGACCGGCGAGGTCACCGGCATGGAGACCGACTACGACGGCACCGGCACCTTCACCGTGATCCGCGGCTACGACCGCGGCCACCGCATGATGCGCCGCCGCCGGGTCGCCGCCTACCGCAACCAGACGGCGTCCGACATCGCCCGCACCCTGGCCGGGCAGGACGGTGTCGCCGTCGGCAAGGTGCAGTCGACCAGGACGGTCTACGAGTTCATCAGCCAGGCCAACGTCACCGACTGGGACTTCCTGTCCCGGCTCGCCGACGAGAACGACATGGTGATGTCCGTCGACGCCAAGGGGAAGTTCCAGTTCGTCAAACCCGACCCGGCCTCCGGCGCGCCCCCCACCAGCACGCCGGGCGAGAAGAGCCCGTTCGTCCTCCAGGCCGGCACCGACGTGCTGCGCTGCCGGGCCGCGGTGACCTCCGCCGACCAGTACGGCAGGGTCGAGGCGCGCGGCTGGGACGTCGTCGCGAAGAAGGAACTGACCTCGACCGCGCCCACCACCGCCCACCCCGGCATCTCCATCGGCACCACCCCACAGAAGGCCGCGTCGGCGTTCGGGGTCGTCACCCTCGTGGAGACGGAGAAGCCCTACGACCGGCAGAACGAGGTGAAGTTCGCCGCCGACTCCCTCGCCGACGACGTGACCTCGTCCTTCGCCGAGCTGGAGGTCGTGGTGCGCGGCAACCCCAAGCTGCGCCCCGGCGTCCCCGTCACCCTCACCGACGTGGGCGCCCCCTTCGAGGGCAAGTACACGGTGACGTCCGCCCGGCACGTGTTCGGCGACGGCAAGCACTACGAGACCTGGATCACCGTCAGCGGCCGCCAGTGGCGCTCCCTGTTCGGGCTCACCTCCGGCGGCGGAGGCACCGGGGCGGCCGCTGCCGCGCCCCGGCTGCCCAGTGTCGCCAACGCCCTGGTCACCGACGTACAGGACCCGCTCAAGCAGGGCAGGGTCAAGCTGCGGTTCCCGTGGCTGGACGACACGTACGTCTCCGACTGGACCCGTACCGTGCAGCTCGGCGGCAAGCGCGGCGGCGGGATCTTCCCGCTCGACGTGGGCGACGAGGTGCTGGTGGCGTTCGACCGGGGCGCCCTCGACCACCCGTTCGTCGTCGGCGGGCTCTACAACGGCGTGGACAAGCCGTCCCCCGTCCGGGACGTACCGCTGCACGACAGCGTGAAACGGCGGGCGATCCGGCACACCCTGTCCGACCGCGACGCCAACCGCGTCGACCTGCTCAGCCAGACCACCGGCGCCCGCAAGCAGGGCGTCCGCGTCGCCTCCGGCGACGACAAACTGATCATCAACCTGGACCGTACGAAGACGGAGATCACCGTCGACAGCAAGGGCAGCGTCGTCATCAAGGGAAGCCGCTCGGTCTCCGTCGAGGCGGGCACCGACCTCACCCTGAACGGCACACGGTCCGTCACCATCAAGAGCGGCGGCCCGCTCACCCTCCAGGGCCGCGGCGCGGTCAGCCTCAGCTCGTCCGTCGGCGCCGTCAGCGTCGACGCCAAGGGCGCCCTCTCCCTGAAGGCCATGGGCCTGGCCTCGCTGACCGCGATGGGCAGCGTGCAGATCAACGCGGCGGCCGCCGTGGGCATCCGGGCCGCCACCGTCCCGATCATGGGGCTGCTCACCGCCAACGGAAAGCCGGTGATCTGATGGCCGAGCAGTTCGTCGGATCCGGCTGGGCGTTCCCCCTGCGCATCGGACCCACCGGGGGCATCGCCCTGGTCAGCGGCGAGAAGGAGATCGAGGAGGCCATCCGGCTGGTGCTGGCCACCGCGCCCGGCGAGCGGCCGATGCGCCCGGAGTTCGGCTGCGCCATCCACGACCTGGTGTTCGCCCCCGTCAACGAGGCCACCGCCGGCCGCATCCAGCACGAGGTGTACGCGAGCCTCGACCGCTGGGAGCCACGCATCGAGGTCGAGGACGTGGAGGTCACCGCGGGCCCCGGCGAGGGCGTCCTGCACATCGACGTCCGCTACTCCGTCCGCGGGACCAACAGCCCGCGCAGCCTCGTCTTCCCCTTCTACGTCATCCCCTCCCACGACGAGCCCGGCACGAGCGGCACGGCCGGTGCGGGCGAGTCGGGCCCCCTCCCCGAAAGCGACCGCTGATGGCCCTGCCCTCTCCCCACCTCGACGACCGCCGCTTCCAGCAGTTCGTCGACGACGCCAAGCGCTACATCCAGCAGCGCGCCCCGGAGTGGACCGACCACAACGTCTCCGACCCCGGGGTCACCCTGGTCGAGGCGGTCGCCCACATGGCGGACCAGATCGTGTACCGCCTCAACCGGGTGCCCGAGAAGAACCACCTGGCCTTCCTCGACCTCGTCGGCATCACCCTGTTCCCGCCCACCGCCGCCCGTACCGACGTCACGTTCTGGCTGTCCGCGCCGCAGGACGAGCCGGTGCTGCTGCCCGAGGGCACCGAGGTGGCCACCACCCGCACCGAGCGCGACGAGGCCGTGGTCTTCGCCACCGAGCGCGAACTCACCGTCGTCCCCTGCTCGCTGGGCCGGCTGGCCGTGCAGAACCAGGGCGAGCCGGTCGCCGACCGCACCGACGACCTGGCCGAGGGCAAGGACGTCCTCTGCTTCACCGAGGCCCCCCGCCCCGGCGACTGCATGCTGTTCGGCCTCAGCGCCGCCGTCCCGCACTGCGTCGTCGCCCTCGAACTCGACAGCCGCGTCGACGGCGTCGGCGTCGACCCGCGCCAGCCCCCGCTGGCCTGGGAGGCGTGGACCGAGGACGGCTGGACGGAGTGCGAGGTCGACCGCGACGCCACCGGCGGCCTCAACCGGCCCGGCGAGGTCGTCCTGCACGTCCCCGGCGGCCACGTCCTCTCCCGCAACGGCGGCCACCAGGCCGGCTGGCTGCGCTGCCGGGTCACCGAACCCCTCACCGGCCAGCCCTTCTACACCACCTCCCCGTCCGTACGGGCCGCCGAGGCGTACACCCTCGGCGGCACCACCGGCGCCGTGCACGCCGAGACCGTGCGCGACGAGGCACTCGGCGAGTCCACCGGCCTGCCCGGCCAGCGACTGCGCCTGGCCCACGCGCCCGTCGTCGGCGACACCCCGCCCGTCCTGCTGCAGACCGCCGAGCACGACGGCTGGAAGGACTGGGACGTCGTCCCCCACTTCGCCGCCTCCCGCCCGCACGACCGGCACATCACCCTGGACGCCACCACCGGCGAGATCGCCTTCGGCCCCGCCGTACGCGAACCCGACGGCACCCTGCGCCAGTACGGCGCCGTCCCCCCGAAGGGCGCCGTCGTCCGCGCCCGCCGCTACCGCACCGGCGGCGGCAGAGCCGGCAACGTCGCCCGCGGCGCCGTCCGCGTCCTGCGCCGCTCCGTGCCGTACGTCTCCGAGGTCGTCAACCGGGAGGCCGCGCGCGGCGGCGTCGACGGCGAGACCGTCGAGGAGGCCAAGACCCGGGCGCCCATCACCCTGCGCGCCCAGGAACGCGCGGTCACCCTGCGCGACTACGAGGAACTCGCCCGCCGCGCCGCCCCCGACACCGCCCGCATCACCTGCCTGGAAGGAGACGAGAGCGAGCACGGCGCCTACGCGGTCCGGGTCCTGGTCGTCCCCCAGGCCGTGCCGGACCCCGGCGGGCGGCTGCGCTTCGAGCAGCTCGTCCCCGGCGACGCGCTGCTCTCCCGCATCACCCGCCACCTCGACGAACGCCGGCTGATCGGCACCCGCCTCGCCGTCGGCCCGCCGTTCTACCAGGGCGTCACGGTCGTCGCCACCGTGCACGCCTTCCGCGGCACCGACACCGACCGGGTCCGCCGCCAGGCCCACGACGCCCTCTACCGCCACCTCGACCCGCTCACCGGCGGCGCCGACGGGCGGGGCTGGCCCTTCGGCCGGCCCGTCCAGTCCGGCGAGATCTTCGCCGTGCTCCAGCGCGTACCCGGCGTCGAACTCGTCGACCAGGTCCTCCTCCACCCCGCCGACCCGATCACCGGCAAGCGCGGCGAGGCCACCGACCGCATCGACCTGTCCGCCCCGTCCCTGGTGTTCTCCTTCGACCACCGGGTCCGCGTGATCGGGGACGGCGCGTGAGGGGCTCCATCGACGGGCTGGGCTCCTCGGCGCCGATCGGCGCGATGCTGCCCGCGATCTTCGCCGACGACGATCTGGCGCAGCGCTTCGTCGCCGGACTCGACGAGGTCCTCGCGCCCTTCCTGGTCGTCCTGGACAACCTGGACTCCTACTTCGACCCCGCGCTCGCCCCGCTCGACTTCACCCGCTGGCTGGCCGACTGGGTCGGCGCCGAGACCGACGGCATCGAGACCGACGGCGCCCCGGCGGGCGGCCTCACGGGCGGCCTGGCGGGCGGTCTCGCGGGGGAGCAGCGGCTGCGGGCCGCCGTCGCCGCCGCCACCTACCTGCACCGGGTACGGGGCACCCGGCGCGGGCTGTCCGAAGCGGTGCGCCTGGTGTTCGGCGTGACGCCGCGGATCACCGAGAGCGGCGCCGCCGAATGGCACGCCCGCCCGCTCGGCCCGGTGCCCGGCGACCGCCGACCGCACCTGCACGTCTCGCTGGCGCTGCCCGACCCGACCACCGCCGACACCCACCGGCTGGACACCCTGGTCGCGGCCGCCCGCCCCGCCCACATGCCCTACACGGTCGAGGTCACCGCCGCGACCGCCGCCGAAAGGACCACCGACAGATGACCAGCCCCTCCTCCGGACCCGGCCGGGCCGCCCCCAGCTGCGCCGAGTGCGGCACCCCGGCGGAACCCGGTCAGTCCTTCTGCGACTCCTGCGGAGCGGTCCTCGGCTGGGCCGGCGACGGCCGCCCGGGACGCACCGAGCCCACGGCACGGACCGCGTCGGCCCCCGGCGCCGGTACGGGGCCCGCCCGGACCGACACCGGCCACGGGGACGGCCCCGACGACCGGGACCGTCCCACGATCCCGAGCCCCCGCACGGCCCCGGCGCCCTCCGGCAGCCCTCACAGCACCGCGCCGGCGCCCACCCCGGCAGCGACGGCGACGTCGCGGGCCGACGCCCCGTACGGGCACGGTGACGGACACGACGCGCACGGCGGGCACGGCGGGCACGACGGCCACGACGACCGACCGGGCCACGCCACCGCACCCGCCACATCCACCGCAGGAGCCGCAGGGGCCGCAGGGGCCGCCCCCCACCCGGCCGACCCGTACCCCCCGGCCCCCGACGACGACACCGAACCCCTGCCGCACGTGACGAACTCCCCGGAGCCCCCGCAGCGGCAGCACCTCCACCCCCACCACGACGACGACGCCGCGGCCGATGCCGAGCGGGCCAGGTCCCTCCTCGTCCCCGTGGCCGACCCGGAGCCCCGCACCCCGGACGACCCCGCCGTCGCGCCGGTCCTGCCCGGACGCCCCGTCGCCCAACGCCCCCAGACCCGCGCCGTGGGCCCGCAGGCCGACGCCGAGGGCGGCATCCCCTGCCCGTGGTGTTCCACCCTCAACCGCCCCGAACGGCACTACTGCTGCCGCTGCGCGATGTCGATGACCCGCGGCGAGGACACCCCGGGGCGGCTGCCCTGGTGGCGCCGGATGTTCGGCGCCAGGGACGCCGAGCAGGCCTGGGCGGGCGAGCGCCCGCGACTGCGCCGGGGCTTCGGCCACATCTGGAACTGGGTCGTCGCCGCCGTCGTCGTCGGACTGGTCATCGCCCTGATCGTCAACATGGGCGCGATGATCCAGGCCACCCGTGACCACTTCGCCAAGCGGGCCCCGATCGGCCCGTCCAGCGTCAAGGCGTCCCGCTCCTTCTCCGGGCACGGCGCGTCCCTCGCCTTCGACAAGCTCAACAACACCTGGTGGGGCCCCGGCATCGACCTGGCCGCCGAGGGCGAGTGGGTGGAGGCCACCTTCGACCAGCCGACCCGCCTGCTGGACCTCGTGATCACCCCCGGTACCTCGACCAAGCCGGACCAGCTCTCGGCGTCGGCCCTCCCGCGTCAGCTCGACGCCGAGATCACCCTCGCCGACGGCAAGAAGGTCACCCGCACCATCACCCTGGACCAGGCGGCCGGCGGCCAGCGCCGGAAGTTCCGGGTCGGCGAGGTGACCGCCGTACGCTTCATCCTGCGTTCGGCGTACGGAGCCGACCAGAAGAAGCAGGTGGCGATCGCCGAGATCGAGTTCTTCGGCCCGTCGAGCAACAACACCTAGCCGGCGCCCCGACGGTCCTCCGCCCTCCGGAGGACCGCGACGCCCCGTGCCCCTGCGCAAGACGGACACCGGGGCTGACGGGCCCTTAGGGGATGTCACAGCTCGGCCGCAAACCCCCGCCCGAAAGCCGGGGTCCGGCACGCCGCCGCCGGGGACCAGGTACGTTCGATGACGTGGCTGGATTCAGGATCGGACGCGGCCGGAACAACAACGGCGCTCCCAACGCGCGACCGCAACACCCCCCGCACGGGCAGCAGACGCCGCCGGGGCCGTCGTACGGCTACCCGCAGGCGCCGCAGCCTCCGGCGTACGGCCAGGGCGGCGGGGGCGGCAGCCCCTGGCCGCAGGCGCACGGCGCCCGCGGCCAGCACGGCGGCGGGCACGGCGGCCCGGGCGGCTACGGCGAGCCGGAGTACTTCGGCGACGGCGCGTACCCGCCCGGCGCCCACGGCGCCCCGCACGACCCGTACGCGGCGAACAACGCGGGCCACACCCAGGCCTTCTCGATCGACGACCCCTACCACCAGGGCGACACCTACCGGGCCGGCGCGGCCCCGCCCCCCGGCCCGGTCGGCCCGCCGCTCCACTGGAAGGAGCTGCTGAAGGGCATCGTCCTGTCCCCCGGGCAGACGTTCCTGCGGATGCGCGACTACACCATGTGGGGCCCCGCCCTCGTCGTCACGTTCCTCTACGGCCTGCTCGCCGTCTTCGGCTTCGACACCGCCCGCGAGGACGCGATCAACGCCACCCTCTCGAACGCGGTCCCCATCGTCCTCGTGACGGCCGTGGCGATGGTGCTCAGCTCGTTCATCCTCGGCGTGGTCACCCACAGCCTGGCCCGCCAGCTCGGCGGCAACGGCGCCTGGCAGCCCACCGTCGGCCTCTCCATGCTGATCATGTCCATCACGGACGCCCCACGCCTGATCATCGCCATGTTCGCCGGCGGCGACGCGTCCTTCGTCCAGCTCCTCGGCTGGGCGACCTGGGTGGCGGGCGGCGCCCTCCTCACGGTCATGGTCAGCCGCTCCCACGACCTCCCGTGGCCGAAGGCCCTCGGCGCCTCGGCGATCCAGCTGCTCGCCCTGCTGTCGATCGTGAAGCTCGGCACGTTCTGACCCACCGGCCACACACGCAAAGGGGCTCCCCGCGGGCAGCCCCTTTGTCGTGTATGCCGCATATCAGGCGTCCAGCACCTGCCCGTCCCGCCGCACGACCGGAGGCAGGACACTCCACGGGAAGTTGATCCACTCGTCGGTCCGCTTCCACACGTACTCGCACTTCACCAGCGACTGCGCCTTCTCGTAGATCACGGCGCTGCGCACCTCGGCGACGGCGTCGAGGCAGAAGTCGCGGACGAGCTTGAGCGTCTTGCCGGTGTCGGCGACGTCGTCGGCGATCAGCACCTTCTTGTCGGTGAAGTCGATGGCGTTGGGCACGGGGGCGAGCATGACCGGCATCTCGAGGGTCGTCCCCACGCCCGTGTAGAACTCCACGTTCACCAGGTGGATGTTCTTGCAGTCGAGCGCGTAGGCGAGCCCGCCGGCGACGAAGACACCGCCGCGCGCGATGCTCAGCACCACATCCGGCTGATACCCGTCGTCGGCGATGGTCTGCGCGAGTTCCCGCACCGCGACGCCGAACTGCTCGTAGCTGAGGTTCTCCCGCACGCCGCTCACACCTGCGTCCGGTGGAAGTTGAGGTACGACCGCGAGGCCGTCGGCCCCCGCTGCCCCTGGTACCGGGACCCGTACCGCTCATGACCGTAGGGGTGCTCGGCCGGCGAAGTGAGCCGGAACATGCACAGCTGCCCGATCTTCATACCGGGCCAGAGCTTGATCGGGAGCGTCGCGAGGTTGCTGAGCTCCAGGGTCACGTGCCCGGAGAACCCGGGGTCGATGAACCCGGCCGTGGAGTGCGTGACGAGCCCCAGCCGCCCGAGCGAGCTCTTCCCCTCCAGCCGCGAGGCCAGGTCGACCGGCAGCGTGATCACCTCGTACGTGCTGGCCAGCACGAACTCACCGGGATGCAGGATGAACGGCTCGTCCCCCACCGGCTCCACGAGCCGGGTCAGATCCGTCTGCTCGACGGAGGGGTCGATGTGGGGGTAACGGTGATTCTCGAACACCCGGAAGAAGCGGTCGAGGCGTACGTCGATGCTGGACGGCTGCACCATGGATTCGTCGTAGGGATCGATCCGCACCCGCCCGGCGTCGATCTCGGCCCGGATGTCCTTGTCTGAGAGAAGCACGCCCCGAGAATACGCAAGGCGCGCGGAACGCCCACAACCGGCCGCCCCGCGCGCCCACGCCTGCTCGCCCGTCCCTCCCGCGCTACCGCTTCTGCAGGCTGACCGGCACGACACTGCGAAGCCGCGCACAGCGCGGACACCGCAAGAGCCGGCCGGGGCCGAGTCGCTCGGCCTGCTGCATCGGGAACGAGGCGGCGGTGAACACGTGCCCATCGGCACAGCGGACGACGGTGCGCTCCATCAAGTCCAAGAGTCCCTTCCCCAAGAGCCGCGTCTGGCTTGCTGCCCTGACGACAAAAGCCACGTTACGGGATCAAAGGAACGACCCTCCACGCGGCACCCCGGACCCACACCGCCGCTTCACGGTACGCCCCAACGAGTGCCCCGCGCAGCCGCTTCCACCCCCTGAAACACCATCAGGCCCCCGGTCCTGAACACCGGGGGCCTGCCATGGGGTAGAGTGAGCGAGCGTCCGGACACCGCTCCAACGGCGGCGCCCGACACATACGCGGGTGTAGTTTAATGGTAGAACATCAGCTTCCCAAGCTGAGAGCGCGAGTTCGATTCTCGTCACCCGCTCCACGAAGAAGGCTCAGGTCATCGACCTGAGCCTTACTTGTCGTCCAGTCCAATCAGGGGGCGACGTGCCCTCAGCATGCCCTAAGTCGAGTTCGGGCGGTCGCACCAGCACCGTTCGGACGCCCATCAGGCATCGACCCGACCCCTCGTCCCACATCGCGAGACGCAATTCGCGTGACCCGCGCCATACAGTGCGCAAAGGGTCACCAAGACGCATACGCAAAGGGTGGTTTGCGGGACAGGTGGCACCCCGTCCTCCGGGCCTGCCTTGACGGGTTCACCTCGCCGACTCGGCAGTAGGGTGAACCCGTGACCTCCTTACCGGAAGAATCACCGTCACTGATCGGCGAAAACGACCGCGAGGCAGCCGTGCGACGCCTGCAGGAGGCGTACGCGGAAGGACTCATCCCACACAAGGTGTTGGACGAGCGCCTTCACCAGTTGCTCAGGGCCAAGACGCAGAGCGAACTCGCGTCCGCTCTTGTCTCGCTCCCGGAGGAGCAACCGGGAAGCACGGCCACGATCGCCGCCGCCGGTGGACGGATCAAGCGGCGTGGCGTGTGGCGGGTGCCTCGTGTCCTCAAGGTCGGGTCAGCATATGGAAGGGTGCGCCTGGACCTGTCCCGGGCGATCATCGAGCACCCGGTCGTCGACATCGAGCTACAACTAGGAACCGGCGGGGCCAGAATCACGGTGCCTCGCGACGCGGTGGTTGACGTCGAAGGCTTGAACACGGGATGGAAGGACCTGCGCTACAAGGTCCCGCGACGCCCCCGGCCCGGCGGGCCGACGATTCGAATCTCCGGGGTCATGGGATACGGACGCTTGAAGATCCGCCACGCCCTGCGTTGAAGCCCCGTCCGGTGCTTCGGCCCCGCCGGCGGCGAGCGCAGCACTAGGCGGGCACCAGGTCTCCCAGCGCCTCGCGAAGCGCCGTGCCCACGACAGGTCCCGCCACGGCCACCTGTCGAAGCTCGTCGCCCTTCATGTAGCGGTAGCTCTGCGGAGGGTGGAAGGACCCGGCGGAGCGCAGCGCATTGAGCGATACCGGCTCATCGAAGGAGACAGGATTCTCCATCGTGAGACCGCTCGCCTGCCTCGCGCCGCTCATGTAGGCGTCGTACTCCCGCCGGGTGATCCCGGTCTGTCCCCGATGAGCCGACCAGACCTCGCTGGGCGTGGCGACGTAGATGGCGGCAATGCGCGCCATGCCCACCACCGCCATGGTGGGCGCGGTCGCGTACAAGAGGACGGGCGTTCCCGGAGGCGCGGCGACGCGCTGGCGGCGAACCTCCACCGTCTTGCTGCCGGCCAGGATCGCGTTGGCGAAGCGCGGGTGGACGGACAGCAGCATCGCGCGTTCCGGATCGCTCACGTCGTTCGGTGCCCCTCTTGGTAAACCGCCTGGAACAGCTCGCTGCTGATCTTGGACAGTGAGATCAGCGAGCCAGGCGACCACGTTAGCCCCCGGCCCCTGGCCAGCGAGGTCAATCGGCGCAGCGTCACCGGCTTCGGGAAGATCTCAGTGTCCGAGAACCTCAACGCCATGGCGTGACCGGACGCGTCTGCAGCCCTCTCGACCTCAGCCCGACCATATACGCCCAGGTGTTCGAATTTCGAGAACAGAACATCCGGAGTGTCGATGAGCACCTCGTCGAGCCGCGAGCTGCCCACCACCATCTGACCCTCTCCCGTGGAGTTGCCGTCGCTGACGTACCAGAGCAGTCGAGCCGGGACGCTCTCTCCTCGACGCTGCGAAGATCGGTAGTAGACGTGTTCCCTGCTGATGCCCAGGGCGTCGCTCCGCGCGATGAGCATGGCCGGGACGTTGAACAGCTCAGTCGACCAGCGCGGCTTAATGGGCACCATGAAGGACGGCAGCTCGGAGTCGATGACCTTGGCCGGCCACCATGCACGCTCCAGCACGGCGGTCACTTCCGCCGGCATGCCGACGTCAAGCACGGTCGCATCGACAGCAAGCTCTCGGGCCAACCCGCCGGCCACCACCTCCACCTCGGCGGCGGTCCCGCACACGTTCACCAGGAGCGCGACGAGCTCGCCGTTGTGCTCGAAGAAGCCGTCGTCACCGGCCGCGGACCGCGCCGCCTCGGAGGGGTGCGGATCACTGATGCGGACGATCTCGGCCCCGCAATCCCTCCCGAGCCGCTTAAGCAGGAAGAGGAGCTGCCGGGCCAGGGTCTCTTCCAAGGGGTGGCCAGCTGTGCGAAGGGCGGGTACAACCAGGGTTCGGCCGTCCAGCGACCACGCGTAGAGGGCGACCGGTCGGCCCTGGCCGTCCCGGAGAAGCTCACGACGCCATGCGATCCCGCCCTCGTTCAGCGACCGCAGCCGCTCAGAGAAGGCTGAGCCGTCGTCAGCGCCCGACTGCTCGAAGAAGGCGACCAGTTCATCCTCCGCGCCCGGCGCCACCTCCGCGGACCGGAACTCCGTCCCCATCAGGTCAGCCGGGCGATACACCTGGGCCTGCCGCAGCTCATCGACGTGAAGCGTCACGGTCGACGGTGAGACGACCCGGACGCGAGCGACCTCCCAGGCCACGTCTGTCAGGCGAGACAGCAGCGGATCACGGGTCGCCAGGACTTGTAGACCAGCACACGAGGTCTCGGCCACATACCGCATGCCCCGCAGAAGTGCTGGGTCGGCAGCCAGGCCGGGAACCGCCTGCGTAGCGGCTTGCACCAGTTCGCGGGTTCGCTCCTCCACGGCCGCAGAGCCGGGAGAAAGCTTGTGGAGCCCGGTCAGCGCCGCCTGCTGGTGCTGACGCTCTGCCGTGTCCGTGAGGTCCCGGATCTGATGGACCAACTGCGGGGTGTAGGCAAGCTCAACGAGATCCGCCATCCATCCGGCTTCGAGCGCACGGGACTCCTCGGCACCGGTGGTGTCCGTGAGGCCGCGCAGATCGGCGAACACACCATGGTCGACCGTCACCACGAGGAGCGCGTCGCTCTCCATCTCCGTGAACAGGTCCGGATGGCCTAGGTCCAGCCACCAGCCGTCCAAGATCTCCCCGTCACGACCACGCCCACGGACCTCACCGTCCGGAACGAAGCCCAGACTCCTCCACATCCCGCTCAGGTCATAGTCCCGACGGCACTTGGCCTTGATCCCAAGGCGTTGTGGATACCGCTCCTTGATGCCCTCCACCAGACGGCCCGCAATTCCCCGCCCCCGTTCCTCCTCAGCCACACACAGGTGCGCGAGTCGGATACGCGCGCTCCTCTTCGGCAGCCCGAACAGCGCGTAGCCGATCACTTCGCCGGCCTCGACCGCAACCAGAAGGCCACCGTCCTCAGCTGCCTTCTCATAGGCAGGAGGCGTCAGAAGCCCCAGCGTCTTCGTGTACCGGTCCCCCAGGGCTATGGCCTTAACGATCAACTCTTCTTGCGCGGGCGAAACGGACACCAGCTTGATCGCCATTACTACCCCCTCCAGTTGTGGCTGATCGCGACCGGCCACAACTCCCCTGTCACTGCATACAGGGAGAAGCTGATCTCAGTTGCTGCCATCCCTCAAGGGGGCACGAGGGGCGCACGGTGCTGCGGAGACCGTCGCCTGCCTCCAGAGTCCGGCCGATGGAACCGTCCCGCCGGACTCGTAGCCCCGATACCGGTCCGCCTAATTGGCTTCCGACCGATCGGCACCCGCCTCACGCAAGCGCTCGCGCACTTCAGTGTCGATCCCCTGAGCCAGCCGACGTTGGTGCTTGACCGTCGAGTGCTGGTAGATGAGCTGGGCGCGCTCCGAGGACTGGCCGGCGCGCACCGCGAGACCGGGGCGGCCAGTGAAGACGCGTCGTGCTCGTTCCTGGTCGGGAAGGGTGGCGCCAGACGAGCGCACTGGCAGCTCGGTCGGGGCTTGGTCAGCCATCGTCCTGGTCCTTCTTCCGGGTCGCGCGGTAGACGTCGGCGAAGCGTCTGGTCAGCGCGCCGACGTCGCTCATGTACTGGTAGGCGATGAAGTGGGGGGACTGCTCCGTCGGCCGGCGCGTCAGGTCGAGGACCCGGTAGCCCGCTCGGAACAGCGCCTGGACGGCCGGGTCCTCGTCAAAGCCGAGTTCCTCGGCCATCAGCACTCTCAGGTGGCTGACCAGGTCACGGGTCGTGGCGTCGATCACCAGCCGTTCGGGCATCATCAGGCGAATGGCCAACGCAGTGTCCACGACCTCGTCGACCGCCTCCAGGACGATCGACACTGCAGCCACGTCGGACGACGTGACGCTTCCTGCTGCCATATCCGCACCCCTTCTCCGGTCTCCACCGTTGTCGTGCCTGACAACGTCCAGAAAAGCGGCTCGCGTTGGCGCGGACCACGGCATCCACGGGGCAGTCCTGGGACACTTCTGGGACAGCCCGGTGCCGTCGGGTTAGACGCGGGTTGATGCGTGGAAAGGGGGCGGCATGGGGCTTGCGGAGAGGCGCAGGGCGCTGGGCTACAGTCAGGAAGAGCTCGCGCACGCCCTCGGCGTGGACCGACGAACCGTCGGCCGCTGGGAAGGCCGCACCACCACCCCGCAGCCGCCGCTGAGACCACGGCTGGCCGAGTTGCTCCACCTCGACCTTGACGAACTCAACGCCTTGGTGGGACAGCCACGAGCAGCCCGACCGGAGTCGGCAGGGCCGCCGCCTCGCGACCACCACGGCTCAGGGGACCTCGACGACATGATCCGACGCCAGTTCCTGCGTGCCATCACCGTCACCAGTGCCCTGGTGGCCCTATCCCCCGACGAGGGCGCAGCCCTCGCGGAGGGCGCGCTGCGCGGGATGTCCGACGACTTCCTGCGCATGAACGGACACCTGTGGCAGGTCTACCAGCTCGCCCGCGCCAAGCGTTCCGTCTACCCCGTCGTCCGCGACCAGCTCACCGCCCTGAACGAGACCCTCGACGAGCGGCCCGAGGCCGAAGCACAGGCCCTGTGCGGCGTGGCCGGCGACCTCTTCCAGCTCGCCGGAGAACTGGCCTTCGACGGCAACCGCTACACCGACGCCGCCGCCTCCTACACACTCGCCGCCTCTGCCAGCCAGGAGGCGAAGTCCTACGACCTGTGGGCGTGTGCCCTCGTCCGCCACGCCTACGTCGATCTGTACGAACGCCGCTACGCCGACGCGGTCGGCACGCTGTCGGCCGCCGAGAAGGTGGCACGGCGCGGCGATGGCTCCCTGTCCACCCGCCACTGGGTCGCCGCCGTCCAGGCCGAGGCATACGCCGGCCTCGGCGACCTCTCCGCCTGCGAGCGCGCCCTGGACGAGGCGGAGAAGGTGACCGGCCTGAGTGGGCCGGCCCACAACGGTGGCTGGCTGCGTTTCGACGGCTCCCGCCTCGCAGAGGAACGCGGAGCGCGCTACGTCCAGCTCGGACGCCTTGACCTCGCCGAGAAGGCACTCAGTACCGCACTCAGCCAGCACGTCCTCGCTTCCGGCCAGTCCTTCCGCCGACGCGGTGCGGTCCTAACCGACCTCGCGGCCATCGGCGCCCGGCGACAGGACCCCGACCAAGTACTCGCCTACGGCGGGGAGGCGCTGCGACTCGCCCGCACGACCTCCTCCGGTTACGTCGCCCATAAACTTCAAGGGCTACGAACCGACCTCGGCCCGCTCACCCACGACGCTCGTGTGGCGGAACTGGGCGCCGAGATCGACGCACTGTGCACGACGTGACGAGAGGGGAAGGCATGTCGCAGTCCGAGGGCGCCCGACTGTTCCGCGAGGCTTGGATCAACGGAGTGCGCAAGCACTTCCCCGGCGAGCCCAAGCCCGGCTACGTCACTCCCTGGGAAGAGACGCCCGAGTGGGAGCGCCAGGCCGCCGGCGCCGTCCACGACCAGGTGCGCCAGTTCCTCGACCTCAGCGACCGCCACGCCTCCCGCCTCACCCGCGAGCAGAAGAGCCGCTTCGTCGCCACCTGCTGGACCGCGCAAATGTACAAGCACTTCGAAAACCCGAAGCCCGGCTACGTCGCCGACTGGCCGGACCTGCCCGACTGGCAGAAAGAGACCGACGCGGACATCTTCGAGGCGATCGAGGACGCCATGAAGTAGTCGCACGCCGGGACTCCCGTTCAAGTCGGCCTGCGCAACCGCCGGGCCTCCCGCAGCGTCGATCGACCCCTCCCTTCGTGGCTCGTTTCCGGCCGCCGCGTCGCGGCTCAGCGCCTGTTGGACCGGCGCGGCGAGGAGGCCGGTCAGCCGGCGGACCCTGTTGAGCATGCGCGCGTTCCGCGGGGTCTCTGGTTGTCCCTTTTCGGGACGGGCGTCATGTCCCGACTCGGGACAAACCTCTTGTCCCGACTCGGGACGGGCTTCCTCCCCCACGACCGCCGAGGCTTTGACTGTCATCATCGCGGCCGGCCCACAGCCGCCCGCAACACCGTCGTAGCCGTGAACAGTGTGCTCGCCGTACGGTCAGCGACGACGCCTTCACAGTCAACGCCGCGTACACGGTGTCACGGCGTCGTGCCCATACCGTGCACTTCAGCAAGGACGAACACGGTTAACACAGGTACCGGCAAGCGCTCACGCCTATCGCCGCGCGCCAAGGCCTGCGCAAGTCATACGTGGTAGGCCGCCCCGAGTTCGTCGCTTGCCAAGCTGAGAGCGCGAGTTCGATTCTCGTCTCCCGCTCCCCATGAGACCCCTTGCGCTGCTCCGGCTTCGACCGGAACCGGCAGGGCTTCGGCTTGGCACCGGCCGCGTACGGTCTCCACCCGTGCGCCGGGTTGCTCGTGCCTCGGACGACGTGGCAGGCGCACCGCTTGGCGGCCCGGCTCGGGAGCAGGTCCGTGGTCTGAGGTTTGCGTTCCCTCCTGACGGCACGGCGCAGCACGTGGAGACGCAAATCCGCCAAATTGCGATCCCGCGGAACCCTCCCACTCTGGCTGGCAAGCCCGTCGCCCGAATGGTGTAGCCACCGTCACAACCAGGACATCTACCGCGCCTGGAGATACGGAGGAGAAGCGTCCGCCGTCCTACCTGGCTGGATTCCGCCTGTTTCCACACCAATCGTTTATAGACGAGGCAATGCATTTCGATTGAGGCAGTCTGACGATCTCCGCACGCTGTGCTGGCATATGTCGCCAATCCACAGCATCAGGGGGAATTGATCATGAGTGATGCACTGAACGTCATGCAGGTGGCCACCGGTGGGGCCGCGGTGTTGGTGGCCGAGATGGCCAAGAGCAGCTGGGAGACCGTCCGTGCAGCGATGGCCCGGCTATTCCGCAGGGGCGGCGAGGAGACGGCCGAGCAGGAGTTGCGTCTCCTGGACACCGCACATGATCGGCTGGTCGGTAGCCCCGACAGCGAGCGTGCCGGCATCACGCAGACCTTGGAGCAGGAGTTGATGATCCAGCTAGCCGCATTCCTGCAAAAGAACCCCGACGCGGCAGCTGAGCTCAAGAGCCTGGTGGACCGGTCCGACGAGGCCGACGAAGTCTGGGGGCGCGTGAGCGTGCACGACAACACCGGCAGCCAGGTGGTCATCGCGGGAGGCTCAGCCACCGCTGGCGACTTCTCCTACGGCATGCCGGAGGGCAAGAAGTGAGCGACCTGAACGAGCCCGGCTCCGACGCGGGACCACCCGTGCCCCCGACACCCACGACTGCACCACCGCTGCCGTCGGCCTCTCCTGAACGGGCGAGGATGAGCGTGGATGTCCACAGCGTGGAGAGATCGCAGATCATCATCGCCGGCGGCGATGTCACCATGGTGGAGAAGCAGCGACTGACCGTTGCCGACATCCCCCAGGTCGAGCTGGACGTCGTGAGCAGGGCGTGGGTGGACACGGAACACAGCGGCGGTACCGTCATGACGGCAAGCGACGCGGTATCCCTGCTGACGTCGGACGGACCGGCACTGGCAGTGATCTCGGGAGCCGGCGGCTACGGCAAACGCACCGCCGGCACCAGGGCCCTGTGGCAGGTCTCCCGGGCCGAGCGAAATACCGACGGTGAGCCACTTCCGCTGAAAGCCATCAGCCCAGACTAGGACAGGCCGGAGACACCGGACATCGGCTCCCTGCCAGATCAGCCGGGCACGGCCTATCTGCTGGACGTCGCAGCGGAGATCAGCGGCTGGGAACAGCCTGCCGAGGTCGCTCAGGCGCTGGTGACGCACGGAGAGAGGCTTCGGCGGATCGGCTCCTACCTCGTCGTCATCGCAGACGAGCACGCCTGGCCCGAGGGTGCGTCCGGAACGCTGGGCCGGGTCGTCGTCCGGACAAAGAGCAGGCCAGCCCCGCATCGGGTAGCCGAGAAACATCTTGAGTTCCTTTACCGCAAGCCCGAGCGCGTCCGCTGGCTCAACACCACCCTCAAGCCCGACGGCACGGGCATGGTGGGCCAGGCCGCACACCTGTTGTCGGAATCCTCCGCACCCGCTGCCGCCGCGAGGCTGGCTGGTGACCTCGCCCAGGCCGAGGATTCCGCAGAGGGACTGAACACAGCGCTGTCTGCCTTCCAGCAGTGGCGCACAGAGGTGAACGCGGTCTTCAAGGAGACGGGTCCCGCCGACCGCGCCTTGCTGGTCGCGACACTCTTCCTGAGCGGCAGCGAAGCCATCGCCATCCAAGATGCCTCTCGGCGCCTGCTGGGCAGGGGACCACAGAACGACGTGGAGGCCATTCTCACGGGCCCCGACCTCTCCGCTCGGCTTCGCACAGTCGGCGCAGAAGTGGCTGGTCGTCACGCCACTTTCGACCATAAACCGGGCTACGCCCAGGCTGTGCTGAACCACCTCTGGCAACAGCGCCCCGACATCCACAAGCACCTGCTCAAGTGGCTCGACACCATCACCGCACCTGGTGAAGCCGGCGCTTCCCGCTTGGCGGTCATCAGTGCTCTGCTCGTTGAGCTGGCCATCACCGAGAAAGACGTGAGGATCATCGACCAGATCCGCGCCTGGATCGGCAACGGCAGCACAACCGCCCAGCATGAGGAACTGATCGCAGGAGTCTTCACCAGGGCCGCCCTGGCCGACGCTCTCGGTGCGAAAGTGCGTACAAGGCTGCTGGACTGGGCCCAGTCGGACGAGGAGCCCGTAGCCAAGGTCGTCGCCCTCGTCTGCCAGGGCGAGTTCGCCACCCACTACCCACGTCAGACCCTCGTGCGCCTGCGGCACATCCTCGACCGCCCAGAACCGGACACCGCCGTACGAGCCGCGGAGACGGCCGTGCGTGCCATGGCCGTCCAGCCAGGCCAGCTGTCCCGGGTGTGGGAAACAGTCATCAAGTGGGCCACACAACATGGTCACCTGGCCGGCCACCGCGCCTTCCTCTCCCTGCTCGACCCGCAGGACGACGCATACGTCCTTCAGGTGCTGATGGAGGCCGCGGGCCGCACGCCTGAGGTGAGGGCCGCCATTCTGCGGGGCTGGCACGCCGCACTGGCCGACATCCGTGTCGCCAACCAGTGCCGTGACCTGATGGTCGCCTGGGCACGCGTCCGAGCCGAGGGCCTGGTATCCCGCGATCTCGTCACCGACATCCTCCGCCAGGTCATCAGCGAGCACCTCTACACCAGCCCGGTGGCGGCCCTCGTCTTCGGAGAGCCCGGCGTCCAGTACGACGAGCCCGTCATCGCCCTCCGTAAAGACCTCCACCTGCCGATCCTCACCGAAACGCCGCCCATCGGCTCTGAAACCGCGGAGTCCTGAGCCGTGACTCTTTCCCGATGGTCGCGGCGCCGCATGCGGCGAATGCTGCGGCGCCGCTTATCCCGCTTCGAGGTCCGCCTGCCCAGCAAGGTTCCGGGCATCGGCTTCACCGCCCGGATCACCGCCACCGTCATCACTAACCCCCCGTACCCAGAGAGGACGGACGACCTCGCCGCAGCCATCAGAGCCACCCTGCGCAAGGCGGCATTCGACGTTTCACGCAAGTGCGATCCCGCTGACCTCGCCACCGCACGAGACACGTGCGGACGCCACCTCGCAAGCAGACGGTCGCTGGCCACCGAGCCACCCGTCGAATACGAGGCCGTGCTCACCCTGGATCTGCTTCCTGACGATCAGGCGGCCGTCAGATCGTTGCTCGCCGCCCAGCGCCGCCAAGCGGTGAGCGACCTTCTCCGTCGACAGACCACCGAAGCCATGGCGGAGGAACTCACCCACCCTGCCGCGCTGCTCGTACGGTGGATTGAGCAGCAACCCGACGACTGGAAGAACCTCCCGAGCCCGGAAACTCTCCGCAAGATCACTGAAGCCTTCTCCCAGTACCGCCCCGAAGCCGAGCGCACTGTCGAGTACGCGGCCCTCGAAGTGATCCGGGAGTTCCTCGACAGCTTCCAGGACCCACCGCAAAGGCGCATGGTCTACGAGGTCCTCGCCGCCGGCATGCGTCACGCGCAGCGCCCCGATCACGCGGCGAAAGCAGAATTCCTGGTCAATGGGCATCCAGGCCCATCTGCTCCGGAGAACGGCTCATGAGCGGACCGCGGTCGTTAACAGCTGACGACCGTGGCAGCTGCCAATGAGCACGGCCTTCTGGCGCTGGGTCCTCTCGCCGAGGACCAGTTGGCACGCCTGGCGTCTGGTCCGGGCCAGTCGGCGGACCGTCTCCTTCGACACTGCTTGGCGGCACAACCGCATTCGTCTCCATCCCGACGAAGTGGCTTACCGGCGGAACGGCCACCTTCCTGACGGTACGAGGGAGGGGTGAAACAACGCAGTATCCGATATCAGTACCTCGTGCGAGGCTCGTGGGGTGGACGAGTGGGATCTGGAAAACGCTGATCCGAGCCAGCAGGTAGGGGCACGACACCACACGGTGCCCGCCTTCTACCTTCGCAGGTTCGCCAACTCCCAGAATCAGCTGTGGGTCCGCGACCGCCGCAGAAGGTCGAGGGCAGCGCGGCGAGCGCGCTGCGCCGCGTGACCTCGACCGTGACGTGGGGACGACCGATCTCGCCCAAGGACAAGACCGACCTCTGCGTCTTCGTGGCCTTCCAATACGTCCGCGGGCTCCGCAAGCGCCGCGAGATCGAGCTCATGTCGGACTTCTACGTCCGCGTCTGGACGAGCACCAGGTGCGCCGCTTCACCTCCTGGTCGCGCTGGGTCACCCTGGCCATGCTCGCGCACGCCTTCCTGGCGGTCACCCGTGCGGCAGAACATGCCCGCCATCCCGCTCCGGACGGGTTGGTCCCGCTCACCTGCAACGAGATCCTGGGTCGGAGGAGAGCCGAAGCGCCCAGGCCGCTCCGTATGCTCCGGCCACCGCCAGCAAGGCCAGGCCAGGCCAAGCAAGGACAGCGCGGCAGTGAAGCCGCTCACGGGATGCCACCACCCGGGAGGCCCGTCTCACGCCCCGTCACCCTCGCGCCGGGACGCCCATTGGCAGGCGCTCTCCCGCACGCACTCCGCGTCGTACACATCTGCCGCTCCGTTCCCGCCCGTGCCGGAAGCGTGGGGGTATCCCGGGGAGGCATACGCAGTCCCGAAGGGCACGAGCCGCAACGGGGCGCAGACCCGGAGACGGCAGTCGGCGCGCCCAGTCACCCGGCGTCGAGTGCTACAGCCACGGTGCCCGACGCGCGCACACCCCGCGAGGCGACCGAGTCCATCGGTGCCCCGCGGGTGTGCCGGCGCGTCATGCGGGGGCAAGCGGCGCCTCTGCCCGCGCGATCAGGCGCCCGCTTCGTTCCAGGGCGGCGACGGACGCCGCGCAGGCCAGTCCGGTCGCAGCCAGGGAACACCACGTCAGCCAGGAGGCGTCCGCGCGTCCTTCGCCCTGCAGATGCTCGACGAGCACATGGACACCTGCGTACGCACCGCCGTGGCGGACGGCAGCGACAGCGGCGACATCAAGCTGACGGAAGCCAGCGACGCCATCGCCCGCCTCGTGCGCTCCTGACGAACGGCAGGAACGCGGCGGCCGGCACCGCAGACAACGCCAAGGTCGCGCAACGCAACTTGACGCTGCGCTCCTGGTCACGCCGATCATCCTTGCGCATTATCCCGCCTTGCCGAATCCCGAGCAGTCACACTGTCCTTCACGGAAGAAGGCGGGAGCACATGAACGGGACGACAGCGATACAGCTGGGGCTGCGACACTGCCGTACGAGCCTGGCGGACAAGAGTCACCTCAAGAGTTCGGCCTCCAGGAGGAAAACCTTCTCCGCCGCCCTGCAACAGTTCGAGGAACAGATGAAGGCGGCCGAGGTCGTCTCTCCCGCCACTCGCCCCATCAACTTGTACTACGGTCTCGTCCAAGCCGGACTGGCTATAACGGCCGCCCACGCGCAGGGGACATGGACCTTCGACAAGCACGGTCTGAAGATCCCGGACATGAAACACGACATCCCCGACATCGCAGTCAGGCCGGAGGGGGTGGGTGCGTTCCAGGCAGTCTCTGACACCACCGGGTCGGAACGCACCACAGGCGCAGTCAGCCTCGGATCCATATGGAACTCGATACCTGAACTCGTCGAGGTTCCGCTCGAAGGATCGAAGCACACCCCCGCAGTTGACCTGTTGGCAAGCAGTTACGTGTCTGCCAGGAACGCGGGCAGGTGGTGCGACGACACTGCTACTGAAACCGCAGGATACGTTCGCGCCACCGTCTTCGTACACGAGGACACTCCCCCACTGCCAGGCAGGAAGTCGTGGGTCAGGGACTTCATCGCCAGGTACCAGGGCCTCCAAGGCGCGCGAGTATGGGGCCCTGAGGATGAGGCATTCGAGGAACTCAAGGCCGGGTCCTTCTCCGTCGAGCTGTGTTGGCCGGCTCCCCAGAACGACATGCAAGAGGCGGACATCGAAGAGTTCTTCGAAGCTCGGGCACCGGTCTACCGCTTCAGGGCGTACCGCTACCTGCGGCCCGCTTTCGAGACGAGCAAAACGCCACCGACACCGCTGATGTCCTGGTAGCTGCTCCTCTACAGCTTCTCCATGCTGGCGCGTTATCAGCCACGCAAGTGGACCGATGCGTTGGACATCGACCGGTCCCCCGATGCTGCGGCTCTGGAGTACGCCCTGAATACTGCACTTGAAGTGATTCCTCACCTCGTGCTGGAGGGTCTGCAACAGAGGTCAATACCCCTGTCCAAGCACCTGGCCCTGTGAGCCGCGAGGTCACATCCAGGCCACATGAGCCCGGGAAACGGCGTTGACCCATGAGAACTACCGGAAGCAGTTTCCGCAGGTCACCGCACACTTCGCAGAGAATGCCAGGTCAGCGCCCCGCCTCCTCCAATCGCCGGACTTCTGGCACGAACCGCCCTCCCCCTGATCGTTCGCCGTCTCACCAAGCGCCACCCCCGCTGAATCGTCCATCTGCCCGGGCAGCCACGACCGCCCGCGCAGCAGCGAGGTACCGCTTTCCCCCGCAGCGGCGTTCACACGGCATGGAGGTCTCGCCCAGACCGACCAGGAATCACGTGTGATTGCCTACTTGAGCCTGCGCAGACACCTCGGAACCTCTGCGGATCCGGGACACCGGTAGCGAGCGGCGCAGCATTCAGCCCGTCGGCCTTCCCTGTCGTCGGTACTGGGTAAAACCTCGGTCCACGCGCGTACCACGTCACCGACGTCCAGCAACAGCTCCCGGACCTGCCGGAGCAGAATGCGCAGGACCACAACACCCGCGACGCTCCCAAGCCCCATCGCGATCCACCACATCGGCTGCCTCCTCGCCCAGTGCCCCAGACTGCCTGTGGTGAAGATCGAAGTCTGTACCCAAAAAGCCGCTTTTTGTGATCTTGGCGCCGCCCGACCGAGCGCCGAGGTGTGCAACCGCAAGTCGCCGTGTCAGCGGCAGTGCACTCCTAGCGGCGCTACACCGTCAAGGGCTCGCGGGCCTACCGCGAAGCACCACTGTCCGACCTCGTGCCCACAGCGTTCCCGTACGACCGGACAGCAACGGTGAACAGCGGCGCGAAACAGGTCCCAGAGATCGTGCTCCGGTCCAGGAAAGCGCAGGTGAGGGCGGTTGCGGCGAAGAGGCGCCGTCGCTTCCCAAGCTGAGAGTGCGAGTTCGATTCTCGTCACCCGCTCCAGGAGTGAGGCCCAGGTCAGCGACCTGGGCCTTAGTCATGGGCGGCGACCAGCTATCGTAATGCCGGATTCACACCAGAACACCGAATACTTTGAGCGCAGCCGCGTGGGCTGAGCGATGAGTCCCGGTGCCCCATCGCCTGCTGAGGCGGCAGGGCACCGGGGAGAGCTCTGGTCAGGCGGCAGCCCCTTGCTCGTCGGCGGGCTCCGGTATCTCCTTGACGAGGATCCGGTCCCGCTGCGGGTCCACGGAAAGGATCTCGACCCAGATCATCTCGCCGGGCTCGATCTCCCCGGCGTTGAGGTCCTGGCGCAGCTCCTCCGACATGGCGGTGCAGTGCAGGATGACCGGCCGGCGGCGTCCGGGCAGCTTGAGCAGCGCATAACCGCCCTGCCCCTCCGCCCTCGTGCGGACCACCTCGCCGTCGAACCGGTCGCCGACCGACAGCCGGGCCTCCTCCCGGGCGGCCGGGGCGTTCCGCGGAACGGTGGTGAGCGGCCGACCCTGGCGCGGCGGCTTGACGAGACGCAGCAGGATGCGCCGCCGCTCGGTGTCCATACGGACCACCGCGACCTCCACGTCGTCCCCGGGCTCGATTCCGGCCGCGGCCACCACGTCCGACTTGGCGAGCAGTCCGTTGACACCGTGCGCCACATGGACGAAGACGCCGAGCATGGGATGGACGTTGTGGACCGTGCCCGTGAAGACCTTGCCCACCGGGTAGTCGGCGCTCAGCGCCGGCCAGGGATTCAGGCTGCCGGCCAGCAGCGTGTACCGCATGTCGCCGCGGGCGTCCACGTCGAAGGCGCCCTGCAGGCGGGTGCCGACCTCGTACTTGACGGTCATGTCTGTCACCACCCGGGTGTAGTCCACGTCCGCGTTGGACAGCACGCCGTGCCGACCGTCGTCCGTCTCGACCACGACGAACTCCCGGGACGCGGAGACGACCCGGGCCGGCACCGGCACCGTCCCGCCACCGATCATCGGCAGGAGCGTCATCTCGACCACACTCTCCTCGCGTACGGCCTCCAGCGCGAGGCGCAGTTCCTCTCGCATCCGGTTCATGTGGGCATAGTGCGAGGAGTAGGTGATCGTCCGCAGGTCCTTCACGTCCGACGGGATCTCCTTGAGGTCCTGCGTCAGGTAGATCATCTTCTTGCCGAGGAGGTAGGCCCAGGCGAACTCGATCGAGACGTTCACGGATTCGTCCGAGAAGATGACCAGGACGATCTCGGCCTGCTGGATGCCCTTCCACACCGGCGTGAGGACGGAGTCGCCGCCGTACAGGGCGTCGGCGCGAACCGGCGTCATCCCCAAGCTGGAGATGAGCGGCACGAGCTCGGACTTGAAGAAGCTGTCATAGTCGAACAGCTCGCCGTCGGTCGTCCTCTTGACGCCGAAGGGAGTGGCGACGAAGACGTTGCCGGGTATCGGCCGCTCGTCGCGGGTGAGTCGGTGGGTGACCACGGTGCTTGCTCCTGTCAGGTGGTGCGCTGGCCCTCCGCGAATCGGGGGAGGGGTGGGTCCGGTTCGACCACGACCTGAGCTTGCGCCTGAGGCCCTGACAGGGTCAGCAGTCGCCTCGCTGACACTTGGCCGCCCCTTCGGGCGCGCTGTCAGCAACTGTGTCAGCGAAGTGTCAGTCATTGGTTGGAACATCTGCCGCAACCCGTGCCAACCCGTGCCATCGACTGTAAATTTGACGATGTGCCTGCACCAAATTACGCCGCCGACCTGCCCGTCGGCAGACTGCGCGTCCGGCTTCTCGGCGCGCTCCAGGTCGTCGGTCCGGAGGGAATCCCACAGGAGTTACCCCCGCGGGACAGACGGAAGTTGCTGCTGAGACTCGCGGTGGAGCGAGGTCCGGTGAGTGTCGAACAGCTCTGCGTCGCGTTCGAGCGGGACAGGCCCGCCGTGCACACGCTGAAGAAGCGGCTCGTCGACGACGGCTACCCGGTGGAGGTCGTCGGGCGCGGCGGATACCGGCTGGCCCTCGACCGGTACAGCGTCGATCTCCACGAGTTCATGGACGCGATGGAGGCCCTGCCCCCGAGCCCCACGGCCGGCGAACTGGACCGGCTGGCCCGGATGTGGGCGGGCGACCCCGCCGAGCACCATGAGCTGCCCAGGGAGATCTGGCAGCCCGCCCGCCGCGGGCTGCGGCGGCTTGCGGAGGCGCTGCGCGCACTCCCGGAGTCGGAGCGCCCGGCCTCCGCCCGGGCGCTGCCGGAGCTCTTCCCCAAGGATCGCGACCTGCGCGTCCTGATCCCCGCCCCGCCCCGTAAGAACCTGCTCATCGTGGATGACACGGACGCCGACGAGCTGGGTGAACGGCTGAGCGGCCGCTGCAACATCATCCCGTTGAAAGGCCTGCCGGAATGGCGGGACTTCTGTTCCGGCTCCCGGCCGTACCAGGTGAACGGTGCGCCGATCGGCCTGCACCAGGTGGACGGTGCGCTGATCGACCTACATCTGGACGACCAGGCCTCGCGCAACGGCATGGAGATCATCGAGCACCTGTGCAAGTACACCCGGATTCCCACGGTCCTCGTCTCCGCCTACCCGGACCCCGCGATCGGTGAGTTGAACAGCACCTTCCTTCAGCGGCACCGGCTGCTGCGCGTCGTACCGAAAGGGCTGAAGGGACGCGATCTCTACAACTGTCTCGACGAACTGGCCAGGCAACTGTTCGACGACTCCGCCCCCTACCAGCTCCTGCGGCTACGAGCGCAACTGGCTCACGCTGTCTTTAGGCTGGAGGAAGAACGCGCCCATCCGCGCAACCGGGCCAGGGCATCGGCCGCGCCCTGGGAGCGCGAACGGCACCGGGCCCAGGAGGCGATCGACCGTCGCGACGTCCGCGCCGCGACCCGTCTGGTGGGCGAGTTCTGCAACGCCGACTGGAGCTAAGCAGGCCGCAGCGCCACGACCGCCAGTGGCCGCTCAGTCCTCCGTGGACACGGTCGTCAGCGGCAGTTCGATCCTGATCTGGGCACCGGACAGCTCGGGTGAAGGCTCGGGCAGCACCCGCAGTCGGCCTTTGTAGAGCTCCGTCAGGGTGCGGGCGATACGGACGCCCTGGCCGGAGCCGTTCCGGGTGGTCAGGCACTCGCCCTGGTTGAGCCGGGAGGCCACGCCCTGTGCGATGCCGTCACCGGAGTCGGCGACGGTGATGACGCACCACGGCCTGTCCTCGGCGTCCGTGAACGGGGTCACCGTCACGTCGACGAAGCCGTGCTTCGCGGCCGTGGCGTCGATCGCCTTGCGCGCGTTGTCGAAGAGGTTCCAGAAGATCTGCCCCAACAGCCACGGGTTGGCCGTGACCCACAGGTGGTCCGCACCGGTGATCTCGTACCTGTCGCGGCCGCCCGAGCCCAGATGAGCCTCGCGGCTCTGCTGCACGATCAGTTCGCCCAGCGGCACCGGCCGGGGCGGCTCCTGCGCCGTCCTCGTCAGGGAGCCCACCTGGCGCAGTTGGTCGAAGAGAAGCAGGTACTCCTCGTTGAGCGTCATCCGGCGCTCGCGGTCCTCCTCCTTCGCCATCCGGGTGGCGATCTCCGAGAGCCTGCGCTGGAGGTTGGTGTTGTAGTGATCGACCGTGTCCACCGTGATCTGGCTCAGCGAGACGACGACCTGGGCGAGCACCGCGTCCGCATGCTCGCGGGCCTGCCGTAGCAGGCCGGCCACCATCTCCTCGGACTGCCGCCCACTGCCCCGGGCCAGAAGTTCAGGCAGCCCGTTCGCGACCAGGGTCAGCGTTCCCTCCCGGCGTTCCATGATTCCGTGCGACACCAGTGGCTCCACCCCGGCCGCCAGGTCCACCAGCGGCGGGACCCCGTCACTGCCCGCGAGGTCGGCGAGGACATCCGTCAACTCCTCGACGTCGAACTCTCCGACATCGAACTCCCCGCGCCCGCCGCCGCTGCGCAGCCAGAGCGCGGTGTGGAGCGCCAGGCCGACGCTGACGTCGGGAAGCCGGTCCTGGATGCGGCGTGCGGCCCGCCGCCGCCAGTCGGTGTCCTCGCGCACCGCCTCCAGCCGGGCGCGCAGATCGCGACCGGAGGCACGGGGCTCGGGACGGTCACAGAGGGTCAGCAGCAGTTCCCACAGGGCCAAGGGGTGTCCGCCGGTCTCGTAGAGCACGGCCTCCGCCGTGACGCTGTCCGGCTGCAGGCCGAGCAGGTCGAAGAACCACGAGAGCTGGAGCGCGGCCTTGCCCCGGCCCGCCAGCTCAAGCCCTCGCCCTCCCCCGGCCCGACCCGCGTCCAGCAGCCCGCTCACCCCGAGCCCCGGTCCCACCGCCCGCAGCAGCGCCAGTTGTCGTTCAGCGGCGGGCACCACCGACCCGCCGGGCTCCGGCGCGGCCAGCCGCAGCAGGTCGTCCGCGTACAGCGAGCCGCACCCCTCGGCCGGCGGGGTCTCCCCCGCCCACTCGGGCACCAGCCAGACGAAGGGAGCCGAGGTCACCGACTCGGGCGGTTCTGTCGTGCTCGGAGCCACCCACAGGGGAATGCCCGTCCGGAAGAAACCCAGCGGGGGCAACCGGTGATCGCCCGTGCAGTACAGCCGGCTCACCACCCCGCCGACCAGGGGCTCGCACTCCACCAGTGGCTCGGCCGTCCCCACGCACTCGTGCAGCGCCTCCACCAGTTCCCGCACCGGCGCCGGATCAGGTGGCACGTCCGCTCCGGCCAGGACCAGTTCGGCGAACGCGTCCATGAGCCGCCGCCCGGCCGTGTCCTCCTCGGGCGGCAGCCAGCCGTGCAGTTCGGCTGCGCCGAGTTCGCCGTACCGGTACCACTCCAGCACGTCCGCCAGGGCGTACCGGCGCAGCCGTACCGGTGAGGGCCGCCGGGCGAGTCCCGAGGGCCCGGCGGCGTCGGGGGACTGCGCCCGGTCGCTGTGCACCAGCACGCGGGCCAGCCGGAACTCCCCCGCGGTCAGACACTCCTCCAGCAGCTTCCGGGCCGCCCGGTCCGGTGGCTCCCCGTCCTTCCGCGACCGGTCCAGCCCGGCACGCAGTGCCTCACCCCGTGCGTCCTCAGCAGCAGTGGCCGCATCCTCCCAGCCGGCGAGGAGTTCGGTGAAGGCGGACTCGTCGGTGGTGGCGAGCTCCACCAGGTCGCGCACCGTACCGTCCTGCTCGTGCCAGCTGTGGGCCAGTTCGAGCTGCTCGGCACGTCGGGCCAGCAGATGCAGGGCGCGTGTGGCACGGCCCGCGGCCCCGAGGCGGGCGTCGGCGAGGTCGTCCTTGAGCTGCCGGGCGTCCTCCAGGGGCAGTCGGCCTCCGTCGAGCATCAGGTCCACCAGATCAAAGCGGCCCTCGGCGAGCAGGTGCCGGGCAGCCGTCGCCGCGGAACGCGGGACCAGCAGGCCGTCGAGTACCTCCTCGGCCAGCTCGTCGAGGGCGTCCGCGCCGAGCGTCACCGACAGCGGACGGCCTGCGGCAAGCTCCGAGACGAGCGCGGGGTGACTCCAGCGGTCGGGCCAGTTCTGGAGCAGGTCCAGCAGGATTCCGTCGGCCAGTTCCATCAGTGCTGTCTCCCCTCACCCACCGTCAACCGGTGCGCCGCTCCCAGCCGGTACAGGTCGGCCAGACCGTCCAGGACGCTGTGGCACAGCCTCCGTTCCGGCTCGGCCAGTCGCTCCACGGCGGCCTCCGTCCGGTCCCGTAGATCCGCCATGACACGCCCCAGCTCCCGTACGACCTCCACGGGGTCGCGAGGGCCACTGGACCGCGGGTCACCGGGTGGTTCCGGGTCGGCTTCCGCGGTGGCGACCCCCCACGCGAGGTCAAGCACCTCGCCGAGCTTGGACAGGTAGTTCTCCCTGGGGGCACTGTGCAACAACTCGGTCCGCGGCTGGCTCACTCCCCGCCAGGTGTCGTCCACCAGGTCTGACGCCACGGCCCGGCCGTCGCCGTGGCGTCGCCCGGCGCCGGTCTCCCGCGCCAGCAGGGCGCCCAGGCCCTCGGTGTCCCGGCCGGCCACCAAGGCCCGGATCCTGCCGAAGAGCCGGTCGTCGCGGAAGAGCACATGGTGGGCCCGGATGGCCGGCTTGGTGCTCAGCGGGGGCCGGTCGGCTACCAGCAGCGCCTGTTCCAGCGCCTGCCACTGCGCGTCCCGTTCCTCCTGATGTTGTTCGTCACTGAGCGCCCGACGGATCTGCGGGCCCGCGGGAAGGCCGTAGAGCTCTCGGTGACAGCGGCGCAGCGCGTCGCCGATGTCGTTCCAGGGCTCCCCGAGCACGGTGGACAGTTCCGTCACGACGGCTAGGGCGTCGAGGGGGAGGTCGTCGCTGGTGCGCAGCACCTCTTCGACGGCGATCAGCAGGAGCGCCGTCTGCTCGTCGCGGTCGAGATCGGTGTCGGCGACCACTTCCAGCAGATGGGTGCCCAGCCGGCGTCCGCCGCGGGCGGCGGCGACGGCGGCCAGCGGCAGCCGGGGCCGGGCCGCTCGGTCGGCGACGGACCGTCTCAGGAGGGCGGCGCGTGTGTAGTCGCCCTCCTCCCAGCACAGCCGGACCAGCCGCAGCCGCCAGCGCGCGCCGGTCTCGGGAGGCGCGGCGGCGGTGTGGTGCAGCAGGCAGCAGGCAGCCGCGGCGGTAACCACGTCCGGGTCGCCGGTCCGGTCGAGGTCCTCCAGTACGGCCCAGGGGTCCTCGGACCGGCCGAGCTCGGTCCGCAGCAGCGCCGCCCCCTCCGCGCCCGGCCGCCAGTTCGTGACGATGCGCTGCCGGGCGTAGACGACGTTCGGGTTCGTGCCACTGGTCTCGGCGGCGACCTTCTCCTGCCTGCGAACGAACGCGGCGACTTCGGGCGGTTCGCCGGCCGCCGCAGCCAGCGCGGCGGCGGCCCCCGCGCCAGTGAGCACGATCCCGGGCGCGGGCCGAGGGCGGCCGCGCCGGGCACCACGTCCGCCCTCACCGAGCAGGTCCCTGCCGCCGACCAGAACCTCGTCGTCGTGGACCAGGACCCGGCCGCGCGCGGGCACCAGGCGCAGCCGACCCGGGTACTCAGCGGCGAGTCGCACCAGTTCGGCGGGCTCCTGGCCGGGCGGCACCGCCAGTCCAAGGGTGACCCACACCCCCTCCCGGAGCCTGCGCGTCAACAGCGTCATGAACCGGTCGTCGACCAACGGGGGCCGGTCACTGCTGATGACGAGCCGGCGCGTAGCCGAACGCAGTGCCCGCCACAGCAGGTCGACGTGCGCGTCGGTGTCCATTACGCGTGCGGCGGGCAGTTCACGGCCCTCCGCGGTTTCGGCCTGCGCTCGGGCGTACGCGACCCAGCCGTCGGACCATGCCCGTACGGCTGCTTCGGGAGCATCCGCCTCCTCCGGGGGGGCTTCCGGGAAGCCGAGCGCCTCCGGGAGCGCCGGCTGCCCGGTGCCAAAAGCGTCACCCGTCGTCCTGAGCAGTCGGCTCATCCTCGCCGTGGGGACAGTACCGGCCGCCCAGGAGAGCAGTTGGCCGAAGACGGTGCAGTGGCTGCCGTCTTCCGGGGCGGTCAGCAGGAGCCCGAGGGCCTGACGCGCCGCGTGCCCCATGATGTCGCGGGAGGTGATCAGCGCGGCCTGGTCGTCCCGGATCACGACGTTCGCCTCGGGGCAGGGCGCCACCTGCGGATACACCAGGCGACCGGAGCCGTACCGGCGTACCAGGCTGACCAGGGCGTTGTGCACTGGCTCCGGCAACTGGGCGGTGGGCTGCTCACCCCACAGCAGCACCACGGTGACCCGGGCGTCGAGGGCCCGGCGCAGTGCCGGCTCCCATCGCCTCCAGCCGGCGACCGTGATCTTCGGCGCCGCGACCACGAGTTGAGCCCGGCACGCTCCGACGAGTTCGGCGATCCGATCCTCGTGCTCCTCCGCAGTGACAGTGACGGCGCGCACCTCGCTGGCGGTGCGGTTGTCGAGTGCCGCGCACACGGTCCGTGCCTCGTCGCACAGTTCGAGGTGCCGGGCGGGCCGGTCGGCAGCGCGGGCGGAGACGGCCCGGTCGGCGCGTTCGCGCAACCGGACGAGCAGCCGCTCCAGAGGAGGGGGGTCGACCAGGTCCTGCCCGGCCAGGTCGCGCAGTGCCCGGACGAACGGGGTGGACGCGTTGTCAGTGGCGAGCTGGGTGAGCCGCTCCCCGGCGAGCTGGTGCCGGGAGGCGGGGTAGGTCCGGTCGGCAACGACGATCTGCAGCCGGCCCGTGTCGGGGTCCTCGTGGACGAGGACGTCCAGCGGGATCCAGCGCCGCTCGGTGATCTGGGCCTCGTCGGTGGGAGTCCGATAGGAGAGGACCCGGGGCGGACGCCCGGTTCCGTGCCGTCCCTGGAACGCGCCTGGTCCCGCGTCGGGGCCGTCCTCGTCCCGCTCGGTGAAGCGCCGACGCAGATCACGCTCCAGTGCCGGAATGAGCTCCGCCCGGGGTACCTGGGCCGGTGTGGTGTCGTCGAGCACCGGTTCCATGGCCAGCCGGCCCGAGCCCGGGGCGAGGGTCCCACGGCGCGGCTGAACCAACCCGGTCAGCCGGTCGATCATCACCTCGCAGGCGTAGTCGAGCGTCTCGGCGCCGGGCAGCTCGTGCAGGGCATTCTCCGCGATTCTGGTGCGGACCTCTTCGCTGACCAGCACTCCGCCCCTCGCGAAGTCCAGCCGCACATAGCCCTTGCGCCAGACGTCGTGGAGAAGTTCCAGGGTGACCCGGTGGCCGAGGCCGAGCAGTTCCACGAGCTCGTCCACCGAGGTGATGCCCGGCATGCCGTCCCGGTCCCGGTCCAGGGCGTCGATGAGGCGCAGGGCGGTCATCTCGATCGGCGAGAGGACGTCCCCGAAGCCGGCACTGACGTGTACCAGAAAGGTGTCACAGGGTACGTAGATGACCGCTCTGCTGCCCGGTGTAGCCGCCATCACGGCTCCATCGGGCCGGCGGCCGGGCTGGAGCGCCGGCGATCGGCGAGTTCGGCGACCGGAATGCGGGAGCCGTACAGTTCCACCGCTTGGCAGACCCGGTGCCAGAAGCCGACGTCGATCACCGGTCGCGGGGTCCTGCGGCCCGCCTCCTGGCCCTGCTCGTCTCCGGTGGTCCCGCTGTGGGCGGGCATCGGGCCGGGCTTGGGCACCGGTCCCGGGACGGGACGGGCGACCGGCGCCAGCCGGCGCACCGCCTCCGGCTCGTCCCGCGGCGTTCCCGAGCGAGACGCCTCATCCGGTTCGTCGTTCGGCTCGCCCTCCACCGGACCGGGCGGGCGGAACGCGGCGAAGTGCTCGAAGTCACCCACCAGCACCAGCAGTTGACGGGCCCGGGAGAACATCACGTTGATCAGGTCGGCCCCGATCAGATGTCCCAGGCCCAGCCAGGGCTGTGTCTCGGTGCCGGGCGGCCGACGGTCGCGTACGAGGGACACCACGACTATGTCGGCCTCCCTGCCCTGGAAGGCGTGCACGGTGGACAGGTAGCGCTCCAGTCCACACTTGGCCAGCTGACGGTTCTGCTGCCGGTAAGGGCTGAGCACTGCCAGCGTGGTCCCGGGCTCGCCAGCGCCCAGCGGTACGGGAGCCGGACGCATGGACTCGACGAGTTCCTGGACAACCCGGGCCTCACCGTGGTTGAACCAGCGGGGCTGGCCCTGGCAGTCCGGTTCGCCATGGGTGTCCAGCCACACCAGCGAGCGCCCGGCCAGGACCTCGGGCGTGGTCAGGTTCACCGGCGTGATTTCTTTGCCGGTGGTCAGCAGCCCCGGCGGCAGTCCGTCGGGAAGTTGTCCGCTGCCGGGCACCGGATAGAAGACGCGGCTGACGACCTGGCTGATCTCGTCCCGCATCCGGTACTGCGTACGCAGCGTCAGCAGCGGCCTGTCACGCTTGTCCTTCTTCCGCGCCGCACCCGCCTCGCTGTCCTCGTGCGCATCACCCGCCCCGCCCTCGCCCTGCCCGGCCCCATCGCCCAACGGCTCGAACAGCGAGCGGAACAGATCGAAGGCGCGGACGTAGGTGTCGTAGTGCATGCCGATCCGTCTGAACTCCTCGTCCGGGTCGTCGACGCAGCTCTCCAGGAAGCGCAGGACGTCGTTGCGGCGGTGCGCCGGAAGCTGTTTGTGGTCACCGATCAGCGTCCAGCGCCGTCCGCGGCACAGCGGCATGGCGAGCTCCGTCGGCCAAGCCTTGGCCGCCTCCTCGACCACCACCCAGTCCATGGTGCTGCGCACGCCGACGGGGGTGACGTTCTCAGCGGTGGCCATCGCGCAGGTGGCGAAGACGAGGTTGGCCGTCCGGCGCATCCGGTCTCCCAGCTCCGGCAGCACGCTGTCGGTGGCGTCCTCGGCCAGCATCCGCCGCCATTCCTCCAGCACGCCCCTCGTTTCAGGGCCCGCCCCCTTCATCCGCCGCGGCAGGTTGCGCCGCATCCAGTCGGCGCGCTCCTCCGCCAGCCGGTTCGCCCGCCAGGGCTCCAGTACGGAGTCCACGGGCGCTTTGGGGGAGGCCACCCGGAGCGCCACCCCTTCCCAGCGGTGGGTGGGCTGGCCGAGATCGTCGAGGGCGTCCAGTCTGCGCAGAACCCGTTCGGCCAGGTTGTCCAGCGCGAAGTTGGACTGGGCCGAGACCAGGACGCGGTGCCCCGGATAGACCCGCAGGTAGTGCGCGATGGCCTCGGCCGCGACCGTCGTCTTGCCGGTACCGGGAGGCCCCTGGAGAGCGAAGAAGGGCTCATGGGTGAGAAGCTCATGCACCGCCTTCTTGCCGTCGTCACCGCTCAATCGCTCCCCCGCCCGACGCCAGCGGTAGGGAAGCATTCGGAGCGACTTCGGCGAACGCAGTTGGTCGAGGAGCGCCGGGTTGTTCATCATCTCCAGGCGACCGTCCACCTGGCGCTCCAGGGCGATACGGCTGCCCCGGTCGTCCAGCGGTCTGATCCAGCCCGTTTCGGGCGCCGGAGGCGAGTCCTCCATCAGTTCCAGGACGACCCGGTCCGGGCCGCCCTTCTCCTTGACCAGCGCCCGGGCGGCGTACCCGGACGACGCAGGCCGTCCCCGATCGTCCGGGACGATCTCCACGGCGGCCGGAATGCCCTGGTCGCCCTCCAGCGAACCGAAGAAGTCCCCCAGCGCGGGCCGGAGCCCGGCGTCCACGTACTTGGTCAGCAGTGCCGACTGCTTGACCCAGGCGTCGTCACGCTCCTCGTCCAGGCTGACCGTGACCTTGCGCGGTGAGTCCTTGGGGCCCTCGCAGGCGTAGGTGCGTGCCCGCAGTTCCGCTCCCTGGAACTCCAGCAGCCAGTCGATCGCCGCCTCGTACTCCCGCTCGTGATCGGGCGCCCGGCGCACCGGGCGCACTGCGTCGACGAGCGGCCGCCACGACGGCCGGTCCGCGCGCAGCCGCTCGAACTTGCCGGTGTCCATGTCGATGGGCACCGTCTCCAGTTCAGGCAGTTCCCGGCGGAGGGGCTGGTCCAGCAGGGGCTGCAACCGGGTGCGGACGAAGTGCTGGTCGCGGCGCACCACGTATTTGATCAGCAGGACGTCATCCAGTTCCGGGCCGAGCCCGCCCCACCCCTGTCGTGGCCGGTAGTACGTGCAGAACCACAGCGCCCGTCTGCCGACCAGCAGATGCCGCGCCTCGCCGCGCGTGCTCCGGTCGCGTTCGGTCCCCAGGACGAAGGGCGCTGCGCCGCGCGGGGAGTCCACCAGCACGGCGCTTTTCAGGTCCCGCTGGATCAGCCCGGCCAGTTCCAGTCGGCCGGGGTCGGTGCCGGGGTCGTGCTCCAGCCAGCCCCACTCGTAAAGGGTGAGTCTGGACTCCTCAGGCATGTAACCGATCAGGTGCGGCCGACTGGTGCCTCGCTCGTCCCAGGTGACGATGAGCCGTTCGTACTCCCGGCGCAGTTCGTCGACGACCTCATGGGCGGTGGGACGTTCACGGGGGTGGTCCCAGCGAAGCATCCGCTGCAGCAGATCGGTGAGTTGGAGCGGCAGCTCCCGCTCAGCCCTCAGCGTGGCCAGGAGGCGCGCGTTGAGACGCTCCAGGAGCTCCGGCGTACTGCTCGACAACTCGCCTTCCACGGGTAGCAGATCGGTGGGCATCGGGCCGAAGAACCATTCCCAGACGACGGCACCCAGAGCGTAGACGTCAGCGCGTTCGTCCTCCGCGACGGGCGCGTGCTCGCCGTCCGGGAAGAGAAAGTCCAGCCGCTCCTTGGGAGCAAAAGCCAGCGCGCGAACCGGCTGCGACAGATACAGATCGCGGAGTTGCCGCCCTTCACCGTGGGCGTCGATCAAGGAGTTCTGCACCAGGTTCGCCATCAGCGCGCTCATCTCGAAGCGCGCCAGCCACATGTCTGGCGGGTCCTGGTCCGTCGCGCCGATGGTGCCGGGCCACAGGTTGCGATGGTAGGAACCGAGGCCGTGCAGTGTCGCCAACGCCTCGGCCAGCCCGACGAACTGACGTAACGACAGTTTGGGATCGCGGTGCATGTATGCGACCGCCTCCGGGTCGGCCAGGGTGTTGCTGCTGCCGCGGGTGACGACCACCGCCACGCCGCGCAGGACATCGCTGCCGATCGCGTCGCTCGTCTCCTCCGGGGAGCGGAAGCCACCGTCCAGGATCCGCGGCAGGCCGGGCTGCCCCGTCGCGCCCACCCGCAGCAGGACGCGCACCTCCTGCTCCCACAGCAGCCCGCCCACGCCCGTGATGCCCACATAGATCTGGACGTCCACGGAACGGCCTTCGCCGTCGACCAGCCGGTAACGGAAGAGGTGCTCGGGGATCAGCTCCTCCCGGCTCAGGGCGCCTCCAGCGCCTCCAGGAGGCTCATAGGGGCCGTGGACCGCCGTCTTCGGGTCGCAGCAGAAGAAGTCGACGAACTTGTCCACAAGCTCACTGACGCCGTCCGACACCAAGGGGCGCACCTTCCTCCAGCCGGGAGACCAGTGTGGACCATTCCCCGCATTTACATACAGTCAATGACGCAATCCCGCACAGCGGTTGTTCGCCCAACCCAAGGCACCCGTGCATGTCCCGAACAGGCACGCGTGGCACGAGCCCTTCGAAAGATCAGCCGGTGGCCGTTTTCCGTGCAGGCATCAGCGGGAAGCCGGCGTAAAGCACCAGATCAGGTGGAATCCGCACACGACTTCCTTGGGCGCAACCCAGGACGACGACACGGACGCCCGCGTCGAACTCGGCCTCACCGCACAACGAGCGCCGTCTCCACAAGGCGCCTCGGCTCAGACCTTCTCCGCACTCACGCGTGGATGCTCGGCAGTGAGCAGCCCGACGTCCTCTACATCGGAAGTCAGGATCGTCACCCGGCCGGGATGCTGCAGGGCGGTCGCGCACAGCATGGCGTCGATGGCGTACTTGTGGCCGTGCAGCCCCGCTGCGCGCAGCAAGGCGGCAGCGGATTGCGCGACGGCCTGGGTCACCGGCTCGACGGCCAGGCGGGACAGGGTCCACTTCAGCGCGGCGTCGTTGATCTTCGGGTGGATCACTTCGACCAGCACGGCAGCTGAGGTGATCACTGGCAGGTCCGCGTCGCGAGCCGCCGTCAGCCACTCGTGGATTTCCCGATCACGCTGTACGGCCTTCGCCAGGCCCTCGCTGTCCAGGACCAGGGCACCGCTCACGCGGCCGCCCCAGCCTGCGAACCGCCTTCGGTCAGCCGGGCACGCTTGGCCGCCACGGCCTCGGGATCGGCCGGGCCGTGCACCTTGTCGAAGTCCGCGATCAGCTCGTCCAGGTTGTCCCGCTCGATCTGCCGCTGGGCCGCCTTCTCCAGGTAGGCCGAGACGCCCCGCTTGCCGACCCGCTCACGGATCGCCTGCAGAGTTCCAGCGGTCAGGGTGACGGAGATACCGCTGGTGGGGCCGTCGCCGGGCGGGAAGTCCACGTCGTTGTCAGTCACGCTTCGAGTATGCCATTGCATATGGCATAACGGGTGGGGGTGCGGGATTCCAACCGGGTGGCGGAGAGAGCCAGCGCCGGAGGCTGGCAGGTGCTGTGCAGCCACAACACCGCTTCAGGCAGCTGGTCTGCGCACAGGGCTGCCCGTGCGCAGTTGTCCCCCGGTGGCGCCGACCTCCCCCTTCTGAGATTCCGTGCCCTCCGCGTGCCCGTAAGGGCGGAGAACCACGGTCAACAGCGGTGCAAACCGGCCCGCGCGACCAAGCCAAGGCACAGCTATCCGTTCTGGTCAGAGCTATGGAGCCCGTTCAAGCGTCGTCGCTTCCCAAGCTGAGAGCGCGAGTTCGATTCTCGTCACCCGCTCCACGCGAAACCCCCAGGTCATCGACCCGGGGGTTCTTTGTTGTCCAGACCGGTGAGCGGGTGCCGCACCACAACCGCACCATTAGCCCGCCGACGGCTCCTCCCCGTGGTGCGCACGGTCGCCGGTGTGGCGCTTCGCACGCTCGGCGCGTACGAGGTCGTCGAGCCCGGCGGCGACCTCCCGCTGCCGCTCCTCGTCGGAGTGCTGGTAGATCAGCGCCGCCTTCTCGGAGGACTGGCCGGCGCGCACCATCGTGTCCCGGAGGGTGGCACCCGAACGGGTCGACAGGGTGTGTCCGGTGTGACGGAGGTCGTAGAAGCGGAAGCCGCCCGGGGACCGGCGACCGCACGAGCCCGGCGCCGCTTCCGCCGGAACGGGATGCGAGCGAGTTCGAGGGGGGTGGCGAACCGGCTCGCTGCCCGGTCGGCGTGGTGCTCCGGCGGCCGTCAGAGCGGCGTGGCCGGCCTCGCGCGGTCGGAAGGGTGGCCGTAGCCGGAAGGCGGACTGCGGTCCCGCGCGGGGCCGTGCGTCCGTCAGCCGGGGGGCTCGTGCGGCAGGAGGGTTTCCGGCTGCTCCTGCGGTGGGGGTGCGATGGGGCACGTGTGGTCCGGCTGGGTCGTCGCCCATCCGTCCCCGAACACATGGAGGCTGCTGGGCGCGGCGGGACGGCTCGCGGTGTCGTCGTCGGCTTCCGCGTCGGCGCGGGGGGCGGCGGTGGGGACCGGCGAAGTCGCGTGGTGCACCGTGCACGTCAGCTGGAGCATGGCCCGACGGCTCAACCGAGCCGTCTCACCGGGGAGTTTGACGAAGAGGATGCCGCTGTCGATCGCCAGCCGCGGCGCCTCCGTCAGGCGGGGCAGCTCCGTGGTGGCCGTCGCGGCCTCGTTCTCGGCCGGCCCCTCGAACAGCAGGCGTACGACGGCCTCGAGGTCCCCGGCGTCGTCGATCCGACGGGGATAGGGCATCAACTCCCCGTCGCGCAGGAAGAAGAGGGAGATCGTGGCGGGCTTCGAGGGTGGTGTCGCACTGGGGGAGAACATGCCGCTCGCCGGCGCACCGGTCTCGATGACACCGGACGGGGGTACTCCGCACGCCGTGAGCGCGACCGCGGCCACGGCCGTGAGTCCGGACAGCAGCGCTGCCGTTCGCGAGCCCCTCACCGGGTGTTCCCGTCGGCCTCGGTGTCGGCCTCGGTGTCGGTGTCGGTGTCGTCGCGGTGCAGCGGGAGTTCGACCGTGAACACCGCGCCGCCCCGGGGCAGGTTCGCCACCCGGATGCGCCCCCCGTGCAGGCGCACGTTCTCCGCCGTGATGGCCAGACCCAGCCCGCTGCTCTCGCTCCTGGCCCGTGAGGTGCTCGCCTTGTAGAACCGCTCGAAGATGTGCGGTATGGCCTCCTCGGCGATGCCCGGTCCGTTGTCGGACACCTCCATGACCGCCCACGCCGTGCCCGCCCCGTCCTCCCGCACCTCCATGGTCAGCCGCACGGGCGGGGCTCCGTGCCGCAGCGCGTTGCCGATCAGATTGGCCGTCACCACGTCGAGTCTGCGCGGATCGACGCGCGCGCGGAGCTCACCCGGTGCGGGCAGCCGGGTCTCCACCTGCTCCTGCCGCCACCGGGAGGCGACGGTACGCCGTACCGACTCGGCCAGGTCGATCTCGTCCCGGTTGAGTTCGGCCGCCCCCGCGTCGAAACGGGAGATCTCCATCAGGTCGTTCACCAATCCGCTCAGCCGGTTCGTTCCCTCGCTGATGAGCCGCAGCGCCTCACCGGTCTCCCCTTCCCCCTCCAGGTCCAGCACGTCGGTGACCGCCGACATCACCGCCAGCGGCGTACGCAGCTCGTGGGAGACGTCCGCCACGAAGCGGCGCCCCCGGGCCTCCAGGCGGCGCAGTTCCCGTACGGTCCGCTCCAGTTCGGCCGCCGTCTCGTTGAAGGACTGGGAGAGGTCGGCCAGTTCGTCGGAGCCGGTGACGTCCAGCCGGACGTCGAGGTGGCCCGCGGCCATCCGGCGCGTCGCCCGGCGCAGCGCCCGTACGGGTCGCAGTACGCCGCTCGCGGCGAGCAGCGCCAGGACGACGGCGAGGCACAGGGCCACCAGGGTGGCCCGCTCGATGCCGCTGACCATGGCCTCGACGTACTTTTCCTCGGTGGTCTGCGAGACCTCCAGGTACATCACGACCCCGGAGAGCCTGGGCTCCGTGTCCTCGCCCGAGGTGTACGTGACGGGCATGCCGACGACGAGACGAGGGCGCCCGTCGACGTTCATCCGCTGGAACACCGCGGCACGTCGGTCCCGGACGGACCGGAGCATTTCGGGGCTCGGCTCGACGAAACCGGCGCTCGGCGCGTAGGCGCGGTGGCCACCGTACGTGGCCATGATCCGCCAGCCCGACGAACGGTTCGCGTACAGCACCTGGTCCACCGCGGACTGGAGGTCCGTCTGGTCCGGGGCAATGGGGATGGAGGGCGCGACGGCGTCGACGCTCGTACGGAACCGGTTGATGACCGAGTCCTGGCTCTGCTGGAGCACCCCCGTGCGGGCCTCGCGGAAGGCGAGGGCCCCGGTGCCCAGGGCGCTGGCCATGGCCACCAGGATGAAGGACGTCAGCAGGCGGGGGCGCAGACCGCGCAGGGGGAGCGGGATGCGTGCCAGGGCCGCCCGGAGGAACCGCCGGGGGCCGGCACCCGGTACGGCGGCGGGGGGCTCTTCAGCCGTGGGGACCTCGGGTGCGGCCTTCCGCGTTCGGGCGGTCCTCCGCGCCCGCGTGGCCGTCCGGTCGCTCACGAGAGGCCGAAGCGGTAACCGAATCCGCGTACGGTCTGGACGTAGCGGGGATTCCTGCCCTCGCCGAGCTTGTTGCGCAGGCGCTTCACACAGGCGTCCACGAGCCGTATGTCGCCGTGGTAGCTGTGCTCCCAGACCGCTTCCAGCAGCTGCTGGCGGCTGAACACCTGCCCGGGCGAGGCCGACAGGGTCAGCAGCAGCCGCAGTTCGGAGGGGGCGAGGGTGACGGGTTCGCCGCGGTGCGTCACCACGAGCCCGGCGCGGTCGACGACCAGCTCGCCGTGCGTCTCCGCCCGGGGACGGGTGCCGTCCGGCAGCGACGCGTCCTGTCTGCGCAGTACGGCCCGTATCCGTGCGTCGAGCACCCGGGCCTGCACGGGCTTCACCACGTAGTCGTCCGCGCCGGTCTCCAGTCCCACGACCACGTCGACGTCGTCTCCCCGGGCCGTCACCATGATGATCGGCACCTGGTCGCGGTCCCTGATCCGGCGGCACACGTCCAGGCCGGACATGCCGGGCAGCATGAGATCGAGCACGACGACGTCCGGCCGGAAGGGGAGGAGCTGCTCCAGCCCTTCCTCCCCGGTTTCCACGGCGAAGACCTCATGCCCCTGATGCCGCAGACCCAGTTGGACGGCCCTGCGGACGGCTAGGTCGTCTTCGACGATCAGGACCCGTGGCATTTCGGCAGTGTAGGCAGACCGGGCGAGGCGGCCACCGCGAGCGGGCCCCTCCTCGACCGCCGTTACACAACGATCACACGGGCCGGGAGCGCGGACGTCGTTATCCTTCCGTGACAGCGCCGGCTCATGGAGATCATCTGGGATCATCAGATTGAGTTGCCATGCATTCGGCACGACAGCGACGATCCGCATCCTCCACCGGCAGCACCGCGGCCGTTCATCGCGCCGGCCGCCGACGGCGGTCCTCCCACCGTCGGGGCCGGCCGCGCCGCCGGAGCCGGAGCCTGCCGGTCGGCCTGCTGGCGGTCGCCGGCCTGCTGGGCTCGGCAGCGTATGTCATGGAAGGCGGGCGGAGCGACGCGTCGAGCGGCGCGGCCCGCCCGCGGAGCACGCACGTCACAGCCGCTCCCACCCCCACCCCCACACCGTCCTCCTCCCCATCCGCTTCTCCTTCCCCCTCCGCGTCTCCTTCCCCCTCCACGAGCCGGACCGAGATCGACGTCCCCCCGACGGGCAGCGGGACGTTCGTCGCCGCGCGGGCCGGCGGGGAGACGGTGGGCAGCGGTTCCCGCCCGGTGCGCTACGTCGTGGAGGTCGAGACCGGCCTCGACGTCTCGCCGTCCCAGGCGGCGAACGAGATCGCCGACATACTCGCCGCCCCGCGGGGCTGGACCCGCGACCCGGACAACGCGTTCCAGCTGGTGGGCGCGGGGTCGCCGCACGACATGACGATAAGGATCGCGACACCCGCGACGGCGGACGCCCTGTGCTGGGCGGGTATCCAGCAGGACACCGGAGGCGAGTACAACTGCGAGGTCCCCGGAGGGGTGGTGGTGAACCTCAAGCGCTGGGTCAAGGGCTCGCCCACCTTCGACGGGCCGATCCACGACTACCGCGCGCTGATCATCAACCACGAGATGGGGCACTTCCTCGGTCACGGGCACGTGACCTGCGGCGGCGCCGGGCGACCGGCCCCCGTGATGATGCAGCAGATCAAGGGCCTGCACGGATGCGTCGCCAACGCCTGGCCCTACGACGAGCACGGCGACCTCGTCACCGGGCCGCCCGTATGACCGGCGCCGGCCTCATGCCGCGGTCGCCATCCAACAGGAGACATCCTTGCATATACTTGAAGGCACTCTATATATCCAAGGAGGTGCATCAATGACTCGCACCGTCATAGACCTCGACGATCAACTGGTCGCTGACGTGGCCAAGGCCCTCGGCACCAGCACCAAGAAGGAGACGGTGAACACCGCGCTGCGCGAGGTGCTGGAGAACCGGCGGCGGGCCCTGGCCCTCACCCGCCTGCGGGCGGCGGCGGCCGAGGGCGCCTTCGATCTCGACCTCCTTGAGGACAAGGGGAACTACCGTCGGTGAACGCCGCTCAGTTCCTGATCGACACCAGTGCACTCGCCCGTCTGCTGCGCGGCGACGCCGAGCAGTACGGATGGGACCGGGCGGCGGCAGCCGGGCTCGTCGCCACGTGCCCCGTCACCGAGCTGGAGTTCTTCTACAGCGCGCGTTCCGCCGCCGACCGTGCGCAAGGCATCGAGGACCTGCGCCTGCTCTTCGGCTGGGTGCCGGTCGACGACCGCGCCTACGACCGCGCCTGGCAGGTCCAGGAGATCCTCACCCAACGCGGCCAGCACCGCAGCGCCGGAGCCGTCGACCTCGTGGTGGCGGCCACGGCCGAGTTGCGGGGACTGACCCTCCTGCACCGCGACCGGGACTTCGAATGCATCGCCGCCGTCACAGGCCAGGCACTCCAGTGGTACGGGCCGGAACCCGGCAAATGATCCCAAAGGGCCAGGTGTTCGGCTGTTCCGTGGAAGCCTCGGCCACCGGACCGGCGCGTCGTGGGGAGCGGAGGTGTGGCTCCCCCGGCTGGCGTCCGCCGCCGGGGTGGGTCAGGCGCGGGTGAGTTCCACCGCGCCGAAGGAGACGTCGAAGCGGTCGCACCGGATGCTGACGCTGGTGTAGTGGGACGGGTCGACGTCCTCGGGCACGGCGTAGTTCTGACTGCCCTTGTTGCCCTTGAGCCTGCCGAGGCTGACGTACCGGCCGTCGTCGAAGACGCCCCAGCCGGCGCGGCCCTCCTTCACCGGCGCGTCCGTGAGCCACACGTGCAGGTCGGGGCCGTTGCTGGTGTCGAGCCCGTCCAGGCTCACCACATGACTGCCGTCGGCCAGCCGCACGAACCTCACCGTGCCGGACGTCGGGTGCTCGTGGCTGATCAGTTCGCCGCTCGCCAGCGTCGCTGGTCCGGCCGGGGGCGGGGCGGGGGCCACCCCGGACGGTGCCCCGGCAGGCGGCGGCGAGACGGCCGCCGTGATCTCTGGCAACGCCTCCTGCGCCGTCTCGTCCTGCCACAGCTTCCACGGCTGGAACCAGTACAGCCCGAAGCCGGCGCCGGCGACCGCCACCACCAGCGCTCCAGCCACCCACGGCCTGAACAGAGCGCTCCGTATGCGTCCCATATCGCCCACCCTTCCGGGAACCACTCGTCTTCCCTCCATTCAACGGGTGGGCGGGCCGTCCGGAGCCGCGTGGCGCATGACGAAGCCCTTACGTGGGCCGGTCAGGAAGCGGCGGGCAGCAGTACCTCGAAGCGGCAGCCGCCGGGGATGTTGCGTACGGTGGTCCGCCCCTGGTGCGCCTCGACGATGCCCCGGACGATGGCGAGGCCCAGCCCCGCGCCCGCCGGCGGCGTCCGGGCGTGTGTGCCGCGCCAGCCGGTGTCCCGTTCTTGGTGGCTCGGCGGGCCACCGGGTCGATGGTCAGGCCGGCTGTCTCCCACCGGTTCCCGTGGGCGACGGGCCCGCTGCGGCGCAGCACCGACTCCACCCGCAGCACCAGCTCACGAGGGCTGAAGGGCTTGGTGACATAGTCGTCGGCGCCGACCTCCAGGCCCAGGATGCGGTCGTCCTCGTCGCCGCGCGCGGTGAGCATGATGACCGGCACGGGAACGCAGCCGTGCCGCCGGCCCTGACCCTGACCCTGACCCTGGCTCTGGCTCTGGCTCTGGCTCTGGCTCTGGCTCCGGATCCTCCGGCACACCTCCAGGCCGTCCATACCGGGCAGCATCAGGTCGAGCACCACCAGGTCCGGCGGATGGGCGGCGGCGCGGGCGAGGGCCGTCGGGCCGTCGTCGGCGCGATCGACGAGGTGATCGGTGCGCTCCAGGTACCCCGCGACGACCTCGGCGACGGTCGGATCGTCGTCGACTACCAGGATCCGGGAGCGCCTCTCGGCGGCTTGCGTTCCCCGGGAGTCGTACGGCTGTTGCTGCATGCCCCAAGCCTCGCACCGGGGTCGCCGCCGGCACTCCGCCCGAGCAGCACCGTCCCGCCTCCGGCGTCCGCGTTTCTTGTTCTCCGGTTCCCCGGAGTCGTGGCGGGCCCGCCCAACTCCCTTCCCCCATTCGTCGGTTGCATGGTCGACTGTGCCGTACGCAACCTCCTTGACCTCACCGGAGCCACCTTGCCCATACGCATCACTGCCCTCACCGACCCCGACCGCACCACTACCAGCTACCGCCTCGCGTGGCTGGCCGACGGGGACGGCGGCGACCCGCTCGGGTCCGCGTTTCTCCGGGTGTTCACCCGGGAAGGCCAGGAGCACCTTGCCGAGCTACGGGTGAACGTGCACCCGGCGGAGCGGCGACGGGGGGTCGGCTCGCGGCTCCTCGACGCGGCGGTGGCCGCCGCCCGGGAGGCGGGCAGGCGCTCGGTGGTCGCGCAGGCCGACGACGGCACGCCGGGTGATCACTTCCTGGCCGCGCGCGGCTTCCGCAAGGTGCTGACGTTGACGTATGTCCGGCTCCCGCTCGACGAGTTGGACGGTGTCAGGGGCGACGAGATCCGTGCGATCGCCGAGCGGCCGCATCCCGGCTACCGTCTCGTGTCCTGGCGCGGCACCGTCCCCGAGGAGCTGGCCAAGACCTTCGCCGACTCGCGCCGCGCGATGGACGACATGCCGATGGACGACACGGACTACGGTGTCGTGGTCTGGGACGTCGAGCGGGTTCTGGCCGCGGCCAAGGCCGTCGCCGACCGAGGGGACCTGCTCACCACCGTGGCCGCCGTCGACGAGTCGGACGGTTCGATCGTCGGCTTCTCGGAGCTCGTCGTGCCGGGCGACGGCAAGGGCGACGGGCTGCACTACGGCACCGGCGTACTGCCCGAGCACCGCGGTCACGGCCTCGGCCGCTGGATGAAGACCGAGTCGATCCGTCTCGCCCGTGCCGACCATCCCCGGCTCGCCGGCCTGGTCACGGACACGGCGGACAGCAACACCCACATGCGGCGCATCAACGACGCACTGGGGTACGTCCCCACGCACAAGGCGCTGGAGTACCAACTCGACCTCTGAGTGCCGCCCGCCCTCCCGGGTCATCGGGCCGGGGTGATCTCCCGAACGGCTCCGGGCAGGGCCGACCGCAGTCGCCGGTCGTGGGTGACGACGACGAGCGTGCCCTCGTACAGGGTGAGGGCCGCCTGGAGGTCCTCCACCAATGAGGGGGACAGATGGTTCGTCGGCTCGTCCAGCAGCAGCAGATCGTACGAGCCCGTGACCAGGCGGGCGAGTTCGAGGCGGCGGCGCTGTCCGGTGGAGAGGTCCCGTACGGGCCGGGCCAGGTCGGCTGCACGGAACAGGCCCAAGGCCAGCAACTCGTCGGCGCGGTCCGCGCCGAAGGCGGCGAGCAGGGGCCGGCTCTCCTCCTCGGGGGAGGCCGGGGCCGCCACCTGGCGCAGGAACCCGACCCGCGCGGGCCGCCGTACCGTGGCGCCCGGCTCCGGGGTCAGTTCGCCTGCCAGAACCCGCAGGAGGGTGGTCTTGCCCGCGCCGTTGGGACCGGTCACCAACAGGCGGCCGCCGGCCGGAACATGGAGCGAGTCCAGTACCAGGCGCCCCGGTACGCGCAGGCCCGCCACCTCCACCGCGCGGTCCGCCGATCCCGCGATGTCCGTCGAGAACCGCAGCGGTACGGGAGGCGCGGCCACCGGATTCTCGGTGAGCCGGTGCAGCCGCTCACGGGCGTTGCGGATGCGACTCATGGCGCCGTGGGCCCGTGAGCGGGCCCTGAACGCGCCGGCTCCGCTGAACGCCCACGGTCCTTTGCGGGGGATCGCCTCGAGGCGCCCCGCGTGGGAGTCGGCGAGCCGCGACTGGCGGGCCACCTCGGTGCGCCACTGCTCGTGCTCCCGCTCCTGCCGGGCGCGTTCGGCGGCCTTGGCGGCGAGGTAACCGGTGTAGCCGTCGCCGTAGCGGCGGACGGACCGCGTGTCCCGGTCGACCTCCAGAATGGTGTCGGTGACCCGGTCGAGGAACGCCCGGTCGTGGGTGACGGCGACGAGTGTGCCCCGGTGGGCGCGCAGCCGCTCCTCCAGCCAGGCGACGGCGTCGTCGTCCAGGTCGTTGGTGGGCTCGTCGAGCAGGAGCAACTCCGGTGCGGAGGCGAGGGTCGCGGCGAGCGCGAGGCGGGAGCGCTGTCCTCCGGAGAGGGTGCCGAGCCGCCGTGACCGGTCCAGACCGGCCGGTTCGCCGAGGTGGCGCAGCGTGATGTCGACACGGCGGTCCGCGTCGTATCCGCCGCGCGCCTCGAACTCCGCCTCGAGTGCGGCGTACCGGTCGTACGCGGCCGGACCGGCGTCGTGGAGCGCGGCGCCGGCCTCCCTCATCCGCCGTTCCAGGGAGCGGAGTTCGCTCAGCGCCAGGTTGACGGCGTCACCCGCGCACGCCGTGTCCGGCAGGTCGAGGGTCTGCGCCAGGTGCCCGGTACCGCCGGGTGCGACGACCCCGACCTCCCCGTTGTCGGGTTGCACGGTGCCGGCGAGCAGCCGTAGCAGTGTGGACTTGCCTGAGCCGTTGTCCCCGATGACGCCCGCCTTCTCCCCGGGCCGGACCGTGAACGACACGCGGTCCAGGACGAGGTGGTGGCCGTAGCGCTTGCTGACATCGGAGACGGTGAGCTGGGAGACGGCGACGGTGGCGGACGGTGCTGCGGGAGTACGGATCAAGTGATGTCTTCCTTCGTGGACTACTCAACTACGAGACGTCTCGTCTCGCTTGCCTGAACGGTAGTCCATGCGACGCTCTCTCGCAAGACGGTACGTCTCGCCACCGGCCGCCGTCCGTGTGGAGGCCCCGTTCGCTCAGGTCGTCGGCGACTCCAACGATCCGGCTCACCGGGTCCGGCGGCGCGGGAGGGGGCGTCATCCGCCACCCCGACCGCCGGGAACGGCGCAAGCCGGAAAGCGACCGGGCGCGGAGCCAGTACGCCTCACCTCACGTCCGGTGGCCGGCGGCCGGTCGGTGAATCGACCGGCGGCCGGGCGCGAGCCCGCCGGAAAGCGGGGCAGCCGGATCACCCGGACCGGTACGGATCGTGGTGGATGCGGTCGGCGGGGAGTCCCGCCCGGGTGAGTGCGGCGGTCACCGCGCGGGCCATGGCCGCCGGGCCGCACAGCAGTACGCGGTCGTCCGGGAGGGGGCCCCCGGCGGCGGCCTGGAGGGCGAGCCGGCCGTATCCCGCCTCGGGCGACGGGCTGTCCGTCACCGGGATCACCGTGAGCCAGGGGCGGCGGTGCTCGATCGTGCTCAGGCAGGCGGCGTCGTACAGGTCGGCCGGGGTCTCGGTCCCCAGGAGGAGCCGCACCGGGCGCGGGCGTGCGTCGAGTTCGCGCAGCAGCGCCTTCATGGCGGCCCATCCCGTGTCCCAGCAGACCAGCCGGAGGCCGCCCGTGGGCTCGTCGGCGAGCGTGAGGTTGCCTCTCGGCGGGCCGATCCTGAGCTCGTCGCCCGGTGCGGTGTGGTGGGCGAGGGCCTCGCTCACGCCGCCGGGGCCGGTCCTGCGGACGTGCAGCTCCAGGTCACCGTCGGGGCCCGGTGCGGGGGCCAGGTAGTAGGGGCGCCAGGTGTGCGGCAGCCGGGCGGTCTCCACCGACGCGTACTGGCCCGCCCGGTACCGGAACGGCTCGTGGGGACGGACGCGCAGGACCGCGTGGTGCGGTCCGTGGGTCCAGTGGTCCATCACCGTCGCCCGCCAGCAGGGCGGTTCGTGCAGCGCCTCCTCCGCGCCGCGGACCATGGCCGTGACGCCGAGCCGGAGCATCCGCCGCCACGCGTCCTCGAGTTCCGTGCTCCGGCGCTCACCGGCGCGGGCCCGCAGGGCCTCGCAGAGCGCCTCCTCGAAGGCCGCGTAGTGGGCCTGTCGGACGCCGAGTTTGCGGTGGTCGCGGCCGAGCCGGGTGAAGGTCTCGGTGATCCGCTCGGGGCGGCCCAGGTGCTCGATCAGGTAGTGGAAGGCCCGGCCGAGGTGTTCCTGCTGGAACGCCATGTCGGCGGGGAAGAGCGTCCGCAGGGAGGGGTGCCGCCCGAACAGTGACCGGTACAGGTCCCGGATCAGTTCCTCGATCGGGGCCACCGCCTCCATGTGACGCAGGATGACCGCCTGGTCGGCGGCTCCGTCGTACGGCTCCGTGAGGGATTCCCTGCCCCGGCGGGCCTCCGCGGCGGGGGAGAGCAACTGCCGGCGCAGCCGCATCGCGTCGTGCCGGGCGAGGAGGGTGTGGTACGTCATGTCGCTCGCGGTCATCACCGGCACCCCGTCCGCACCGGTCGGCCGCCGGCGCGGGAGGCCACCCGGGAGACGGCTCCCCGGACGAAGGCCCCCGGCTCTGTTCCCGGCGAACGGCGGATGTGTCGGCGCATGGTCGTGCTCCTTGCGAAACGGTCCGGGGCATGGCCGCCCGCAACGGGGTGACACCGGCCCACGGCTCCCCGAGCTGATGAAATCGCAGGTCAGTATGACATTCGCCCGGATACCCCAACGTCCCTGGTGAAGAGGGACTTTCGGCCCTTGTTCAGGGGTCGCGCCCGTGCTGTTCAGCGACGGGCACCGTCCGGTACGGCTCCCTGGCCGCGTCCCCGTCGGCGCCGAACGCGGCGGGTTGCGCCTGCCCGGGGAAGGAGCAGCGCGTCGCGATGTTGTCCGTGAACTTCCCCGGGATTGTCCGTGATCGGTAACGGGCGGATCCGGGGGTGGTCGTTGCTCGTCCTGCCAGGTGGTCGTAAGGGCAACCGGGCGGAGATGGGGCGGACATGGCGCGGCACGGTGGTGGGCGGGGTTGGTACGGGAAGGTGGCCGCGGCGGCGCTCGGGGTGACGGTGCTGGCCGTCGGGGCGTCGGTGTGGACCGCGCAGGCAGGGGTCACGGGCGGTCCTTCGCCGCAGGCGGCCGTGTCCGCGACGCCGGGCGGGGGCGTCGAGCGGGTCTCGGAGACCATCGTGCACGCCTCCGACGCGGGTCCGCGCGGGGTGAACATCACCATCGACGACGGTCCCGACCCCGAGTGGACCCCTCAGGTGCTCGACCTGCTGCGCGAGCAGGGGGTGAAGGCCACGTTCTGCGTGACGGGGACGCAGGCGCAGGCCCACCCGGGGCTGGTGAAGGACGTGGTCGCGGCCGGGCACCGGCTGTGCGACCACTCGGTGTCGCACGACACCGCCATGGACAAGAAGTCCGAGGCCTACCAGTCCAAGGAGATCCTCGACGCCGAGCGCATGATCACCGAGGCGTCCGGGGGCGTACGGCCGATGTACTACCGGGCCCCCGGCGGGGCGTTCACGCCTTACAGCCGTGAGCTGGCCGCTTCCCGGGGCATGCGCCCGCTGGGCTGGAACGTGGACACCAAGGACTTCGAGCGGCCGGGGGCGGACGCCATCGTCGCCACGGTGGAGCGGGAGCTTCCCAACGGACCGACGCTCCTCTTCCACGATGCGGGCGGCGACCGCTCCCAGACCGTCGAGGCGCTGCGCCGTGTGCTGCCCCGGCTCAAGGAGCAGGGCTACTCGTTCGGTTTTCCGGTGCGTTAGCGTCCGGGTCCGGGAGCGATCCGGGTTCCGCGGCGGGGCGCGGGGCGGGGACCAGGTGCGGCTCGCCGGGCTCGGCCTCCCCGGCCGCCGGTACGGGGTTCCGTGTCCATCGTGCGGTGGTCCGTACGTACGCGAGGATCACCGAGGCCGTCGCCAGCAGGAGCAGGGGGCCGGCCACCCACGGGTGCTGGGCCATCTGCACGGGGAGCCAGCGGAACGACAGCAGGAGCGCGGTGAAGACCATCGTGCCGTGGGCGACCAGGAGGATCCCGGAGCGGTCCCGGCCGCGGTCGTACGTGCGCAGGGCCGCCTCGATGGTGAGGGTGAAGACGACGCCGGCGAGGAGGTCCGCGCCGTAGTGGTAGCCGAATCCCAGCGTCGCGCAGAGCGTGGCGATCAGCCAGAACGTTCCCGCGTGGCGCAGGAGGCGCGGGCCCTTGCGGGAGTGGATGAAGATCGCGGTCGCCCAGGCCGTGTGGAGGCTGGGCATGCAGTTGCGGGGGGTGATCCCGTCGAACGGCATGAGCTGCGGGGAGTCGGCCGGCGGCAGGGTCCGCGGCCACAGGTCGGCCACGGCCCAGGGTGCGGTGGGCGGCATGTCCGGGGCCCACAGGCTGATGTCCGACCAGTGCTCGGTTCCCGTGCCGTAGGCGAAGAGGGGGCCGACGACCGGGTAGATCATGTAGAAGGCCGGGCCGACGAGGCCGATCACCAGGAACGTGCGCACCAGGTGGTGGCGCGGGAAGCGGCGCTCGGCCGACACGTGGCGCAGCTGGTACAGCGCGGCGACGACCGCGGCGACCGCGAGGTTGCCGTAGACGAAGTCGAGGACGTTGAAGCCGACCGCACCGGTGGCCTCCACGACCCGGCCCACCAGCCACGACGGGTTGCCCAGCGCGTGATCGGCGGTGGCCACGTACTGGTCGAGCACCATCGGGCGGGTCTTGGAGGTGATGAGCAGCCAGGTGTCGCCCGTCTTGCGGCCGGCCATGAGGAGCAGGGCCAGTCCGACGCCCTTGAGCAGCAGGACGCGTTCCGGGCCGGTGCGGCGGGTGACGGCGACGGCCGCGACGCCGAGGATCACCCACAGGGCGCCGTTGCCGAAGGGGTGGCCGCCGGCGGTGTCGATGCCGGCCGCCCACCGGACCGTCAGGAGGACGAGGTCGACGCCGATCGCGGTCCCCACGGCGATGAACCGCTGCCGCCAGGTGAGCACCACCATCATCAGCGCCATGGCGGCGTACAGCATGCCGCCCGACTTGGGGGCGTGGATCACCTCCCGCGCCTGAAGGGTGATCGGCCCGGGGGTGCCGTAGTGGCGCGCGGCGATCTCCAGGGCGACGAGGAATCCGAGGGTCACGACGGCGGCCAGGGTCCACAGGACGGTCCGTGACCGGCGCCCCGCCGAGGGCTCGGATCTCTCACGTATTCGTGCGTGCTGAACGTTCTGCGGCGGTATGTGTCTCAACATCTGTCAGCTCTGTTAGATGGTGCTCATGCCAGGGCGGGTATCGTCCCACCTTCCGATCGGGACCGTGTCCTCCCCTCCGCGAGCGGCCGGTCCGAAGCAAGACGCAAGGAGCGTGCGCCGCGTTCCGGGACCGCCCGGGACCGTCTGGTTCCGCCCGGTCCTGTCCGGTTCCGCCCCGCCCTGTCTGGTTCCGCCCGGTCCCGTCCTCCGGGTTACCGCCCCATCATCTACACAGATGTAGAAGATAGGGTGGTGGAGAAGGACCACCACACAGGACCACCACACCTGCCGAGAAGGAGTGCGCGATGGGAATCTCCCTGGCCAAGGGCGGCAACGTCTCGCTCAGCAAGGAGGCCCCGGGCCTGACCGCCGTACTGGTCGGCCTGGGCTGGGACGTGCGCACCACGACCGGCACCGACTACGACCTGGACGCCTCGGCGCTGCTCCTCGACGCGTCGGGCAAGGTGCTCTCGGACGGGCACTTCGTCTTCTACAACAACCTCACCAGCCCGGACGGCTCCGTCGAGCACACCGGTGACAACCTCACCGGCGAGGGCGAGGGCGACGACGAGGCGGTCAAGGTGAACCTCGCCGCCGTACCCGGCGGGGTCGACCGGATCGTCTTCCCGGTCTCCATCCACGACGCGGAGAACCGCGGACAGAGCTTCGGCCAGGTCCGCAACGCCTTCATCCGGGTCGTCAACCAGGCCGACAACGTGGAGATCGCCCGCTACGACCTGTCGGAGGACGCCTCCACGGAGACCGCCATGGTCTTCGGCGAGCTGTACCGCAACGGCAGCGAGTGGAAGTTCCGGGCCGTCGGCCAGGGTTACGCCTCGGGGCTGGCCGGCATCGCCGCCGACTTCGGGGTCAATGTCTGAACCGCCCCTCCCCGGGCCCCGCTCACCGGGGGCGGGGCCCTGCCCCCGATCACGGGCGCCCGCCCACGCCCGTTCGCCGAGTTGTGACAGACCCGCCATATCGGATCTTCACGGCGCCAGGCAGACTCAGGGCTGAAGTTCCGCAGACGGAGGATGACTCACGCATGATCACGCTCACCAAGGAAGACGGCCCCGCGGACCTCGACGGGGTCACCCACCTGTCCATCGGTGTCTCCTGGGACCCCACCGCCGGCAGCAGCGGCGGAGTGCTCGGCAAGCTGCGCCGCAAGACCGGCACCGACCTCGACCTGATCGCCGTCGCGATGCAGGGCGGGGACCCGGTCCGCCTCGCCGGCCTGGACTCGCTCGACCCCATGGGCAACGGCTCGCTGCTCCACAGCGGCGACAACCAGACCGGGCACGGCGAGGGGGACGACGAGACGGTGACCGTCGAGTTCTCCCGGCTGCCGTCCGCCATCACCTCGGTCGTGTTCGTCGCCGCCGCCTACAAGAAGGGCAGCAACTTCCAGAAGGCCCGCAACATCAGCTTCAAGGTCTACGACGCGACCGGCGGCAGCACCCAGCAGGTCGCCGACATCTGGCCCAGCCTGCTCAGCCAGGACAACGGCTGCGCCGTGGCGAAGGCCGTGCGGGTGGGCGGCTCCTGGAAGCTCCAGGTGATCAACGAGACGGGCAAGATCAAGCAGGGCGACGAGCACGCCCTGATGCGCTTCGCCGTCAGCAAGTAGCGCGACGGCCGGTCGCCGTCCGGGTCGCCGTACGGGCCTCCCTCCGGGCCTCCTTCCGATGTCGTGGTCGTCCCGCCCGCCCAGTGGCCCGGGCCGCGTCCGGTTCCGCGCCGGGCGGTGCACCGCGGCGCCTTGGGGTTCGACGCCGTACGGACCAATCCGCGACCGTGTCGGGACCGGATTACGTCCGTAGACGTCCTGACCACGGAGGCCGCCCTGTGAGAGAAGCCGTGTACATCGGCACCGACCCCTCGTCGGAACCGGACCTGCAGGAACTGGTCGGGCGGGTCGCGCTGGGCGACGAGGAGGCGTTCGGCGCGGTGTACGACATCGTGGCCGGGCCCGTTCTCGGTGTCGCGCGGGCCGTCCTGCGGGACCGGGCGCAGTCGGAGGAGGTCGCCCAGGAGGTCCTGGTGGAGGTGTGGCGCACCGCTCCCCGCTACCGCCCGGACCTGGGGACGGCCGTCAACTGGATCCTCACGCTGGCCCATCGCCGTGCCGTGGACCGGGTGCGGTCGGTGGAGGCGGCGGCGGCCCGCGACCACAAGGCCGCCCTGCTGGAGCGGACACCGGAGTTCGACGAGGTGACGGAACAGGTCGAGGCGCGGCTGGAGCGGGAACAGGTACGGCGCTGTCTGCGCACGCTGACCGAGATCCAGCGCCAGGCCGTCACCCTCGCCTACTACCGCGGCCTCACCTACCGGCAGGTGGCGGAGGCGCTGACGCTGCCGCTGGGCACCGTCAAGACCCGGCTCCGGGACGGCCTCATCCGGCTGCGCGACTGCCTGGGGGTGACCGCGTGACCACCACCGATCCGCACCTTCTCACGGGCGCCTACGCCCTGCACGCGCTGCCCGACGAGGAACGCGACGCGTTCGAGCGTCACCTGCCGGGCTGCGAACCGTGCGCGCGGGAGACCGCCGAACTGTCCGCCGCGGCGGCCCGTCTGGGGCTCGCCGCCGTGGTGCCGCCCCCCGCCGCCCTGCGCGAGCGGGTGCTGCGCCGGATCACCACCGTCCGGCAGCAGTCACCGGGCGGACCGTCCTCCGTCGGCCCGGGCCGGGCGCGGCCGTCCGCCCGCCCGCTCTCCCGGTGGGCGCTGGCCGCCTGTCTCGCGGCGGCCGCCGCGCTCGGCGGTGCGGTGTGGCAGTACGAGCGGGCGGAGGACGTCCTGCGTGAGGCGCACCGGGCGGAGCGGGCGGCCGACGAGGTCGCCGCCGTGCTGGCGGCGCCCGATGCCAGGACACGGGCCGCCCCGCTCGGCGACGGCTCCACCGGCACGGTCGTCGTGTCGCGGAGCAGGGACCGGGCCGTGTTCGTCGTCTCCGGGATGCCGCGCCCGCCGGGCGGCAAGGTCTACCAGCTCTGGTTCGACGACGGCGGCGGCACCATGCGGCCGGCCGGTCTGATGGACCCCGGCAGGGCCGACCAGGCCGTCCTGCTCCGCGGTGCCGTCGGCGGGGCGTCGGGCATGGGGGTCACGGTCGAACCGGCAGGCGGTTCCGAGCAACCCACCTCCGCGCCGCTCGCCCTCGTGAACTTCGAGGCCTGACGGCACGGGTGGTGCGCGGGCGCGGCGACTCGGCTTCGGGCGGAGCGGCTCCGGCTCGGCTCGGGCGGGGCGGGGCGGCTCCGGTTCGGCTGGATCGGTGCGGGCTCCCGACCCGGGTCGCTGCGGGCCCCCAGCCCGGGCCCGTGCGGGCTCCCGACCCGGGTCGCCGCGGACGCCCAGCCCGCGCCCGTGTGGGTTCCCGGCCCGAGTCGCTGCGGACTCCCGACTCGGGCTCGCGCGGACTCCCGGCCCGGGTCGCTGCCGGCTCCCAGCCCGCGCCCGTGCGGGCTCCCGGCCCAGGCCCGTACGGACCCGCAGCCCGGGTTGGTACGGAACGGCTGGATCGGGTCGGGCCGTGCGCGGCTTCGGTATGGGGGGGCACGGTCGAACCGGCCGGCGGTTCCGAGCAGCCCACCTCCGCGCCGCTCGCCCTCGTGAACTTCGAGGCCTGACGGGGGCGGGCGGAGCGCGGGCGCGGCGGCTCGGGTTCCGGCGGGGCGGCTCGGGCGGGGCGGCTCCGGTTCAGCTCGATCGGTGCGGGCTCCCAGCCTGGGGCGCTGCGGGCCCTCAGCCCGCGCCCGTACGGACCCCCAGCCCAAGTCGGTGCGGAACGGCTGGATCGGGTCGGGTCGTGCGCGGCTTTGGTGGGGTTTGATTCGTAGCCGGGGGCGCTGCGGATTGGTGTGGGGGAGAGTTTCCTCCGATCGGGTCACCGACCAATCCGCCGCCCTCGCGGGACCGGATTCCCCACGTGACCGACGAGAAGCAGAAGCCGCGCGAACCCCGCGCCAGGGTCCGGCAGTTGGCCGGTGCGCTCAGCGGCGCCGTCGCGGGTTTCGCCGCCCTCGCCGCGGCGGAGCTGGTGTCGGCGGCGGTCCGCCCGCAGGCGGGTCCGGTCGTCGCGGTGGGCGGCGCGGCGATCGACCGCACGCCCGCTCCGGTGAAGGACTGGGCGATCCGGAACTTCGGCACCCACGACAAGCTGGTCCTCCAGCTCGGCATCCTCGCCGTCCTGGCGCTTCTCGCACTGGCGCTGGGAGTCGCCGCCCTGCGGTTCCGGCGCACCGCGGCCGCCGGCGTTCTGCTGTTCGGGGCGGTCGGCGCGGCGGCGGCCCTCGGCCGGCCCGACGCGGCCGGGGCGGCCGACGTCCTGCCCTCCGTGGCGGGGGCGTTCACCGGCGCCGTCCTGCTCTACGTCCTCGCGGGCCTGCTCCTGCCGCGAGGGGCGGCGCCGGAGGGTGCCGTCGTGGCGGCCCGGGACCGCCGTCGTTTCGTGGTCGCGGCGTCCGCCGCGGTCGCCGCGTCCGCCGGAGCCGGTGTGCTGGGCCGGGTCCTCGGCGGCGCGAGCGGCCGGGACGCGGTCGCCGCCCGCGACCGGCTCGTCCTGCCCGCCCCGGGCTCGCCCGCGTCCGCCGTTCCCCGGGGCGCCCGGCCACGCGTTGCGGGAATCAGCCCCTTCTTCACCCCGAACCGTTCCTTCTACCGGGTCGACACCGCGCTGGTGGTGCCGAAGGTCGACGTCACGGCCTGGCGGCTGCGCATCCACGGCACGGGTGTCCGCCGTCCGCGCACCCTCTCCTACGACGATCTGCTGCGGCGCGAGCTGGTCGAACGGGACATCACCCTGACCTGTGTGTCGAACGAGGTCGGCGGGCCGTACGTGGGCAACGCCCGCTGGACCGGCGTACGACTGGCCGGTCTGCTGGCCGAGTGCGGGGTCGTGCCGCCGTCGCGGGGCGGTCCGGCGGACCAGCTGGTGGCCCGCTCGGTCGACGGCATGACCCTCGGCAGCCCGGTCGAGGACGTCATGGACGGCCGTGACGCGCTGCTCGCGATCGGCATGAACGGCGAACCGCTGCCCTTCGCGCACGGTTTCCCCGTCCGCATGGTCGTGCCCGGCCTCTACGGGTTCGTGTCCGCCTGCAAGTGGATCGAGGACATCGAGCTGACCACGTTCGACTCCTACGACCCCTACTGGGTCGAGCGGGGCTGGGCGCGGCGGGCGCCGGTCAAGACGCAGTCGCGCATCGACACGCCCCGGCCGTTCGCCCGCCCGAGGGCCGGCACGGTCATGGTCGCCGGGGTCGCCTGGGCCCAGCACCGCGGCATCGACAGGGTCGAGGTCCGCGTCGACGACGGCCCCTGGCAGCCGGCCGACCTCGCGGCCGAGCACAGCCGTGACACATGGCGCCAGTGGTCCTTTCCCTGGCAGGCCACCAGGGGCGGCCACACCCTCACCGTGCGCGCGACCGACCGCACCGGCCGGGTGCAGACCGGTGAACGCACCCGCACCGTGCCCGACGGGGCCTCCGGCCGGCACTCCGTGGTCGTGACCGTCGACTGACCCCCCGAACCACCTTTCATCCACCCCTTCATGAACGCAGCGCGCGCTGCCCTCACCACAGGAGAACGAACATGAACACGCGCATCCGCCGTACCGCCGTCACGCTGGCCGCCGCGGCCGTCCTGCCGCTGGCCCTGAGCGCCTGCTCCGACAGCGGCAGTGACTCCGCCGGGTCCGGTGACTCGTCGAAGGTGTCCGCGTCGGCCGCCGCCCCGGACAAGGACAAGGACAAGGACGCGGCCGGGGCGGGCGGCAGCGGCACCGCGGGCGAGCCCTTCGGGCCGGCCTGCTCCTCCGTGCCGAAGGACGGTGCCGGTTCCTTCGACGGCATGGCCCAGGACCCGGTGGCCACCGCCGCCTCCAACAACCCGGCCCTGTCCACGCTGGTCGCCGCCGTGAAGAAGGCCGGGCTGGTCGACACCCTCAACAACGCGCAGGACATCACCGTCTTCGCGCCGACCGACGACGCCTTCGCGAAGATCCCGAAGGCCACGCTGGACAAGGTGCTGAACGACAAGGAGCAGCTGACGAAGATCCTCACGTATCACGTCGTCGGTCAGAAGCTGGCGCCGCAGGACCTGGAGAACGGCTCCTTCGAGACCCTGGAGAAGTCGAAGCTGAGCACCTCCGGCTCCGGCGAGTCGTACACCGTCAACGACTCCGCCGAGGTGGTCTGCGGCAACGTGAGGACCGCCAACGCCCAGGTGTACATCATCGACACGGTGCTGATGCCGGGCGCCTGACGCTGCCGGGAAGGGTTCCCCGGTCCGGGGCCGGACGGGCCGGGGAATCCTCCGGGGCGGCGGAGCGGCCGGGACGGCCGGCGGGAGCGGCTGCCATGATGAGCGCATGCTCGTGCAGTTCTTGGCCGCCGCAGGAGTGCTCGCCGTCCTGACCGTGGTTCCCGGTCCGGACATGGCCGTCGTGACGAAACGGGCCGTGTCGTGCGGCCGGGCCGACGGACTGCGCACGGTCGGGGGCATCACCGCCGGTCTGCTCGCCTGGGGAGTGCTCACCGTGGCGGGGCTGGCCGCCGTACTGGCCGCATCGGCCACCGCCTACACCGCGGTCAAGCTGGCCGGCGCCGCCTACCTGGTGTTCCTCGGTGTGCGGGCGCTGCTGCACAGCCGGGGCGGCACGCCCGTGTCCGCCGGTTCCGGCGCCGGGGGGAACCCGTGGCGTACGGGCTTCGTGAGCAACGTCCTCAACCCCAAGGTCGCCGTGTTCTACACGGGTCTGCTGCCGACGCTCGCGCCCTCCGGCATCGCACCGCACACGGGGATGGCCCTCCTCGTCCTCCTGCACGCGGCACTCACCCTGGTGTGGCTCGGCGGCTATGTGCTGGCGCTGACCAAGGCCCGCGCGTTCTTCGAGAAGCCCGCGGTGCGGCGGGTCATGGACCGGGTCACCGGCGTCGTCCTGGTCGGGTTCGGCATCAAGGTCGCCACCGCCCAGCCCTGACCCCGCTCCGCCCCGCTGCGTCCCACTCCGGGGGTGCGGAGTCGGCTGCCCGTCGGTTCCGGTCACGCGCCGGGTCTCGGCACCGCTGTGACGACCGTGCCGGACGAGGCCATGACGTCGGCCAGGAAGCGCCGGCGTGAGAGGCCGAGCCGGCGCAGGCCCATGAGTCGCCGCAGCCGTACGAAGGCCGTGTCGCTCCGGTGGCCGGTGAGGACCGGCACGCCGCCCGCGACCGGCAGCCGCGCCGGCAGGCGGGCGTGGTCCTGCTCCTCGGCGACGAGGTCGGCTCCGTCGCCGTCCTCGCCGACCTGGAAGCGCCGGACGGCGCCGAGGTCGTACGGTCCGGCTAGAGCCGCCCGCTCCAGTGGGCCAGGGCGCGTTCCGCCCCGGGGAGGGCCGGGTGGGCGGACGACTTCTCGCGGAGGGCGTCGACCAGGGCGGAGAGCAGGGCCGCGGCCTGCTCGGGGGAGCCGGCGGCGCCCGTGATGACGGCGTGGTTGTGGCGGGCGTTGATGGTGAAGTCGTCCAGCGGGCCCAGGACTTCGGTGGCGTCGCGGGCCAGGTCGGCCAGCACGTTCAGCAGGTGCGACAGCCTCGCCGGGTCGGGCACGGGGGTGTCGAGCGACGGCTCGGTGAGTTTCTTGAGGCGTTGGGCGAAGGCGCCCCGGGCCCGCAGTCCCGCCGGTGTCCGATGCGTGCCGTGGGCCGGGTTGAGCGCCGGCGCGACATGGCCCGAGCCGTCGACGGTCTGCTGGTGGGGTGCCGGGTATCCGGTGGACAAGAGGCCCGTACGCGGTGCCGGGGTGGTCGGCAGGACCACGGCCAGCCGGTCGTAGAGGGCGGAGAGCGCGAGATGACGGGGCCCGTCGGGGATGCCCTCGTCGAGGGTCCTCAGCAGTTCCCCGCCGAAGCCGGTGAGCGTGCCCTCGGGCGGGAAGAGGGCCTTCTGGGTGCGGCCGCACGCGGTGAGCAGGTGGATGCCGTGGCCGTCCGGGCCGAGGGCGCGGCCGGAGAAGCAGCAGTCGAGGATCGCGACCTTGTGCCGCGCCGAAGACTCCCGCATCAGGCTGGCGACGTCGGCGAAGGGCAGGCACGGGCTCGGATCGCCCCCGCCGCCCTCCTGGGCGGAGGGGGTGAGCGCCAGGCAGAGCCGGTCGTCCCTGCCCAGCAGGCCGTGGCCGCAGTAGAAGAACAGCAGCAGGTCGACGTCCGGCCGGCGGACCATACGGCGCAGGGGGTCGAGGACCTGGCGGGTGTCGGCGGGGTCGGGGACGACCGTGGTCCGCCGGGCGTCGAACGCCCCCCGGTCGCCGCTGAGGGCGGCGCCGAGCGCCCGGGCCGTGGTCGGGGCCTGCGGTATGGGGGTCAGGGAACTGGGGTGGACGTGCCGGCCGGTGCCGACGAGCAGCGCGTACGCGGCGGTGGGGGCGGGCGGCCGCACGGCCCAGGTCATTCGTCCGCCCCGGGCGGCGGCGGGGCGACCGCGAAGCGCGACAACTGTTCCATGACCGCCGCCAGTTGGGCCTCGTCCTCGACCGTGGCGCTGACCCGGGTGCCGTCCGGGCGTACCGCCTCGAACTCGATCCGGCGGTGGGCCGGCCGCCGTTGCTGAAGCCAGAGGAAGAACGCGTTGGTGGCCGCGGCGATCACCGCGGCGGAGGCGTTGACGATGTCCACGGCGACGGCGACGTCCCCCTGCTCACCGGGGGCGGGCGGCTCGGTGCGCAGGCCGGCCAGGCCGCCGAGCTGGTCGGTGTCGGTGATCCACTCCGCGAGGTCCCGGTTCAGGGCGTCCACGTGCGCCTGCGACCCCTGGAAGGTGAAGGTCAGGGCGTTTCGGGGGGCCTGGGAGGCGGGGGCTTCGGACATGTCGCACGGCTCCTGTTCGTCTGTTCGTCATGCGTCGTCTGTTCGTCGTGCGTCGTCGGGGCGTCGAGCGCGCGCGGTCAGGTGTCAGTGGGCGGGGCCGAAGTCGCTCCACCCGGCGTCGGTGCTGCCGGTGGGGACGTGGGAGGGGGGCGCGGTCCGTCGTTCCAGGGCGAAGAGCTCGGGGTCGCCGGGCTCCTCGTGGGGCAGGCGGAAGACGGCGGCGGCCTCGTCGGCGTCCACGAGGTCGGCGAGCGCCGTCACCGTGCCCGGATCGCTCAGCCACAGCTGCCCGGCGGACGGTGGCCGCAGGAACGCGGGAACCTCCTGCCAGTAGGCGTCCCGCTGCCAGTCCCGGTTGACGCCCAGCAGGTTCCCGCAGGCCACCCGGTGGTCGTCCTGGCTCAGCGGACGGACGACGACCGCTCCGGAACTCGTCGGCGCGAGGGTGTGGGCGATGAGGCCGGCCAGGACGTCGGGCACCGGGGCGTCCCCCTCGACGGCGACGGAGACGCGCGCCCGGTGCAGCCGCCCGGTGTAGCGCCGGGAGGCCGTCTCGTACAGACGGTGCGCCTCCTGGGCGAAGGGGTCGCCGGGCACCGGAACCCCGTACAGGGGGTCGGGTGTGCCGGGCGCCGCGAGGGTCGCGAAGGCCTGCGCCCGCATCGTCAGGCCCTCGACGAGCCCGGCCGGGGCGGAGCACGGTTCCAGGCACACGCTGACCACCGTCCGCCGTGGCTCCGCGGCGAGTTGGGTCCACACCGGGGTCCAGGACGGGGCGGGGGCGTCGAACCGGGAGACCGCGGTCGCGACGCGTTCCGCACCCCACAGCCGGGTCAGGGACCGGCAGGTGACGCGTTTGCGGATCTCGGCGATCGCGCCCCACGCCGGCACGAACGGGGCGAGCAGGCGCGCGACCTCCTCGGTGTCCTCGATGCGGGTCGCCGTCGTGTGCGCCGGGAACCGTTCGAGGGCGGGGAGCGCCTCGCGTACGGCGCGCAGCGCGGCCGTCCGGTCGGCGCCGTACCACTGGGCGACGAGGGCGGTCGTGATCCGGCCGCTCGCCGGGTCGCCGATGAACCGCAGGTCCCAGCGGGCGGTGGTGCGGTCCGTCCACAGCGCGGCGAGCCAGGTCCGCTCGGCGGCGGCCCGGTCGGCTCCGCGCCGGGCCTCGGAGAACTCGGGGTAGAGACCCCCGGGCAGCGGGGCGGGACTCAGCGAGAAGGCGACGTGTGCCCAGGTCTCCCCGGTGGGGGCGGCACGCAGCAGCACCCCCGCCCCGCTCTCCGTGTCGACTCCCGCCATCCCCTCTCCCCCTTCCCCTCGGCTCCCGTGCCTCCCGCCTCAGCCCCGAGGCGGCACACCGTCCGCCCCCGGGCCGGCCGGCGAGGGCCCCCAGGAGCCCGTGGCGCCGGGGGCCGTGTCCGGGACCGGCGGCGCGGTCGCACCGGACGGCGGGGTCGCGCCCGGCGTCGGAGCCGGTGTCTCGCCCGGCATCGGGGCCGATCGCGCGGGGGCGTGCTGGACCGGCGGCAGGCCCTGCGGGAAGGCGTACGTGGCCGGGACCACGACCTGGTCAACCGCGGTCGCCAGCCCCTCCCGGCACGCCGCGTGCACCGCCTCCCGCATCGCCCGCACGCCCTCGGTCCGCAGCATGATCCGCTCGGGGCCCAGACGCCCCATGACCGACGCCATCAGGTCCGACACGAAGCCGCCGATCAGGGAGTAGCCGCGGCGCGAGCGCCACATCTGCCAGCCCAGGTACAGGCTCGTACCGTACGAGAAGACCGAGACGTAGACCTGGCACTTGCCCTCGGAGAGCACCAGGCGGTTGCGGACCTGGTCGCGGCCGAGCCCGGTGGCGATCACCCGTTCGGCGCGGTCGACGGGGACGTAGCGGCGCGCGAGCGTGCCCGCGATGGAGACGTACGCCGAGTCGAGGGATCCGCTGCGGTCCGCCAGCAGCACCCGCCACTCGGCGATCGGCTCGACCAGGCGCATCCAGAGCAGCGTCACCCAGAAGGCGGCACCGGAGGCGATGTACGCCAGCGCGATCATGGCGGCGAACCCCTCGCCGCTGCCGCCGAGGAGCAGGATCAGCGCGAAGAAGAAGATCGGCAGGAACGCCAGGACCGAGGCGAGGAGCGCGTGGACGAACAGCTGGAGCAGCTGTCGCCAGCTGACCGAGTCGTCGAGGTTCGTCTCCACCGGAAGGTGCTTGAGGTTCTTGTCGAGATACGCGGCGTTCGCGTCGCCGCCCCGCCATCCCGGCAGGCTGGTGTAGCCGTTGTCGTTCACATGTCCCCCCTGGACGGTCGCGGATCCAAGGTAGCGAGGATTACCCACCGTTGCAGGACGGTCACACGCATCGGGATGTCTCGAAAGGGTGACGGAACGGCCCCTGGGGCCGGCCCGTACCGGAGCGGCGGGAGGAGCGGACCGGCGGCCGAAGTGGCCGCGGTGATATGGGGGGTTATGTTCCCGTCGTAGGGGCATACGGTCCGTACACATGGATGCCCGGACGCCGTCGTCGTCAGGGGGTGAGGGTGTGCGGGACGCCACCCGCTCCATGGCGGGCCCGGACTCCGCTGCGGAGGAACTGCTGGGCCACGTCCTGGTCGAGGGCATGCGGGACACCGGTGCCAACGTGGGCGCGGTGTACCTGCTCTCGCCGGACGGGCAGGCGCTGGGACTGACGGTGCTGAGCGGGGTGCCGTGGGAGGTGGCGCTGCCCTGGACCCGGGTGGGGCGGGGCGGTGGGACGCCGGTCTCCGACGCCCTGCGCGACCGCCGCCTGGTGTGGCTCGGCGATCAGCAGGAGATGGCGCGCCACTACCCCAAGCTGGCCCTGGTCCTGCCCTACCCCTTCACACTGGCCGCCGCCGCGCTCACCACCGGCGACCGGGACTGGGGCGGGCTGGTACTCCAGTGGCCCGGCTCGCACCCCGCGGAGCTGAGCCCGGCGGAGCGCGACGCGATCGGCCGGGTCCGCCGCCGGCTCGGCCTCCTGCTGCGGATGGCCGCCGACAGCGGCCGGCCCGTACGGCCCGGCGCCGCCCCGCACCTGGTGTCCCCGCCCGGTGCCCACGCCGGCGGGCCGTCCGGGGGACCGGCGACGGGCTTCGCCGAGCGCCTCCCCGGCGGGTCCTGCGGGCTCGCCCCCGACGGGCGGACGACCTTCGTCACCGACACCGCGGCCCGCCTCCTCGGGGCCGACGCCGCCGAACTGCTGGGGGTCCGGCCCTGGGAGGTGCTGCCGTGGCTCAACGTCCCGGCCGCCCAGGAGAGTTACCGGTCCGCGGTGCTCAGCCTCAGGCCCATGTCGTACACCGTGCTGCGCCCGCCCGACCGGTGGCTGTCCTTCCGCCTCTACCCGGACGCCTCGGGGATCAGCGTGCGCATCACCCCAGCCACCGCCGCGGACACCCCCGCCTCCGCCGCGGACACCCCGGACCGTGCGGCGGCGCCCCCCACGCCGGTCTCCGCCATGGGGCGGACCGCCGCCCTGTACCACCTGATGCATCTGGCGGCGACCCTCGCGGAAGCGGTCGGCGTACGGGACGTGGTCGAACGGGTCGCCGACCAGGTGCTGCCCGCCACCGGCGCCCAGGCCCTGGCCCTGATGACGGCGGAGGAGGGCCGGCTGCACATCATCGGCCACCGCGGTTACCCCGCCGAGCTCATGGACCGCCTGGACGGCGCGCCCCTGACCTCGGACTCCCCCGCGGTGCACTGCCTGACCGATGGCGCGCCCTCCTTCTACGCCTCCTTCGCCGAACTGCGCGGCGCCCACCCCTCCGCGGTCCGCCGGGACTCCATGGCCGCCTGGGGCTTCCTGCCGCTGATCGCCTCCGGGCGCCCCGTCGGCTCGCTCGTCCTCGCCTACGACCGCCCGCACCCGTTCGACTCCTCCGAACGGACCGTCCTCACCTCCCTCGCCGGCCTGATCGCCCAGGCCCTGGACCGGGCCCGCCTCTACGACGCCAAGCACCGGCTCGCCCGCAGCCTCCAGGCCGGTCTGCTGCCCAGCGCCCTGCCCCGGATGTCCGGGCTCGACGTCGCCGCCCGCTACCTGCCGGCCGGGCACGGCGTGGGGATCGGCGGCGACCTGTACGACCTGATCCGCCTCGACGGCACCCAGGCGGCCGCCGCCATCGGGGACGTCCAGGGGCACAGCGAGCGGGCGGCCACGCTGATGGGGCAGGTCCGCACCGCCGTCCACGCCACCGCGGGCGCCCCTCCGGGCGAGGTGCTCGCCCGGACCAACCGGCTGCTCACCGACCTCGACCCCGGCCTGTTCACCAGCTGCCTCTACGCCCACCTCGACCTCGCGCACCACCGCGCCCACCTGGCCTCCGCCGGTCACCCGCCGCCCGTCCTGCGGCACCCCGGCGGACGGGCGGAGGTGCTGCGCCTGCCGCCGGGGCTGCTCCTCGGCATCGACCCCTCCGCCACCTACACCGCCACGGAGATCGCCCTGCCGCCGGGTTCGGTGCTCGCCCTCTACACCGACGGCCTCGTCGAGCTCCCCGGCGTGGACCTCGACGAGGTGACCGACGCCCTCGCCGGCCGGCTGGCCCGCGCCGGCGACCTGGACGCGGACGCCCTCGCCGACGTCCTCGTCCACGACGTCCGCGAGCGCGCCCACCGCAGCGACGACGTGGCCCTGCTGATTGTCCGCGCCCTGTAGGCCGTGCCGTCGGCGGGCGCCGAGTTGCCGAGGCGGGCCGATGCGGGAAGGTAAGGAGGGAGACCCGCGAAGGGAGCCCCCGGTGACAGGCCGTCCCGTCGACGACACCGCGGTGCTGAACGCGCTGTTCGCCGACTCACCCCAGGGGCTGTTCGTCTTCGACGCCGAACAGCGGGTCACCCGCTACAACCCGTCCGGCCGGGGGGTGGCGGGCCTGTCCCCCGACGACATCATCGGGCGCCGCGTCGACGACTTCGTCCCCGAGTTCGGGGCGGGCGAGATCAGGGAGCTGATGGACGAGGTCCTCAGGACCGGTGAGCCGCTGCGCGGCCGGCTGGTCCGCGGACGGTCGCCGTCGGACCCGGAGCGCACCCTCGCCGTCGAGCTGTCCCTGTTCCCGCTGCCCGCCCGGGACGGGGGCGTGCCCGGGCTGGTCGGCGTCGTCGAGGACGTCACCGAGAGACAGACCGCGGCCGACCGCCTCGCCGTGCTCAGTACGGTGCACGAGACCGTCGGCTCCACCCTCGACGCACGGACCACCGCCGAGGAACTGGTGGAGGCGCTGGTGCCCGCCTTCGCCGACGCGGCCGGCGTCGACCTGCTGGAGGACGGTGGCGACGGACGGGTCCGCCCGGCCGGGCCCGTACCGGCGGACGCGCCGCTGCGCCGGTACGCCTTCGCTCCGCCGACGGTGGAGACCGGCAGGAAACCGGGCGACAGCCGCCCCTTCCCCTTTCCGACCCCGTACACCCAGGCGCTCAGCGACATGCGCGCACGGCTGGTGCGGGTCTCGCCGGACGCCCCCTGGCTCACCGCCGACCGGGACGGCTTCGCCCCGCTGATCGCGGCGGACGTCCGCTCCATGATCGTCGCCCCGCTCATGGTGCGGGACACCGTGCTGGGCCTGCTGACGCTGTACCGCAACCGGACCGAGCTCTTCGAGGACGCCGACCTCGACGTCGCCCGGCAGGCGGCCACCACCGCCTCCGCGCACCTGGACCACGCACGCAGCTACCGCCACGAGCACACCGTGGCCTCCGCCCTGCAGCGCCGGCTCCAGCCCGGGGACATCCCGCGGCTGTCGGCGGTGGAGACCGCCCACGTGTATCTGCCGGAGGGGGCGGGCGGTGCCTGGTTCGACGTCATCCCGCTCTCCGGCACCCGCGTCGCCCTGGTCGTGGGCGATGTCGCCGGGCACGGCATCGAGGCGGCGGCCACCATGGGACAGCTGCGGGTCTCCCTGCGCACGCTGGCCCTGCAGGACCTGGAACCCGACGAACTGCTGACCCACCTGGACGAGGTCGCAGCCCAGCTCCCGACCACCGGCGCCCCGGCCGCGGACCCCTACGTGGCGACCTGCGCGATCGCCGTCTACGACCCCGTCTCCCGGCAGTGCTCCCTGGTCCGCGCGGGGCACCCCGCGCCCGTCGTCGTCGACCCCGACGGTTCGCCGCTCGCCGTGGACGTCCCCCTGGGTCCGCCGCTGGGGACGGGCGGCGGACAGGTGTTCACCCCGACGACGGTGCAGCTCGCCCCGGGCAGCCTGCTCGCCCTGTGCACCGGCGGCCTGCTCGCCACGGACGGCGCGGACGAGGCCGCCGCGCTGCGCGACATCGAGAACGTCCTCGCCACCCCCACCCGGCCCCTGCGGGAACTGTGCGACACCTGCGTGTACCGCAGGTCGCCCTCCCGCGGGGACGACGCCGTGCTGCTGCTCGCGCGCACCCACGCCCTGCCGCCGGACCAGGTCGCCGACTGGACCCTGCCCACCGACGCCTCCGTCGTGGGCACGGCCCGCCGGCTCGTCGACCAGCAGCTCGCCGTCTGGCGGCTGGAGGAGGCGGCGTACACCACGGAACTGATCGTGAGCGAACTCGTCACCAACGCCATCCGTTACGGCAGGGGGCCGGTACGGCTGCGGCTCATCCACGACCGGGAGCGGCTGCTGTCCGAGGTGACGGACGCCAACAGCGTCAGCCCCCACCTGCGGCACGCCCGCACGAGCGACGAGGGCGGCAGGGGCCTCTACATCGTGATGCGGCTCAGCGCCCACTGGGGCGTACGGCACAGCCGCCTCGACAAGACGATCTGGTCCGAGCAGTACCTGGGCGAGGCGGCGGACCCCCTGGCCGTGGTGGACGCCTTCGACCTGACGGACACGGCCGGGCCGTGAGTGGCGGGGCCCGGCCTTCTCATCGCGGGCGCCGCCGCCCCGCCTCACCGCGCGGCCCCGCCGCCCCGCCTCACCGCGCGGCCCCGCCGCCCCGCCTCACCGCGCGGCCCCGCCGCGCCGGCGCAGCGCGCGGGAGCAGACGCCGATCAGCGCGGCGTTGGCCAGCGCGCCGAGAGCGACGGCGAGGGCGAATATCGCGGGATGCTCCACCGGCACGACGATCAGCAGCAAGCTGACCGGCGCGGTGGCGAGCAGCGGGAAGACGCCCGCGAAGGAGGCGTCCTCACCGCCACCGGCGGTGAACGCCCAGAGGGTCAGGCCGGCGCAGAGCGCGAGGTAGACGAGGGAGGCGATGTCGCCGAACACGCGGCGCAGGAGCCGGGTCGGGGAACTGCCGGGTCCGGTCACGGCGGTGGTCTCCTCATACGTACTGGTCATGGTCATGGTCCTTACCTGGTCAGAGATGGGTGCCGGGCGGGTTCGGGCGGGCGAGGCCGAGGTCGTAGGCGAGGATGGTCGCCTGGACCCGGTCGCGCAGCCCGAGCTTGCGCAGTACCGCGTTGACATGGGATTTGACGGTGCCGACGGTGATGCCGAGCTGTGCGGCGATCTCCGCGTTGGTGAGCCCGGAGGCGACCAGGGCGAGGACGCCCCGTTCGCGTTCGGTCAGGTTGGCCAGTGCGCCCGGGGGCCGCTCCCCCGGGACGCCGCCGGGCGCCGCGGAGGTGTAGTGGGCGATCAGGCGGCGGGTCGCGGACGGGGCGAGGACGCTCTCGCCCGCGGCCACCACCCGGATGGCCCGGAGCAGTTCGGAGGCGTACACGTCCTTGAGCAGGAACCCGGAGGCTCCGGCCCGCAGCGCCTCGAAGACGTAGGCGTCGAGGTCGAAGGTGGTCAGCACCAGCACGCGGGGCGCGTCCGGGCGGCCGGTGACGATCCTGGTGGCGGCGATGCCGTCCAGTTCGGGCATCCGTACGTCCATGACGACCACGTCCGGCGCCAGTTCCGCGGTGAGGCGCACCGCTTCGGCGCCGTCGGCGGCCTCGCCGACGACGGTCATGTCGTCCTCGGCGTCGATCACCGCGGCGAACCCCGCCCGGACGATGCCCTGGTCGTCGGCGACCAGCACTCTGAGAGTCATCGTTCCCCCTCCTGTGCGCCGTCCGTGTGCAGCGGCAGCCGGAGGTGGACCCGGTCCGCGGGACCGGTGGTCAGGGTGCCGTCGAGCGCCGCGAGCCGGGGCGCCAGCCGCTCCCGCACGGCGGGGTGGGCGGCGGGTGCGACTCCTGTGGCCGTGATGGTCAACGTGCCTCCGGCGGCATCGAGTTCGAGCAGGGTGGGACGGTCGTCGTCGCCGGTGGCGAGGAGTGTCTCGGCGGCGTGGTAGGCGGTGAGGTCGACGGCGGTGGGCAGCTGCCGCGGTACGCGGTCGCTCAGCCGTATCCCGACGTCGCGGCCGGTGGCCCGGCACTGGCGGGCGAGCAGGTCCAGCGCCTGGAGGGTGGGCTGGGGCCGCAGGGCGCGCTCCGCCTCGCCGTCGCGGACGGTGTCGAGCAGGGAGCGCATCGCGGCCAGGGCCTCGCGGGCGCGTTCGGCGGCCTCCTCCAGGCGGCCCGCCTCCGCTTCCGCGACCATGTCGGCGGTGCGGGCCAGCACGGTGGTCTCCAGTCCGCCGGCGATGCGCCGGCGTTCGGCCCAGGCGTCGCGGACCGCCTCCTCGGTCCAGGCGGCGAGGCGTTCGTCGCGGCTGTCCCGCTCGGCCCGCTCGCGGCGGCCACGCCGGAGGCCGTACAGGTGGGCCGCGCCGGCCGCGAGGACCGCACCGGCCGTCGCCCCCGCGACGACCGCCCAGACGGGGGCCGTCGTGCCCCGGTCCAGCGCGGCGGCGGTGACGGCCGCCGCGTGCACGGCGGCGGCGAGCGCCGTCAGGAGCGGGCGCGGGCGGTCGCCGGCGGCGTCCACGGCCAGTGCCGCGCAGGTGGCGATCATGCTCAGCGCGGGCGGGAGGGCGACCGGACCCGTGTAGTCGCCGGCGGCCATCGCCACCGGCCAGAGCGCGGCCAGCGCGAACAGCACGCCGTGGGCGGTGAGCGGTGCCCGGCGCAGCCACAGCAGCGTGACCGCCTGGGCGGCGGCAAGCAGCGCGAAGAGGACGCCCGCCGACACGTGCGACCCGGCCGGGGTGGTCTCCGCCCGGATGACCAGGAACGGCAGCAGCGGCTGCAGGACGAGGCCGGTGGCGGCGGTCACCTGTGCCAGGCGGTAGCCGCGCGTTCCGGAGCGCTCGGTGCGGGCGGCGGTCCGGCCGGGCAGGACCGCCCGCACCTCCCAGCCGCCCTCCGGTGTCGGTCCGCTGGTCAGGGTGCCGCCCGCCTCCCGTGCCCGGGAGCGCAGGAAGCCCTGGCCGCGTCCCCCGCCGAGGCCCGCACCGGGCGCCGGCGTGCCGGGCAGCGGTGCCCCGCTGGTGACCACGACGTCCGTGCGATCGTCCCCGTACCGGCACCGCACGCGTGTGGGCGCGCCGGGGGCGTACCGTGCCACGTTGGTCAGCGCCTCGCGCACGATGCCGTACGCCGCGTCCGCGAGGGCGCCGTCCGGCAGCGGGTCGATCTCGGCGTCCACCCGCTGGTCGAGGCGCCGGAACCCGGCGACCAGGTCGAGCAGGCGTTCCTCCGGTGACGGCAGTTCCTCGCCCGAGGGGGCCGGAGCGCGTACGGCGCCGAGCGCCCGGGTCACCTCGTGACCGGTGTCGACCGCGAACCGCAGGGCCTCACCGGCGAGTTCGGGGCGGCGTTCGCGCAGGCCGAGGGCGGCGCCGGCGGTCACCACCACGGCCGTCAGGTGATGGGCGCTGACGTCGTGCAACTCCCGCTCCATACGGCGTCGTTCGACGGCCGGGAGCCGGTGGCGTTCGGACTCGGCGCGGCGCAGCAGCCGTTCGGAGGCCTGCCGTGTGCGGCGGGCGCGCCGGACGAGCAGGCCGGCGCCGCACACGGTGGCGTACAGCAGGGCGGTGAGGACCAGGTCGAGTCCGTCGCGTTCGCTGATCCGGTGCAGGGTGATCCCGTACAGGAGTTGCCACAGCGCGAGCGCCACCGCGCACAACACGGCGGTGAACGTGTCGCGTTCGGTCGCCACCGTGAACAGGGCGAGGGCGATGCCCGCGGTGCCGAGCACGGCCGTCGCCCCGGCGGGCAGCGGTCCCGCGCCGAGCGCGCAGGCGGCGGCGGCCACGACGAGGGTGGTGACCGGGTGGGCGCGGCGCAGGGTGAGCAGGGCCGTGACGGGCCCGGCGACCAGGGCCGCCACGAGCAGGGCGGCGGCGGACGGGACGTCCCCGCGCACCAGTGCGGCCCCCGGCCACACCACGGCCTGGGCGCACAGCAGCAGGACCGGTAGCAGCCGGTCGTCGATTCGCTTCATGACGGACTCAGGCTATGGCCGCGCCGGGACGGCCCGACTCCGGCTGGAGGGGGATTCCGCCCTCTTACCCGGGGTGGAGACGGGGGGCCGGGGTGGACCCGGGGGCAGGGTTCTCCGTCGTGGGCGGGTGGCCGCCGGCGGTCTGGCGCTGGCCTCGTCCGGCACGGAGCCGGCCGTGCAGAACGCCTCGACCCGCTGCACCGCCCCGCCCGGCGGCACGACGGGCTCCCTCACCCTTCACCGCGGACGTGCGCGACAACTCAGGCGTCCGGGACCTCAAGGCCGTCGCCCGGCCCGCGCGTTCGGAGCTCGACCCGAACGAGGCGGAGCCACGGTACGTGGACGGCGGGGGGACCTGCTACGCCTCGCTGCCGGCGACGACCGGGACGACCGGGAACGGCGGCACGGTGTTCGTGCCACGCGCCACCTCCCTCGACGCCCCGGGCCGACCCCGGGACGGCCCGTCTCCCCCGATGCCGGGGACGGCGGGGGTCAGGCCGCCATCTCGGCGGCGGAATCGGCCGGAGAAACCCGGGACACGGAGGCCCGCCGACGACGACCGGGACGACCGGGAACGGCGACACGGTGTTCGTGCCACGCGCCACCTCCCTCGACGCCCCGGACCGACCCCGGGGACGGCCCCGACTCCCCCGATGCCGAGGGCGACGGTGGTCAGGCCGCCGTCTCGGCGGCGAGATCGGCCGGGGAAACCCGGGACACGGGGGCCCCCGGGGACGACCGGGGAGGCGGCACGGTGTTCGTACCACGCGCCGCCTCCCTCGACGCCCCGGGCCGACCCCGGGACGGCCCCGTCTCCCCCCGGTGCCGGCGGGGTCAGGCCGCCGTCTCGGCGGCGGGGTCGGTCGGGGAAACCCGGGTCGCGGGGGCCGGGGTGCGTACGGCGCGGCGCCGGGCCGGCAGTCCGAGGGTCGGGTGGGCCACGGCCCAGGCGGCGCCCTTGCAGACCAGTTCCTTGTAGAGGGCGGCGAAGCGTCCGGTCAGGGCCGCGTTCACGGAGCGGTCGTCGGCGGTGACGTACTGGATGAGGCCCTCCTTGCGGCCCAGCGAGACGCACTGGTTGACGTAGCGGAGCGGCACGCTGGGGAGCTTCCCGCCGGTCAGGCGGGCCGCGATGGAGTCGGCGGCCTGCCAGGCGGTGGGGACGCCCGAGGCGCAGGACATGCGCAGCGGCTTGCCGCCGGGGCCGCTGACCAGGGCGGCGTCACCGATGGCGTACACCTCGGGGTGCGAGACCGAGCGCATGGTGGCGTCGACGACGATCTGCCCCGTGCCGGTGACGTCCAGGGCGGTGGCCCGGGCGATCGGGTGGACGGCGAAGCCGGTGGTCCACACGGTGAGCGCGGACGGGAGGGCCGTGCCGCCGGCGGTGGTGACGTGGCCGGCGCCGACGGCGGTGACGTCGGTGTGTTCGTGCACGGTGACGCCGAGCCGGGCGAGGACCGCGCGCAGATGGCCGCGGCCCCTGGGCGAGAGCCAGTCGCCGAGGCCGCCGCGGGCGGCGAGGGCGACATCGAGGTCCGGGCGGGCCTCGGCGATCTCGGTCGCGGCCTCCAGACCGGTGAGGCCGCCGCCGACCACGACCACGCGCTCCCCGGCGTCCAGCAGGGCGAGGCGCTCGCGCACCCGCAGCGCCCCGTCGCGGCCGGCGATCTCGTGGGCGTGCTCGGCGGCGCCGGGGACGCCCTGGTCGTTCCAGCGGCTGCCGAGGGCGTAGACGAGGGTGTCGTACGTCAGTTCGTCGCCGCGGCCGTCGTCGCCGCCGTCCGTGGCCTGGACGGTGACGGTCCCGCGGTCGACGTCGACCCCGGTGACCCGGGCGACCCGCAGCTCCACGCCGGTGCCCGCGAGCATGCCGGCGAGGGGCCGGTGCCGGAGCTGCCGGCCGGCCGCGAGTTCGTGGTTGCGGACGCGCTCGACGAAGTCGGGTTCGGCGTTGACGAGGGTGATGGCGACGTCCTCGCGGCGCAGCCGCCTGGCGAGGCGTCCGGCGGCGGCGGTTCCGGTGTAGCCGGCTCCGATGACGATGATGCGGTGCTGCATGGCCTGCTCCTGTCGTCGGCGGGTTCGTCCCTTGAACCGGGCGGCCCGCCGTTTCCTGACAGGAGCGAGCCGTGACCCGCGTCACAGCCGGCCTCAGAAGGCGTGCAGCAGGGGTTCACCGTGGTCGCCGGCCGCCCAGCGCCCGGTCAGACGGGCGAGCTTGTCGGGGTTGGCCTGGGTGCGGATGGCGGCGATGCCCTCGGCGGTGACCTCCAGGCACATGACGCCGACGACCCGGTCCGCCACGACCGCCACGAGGGCGGGGCCGCCGTTGGCGGTCGTGACGTAGACCCCGGGGGAGCCGCCGACCAGGGCGCGCTTGCCCTTGCCCGGCGTGAACAGGCCCCGCATGAACGTCGCGACCGCGAGGGCGCCCTCGAACGCCTTGGCGCGGGCCGGGACCTTCCCGCCGCCGTCGCCGACCGCGACGGCGTCCTCGGTGAGCAGCCGCACCAGCGGCTCGGTCCTGCCGCTGGTGGCGGCCGCGAGGAACTCGTCGACGACCCTGCGGGCCGCCGCCTCGTCGATCTCGGCACGGGCCCTGCCCCGCGCGAGGTGCTCCTTGGCCCGGTGGAGGATCTGCTGGCTGGCCGCCTCGGAGACGTCGAGGATCCCGGCGATCTCCCGGTGCGGGTAGTCGAACGCCTCCCGCAGCACGTACACCGCCCGCTCGGCGGGGGCGAGCCGCTCCAGCAGCACGAGCACCGCGTACGACACCGACTCCCGCTGCTCGGCGGTGTCGGCGGGGCCGAGCATCGGGTCACCGGCGATCAGCGGCTCGGGGAGCCACTGGCCGACGTACGTCTCGCGCCGCGCCCGGGCGGAGGTGAGCTGGTTGAGGCAGAGGTTGGTGAGCACCTTCGTCAGCCAGGCCTCGGGGACCCGGATGCTCGCGATGTCGGCGGCCTGCCACCGCAGGAACGTCTCCTGCACGGCGTCCTCGGCCTCGCTCGCGGAGCCCAGCAGCCGGTAGGCGATGGCCTCCAGCCGGGGCCTGGCGACCATGAACCGCTCCACGTCGCTCACGCTCAGAGCCATGCCCCGGATCTTAGGGCCTGTGGTTCTACCGTGCGCTGTCCTCGGCGAGGGTGTGGGCGACGAGGGCGTTGGCGTGTCCGTGGCCCAGGCCGTGCTCGGTCTTGAGCCAGGCGACGAGTTCCATGTGCCGGGTCAGCGGCGATGCGTGGATGAGGTCCTTCCACTCCGCGACCGGACGGCCGTACTTCTTCTCGATCGCCGGGAAATAGCTCGCGGGGCCCTTCACCTGTGCGGTCATGTCCGTCGGCTCCTTCTCTCGCTCGCGGTCGCGTCTCGTCGGTGACGCGTCATCGGTGAAGACCGGCGGGCCGGGCGGAGATGATCGGACGGGAGTGGTGAGCTGCATCACATCGCCATGGGCGCGGTCACGGGGTGAGGCCGCGAGCGCGGACGAGGTGCCCGTGCGGGCCGGCCCTCCTCCGGCTCCGCGACCCTGCGCGCGTGCCGCGCCGTCGCTGCGGAACAATCAGGACATGAGCATCGTCAAGATCAACGTACTCACGGTCCCGGAAGAGCAGCGCGAGACGCTGGAGCAGCGGTTCGCCGCGCGGGCGGGGGCGGTGGAGAGTTCGGACGGGTTCGAGTGGTTCGAGCTGCTGCGGCCGGTCGAGGGAACCGACACCTACCTCGTGTACACCCGCTGGCGGACCGAGGAGGACTTCCAGCGCTGGATGGCCGGCCGCGGCCAGGCCGCGCACGGCGGCGCGCAGGGTGGTGGGCAAGGTGGTGCGCAGGGCGAGAAGCCGCGTCCCGCGGCCACGGACGCCACGCTGTGGTCCTTCGAGGTGGTCCAGCAGGCCGCGCCCAAGCAGAACTGACGGCATGAACCGCCGCCCTCGGATCAGCCGAGGGCGGCGAGTACGCGGCGGGTGGCCTCGGCGATCAGTGGATCGCTGGGGTCGGCGTCGCGGTCCGGGCGGTCGGTGAGGACGGCCAGCACCAGCGGGGCGCCACGGTCCGGCCACAGTACGCCGACGTCGTGGGCCCGGCCCCAGGCACCGGTGCCGGTCTTGTCGCCGACCTTCCAGCCGCGGGGGACGCCCGCCCGGATGCGCCGGTCGCCGGTGGTGTTGCGCACCAGCCAGTCCGTCAGCAGGGCCCGCCGGTCGGCCGGCAGGGCGTCGCCGAGCACGAGGGTGCGGTAGTCGGCGGCGACGGCGCGGGGTGTCGTGGTGTCGCGCGGGTCGCCGGGCGGGTTGCCGTTCAGCTCGGGCTCGATGTGGTCCAGGCGGCTGACCGGGTCGCCCAGTGCGCGCAGGTGGGCGGTGAGGGCGCGCGGCCCGCCGAGGTCGCGCAGCAGCAGGTTGGCGGCCGTGTTGTCGCTGTACCGGACGGCGGCGTCGCACAGGGCGCGGACGGTCATGCCGGTCCCGGTGTGCCGCTCGGTGACGGGTGAGTGGTCGACGAGGTCGTCCCGGGTGTAGGTGACGCGTTCCTCCAGACGGGCGAGCGGGCGGCGGTCCAGGACGGCGGCCGCGGCGAGCGTCTTGAAGGTGGAGCAGAACGCGAAGCGTTCGTCGGCGCGATGGACGACGGTGGCGCCGGTGCCGGTCGCGACGGCGTACACCCCGAGACGGGCGCCGTACTCCCGTTCGAGCTCGGCGAGGCTCCGGGGGGTCACCGGCGCGGGCGTACTCCGGTCCGGTGCGGCCTCGGCGCCCTGGCTTCCTGTGCGGGCCGGTGCGTCGTCGTCGGTGACGCATCCGGTCACCGGGGCGAGGGCCGCGGCCAGCAGCACGGCGCGGCGCGGGAGGTGGGGGACCACGATGAGGCGCTTCCTTTTGAACCGGTCGGCGGCGTTCCGGTCATGTCGATCACATCGACCGGAGGGGAAATGCCGGTGAAATCAATCCGGCGGAACCGGGCGGAAAACAAAGAGCAGGGGCCCGCACCGAAGTGCGGACCCCTGCTCTCGAATCCCTGCGTACAGGTCAGGCGGGAACGATGTTCTCCGCCTGCGGGCCCTTCTGGCCCTGGGTGACGTCGAAGGTCACCTTCTGGCCTTCCTGAAGCTCACGGAAGCCCGTGGTGGCGATGTTCGAGTAGTGGGCGAACACGTCAGCGCCGCCGCCGTCCTGCTCGATGAAGCCGAAGCCCTTTTCCGAGTTGAACCACTTCACCGTACCGGTGGCCATATCAAATCTCCTGAGACAGTGTCGGAACTCGCACTTTACGAATCCCTACATCGTCGCGATGATCACCTGCCCGGAGACCCGGTAGCAAACTGGCAACCACAACTGCAACTGACGTCAGCCTAGCACGGAAAATATCGCCGGCCAGCGAGGAAAATCACTGGAATAAAACACCGATGGCGTGTTTAGGGAATGAGATTTTCCGCAGCGGGAGAGGAAATCCTGTTCCGGCGGGGACAGGTTTTCATCCGCGTCCGCGGGCCGCGCCCGCCTCCCGCCGGCGCAGCTCCTCGTTGGCCCGTTCGGCCTGCTCCAGCTGCTCCTCGAGGCTGATGATGCGGCACGCGGCGTCGACCGGTGTGCCCTGGTCGACCAGCTCGCGGGCCCGGGCGGCGAGCCTCAGCTGGTGGCGCGAGTAGCGGCGGTGGCCGCCGCCGGAACGCGTCGGGGTGATCAGCCGTGCCTCGCCGAGCGCCCGGAGGAACGCGGGTGTGGCTCCGACCAGTTCGGCGGCCCTGCCCATGGTGTAGGCCGGGAAGTGGTCGTCGTCGAGCCGGTCGGCGACGGGGAGCCGGTCCTGGTCCGGCTGCCGGCCGTCGGCGTACGGCTGACTTTCCGAGGGCATACGCGCCTTTCCGCGGACCACAGTGGGCACAGTCCGCCACGGGGACGGGTTCCCCGCAGGGGAACTCTAGTCGCCTCGGCGGAAAAACTGTCGCGGCCGGGGCAGATGTCCTTCCGGCCCTCAGCCCTCGCTCTTCCGTCGGCCGCCCTCGTCCGGACGGGTGCGGTGCGGACCCATCCCGCCGAGTACGTTCCCGAGGTCGGCGCCGGTGAGGGCGGTGCCCGGGAGAGGGCCGGGCGGGGTGGTGCGGAGGCCGTCGAGGAGCAGGGCGAGGGGGCGGTGCCAGGCGTCGGGGGTGGTGGCCGCGGTGAGGGGCGGAACGGCGCGACCGAGGGCGGCCAGGGCGAACAGCAGGTCCTCGGTGGTGACGTCGGGGCGCACGGTGCCCTGTTCGCGCGCCCTGTCGAGCAGCAGTTCCACGGTCCGGCGGTTGTGGGCGTGCACGGCGTCGAGGACCTCGACGTCCGGCAGACGGGTGGTCATGAGGTCGTTGGTGCCGCGGTCGGCCGCAAGGGTGGCGAAGACGGTGCGGAGGTAACCGGTCAGCCCGGTCCAGGCGTCCGGCGCGGAGCGGGCCTGCTCGCCGGCCGTCATGGTGCCGGTCAGCTGGTCGCGGAAGACGGCGTCGACGAGGGCGGCGCGGGTGGGGAAGTGCCGGTAGAGCGTCGCGTTGCCGACTCCCGCCCGGCGCGCGATCACGTCCAGCGGGGCGTCGAGCCCCTGCTCGGAGAAGACGGCGTGCGCCGCCTCCACCAGCCGGTCCCGGTTGCGCCGCGCGTCCCGCCGCTGCCGGGGGGCGGCGGCGGGGGTGCCCTCCCCGGGAGCGGGATCGCGTCCCCCCGGGCCCGCGCCGGGGCCCGTGCCCGGGGCGGCCGGCTCTTCACCGACGGTCATCGTCTTCCTCCGTACGAAGCGGGGAGTGCTCCCCGACCCGGATGCTATCGTCGCGCCCGGCAAGTGGGGACCACTCCCCGTTTACCGTCACCGGCATCACGGAGAGGACGGCGACGTGCGAGCGCCCACCCTTCAGGAACTGGCCCCCGCGGGCCACGATCCGGCAGTCGACCCGTTCCCCGTCCTCGCGGCCCTGCGGGAGAAGGGGCCGGTGCACCGTGTCCACGTCCCGGGCAGTGGGGACGCCTGGCTGGTGGTGACGCGGGAGGCGGTGCGGGCCGCGCTGACCGACCCGCGCCTGCGCAACGACATCCGGCACTCCGCCACCTGGGAGACCGACGGCGGCCACGCCATCGGCCGGAACATGCTGCAGAGCGACCCGCCGCACCACACCCGGCTGCGGCGGCTGGTGGCGGACCGCTTCACCTCCGGCCGGATCGACGCCCTGCGGCCGCGGATCACGACCGTGGCGGGCGAACTGCTGGACCGGCTGCCGCGGACGGGCACCGCCGACCTGGTGAGCGGCTACGCCTTGCCGCTGCCGGTCACGGTGATCTGCGACCTCCTCGGGGTGCCCGAGGCCGACCGCACCGCCTTCCACACCTGGTCCGACGAGCTCGTCATGCCCTCCGGGCAGGACGCCGCCGCGGCCTCGGCCGCCGCGCTGACCACGTACCTCACCGGGCTGATCGCCGAAAAGGCCCGCACGCCGGACGGCTCACTGCTCGCGGACCTCGCCGCGTTCGGCGGCCCGCCGGACGCGGCGGCCGGCCTCGCCCCCGGGGAGCTCCTCGGCATGGCCTTCCTGCTCCTCGTCGCCGGCCACGAGACGACGGTCGACCTCGTCTCCGCGACGGTGCACGCCCTCCTGACCCACCCGGACCAGCTCGCCCTGCTGCGCGCCGACCCGGACCTGACCGGCGCCGCGATCGAGGAGTCGCTGCGTTTCGGCTCCCCGGTCCACTCGGGCGCGTTCCGCTTCGCGGCGGAGCCGCTGGAGCTGGCGGGCACGCCGGTGGCCGCCGGTGACGCGGTGCTCGTCTCCCTCGCCGCGGCCTCCCGCGATCCGCTCGCCTTCCCCGACCCCGACCGCTTCGACATCACCCGCCGCCCCCGGGGCCACCTGGGCTTCGGACACGGCGCCCACCACTGCCTCGGCGCTCCGCTCGCCCGCGCGGAGGCCGCCGTCGCCCTCCGCCTGCTCCTGGAGCGACACCCCCGCCTCGCCCTCGCCATCGACCCGGGGTCCCTCACCTGGCGCACGAGCACGCTGCTGCGCGGCCTCACCGCGCTGCCGGTCCGCCTGGGCTGAGCGGGAGTCGTCCTTGCCGGCCGGAGGACGGACGCGGGAAGGCCGGGGTCGGGCCCCGAGCTGCACACGTGGGGACGCGACGGCCCGTCCCGGCCTTCCCTCTGGCCGAAATCTGCCACGCGGCGGGGCCGGGCGCGCGCCGGGACGAGCCGAACGAGCAAGGCACTCCCCTCGCGCCCGGGAGGCGTCGGCACCCTTGGCCAAAGATTCGGGCATTTAGGGAGCTTTATCTCATTTCCTCGTCCATACTCGGAGGCATGAGCACCGCAGCGTATGAACTCATCGCCGTCAGTCAGAACGTGTGGAACCTGACCGCGGCCTTCATCGGCGGGCTGATCGTGGCCGGCGCGCTGATCTGGGCCGTACGTGTCGGAATGCGGGTGATGGACCAGGAGTCCCCCCGCCCCACACCCGAGCAACAGCCGAAGCTGCCGGACGGCGGCGCGGTCCGCGAGATGCGGGAGATGCGCGAGCCGGACGAGATGCCGCGGGTCGAGCGGACCGGGTCCCGGCTCATGCCCTACGAGATCCATCACTCCGGTTCCAGGACCGGCAAGGACCAGCAGCGCAAGCGCTGGCTGCCCGGGTCCAGCGGGGCCTTCGGCAGCGGAGGCCCCGGGCACGTCTGACAGGTCCTAGCGGGCCACCGTGATCTGGATCTGCTCGCTCGCCGCGCTCACCCCGTTGAGGGTGGCGGTGGCCTGGAGCCGGTTGGGGCCCTCGGGGAGGGCCCGGTCGGGGGTGCAGACCCAGAGGCCGTCGGAACCGGTGGTGTCGGTGCACACCTCGTCGCCGTCCTTGTCGGAGACGGTGATCTGCGCGCCGGGATGGGCCCGGCCCGCGATCGCCGGCCGTCCCTCCAGCGGCACACCGGACTCGGGGCGGGCCAGGGTCGGCTCGGCCAGCCCCACCGTCACCTGACACCCGCCCATCGCTCTGACCTGGCCGTCCGCGTCCGCGAGCCGCAGGACGCAGCCGCTCAGCCGGGTGCCCGGGACCGCGTCGGCGGGCATCGCGAGGACGAAGGGGAAGGCTCCGTCGCGCCACGGCCGCTCGGCGGCGGTGGGGAGTGCCGTGTACGTGGCGGTACGGCCGTCGGCGGCCACCGTGCCCCGGTAGCCGGGGGTGTCGAGGGGGACGCCGGTCACCCGGGTGCCGGGCGGTGCGGTCAGCGTGAGGGTGGAGGCGGTGCCGAGCGGTGGTGTCGGCGGCGGTGTCGTGAAGCCTTTCGCCTCGATGATGCCGTCACGGCCGGGCGGGATCGTCGTGTCGCCCCACAGCACCGCGGGCTGGGCAGCCGGGATCACCGGGGTCGCGCCGGACGTGCCGGTCTGCAACCACACGGCCGCGAGCAGGCCGGCGGCGGTCAGGGCGGTGGCGGTGGCGGTGGGTCTGCTGGAGCTGGTCATCGTCGGCGGTCTCCCTGTGGGGCTGGCACGGACACACCTGGCACCGATTCTGTGGGCGGCCCCGCGGGGGCGCTCGCGCCGGCGGCCGTACGGGTGCAGCGCGGGGCCCCCTCGGGGTCGACCAGGTGTCCGGCGTTGGTGCTGGGCGGGGGGTGTTCGCGCAGCCCGGCGCCGGCGGGGTGCCCTGCTGGAGCGGGAGGGGTCAGTGGGTGAGCCAGGCGGTTGTGTCGGGGGGGAGGTGGCCGTTGTTCAGGGGGGTGCTGGTGAGGAGGAGTTCGCCCGGGGGGAGCGGGACCGGGGTGGGGGACAGGTTGGCCACGCAGCGCCAGCCGTCGCCGCGGTCGAACTGGAGGACACCGGCCGGGGTGTCCTCCGCCCAGGTCAGCGTCTCGCCGTCGAGTAGTTTGCGGCGCAGCCGCAGCGCCGTGCGGTACAGCTCCAGGGTCGAGCCCTCCACCCCGTCCTGTGCCTCGACGGCGTACGTGGCGAAGGACGGCGGCTGCGGCAGCCAGGCGCCGGCCGCGCCGAAGCCGTACGACGGGCCGGCCGTGGTCCACGGCAGCGGCACCCGGCAGCCGTCGCGGCCCTTGCGGACATGCCCGGTCTGTTCCCAGATGGGGTCCTGGAGCACCTCGGTGGGCAGGTCGGCGACCTCCGGCAGGCCGAGTTCCTCGCCCTGGTAGACGTACGCCGAACCGGGCAGCGCCAGCATCAGCAGGGTGGCGGCGCGGGCCCGGCGCAGTCCGGCGTCCGGGTCGACGGCGGGGGCGTGGCCGCCGGACAGCAGCCAGGCGTTGTCGTCGGTGCCCGGCGGCAGCACCAGCCGGGAGGCGTGCCGGATCACGTCGTGGTTGGAGAGCACCCAGGTCGCCGAGGCGCCGGCCGCGTGCGCGGTCGCGAGGGAGTCGGTGATCACCTGGCGGAGTTCGTCCGCGTCCCAGGGGGTCTGCAAGTACTCGAAGTTGAAGGCCTGGCCCAGTTCGTCGGGGCGGGCGTACAGGGCGCGCCGCTCGCCGGGGATCCAGGCCTCGGCGACGGCCGTGCGGGGCGGCGAGTAGGCGTCGAGGATCTTGCGCCAGTCGCGGTAGATCTCGTGCACCTCGTCGCGGTCGTAGAACGGGTGGGTGCCGGGCGGGAAGTCGGTGAGGGCGGCCTCGCCGCCCGCCGCGTGGGCGCCGAGGTCGCGCAGCGGCTCGCTCAGGTCCTTGGCGAGGGCGTGCGCCACGTCGACCCGGAAGCCGTCCACGCCCCGGTCGGACCAGAACCGCAGGGTGGTGCGGTGGTCGTCGCGGACGTCCTGGTGGCCCCAGTTGAGGTCGGGCTGCTCGGCGGCGAAGAGGTGCAGGTACCACTGCCCGTCCGGGACCCGCTGCCAGGCGCTGCCGCCGAACACGGACTGCCAGTCGGTGGGCGGCAGCTCGCCCTGCTCGCCCCGGCCGTCCCGGAAGACGTAGCGGTCGCGGGCGGGTGAGCCGGGGCCCGCGCGCAGCGCCTCCTGGAACCAGACGTGCTGGTGGGAGGTGTGGTTGGGGACGATGTCGACGATCACCTTCAGGCCGAGCCGGTGGGCCTCGCGGACCAGTGCGTCGAAGTCGTCGAGGGTGCCCAGGCGCGGGTCGACGTCGCGCGGGTCGGCGACGTCGTAGCCGCCGTCGGCCAGCTCGGAGGGGTAGAACGGGCTCAGCCACAGGGCGTCGACGCCGAGGGCGGCGAGATGGGTGAGGCGCCGGGTGATGCCGCGCAGGTCACCGAGTCCGTCGCCGTCGGCGTCGGCGAAGCTGCGGGGGTAGATCTGGTAGACGACGGCCTGCCGCCACCAGTCGGGGTTCCGGGAGGAGAGGTCGGGCGTGGCGTCGGGTGCGGGGTGCGGCGGCCGGGCGTCGGACGGGGCGGGGCGAGCGGTCACTCGGTCTCCTCTGGGTGCGTGCGGGTACCGGCAGAGAATCTGTCCACACCACCGTAAAAGTGAACACTCGGACAGCGGGGAGTCATCGTCCCGGGTGTCGCGGAGTCACTTCCATCCGTTTTGCTGCTTTCCTCCGGGTTACCCAGGTGCGGAGAACCCGCCCGGCGAGAGGAGCGGTCATGGCCCTGACCCGTACGCGCGCCCGGAACGGCCTGGCGGCCGGCGCGCTCGCCGTCGCCCTCGCCCTGCTGGGCAGCGGGTGCGGCGCGGACGACGACTTCTCCCTGCCGGACTGGGACGCGCCGGGGCAGAACACCCGCGTCGGGGACCTCATGATCCGGTACGCGCACCTGGCCGAGCCGACGGGCGGCCCGTGGCAGCCGGGCGACGACGTGCCCGCGTACGTGTGGCTCTACAACAAGAGCGGCGGGGCCGACCGGCTGGTCGGTGCGAGTTCGCCGATGGCCGCGTCCGTCGACATCGTCGACGCGGACGGCAAGCCCCTGCCGGACGGCGTGGAGCTGCCCAAGAACGACCTGGTCGAACTGGAACCCGGCAGGAACCACCTGCTGCTGCGGGACGTGCGCGAGGTGATCCGGGGCGGCGACGCCACCGAGATCACCCTGCGGTTCGAGGACGCCGGCTCGACCACCTTCGTCATCCAGGCGCAGCCGCCCGTCTACGACGACAGCCCCTCCCCCAAGCAGTGACCTACCGCGGGACCCGCTCCACCGTCTCCAGGTACAGCTTCACGTAGCGCGCCACGTCCACGTCCAGGCCGACGTCCACCAGGGGCTGCTCGCGGACGCCCTCGTGGAGTTCGGACTCGCCGGCCCGGGGGCGGCGGTCGACCACCGTCTGGCCGCGCGCCGGGCCGGGGGCGAGGGACACCTCGACCGGCAGGCGGTGGGTGGTCAGGCCCTCCGGGTCGGCGACCGCGCACAGCGCGCCCGCGTCGCCCAGGCCGCCCGCGTCCTCGGCGGGATCGTCGGGGCTGCTGCCCGGGTGGGCCGGACGGTGGGCGAGCAGGTCACCGGCGAGCCTGGCGCCCGGTTCGGCGCTCGCGCGCAGCCGCCGCACCTCCGCGCCCGGCACGACGACCCGGGTGAACACGTCCAGGCCGTACATGGTGATCGGTACGCCCGCGGTGAGCGTGATCGCGGCGGCCTCCGGGTCGTGCCACACGTTGAACTCGGCGACCGGTGTGGCGTTCCCGGCGCCCGCCGCGCCGCCCATGAAGACGATCCGCTCGATGTTGCGGGTCACCTCGGGATGGGTCCGCAGCATCAGCGCGATGTTGGTGAGCGGGGCGGTGGGCACGAGGGTGACCGGGCGGGGCGAGGCGAGGATCTCCCGGCGCAGCAGGGTCACCGCGTCCACACCGGCCGGGGCGCGGCGCGGGGCGGGCAGGCCGAGGTCGCCCATCCCGTCGTGGCCGTGGACGTGGCGTGCGGAGCGCGGCGCCTCGATCAGCGGGCGCCCGGCACCGCGCGCGACCGGAACGTCCGGCGCGCCCGCCTGCTCCAGCACGGTCAGCGTGTTGCGTACGACGCCGTCCACGTCCGTGTTCCCGGCCACGCAGGTGACGGCCCGCAGGTCGATCCCCGGGTGGCGTACGGCGAACAGCAGGGCCAGGGCGTCGTCGACACCGGTGTCGCAGTCGATGATCACCGGGACGGGCTGACCGTCGGTCACGGCGGCTCCTTCCGAGGGCGGGCATGCCCTGCGACCTTACGCGGCGCCAGACGGCGGTCCGCCGGCCGGCCGGGGAACCGGCGCCGCGTCCCGGCGTCAGCCGTACGACGACCAGCCCGCGCCACCCGCGCCCTCGCGCCCCCGGCCACCGCCTGGGGGACTGTGCGCGCCGCACCGCGCACACCGGAGGCACGCACCCCGCACGGCTTCGCCCCCGGCTGGGACGGTCCGTTTCCGGCGGGGCTCGTGCCTCACCCGGACGGCTCGCCGCGCTGGTGGGGCGTACGGCGTGGTGGTGGCGTAGGAGCACGGCCGCTCGTGGACGGCCCGGTTCCCCTCAGGAGGCACCCCGATGACCCATGCCCCGGCCGCCGCCCGCGCCCGCCTCGCCTCCGCGCTGTCCGTGGCGGCCCTGCTGGCCGCGGCGGGGTGCGTGGCCGTCGACCGGGACGTCCCCCGCGCCCTGCCCGAGGGCGTCTCCCAGCCCCCGGCCGAATCGGCGTCGGCCTCCGCCTCGTCCGCCGCCTCCGCCGGCGAACGCTCCGCCCCCGCCCCCTCCCCGTCCCCGCCCGCGCTGAGCGAGGCGCAGCTGCGGGAGGCGCTGATCACGGAGGCGGACCTGGGGGAGCCGTGGATGACCAGCCGGGGCGCGGCGACCTGGCGGGACGGGCTGCTCAAGGGGACCACCGACGACCCCGACTGCCGCCGCCTCCTCGACGTCCTCTACACGGAGGAGCTCTTCGGCACCCCGGCCGGCCCGCGCGTCACGGCCACCCTCGACGACACCTACAACGACGCCCAGCTGCGCTACCAGATCGCCGCGTACGGTTCCGCCGACGTGGACCGCGCCCTGGACTGGCTGGGCACGCTGCCCGAGAAGTGCGCACGCTTCCGCGCGACGACCCCCCGGGCCGGCACGCAGCTCGTCGAGGTGGCGCGGCTCACGCTCCCGGAGGCGGGCGACGCCCGGGCCGGCCTGCGCCTGCGTATGACGGGGGAGGCCTCCGACGGGGCACGCACCGCCCTCACCGTGAACCTCGCGGCGGTCCGCGTCGGCGAGGACACGATCACCCTCACCAACTCCGGCTTCGGCGCGGTCCTCCCGGAGGTCACCCAGGCGGTCACCCAGCTCGGCGCCGACCGCCTGGCGGAGATCGGACGGCAGGGGCGGGTACGGGTCTGAGCGACCGGCCGCCGGAGCCGGACCGGGCGGTGCACGGCTGCTCCCGGTCAGGCCATGCGGTCCACGGCCTGCTTGGCCTCGACCAGGCTCGCGCCCGTGGTCTCCCGGTACAGCTTGATCGCCTGCACCTGCTTGCCCTCGCGGACGAGGCCGATGATCTCGTCCTTCCTCGCGATCTCCTCCTCGATGCCCAAGTGGCCGAGCACCAGGTCGAGTTTGCGCTCGATGCGGGCGGCGCGGCGCTCGGCCCGGGAGAGGTGGGTCTGGATCGACGTGACGCCGATGATCACGACACAGGTGAGGAAGAGAAGCGCTATGTCCATGGTGCCGCAGCCTAGTTGTCGCCCCGTGTCACGGAGCGTCGAAGCGCCGGCGGTGGGAGACCACGTCCAGGGCCACCTCCAGGGCGGTACGGCCGTGGGCGAAGGCGTCACCGCGCAGCCGGGCCAGGGCCTCGTCGGCGCCGACACCGAGCTGGGCCATGATCATGCCGACGGCCTGGTGGACGCGGTCGTGGTCGGCGGCCAGTCCGCTGAGCCAGGGCTCCTCGTCGCCCTCCGGGACGCCGTACGGCAGGTCCATCAGCGCCACCGTCATCACCCCGGCGACGAGGCGGGCCACCCGGAGCTGGCGGGCGGTGAGTGAGCCGGGGGCGGCCCGGTAGAGGTCGAGGGTGCCGACGCAGACGTCGTCGCTGCCGAGGGGGAGCGCGTACACGGCCCGTACCCCGGTGCCGAGCGCCTGCTGGGCGAAGACGGGCCAGCGGTGGGCGCAGTCGGCGGCGGCGAGGTCGCGGGCGAGCACAGGGCGGCCGGTCTCCAGGACCTGGCGGCAGGGGCCGTCGCCCAGCGTGGCCTGGAGCTGGGCGAGCCGCGCGGCGCAGGGACCGGAGGCGGCGAGGTGGACGGGCAGGGGCATGGCGTCTCCGCGCAGCGACACGCTGGCGCCGTCCACGGGGAGCAGGGCGACGGCCACCGTGCAGAGCCGTCCCGGTACGGCGGCGGGCCCTGCCCCGCGCAACCCCGCCGCGATCGCCCCGGCGACCTGCTCGTACACCCCGTCGCCGGGGTCCCGGCCGGGGTCGTCCGGGTCGCCCGCAGGGCCGTCCCCGGGCCGCACACCCACCGCCTCCCGTCATGTCCGAAAGCGTCCCCCGACTACCCGTCCGGCCCTCCCCGAAACACCGCCGCCTGGTCAGCGGGGCGTCACAGCTGCGGCTGGGCCGGGGCGGGGCCCAGGGTGGTGGTGCCCGGGGCCGTACGGTGGCCCAGCCCGGTGCGGTAGGCGTCCAGGGCGGCTTCGACGCGGCCGCCGCGGCGCAGCAGGTCACCGAGGAGACGGCACAGGTCGGCCAGGTCACCGGCGGCGCCCGCGCGTTCCAGGAGGCTCAGGGCACGGACGTAGTGTTCCTCGGCCTCCTCGGCCCGCCCGTCGTCCTCGGCGATGATGCCGAGCAGCCGGTGCGCGGCCGCCGCGTGCACCGCGCCCCGCTCGGGGGACAGTCCGCCGAGCACGTCCCGCAGGAGTTCCGCCGCCTCCCGGGAGCTGCCGCGCCGGTGCAGCACGTCCGCCAGCTCCACCGTCAGCTGGCTGCTGTAGAGGGCCGCGCGGGTCGCGGACAGCATGTGCAGCGCCTCGCGCATCTCCTTCTCCGCGCGCTCCAGTTCACCGTTCTGCGCGTACACGTACCCGCGCATCCAGTGGCAGTTGGCCAGCTCGGTGCGGAGTTGCAGCCCCCGGTACAGCTCCGCCGCCTTGGCCAGCGAGGCGTCCGCCTCGGCCGGCCGGCCCTCGGCGAGCAGGGTGCGGGCGACGGAGCGGTGCATGCGCGCGACCAGCGCGGGGTCACCGGACTGCGGGGCCAGCGCCAGCGCGAACTCCGCCGCCTGCGCGGCACGCGCGTGCGCGCCCATGTCCATGTACGGTCCGATGGCGCTGGCGTAGAGCAGCAGCAGCGCGTCCGGGTCGTGCAGGCCGCCCCGGTTCAGCTCGTCGAGCGTGGACTCCAGCAGGTAGACCGCGTACCGCAGTTCCCCCGCCAGGTAGTGCGCGACGGCACGCCCGCGCAGCGCCGGCACCCGCGCGGTCAGCGGCGCGTCGGCGAGCCGGGCCTCCGCCCGCTCGAAGTACTCGCGCGCCTCGGCCAGTTCACCCGTCTCCAGGCCGCACTCCCCGAGCCCGAGCAGTGCGGCGGCCTCCTCCTCGGCCAGTCCCTGGGCCTCCGCCTCGGCGAGCAGCCCGGTGTACTGCTCCACCGCGGCCTCCGCCGCACCGCCGGCCAGGGTGCGCTGCGCCTCGGTCAGCCGCAGCCGCAGTTCGGTCACCAGGCGGGCCGGGCGTCCGGTCGCCAGTTCGTCGAACTCGACTCCCAGACGGTCGGCGAGATGCCGCAGCGCCTCGTCGGAGGGGCGTACCCGGCCGGCCTCCAGCGTGGAGATGTACGCGGGCGTGTACACCGGCTCGGCCAGCTGTTTCTGGGTCAGTCCGCGTGCCGTGCGCAGCCGCTGCACCCTGCGTCCGATGGTTCCCGGCTCGTCCCGACCGCCCATGTCAACTCCCCCAGTGCCTCTTGCCGTTCCCGTCCGGCAGCCCCTAGGTTAAACCGCGGATTAAACGTGCTTAACCCATCGGTGTTGCGAGGTCGCCGTGCTGGAACGCACACGCACCACAGAGCGTTACGCCCGAGGCTTCGCCGCGGCCGTCGCCGCGGTCGCGGCGCTGGTCCTGGCGGCGAACGCGGGCCCCGCCAAGGCCACCGCCGACCCCGGCGCCGACCAGCAGAAGACGGCACCGCTGGAAACGACGGTGCGATAGGAGCCGCGGCGGTCGCGCCGGCCCGCGCCGCCGGTGGGCCGTCACCGGGCCACCGGGCACCCGTGTGGGTCACATGCGACGGCACAGCGGTGTCCAACGCCGTCGCGCCCCTGCCTCCGCGAGCACCGCACCGAGCTCACCGACGCGGGCCGGGGCGGCGATCCGGCTCGCTGGTGGTGCACCCGGCCGATGGCCGCCTCGACGGCCGACGCGTCGGCCGAGCCGCCGCCCGCCGCCCGCCGCCCGCCGCCCGCCGCCGACAGGCCACCGCCTCACCGCACGCCGAGGAGGCTTCGTACCCCGCTCAGCTCTGCGTCTGCAACTGCCGCAGCTGACGCCGCACATGGTCCAGCGCGCCCGCCCGCCGGCCGGGCACCCGCCCGCGCAACTCCGCGAGCACCGCGCCGAGTTCGCGGGCGCGGGCCGGGTCGGCGATCCGGCCCCACTGGTGGTGCGCCCGGTCCACGGCCGCCTCGACGGCCGGCGCGTCGGCCGGCTGCCCGGCGGCCAGCCGCGCGGTGGCCACCGACAGCCAGCCGCGGCAGCTGCGCACGGCGTCCCCGGCCAGCATCGCCAGGTCCGACCGGACCTCGCTCCAGTGCATCGCCTCCTCGGAGGCGGGGCCGTGGGCGAGACCGGCCGCCTGCTCCAGCCGCGCGGCGAGCGCGTCCGCGTCCGCGTGCCGGCCGGCGCGCACGGCGGCCGTGACGGCAGCGTGCGGGTCGCCCGGAAGCGGCCCGCGCTGCGCCAGCAGCAGATCCCGGCCCGCGCTCTCCGGCGCGATCCGGGTCAGCGCCCGCTCGTGCAGCTCCTCCTCCGGCGGTCGCCGCCCGCTGCGCAGGATCGTCGCGACCGCCTTCATGTACGCCGGTGCCGCGACCGTACGACGGGACGGCGGTGGTGCGACGCGACCGTGAACGGTGTTGTCCCGCCCGCAGTCGAGCAGGCCCGGGCCCGACCCCGGCGGCCGGGGCTCGCACAGCGACCGCCAGGTCTCCGCGTCGGCGTGCAGATCGAGGATCAGGGTCGTCGCGCCGGCCGGACGCAGCCGCAGCTCCTCCCGGAACCACTGCCACGGCAGCGCCGTGTACCGCACGGTGGACGCGGTCGTCCGGGCGAGCGCCAGATGGGGCAGCCGCTGCCTGCGGTCGAGCTGGAGCTGCCCGGTCACGTACACGGTCAGCGGCCCCGGCGCGGCGGCCGCCGCGCGCAGCCGGGTCAGTACGGCCTGCGGCTCCAGCGGGTCGGCGAGTTCGACGACGTTCGCGGTGTCCGTGCCGGACAGCACGGCGGGCGGCACGGCGCCGAGGACCGGCAGCACGGACGCCGCGTCCACCAGCCGCCCGCGGCCCAGCGGCGCGGCCGCCAGCAGCAGCACGGTTCCGGGCATGGTCCCCTCCCCCTGTCGATCACCTACGGCAGCACGGTAACGGCTGCGCCTGCAAAGAGTGGGGTGACTACGGAGTACGTCCCCCTTCGCGCCCTTCGCGTCCCCCCGCACGGGTCCGCCGCACCGCGAACGCGGTGGTGTCGTCGGCCAGATGCCCCTCGCAGTGCCGCAGCGTGCCGTCCCGTACGAAGGCCACCAGCCGGGCCGGTGCGGCGGTCCGCGGATCCACCGCCACCGCGCGGGTCACCTGCTCCGCGAGCCGGTAGAAGCGGCCACCGGCGTCCCGGGCCTCGGTCACCCCGTCGGTGACCACCAGCAGCGTCTCGTCCCTGGCCAGTGGCACCCGGCGGGGGCGCGGCGCCCCGGGGGCGAGGTCGCCGTAGCCGAGCGGCAGCACGCCCGGCACCGGCAGGATGCGTACGCCCCCGGGGCCGACGGCGAGCGGCGGTTCGTGCCCGAACACGATCGCGTCCACGACATCGCCGCGGTCCGCGGGGAAATCGAGCAGGACGGCGGTGGCGAACCGGTCGCCGTCGTCCCGGCCCAGCGCCGTGGTGTAGCCGCGGTGGCGCACCATCCGCTCCTCCAGCCGGTCGGCGACGACCGACAGGTCCGCCTCGTAGTAGCCGGCCTCACGGAACGCGCTGAGCAGCACCGACGCCGTCTCCACCGCGCCCAGCCCCTTGCCCTGCACATCCCCGACGAACACGCGCGTGCCGTGCGGGCCCGGCTGGATGTCGTAGAAGTCGCCGCCCACCCGGGCCTCGGCGTCGGCGGTGAGGTAGATCCCGGCGTGGTCCAGGCCGCCCCAGCGCCTGGGCAGGGGGCGCAGCACGGTGCGGCGGACGGTCTCGGTGACGTCCCGCATGTGCAGCGCGCGCCGCTCGCCGCGCACCCGCACCACACAGGCCAGCGTGGCGAGGATGCCACCGGTGGCGACGAGGATGAAGTCCGGCAGCCCCGCCTGGAACTGGTGCGGCCAGGCACTGTCCGCGATGCTGTACACCAGCATCGCGAGCGCCGCGTACAGGGCCGTGCCCCACACCCCGCAGATGGCGGCGGCGATGCCCGGCACCAGCACGATCCAGGAGAGCGTCCGGAACTCGCCGGTGGTGTTGTAGTCGGCCACCGTGATGGCCGCGAGCAGCAGCAGCGGCGGCATCCAGGCGACGCTGCGGCCCCGGATCCGGAGCATCTCGTGCCGCTGCACGACGTCCCGGCGGCCGGCCCGCGGGTACCGGTCGTGCAGGCCCTGTCCGCCGCTGCCCGGACTCACCGCCCCAGCGAAACACGGCCCCGCACGGCCCGCATCCGGTCCCCGCGCCGCCGCCGGATCCGTGCGGCCGACTTGCCGTCGCGCCCCGGCGGGTGTGCTCTGGTAGGCGGGGGCGAGGAGAGAGGAGTGCTCTCATGGCGCACGCGGCACCCCGGCCCCGGGGAGCGATCGAGCGGGGCGGCACGACGGACGTCTTCAGCGGAAAGGTCCACCGGGCCGCGCTGGTCGCACTGCCCGTCCTCCTGGGTCTCGTGTACGGCTACTGGGCCGCGGCCAACCGGCGCTACGGCGGGCCCATCACCGGCGGGAACCTGCTGTTCGGCTTCCTCACCGCGCTCGTGTTCGCCGTGGTCCTCATGGCACTCCTCGTGCTGGCCCCGAAACTCCGGCGGGAACTCCACGCGGTGGTCTGGGCCGCGTTCTGCGGCGGCGCGGTCGGCTTCCTCTTCAGCCAGTCGGGCGGCAGCGTCCTGCGCTCGGCGGCCCTGGGCCTGGGGGTCACCGCGGGCGTCTTCGCCATCATGTTCTACCGCTTCTACACCCAGGAAGACGCCCAGGGCCACCGCATCCACTGACCCCGCTCCCGCGGGCAGTCGTGCCTCCCCCGGAGGGGGTACCCCCAGGGCGGCACGGGTGGGCGGTGTGGTGGGCGGTGGGGGCACCTCCCGCTCGAGCGAAGCCGAGAGTGGGGAGGCACCCCGCAAGCGCCGGGCTGCGCAACGACCCCCCGGCCCACCCCAACGCCGGCGCCCATTCGGCCCCCTGCACTCGCGCACCGCGCCCTCCGCCCCTTGCCTGGAGTGGTGGCCCACCAAGACACCCCCCGCCGCACCCGCCTGCGCACCACCCTCTCCGCCACCCTCCTCACCCTCACCTGTCTCCTCACCCCCTGCACCGCCCTCGCCACCTGGGCCACCCTCGCCCTCGCCGACACCGGCCGCTACGTCGAGACCATGGCCCCCCTGGCCACCGACCCCGCCGTACGGGACGCGGTCGCCGACACCGTGGGCGACGAGGTCACACGAAAACTGGCCCCAACACCGCGGGACGCCGACGCACACGCCACCCTCGCCCCCTTCGTACGCGACGCCGTCCACTCCTTCACCCGCACCGAAGCGTTCCGCACCGCCTGGGAGGCGGGAAACAGAGCCGTTCACGACGCCGTCCTGCACGCCCTGCGCGACGACACGGTCATCACGGGCCCGGTCACCGTCGACCTCGCCCCCGTCACCGCGCAGGTGAAGCAGCGGCTCACCGCCGACCGCATGCCCTACGCCCACCGCATCCCCGTCGAACACACCGTGGTCCCGGTGGTGCCGGCCGACGAGGTGGCCGGACTCCGGAAGGGGTACCACGTGCTGGACGCCGCCGCGTTCTGGCTGCCACTCACGACGGTCGTCCTCGCCGTCTCCGGCATCACCGTCGCCGCCTGCCGCCGCCGCGCGCTCACCGCCACCGGCCTGGGCACGGCGCTGGGCGGCGCCCTGCTGGTCCTCGCGGTCGCCCTCGGCCGCCGGCTCACCCTGGCCGACCTGCCCGACCGCCTCCACCACCCGGCGGCGGCCGCGATCTACGACGCCCTGACCGCCACCCTGCGTACCGCGTCCTGGCTGCTGCTCGCCCTGGGCCTGACGGTGGCCCTGGCGTCCTGGCTGGCCGGCCGCCGCCCACGCCGCCGCGAACGCCCGTCCCCGGAAACCGTCCCGGAAGACCGTTCCCGGAAACCACCCGCCACGCTCCCCCGTCCGTGAGGGAGGATTCGGGCATCGCATCCGCGAGCGGAGGGCCGGAACGTTGGACACTGCGACTGCCGCCGACCCGGCGGTCACCGACGGCACGAGGGGACGCCGGCCCGGGGGACGGCGCCGGTTCAGTACCTGGTGCGCGGCACTGCTGTTCGCCGGGGTGAGCGCGGTCGTCGGCTGCCGAGCCGCCGACACCGACGGCATCACACCGGTGCCGCAACTGCTCGCCTTCCTGCCCTGGCTGCTCGTCCCCACCGCCGCCGGTCTGCTGTTCACCCTGCGCGCCCGCTGGTGGACCGGCGCGGTGTGGGGCGTGGTCCTGCTGGGCCTGCTGGCCTGGTACATCGAGCCGTACGGCAAGACGGGCGAACCGGCCGGGCGGCCCGTCGCGGACCTACGGGTGCTGACCTCGAACGTGGAGTTCGGCCGGGCCACCGGCGCGCTGATCGACACCGTGCGCCGCGAGAAGCCGGACCTGGTGTTCGTCCAGGAGTGCGAGTACACCTGCGACGCGGCCCTGAAGCGGGAGCTGGCGGACACCTACCCGCACCGGCAGGCCGTGGAGGGCGGCGGATCCGAGGGCTCGGTCATCCTGAGCCGCTTCCCGCTCAAGGCCACCGAGGGTGTTCCCGGCACCATGGGCATGCCCGGCGCCGTCGCCGACGTCGAGGGTCACGCGGTACGGCTCCAGCTCGCCCACCCCATGCCGCCGCTGCCCGACCAGGTCCCCCTGTGGCAGCGGGAGCTGGGCCGGCTGCGCGACGCGGCCGCCGCCGCCCGGGACACCCCGACCGTGTTCGCCGGGGACTTCAACGCCACCCAGGACCACGCGGCGTTCCGCCGCATCCTCGACACCGGCCTGCGCGACGCGGCCCGCCTCGACGGCGCCGACCGCACCCCGACCTGGCCGTCCCGCACCGCTCCGGCCTTCGGCGCCCAGATCGACCACATCCTGGTCTCGAAGCACTTCACCGCCCGCAAGACCCGCTTCCTCCCCCTCCCCCACACCGACCACCACACCCTGCTGACCGACCTAACCCTGCACACCCACTCCTGACGCACCAGCACCGCGAAACTGCGAGCACCAGCACCGCCCAACTGCGGGCACCCGCGCCGCCCAACTGCGGGCAATCGTGCCGCTGGGGCGGCACGGGTGGGCGCAGCGGCACCCCGCAATCGCCGGGCTGCGCAACACCCCCCGGACCACCCCCACCCCGTGCGGCTACGGAAACACCGGGCCACCGGGCCACCGGGCCACCGGGCCACCGGGTCACCGGGTCACCGGGTCACCGGACAACCCGGTACCCGATCACCCCGCAGACTTCTGCAACGCCTTCTCCGCCTCATCCAACGCCGCCGCAAACCCACTCGCCCACAACCGGTTCACCCGAGACCGCTCCGCGGAGTTCGGGTACGCGTTCGTGCACGACGGCCCCGGCCCACCCCCCGACATCAGCTCACTGCACGGCCCGGAGTAGTGGTCCGGCAGCCCCAGCACATGCCCCGTCTCGTGCGCGGTCACGCGCGTGGAGTCGTAGACCTGGTTCTGCCGGTAGTCGAGGAAGATGTACCCCCGCCCGTGCCCGTCCGTGGACGCGTACGAGCCGCGGGGGTCGTTCCCCTCGTAGTACGAGAAGTCCGCGCCCGAGGTACCGGCCTGGAGTCTCACGTTGGAGACCGAGCTGTTCCAGATCTGCGTGCTGCGGGCTATCTGCGTGGCGAACGACGGCGCCCGGGAGGCGTTGTAGACGACGGTGACGGCGGCGGCGCCCGACGGATCGGCCGCCCGCTTCTCGGCCGCCGACTTCAGCACGGCCTCGAAGAACGCACGGTTCGCCGCGGCCTCCTCCGAGGAACCGTCGTACGCGGCGAACGAGGGCACCGCGTCGACGGGCGCGGGGGCGGCCGCCGCCGGGACCGCGCCGAGGCCGAGCGCCGTGACGCTCAGGCCGGCGGCCGTCAGCACGGACAGGGACATGCGCATACGGATACGCATCGATGACTCCTTCGGTGGGGGTGAGTCACATGTCATCGGTGAGTGTCCGCGCCCGTACGGCGGCTGTGATGATGGCAACCGGTGATAGGACCGCGCTATCGCCGCACTCCGGCCAAGCCCTCCCGTCCGCCCGACTCCGCCTGAACGGGCGGGGTTTGGGAGTCTGGTGAAAGCTGAACTTCCGCCTTACCCTCCCAGGGCATGGAGCTCGAGGTCAGGCACCTCAGGGCGTTGTGCGCGATCGCCGACACCGGCAGTCTGCACCGCGCCGCACGTCAACTCGGCGTGGCCCAGCCCTCGTTGAGCACGCAGCTGCGGCGCATCGAACAGGAGCTGGGCGGTGCCCTGTTCGTGCGCGCACGCACCGGCTGCCGTCCCACCCCGCTGGGCCGGCTGGTGCTCAGCCGCGCCCGCCCGCTCGTCACCGAGCTGCGCTCCCTGGTCACGGAGGCCCGCGCCGCCGCCCTCGGCGGCCGGCAACTGCGCATCGGCTCGACCGCGAGCCGGGCGCTGGCCGGCTGGCTGCGCCGACTGCGCCGGCACTGCCAGGAGCCCACCCTGCACATGGACGTCTCCGCCAACGCCCTCCTGCGCATGGTCGCCGACTGCCAGCTCGACGTCGCCTTCGTGCACGAGGTCGAGGGCTGCCCGCTGCGCGTCCCCGAGGGCCTGCGCACCCGGGTCCTCATCGAGCGCGAACCGCAGTTCGTGTCGCTCCCGGCCGACCATCCGGCCGCCGCGCAGCCGGTCGTCCACCTGTCCGAGCTGGCCGGTGACCGCTGGATGATCGACCCGACGGTCGACGGCGAGTGGGACGCCGTACGCCGTGTCCTGCGCGCCGCCGGAATCAGCCCGCGCGTGCTGCACGGCGACTACCACACCGCCGCGTCGCTGGTGGCCACCGGCGAGGTCGTCACCGTGTGCCAGCCGACCTCGCCCTCCCGCCCCGAGACGGCGGTGCGCCGCCTGCACGGCGACCCGCTCGGCGTACGGCTGCTGCTGGCGGCCCGTACGGACACGGAGCTGGAGGGCGTCTACCCCGACCTGGCCGACGCCTACCGGGAAGTGGCCCGCCAGGCACCGGCGTACCGTGAGTGGCTGGAGGACCTGGTACCGGGCCCCTGACCCCCGCCCAGTCCCCCCAGCCATTCCCTCCGGTCCCCGCGTCAGACGCCGATGTCCCGCCCGTCCGCACGCCACACCGCGACCACGGCCGGCCGGACGTACGTGCCGGGGCCGTCGGGCCAGGTGCTGGCAGGCTTGTCGACCGTCGCCCCGTCCACCTCGCCCGGGTGCTGCACGGCGACCAGCACCCGCCGGTCCTGAATGATCGGGCCGCAGGTCTCCGCACCGTTCGGCACGGTGAGGAACTGCTTCAGCTCACCGCGCCGGTCACCGCGCGTGGCGACACCGAAGAGGCCGTCGTGGGAGCCGAGGGCGCTGCCGTCGGTGGAGATCCACAGGTTGCCGTGGTCGTCGAAGGCGACGTTGTCCGGGCAGGAGATCGGGCTGACGGAGTCCTTCGGGAACCCGGCGAAGTACGTCGCCGGGTCCTCCGGGTCACCCGCGACCAGGAACAGCGACCAGGCGAACCTCGTGCTCTCCGGCCGGTTCCAGCGCTCGGTGAGCTCCAGGATGTGGCCGTGCTTGTTGGCGTGGCGGGGGTTGGCCTCGTCGGCGGCGGGGTAACCGGCCTTGCCGCGGTTGGAGTTGTTGGTGAGCGCGACGTACACCTTGCCGGTGACCGGGTTGGGCTCGATGTCCTCGGGCCGGTCCATCTTGGTGGCGCCCACCTTGTCACCGGCCAGGCGCGTGAAAACGAAGACCTCCTCGGCGGTCATGCCCTCGACGTGCGAGACGGCACCGCGGGCGGTGGCGGTGGCCAGCGGGATCCACTCGCCGCTGCCGTCGAACTCGCCGTCCCGGGGCAGCTTGCCCGTGCCGTCGATCTCGATCGCGGGCGAGTCACCGGTCAGTCGGGCGACGTACAGCGTCCCCTCGTCGAGCAGCGTGAGGTTGTGCTCGCGCGCCCAGCGGCTGTTCCCGTGCCGCATCCGCTTGCTGCCGACGAACTTGTAGAAGTAGTCGAACCGCTCGTCGTCCCCGCTGTAGACGACCGGCCGCCCGTCGTGCGTCAGCCGCACGGTCGCCGCCTCGTGCTTGAACCGGCCGAGCGCGGTGCGCTTGCGCGGCACCGAGTCGGGGTCGTACGGGTCGAGTTCGACGACGTAACCGAACCGGTGCGCCTCGTTCGGCTCCTGCGCCAGGTCGAACCGCTTGTCGAACCGCTCCCACTTGCGCTCGGTGCCGCCGGTGCCGATCCCGTACCGCTTGTCGGTCGCGCTGCTGCCGTGGGCGAAGTACTGGTTGAAGTTCTCCTCGCCGTGCAGGGTCGTACCCCACGGAGTGGTGCCGCCGGCGCAGTTGTTGAGGGTGCCGAGCACCTTCCGCCCGCTCGGGTCGGCGGACGTCCTCACCAGGTCGGACCCGGCGGCCGGTCCGGTCAGCCGGAACTCGGAGGTGGCGGTGAGCCGCCGGTTGAGGTGGTGCCGGGTGACGGGCGTCAGCTTGCCGCTGCGCCGCTCCTCCTCGACCGCGACCACGGCGAGCCCGTGCGCGGCCCAGGCGATCTCCACCTGCTCGCGGGTGGGGTTGTCGGCGTCGTAGTCCCGGAACATCAGGACCTCGTCGGTGTACTCGTGGTTGGCGACGAGCAGCTGCCGGCCGCGCTCGCCCTTGAGGGGCAGCAGCGACAGGAAGTCGCAGTTGTACCCGAACTGCCCGGCCTGCGCCCTGGCGCTCTGCCGCTCGGGGTCGAAGGCGGGCGCTCCGCGCAGGATCGGCTCGCCCCAGCGGATCACGACGTTCTGACGGTAGCCCTCCGGCACGGTCACCGCGTCGTTCGTGTTGGGCGCGACGGGCGTGAACCGCAGACCGCGGGCGCCCTTGGGTTTGTGCGGGTGACGGCCCTTGACGGCGGGCGCCGCCTGCGCCTCGGGTGCGGCGGCGACGCCGACCGCCCCGGCACCGGCCGCGGCGACGGTCACGACAGCCGCGGCACGCATCATGGACCGACGGCTGAGGGCGCCGGCGATGACGTCACCGACGTACTCGTTGGAGCTGGTGTTGGGCACCTCGTGGAAACAGGCGTCACCACACCGGAAACGACAAGTCATGGCGGACCGGCCGCCGGGGTGCGAACCGGACGGCGTTCCGATCAACGGCAGCAGCTTTCGCACGTTTTCTCTCCTTGGATGCCCGTGGTGTCAGCGAGACCGTAGGAGCACATATGTGCGGTAGCCGGGCGCCGGGATGAACGACGGGTGAACCGGCGGCACCATTAAGGACGTTGCACCGGGACGCATCGGAGCGTCGCCCGTGGGCCGATTCGCGCCCTTGACATATACGATTCCGCAAACCCAACCCTGCCCAAGATCGCCCTTGCGGGCCGCTAACCTTACGTGTCCGTCCTGGCCAGGGATTGACGGGCATCAACTCACGCGAAGGGTTGCGCACATGGGCATTCTCACTCTCCTGCGGAACGCGTTCGGCCGGTCACGCAAAGCGAGGCCCGCCGAAGCGGAGGGTACGGCGCGGGCCGCCGAGCCGACGGAAACGGCCGCTCCGACATCGCCCGAGCCGGCCCCGACGATTCCCTCCCCGTCCCCGGAACCGACACCCGCCACGCCCTCGGTCCCGGAACCGCGCGACGAGCACGACCTCGTCAGCGCCGCATTCGACAACATCACGGTCCCCCACCCCACCACCCCCTCGGACGACAACCCGCCCCCCACACCCCAGACCGAGGCAGTCTCCGCCCCGACGACGGAAGCCCAGCCCGAGCCCGAGCCCAAGCCCGAGCCCAAGCCCGAGCCCGAGCCGGAGGCCGAGGCAGCCGCCGAGCCCGAACCCACCACCACCGACTCACCCGCAGCCGCCGACGCCGAGCCCACCCCACAGGGGCCACCCGCACCCGACGACGAAACCCGCACGGGTGGTGCGGGTGGGAACGAAACCCCCGCCGAAGGCGAAGCGGAGGCCGAAAAGCACCCGGAACCAACGCCGGAGGCCAACGCCGAGCCGGAGGCCGAGGCAGTCGCCGAGCCCGCCACCGCCACCGCCGACTCACCCGCAGCCGCCGACGCCGAGCCCACCCCACAGGGGCCACCCGCACCCGACGACGAAACCCGCACGGGCGGTGCGGGTGGGAACGAAACCCCCGCCGAAGGCGAAGCCGAGGCCGAAAAGCACCCGGAACCGACACCGGAGGCCAACGCCGAGGCCGAAAAGCACCCGGAACCGACGCCGAAGGCCAACGCCGAGCCGGAGGCTGAGGCAGTCGCCGAGCCCGCACCCACCACGCCGGAGGCCAACGCCGAGCCCGAACCCCCCGTCCCCCCAACCCTCACCACCGCCTACGCCGCCGCACAGGCAACCCTCACCCAGCACGACCTCACCGGCACCCGCGCCAAGGTCTACCTCGTCCTCGACCGCTCCGCGTCCATGCGTCCGTACTACAAGGACGGCTCCGCGCAGGCACTGGCCGAGCAGACCCTCGCCCTCGCCGCCCACCTCGACCCCGAGGCCACCCTCAAGGTCGTCTTCTTCTCCACCGAACTCGACGGCACCGGCGAGCTGACCCTCACCGACCACGAGAACAAGATCGACGAGCTGCACGCGAGCCTCGGCCGCATGGGCCGTACCAGCTACCACGCCGCCGTCGCGGAGATCCTCGCCCAGCACGACGCGTCGGGCCCCGGCCCCGACACACCCGCCCTGGTGGTCTTCCAGACGGACGGTGCCCCGGACGCGAAGACCCCGGCCACCCAGGCCCTCACCGAGGCCGCGAAGTCCCACCCCAGCGTCTTCTTCTCGTTCGTGGCGTTCGGCGACCCGGAGAACAAGGCGTTCGACTACCTCCGCAAGCTGAAGACGCCGAACACCGCCCACTTCCTGGCCGGCGAGACCCCGCGGGAGCTCACCGACAAGGAGCTGTACGAGGCCGTCCTGGCGGCCTGGCGCCCGTAGATCCGCCCCGACCCCTGCCTTCGGGGGGCGGACGGGAACCCCGTCCGCCCCCCGAAACGCGTGTGAGCCGACCCCCACCGGCCCAGTAGGATTTCGACCATGGCGGCCACTGGATCAGAGAAGCAGGGGGCGAAGGCGTACTACGTCTCGACCCCCATCTACTACGTCAATGACGCTCCTCACCTGGGCCACGCCTATACGACCGTCGCAGGCGACGTGCTCACCCGCTGGCACCGCCAGCGCGGCGAGAAGGTGTGGTACCTCACCGGCACGGACGAGCACGGTCAGAAGATCATGCGTACGGCCGAGGCGAACGGGGTCACCCCGCAGGCCTGGGCCGACAAGCTCGTCACGGAGTCGTGGAAGCCCCTGTGGGAGCACCTCGACATCGCGAACGACGACTTCATCCGCACCACGCAGAAGCGGCACACCGACCGCGTCCAGGAGTTCGTGCAGGACCTGTACGACAAGGGCGAGATCTACAAGGGCGGCTACGAGGGCCCGTACTGCGTCGGCTGCGAGGAGTACAAGCTCCCCGGCGAGCTGCTCGACGGCGAGGGCGAGTACGCGGACCAGAAGCTGTGCCCCATCCACAAGAAGCCGGTGGAGATCCTCAGCGAGGAGAACTACTTCTTCAAGCTGAGCGAGTACAGCGAGAAGCTGCTCGCCCACTACGAGGCCAACCCGGGCTTCATCCAGCCCGAGTCCGCGCGCAACGAGGTCGTGAACTTCGTCCGCCAGGGCCTGCAGGACCTGTCCATCTCCCGCTCGACGTTCGACTGGGGCGTTCCGGTCCCGTGGGACGACAAGCACGTGATCTACGTGTGGGTCGACGCGCTGCTGAACTACGCGACGGCGGTCGGCTACAACGAGAACCCGGAGAAGTTCGAGGCGACGTTCCCCGCGGACGTCCACCTCGTCGGCAAGGACATCCTCCGCTTCCACGCGATCATCTGGCCCGCGATGCTGATGGCACAGGGCCTCCCGCTCCCCGGGAAGATCGCCGCGAACGGCTGGCTGATGGTCGGCGGCGAGAAGATGTCGAAGTCCAACCTGACCGGCATCAAGCCGCAGGACCTGACCTCGCACTTCGGCGTGGACGCGTACCGCTGGTACTTCCTGCGGGCGATCGCCTTCGGCCAGGACGGCAGCTTCTCCTGGGAGGACTTCTCGGCCCGCTACACCAGCGAGCTGGCGAACGACTACGGCAACCTCGCCTCCCGCGTGGCCGCGATGGTCGGCAAGTACTTCGGCGGGGAGCTCCCGGCGTCGACGGCCGACGGGGACGCGGAGCAGGCGATCCACGACGGCCTGACGAAGGCCGTCACGGAAGCCGACCGCCGCATCGGCGAGGAGTTGGACTTCCAGGGCGGCATCCTGGCGGTCTTCGACTTCGTGAAGCAGGTCAACGGCTACATCACGGAGCAGGAGCCCTGGAAGGTCGCGAAGGACACGTCCGACGAGGGCAAGGCCCGCCTGGCGACGATCCTCTACACGGCCGCGGAGTCCCTCCGCGCGGTGGCGGTCCTCCTCAACCCGGTCATGCCGGAGACCTCCCAGAAGCTCTGGGACTCCCTCGGCGCGGAGCCCGGCCTCGGCGCCCTCGCCGACCAGAAGGTCCAGGAGTCCGGCACCTGGGGCGTCCTGCCCGCCGGCTCGACGGTCACCAAGGGCGCGGTCCTCTTCCCACGTCTCGAGGAGAAGCCGACCGCGTAACGCGATCGCTACAGCAGGGGCCCCGGAGACATGCGGATCTTCTCCCGGGCCCCTCGCTTTGCGAAGATCATGTGAAGGCGGCCGACGTCCGGTCGCCGTCACCACTCCCGTGGGGGGATTCGTTCCATGGCACTCTTCGGCAACGCGCACACCGTCGACCCGGCCCAGGCACAGCAGGACTACGCCCGTCTGCTGGGCCACGGCGAGCAGGTGCACGCCGCGTTCCTGCTGATCCGCGACACCATCCTGTTCACCGACCGCCGGCTGATCCTGGTCGACAAGCAGGGCATCACCGGCAAGAAGGTGGAGTACCACTCCATCCCCTACCGCAGCATCACCCACTTCGCGGTGGAGACCGCCGGCACCTTCGACCTCGACGCCGAACTGAAGATCTGGCTCTCGGGCTCCCCGACCCCCATCCAGAAGACCTTCACCAAGGGCGTCGACATCTACGAGGTCCAGGCCATCCTCACCCAGTTCGTAGCCCGCTGACCCCATCGGGTGAATGCTGCACCTATGCCGTGACCGCCTCAACGACTGGCTCGACCGCTCCGGCACGGTGGAGCGGGCGGAGGAGCTCTTCGCCGAGGAGGGGCCCGCGGCCTGAGCATCCCGCGGACAGCAGCGAAGGGGCCCGGAACCGAGTCGGTTCCGGGCCCCTTCGCTGCTGTCCGGGGGGTTACTTCGGCTGCGGCTTCCGTACCGTCAGGTGGAGTTCCTTCAGGCGGGACTCGTCCAGTTCCGTCGGCGCGCCCATCATCAGGTCCTGGGCGTTGCCGTTGAGCGGGAAGGCGATGGTCTCGCGGATGTTGGGCTCGTCGGCGAGGAGCATGACGATGCGGTCGACGCCGGGCGCGATGCCGCCGTGCGGCGGGGCGCCGAAGCGGAACGCGCGGAGCATGCCGGCGAACTTCTCCTCGACCGTCTCACGGTCGTAGCCCGCGATCTCGAACGCCTTGAGCATGATCTCCGGCTCGTGGTTCCGGATCGCGCCCGAGGACAGCTCGACACCGTTGCAGACGATGTCGTACTGCCAGCCCAGGATGTCCAGCGGGTCCTGGGTCTCCAGGGCCTCCAGGCCGCCCTGCGGCATCGAGAAGGGGTTGTGGGAGAAGTCGATCGTGCCGGTCTCCTCGTCCTTCTCGTACATCGGGAAGTCGACGATCCAGCAGAAGCGGAAGACGTCCTCCTCGAAGTGACCGGCGCGCTTGGCGGCCTCGACCCGCACCGCGCCCATGATCTTCGAGACCTCGTCGAACTCGCCCGCGCCGAAGAACACCGCGTGGCCGGGGGCCAGGGAGAGCCGCTTGGTCAGCTCCGCGACGTTCGCCTCGGTGAGGAACTTCGCGATCGGGCCGGACAGCGAGCCGTCCTCGCCGACGCGCACCCAGGCCAGGCCCTTGGCGCCCTGCGCGACCGCGTAGTCGCCGAGCTGGTCGAAGAACTTGCGGGGCTGGCCGGAGACGTCCGGCACGGCCAGCGCGCGCACGTGCTTGCCGGCGAACGCCTTGAACTCCGAGCCCTCGAAGACATCGGTGATGTCGACGAGCTCCAGCCGGGCGCGCAGGTCCGGCTTGTCGGAGCCGTACTTCAGCATCGCCTCGCGGAACGGGATGCGCGGGAACGGCGACGTCACATGACGGCCGTTGCCGAACTCCTCGAACAGCTCGGTCATCAGCTTCTCGATCGGCTGGAAGACGTCCTCCTGCTCGACGAAGCTCATCTCCACGTCGAGCTGGTAGAACTCGCCCGGCGAGCGGTCCGCGCGGGCGTCCTCGTCGCGGAAGCAGGGCGCGATCTGGAAGTAGCGGTCGAAGCCGGAGATCATCAGCAGCTGCTTGAACTGCTGCGGGGCCTGCGGCAGCGCGTAGAACTTGCCGGGGTTGAGGCGGGAGGGGACGACGAAGTCGCGGGCGCCCTCGGGGGAGGTGGCGCTCAGGATCGGCGTCGCCATCTCGTTGAAGCCCAGCGCCGTCATCTTCTGGCGGATCGCCGCGATGACCGACGTACGCAGCAGGATGTTGCGGTGCATGCGCTCACGGCGCAGGTCCAGGAAGCGGTACTCCAGGCGCCGCTCCTCGTTGACACCGTCCTCGGCGTTGATCGTGAAGGGCAGCGGGGCGGCCTCGCCCAGTACCTCCACCGCACCGACCTCGACCTCGACCTCACCGGTCGGCAGTTCGGGGTTGACGTTCTCCGCGCCGCGCGAGACGACCTTGCCGTCGACGCGGACCACGGTCTCCTTGGACAGCTTGTCCAGCGCCTCGTACGCCTCGGTGCCCGGACGCGCCACGAGCTGGGTGATGCCGTAGTGATCGCGCAGATCGATGAAGAGGATGCCGCCCAGGTCGCGCCGATTGTGCAGCCAGCCACTCAGCCGGACGTCGGTTCCGACGTCAGAGGCGCGGAGCTCGCCGCAGGTGTGGGACCTGTACCGATGCATCGTCGTTCATCCAGCCTTCGCGGATCGGGGTCGTTGTTTCACGTGAAACTCCCCCCAAGCCTACCGGCCGGGCCAAGATCGCTTCTCTGCCATGGCGAGCCGGGCGCGGTGGAACTTTTCGACACCCTCTTCATAAAGTGGTGCAATGCGCACTGGTGAGCCCCTGCCCGCCCTGGGGGACGTCCTCGCCGCCCTCGACACCGGTCTGTGGCACTGGGACACCGCCGCCGGGCAGGTCACGGTGGACGCCGTGGCAGCACGGCTGCTCGGGCTGCCCGCGCAGGAGACCACCCTCACCGAGGCCCAGGTCCGGGCGCGCCTGCACCCCGTCGACTGGAACGAGATCACCGGAGTGGTCCAGCTCGCCGTCGCCGAGGGCACCCTCGCCGAGGTGCGGATCCGGATCATGGACGACCGGAAAAGGGTCATCCGGGTCGTGCGCAGCCGCTCCAAGCCCTCCTTCGACCACGCCCGCAAGGGATACGTGCTGACCGGCTCCCTCCAGGAGGTCGCCGAGCCGGCACCGGGCACCCCCGCCGGGCGCAGCGCGGTCACCGGCGACTGGCGGCGCTCACGGGAGGCGTTCCTGCTGGACGCGGGCCGCGCGCTGGCGGAGGCACGGTCGACGCAGGAGGTGCTGCGGGTCGCGGCCAATCTGTCGATGCCGGGCTTCTCACCGGACGGGCTGGCCGTCTTCGGGGTGGAGGGGGACCGGCTCACGATCATCGGCCACCACGGCCACGAGCCGGGCGCCGACAACCCGTTCTACATGCCGCTGGACACGGACTACCCGGCCGCCGAGGTGGTGCGCACCGGCCGCGCGGTCTACATCTCCTCCCCGGAGGAGTACCGGACCCGCTACCCCCTCACCTGGCCGCTCGCCCAGCGCTTCGGCCGCCGGTCCTGGGCCTTCCTGCCGCTGACCGCGGCCGGCCGCACGATGGGCACCTGGCTGGCGGCCTTCACCTACCCGGTCGCGTTCACCCCCGACGAGCGGTCCGTGCTGACCACGGTGGCCCGGATGCTGGGCCAGGCACTGACCCGCGCGGGCACGGCCGAGAGCGAGCGGGCCCTGACCGACGGTCTCCAGCGCTCGATGATGCCGAAGCTCGGCCCCGGTATCCCCGGCATGGGCATCGCCGCCCGCTACATCCCCACCGGCGGCGGGCTCCAGGTCGGCGGCGACTGGTACGACGTGATCCCGCTGCCCGGCGGCACCTCGGGGGCGAACTCCGGCGCGGGGCGGTTCGCCCTGGTCATCGGTGACGTCCAGGGGCATGACGTACGGGCCGCGGGGCTGATGGGGCAGCTGCGGACGGCCCTGCGGGCGTACGCCTCCGAGGGGCACCGGCCCGATGCCGTGCTCTCCCGCGCCTCCCGCTTCCTGCACGGCATCACCGAGGGCGACCCGGCCGACCTGCGCTTCGCGACCTGTCTGTACGCCGAGGTCGATCCCGTGAGCGGTGTCCTGGACGTGGCCCGCGCCGGGCACCCGGAGCCGGTGATCCGCATGGCCGACGCGACGGTGCTGACCCCGCCGACGGCGGTCGGGCTGCCGCTGGGCATCGACCCGGACGCCGACTACCCCACGACGCGGCTGATCCTGGAGTCCGGCGAGACGGTGCTGTTCTGCACGGACGGGCTGATCGAGACCGGCGGCCACGACCTGGACACCGGCTGGCGGCGTCTGCGCGGCATCCTCGAGGAGCACAAGGGCGACCAGGAGGAGCTGGCCGACGCCCTGGTCCAGGCGGTGCTCGGCCCCTCCTCGCACCACACCACCGGCCCGCTGATCGACCGCCGCGAGGACGATGTCGCCGTGCTGCTGCTGTGCCGGCAGGGCGAGGGCTGCGGCTGCGGCACGGACGCGGACCCGGTGCGGCCCACGGTGCGCCGCACGGCGCTGACGGTGGCGCAGGCCGAGCCCGAGCGGGTCGCGGTGGCCCGGCACCAGCTGCGGGAGCTGCTGCACGACTGGGCCTCGCCGGACCAGGTGGACTCGGCGGTGCTGCTGCTGTCGGAGATGCTCACCAACGTCCTGGTGCACACCGACACCGACGCCCTGCTGCTCGCCGAGGTGACCGACGGGGGAGACGGCCGCCGGATCCGTATCGAGGTCACCGACGCGGGCGACGATCTGCCGCACGTCCGCAGCCCGGGCGAGCTGGCCTCCTCCGGGCGGGGCCTGGTCCTGGTCGAACTCCTCGCCCACACATGGGGCGTCGCCCCGCGCGGCAAGGGCAAGACCATCTGGTTCGAGCTGTACGAGAAGGACGGGCGCGGCTCCGGCGGCTGACCGCCCGCCCGGCCGGCCGACGCACCCGCCGTCCCTCGCCGTACCCGGGCAGCCGTCCGGCCGCGGGCGGACGCCGTCGCGTCCGCCCGCGGCCGGGAAGCACTGCCGGACCGGGGCACCCCGGGGCAGGCCCGGGCACCCCGGGGTGCCGTCGGCGCCGGCGGGTCAGGCCTCCTGCGGGCCCTTCTCCGTCATGCCGTGCACGGCGGGGACCGTACCGAACCGGCCCTTCTGGAAGTCCTCGAACGCCTGCTGGAGTTCCTCGCGGGTGTTCATCACGAACGGGCCGTAGTGGGCCATCGGCTCACGGATCGGCTTGCCGCCGAGGATGACGACCTCCAGGTCCGGGGTGTGGGAGTCCTGCTTCTCGTCCGCGCGGACGGTCAGCGAGGAGCCGGCACCGAAGACGGCGGTCTGGCCCAGGTGCACCGGGCGGCGCTCCGCGCCCACCGAGCCCCGGCCCGCCATGACGTACGCGAGGCCGTTGAAGTCCTCGCGCCAGGGCAGGGTGACCTCGGCGCCGGGCGCCAGCGTCGCGTGGACCATGGTGATCGGCGTGTGCGTGATGCCCGGGCCCTCGTGGCCGTCCAGCTCACCGGCGATGACCCGGAGCAGGGCGCCGCCGTCGGGGGAGGTGAGCAGCTGGACGCTGCCGCTGCGGATGTCCTGGTAGCGCGGGGCCATCATCTTGTCCTTGGCGGGGAGGTTCACCCACAGCTGGAGCCCGTGGAAGAGCCCGCCGGACATGACGAGCTGCTCCGGCGGCGCCTCGATGTGCAACAGACCGCTGCCGGCCGTCATCCACTGGGTGTCGCCGTTGGTGATGGTGCCTCCACCGCCGTGGGAGTCCTGGTGGTCGAAGACGCCGTCGATGATGTAGGTGACGGTCTCGAAGCCGCGGTGCGGGTGCCACGGAGTGCCCTTCGGCTCTCCGGGCGCGTACTCCACCTCACCCATCTGGTCCATCATGATGAACGGGTCGAGATGGCGGTAGTTGATCCCGGCGAACGCCCGGCGCACCGGGAAGCCCTCGCCCTCGAAACCGCTGGGAGCGGTCGTGACGGTGAGCACGGGACGTGCCACGGCATCGGCGGGTGCGGTCACACGGGGCAGCGTCAACGGGTTCTCGACGGTCACTGCAGGCATGTCGGTACCTCCTCGGGTACGCCCACTTTAGTTGAGCGTTGAACTTCTTGCCACCCCGAACGGAGAAGGCCCGGAGGACATTCCCTCCGGGCCCCTGATCAGGAGTCGCACGCGTCGGCCGTCCGCCCGGCAACGGCTTCAGCCGTACATACGGCGCATCGCGAACTCGACCATCTGCTCCACGGCCTTCGCGTCGAACACCATCCGGTGCTCGCCCTCCATGTCGAGCACGAAGCCGTAGCCGGTCGGCAGCAGGTCGATCACCTCGGCGCCGGTGATCACGAAGTACTTGGACTCCTTGCCCGCGTACCGCCGCAGCTCCTTGAGCGAGGTGAACATCGGGATCACCGGCTGCTGGGTGTTGTGCAGGGCGAGGAATCCGGGGTTGTCACCGCGCGGGCAGTAGACCTTGGAGGTGGCGAAGACCTGCTGGAAGTCCTCGGCCGCCATCTGGCCCGTGGTGAACGCGCGCACGGCGTCGGCGAGCGACGGCACGGACGGCTCGGGATACAGCGGCGCCTGCTGCCCGTACCCGCCCGGCATCTGCTGCTGCGGCGGGACGTAACCCTGTTGCGTCCCCGCGCTCTGGTCGTAGCCGTACATGCCGCACAGACTAACGACCCGGCGGGAGGGCTGGGTCACAGATGTCCGGATCGGGGTTGCTTCTTATTACCGACGGGTAGCATCATCGTAGCTACTTGTTGGTACGTGAACTAGGTGCGAGGAGACAGTGCCTCGCCGATCTCTCTCTTACGGAGCCGTCGCCATGGGGCACTACAAGTCGAATCTCCGCGACATCGAGTTCAACCTCTTCGAAGTACTCGGGCGTGACGCGCTGTACGGCACGGGCCCGTTCGAGGAGATGGACGTCGAGACCGCGAAGAGCATCCTCGACGAGCTGACCCGGCTCGCGGAGAACGAGCTGGCCGAGTCCTTCACCGACGCCGACCGCAACCCGCCGGTCTTCGACCCGGAGACCAGCACCGCGCCGGTGCCCGCCTCCTTCAAGAAGAGCTACCAGGCCTTCATGGACTCCGAGTACTGGCGTCTGGGCCTGCCCGAGGGCATCGGCGGCACCACCGCCCCGCCGTCGCTGATCTGGGCGTACGCCGAGCTGATCCTGGGCGCCAACCCGGCCGTGTGGATGTACTCCTCCGGCCCGGCCTTCGCCGGGATCCTGCACGACGAGGGCAACGACACCCAGAAGAAGATCGCGCAGATCGCCGTCGAGAAGCAGTGGGGCTCCACCATGGTCCTCACCGAGCCGGACGCCGGCTCGGACGTGGGCGCCGGCCGCACCAAGGCCGTGCAGCAGGAGGACGGCTCCTGGCACATCGAGGGCGTGAAGCGGTTCATCACCTCCGGTGAGCACGACATGTCGGAGAACATCCTCCACTACGTGCTGGCCCGCCCCGAGGGCGCCGGCCCCGGCACCAAGGGCCTGTCCCTCTTCCTCGTCCCCAAGTACCTCTTCGACGTCGAGACCGGAGAGCTGGGCGAGCGCAACGGCGTCTACGCCACCAACGTCGAGCACAAGATGGGCCTGAAGGCCTCCAACACCTGCGAGATGACGTTCGGCGACCAGCACCCCGCCAAGGGCTGGCTGATCGGCGACCGGCACGACGGCATCCGCCAGATGTTCCGCATCATCGAGTTCGCCCGCATGATGGTCGGCACGAAGGCGATCTCCACCCTCTCCACGGGCTACCTGAACGCCCTGGAGTACGCCAAGGAGCGCGTCCAGGGCCCCGACCTGGCGAACTTCATGGACAAGACCGCCCCCAAGGTCACCATCACGCACCACCCCGACGTGCGCCGCTCGCTGATGACGCAGAAGGCGTACGCGGAGGGCATGCGCGCCCTCGTCCTCTACACCGCGTCCGTCCAGGACACGATCGCGGTGAAGGAGGCCGCGGGCGAGGACGTCTCCGCCGAGCACGCGCTCAACGACCTGCTCCTGCCGATCGTCAAGGGCTACGGCTCCGAGAAGGGCTACGAGCAGCTCGCCCAGTCGCTGCAGACCTTCGGCGGCTCCGGCTTCCTCCAGGAGTACCCGATCGAGCAGTACATCCGGGACTCCAAGATCGACACCCTGTACGAGGGCACCACCGCCATCCAGGGCCAGGACTTCTTCTTCCGGAAGATCGTCCGCAACCAGGGCGCGGCCCTGAACTCGCTCGCCGAGGACATCAAGAAGTTCCTGGCGCTCGGTGAGGGCGGCGAGGAGCTGGCGGGCGCCCGCGAGCACCTGGCCAAGGCGGCCGTCGAGCTGGAGGCCGTCGTCGGCCTGATGCTCACCGACCTCGCGGCCACCGAGCAGGACGTCAAGAACATCTACAAGGTGGGCCTCAACACCACCCGCCTGCTGATGGCCTCCGGTGACGTCGTCGTCGGCTACCTGCTCCTCAAGGGCGCCGCGGTCGCCGCCGAGAAGCTCCCGACGGCCTCCGCCAAGGACAAGGCGTTCTACACCGGCAAGATCGCGGCGGCGAAGTTCTTCGCGGCCAACGTCCTCCCGGGCGTCACCCTGGCCCGCAAGATCGCCGAGGGCGTCGAGCTGGACCTGATGGAACTGGACGAGGCGGCGTTCTGATCCCGTCCTCCGTGACGGCCCGCCCCCGCTCCGGGGGCGGGCCGTCCGTATGAGCGGGCCGTCCGTATGATCGGCGCACACCATGGACGCGACAAAGGGGTGGGCAGTGGCGGACAAGGCCGGCAGACGCCGGGCCCGCGCGATGGCGGTCGGTTCTCTGACGGTGCTGCTGCTGGCCGGATGCGGCGGACACGAGGAACGCGAGCCCGACGCCCCCGGGACGTCCGCGTCGCCGAGCGTTTCCGCGAGCAGCACCGGGGTCCGGGGACGACCCGTCGACGTGCTGGAGACGCGGCACATCCTCAAGGCGCTGCCGGACGCGCGGGCCCTGCCCGGATGGGAGGTCGTGGGACCTCCCACGGACGACGGCGCTCGGTGGTGCGTCGCCGTCATCGGGGCGGAGGCCTGCGCGAGGGTGGCGGCTCAGGGCTCGGCGACCTATGTCGAGGCGACGACCGCCGGCCTCATGCTCGCCATGTTCTCGACCCGGACGGTCGAGGAGGCGAAGACCGTCTTCGACGGCGTGCGCGTCACGGGACCCCGGTCCCAGGCCCTCGGCCCGCTCGGTGACCAGCGCACCTATGCCCGCGCCGCCAAGGGCGACGAGGTGACCGCGGAGACCGTGGTGCGGGTGGGCACCACCGTGCTGTGGACCAGCGTCACGGGCCGGTCCGACGCCGTGGACGACACCCTCGTCCGGGAGGTGACGCAGTTGCTCGTCGACCGCACCCGGCAGGTCCGCGAGGGCCTGCCCCCCACCGCCCGGCTGGACCGCGAAGCCGCCCCGGCCCCTCGTTAAGGTGAACCCATGAGCGAACCCCCCCGCTTCGATCGCGGTCACACCGACGACCTCATGACCTTCCTGGCGGCGAGCCCCACGCCGTACCACGCGGTGGCGAACGCCGCCGAGCGGCTGGAGAAGGCGGGCTTCCGGCAGGTCGCGGAGACGGACGCCTGGGACGCGACGGCCGGCGGCAAGTACGTGCTGCGCGGCGGTGCGATCATCGCCTGGTACGTCCCCGAGGGTGCGGCCCCCCACACCCCCTTCCGGATCATCGGCGCCCACACCGACTCCCCCACCCTGCGCGTGAAGCCCCGCCCCGACAGCGGGGCGCACGGCTGGCGCCAGGTGGCCGTGGAGATCTACGGCGGTCCGCTGCTCAACTCCTGGCTCGACCGCGACCTGGGCCTGGCCGGCCGGCTCTCCCTGCGGGACGGCTCCACCCGCCTGGTCGACGTGGACCGTCCGCTGCTGCGGGTCCCCCAGCTCGCCATCCACCTGGACCGCTCGGTCACCTCCGACGGCCTCAAGCTCGACAAGCAGCGGCACATGCAGCCGGTCTGGGGCATGGGCGACGACGTCCGCGACGGCGACCTCATCGCCTTCCTGGAGGAGACCGCCGGCCTCCCGTCCGGCGAGGTCACGGGCTGGGACCTGATGGTCCACCCCGTCGAACCGCCCGCCTACCTGGGCCGCGACCGCGAACTGGTGGCGGGCCCGCGCATGGACAACCTCCTCTCCGTGCACGCCGGTACGGCCGCGCTGGCCGCGGTGGCCGGCCAGGACTCCGGCCTCGACTTCATCCCGGTGCTCGCCGCCTTCGACCACGAGGAGAACGGCTCCCAGTCCGACACCGGCGCGGACGGCCCGCTGCTCGGCGACGTCCTGACGCGTTCGGTGTTCGCCCGCGGCGGCTCGTACGAGGACCGGGCGCGCGCCTTCGCCGGTACCGTCTGCCTGTCCTCCGACACCGGCCACGCCGTCCACCCCAACTACGCGGAGCGGCACGACCCGACGCACCACCCGCGCGTAGACGGCGGCCCCATCCTCAAGGTCAACGTCAACAACCGCTACGCCACGGACGGTTCGGGGCGGGCGGTGTTCGCGGCGGCCTGCGAGAAGGCGGACGTCCCCTTCCAGTCCTTCGTCTCCAACAACGCCATGCCGTGCGGCACCACGATCGGCCCGATCACCGCGGCCCGGCACGGCATCCGCACCGTCGACATCGGCGTGGCCATCCTGTCGATGCACAGCGCCCGCGAACTCTGCGGCGCGAACGACCCGTTCCTGCTGGCGAACGCGCTGGTGGCGTTCCTTGAGGGGTAGTCAACCCCTCGGCACGGCATGGGTGGTGCCGGTCCGGGTACCCGGTGGCGACCGGAGAGACCGGACAGGGAGGCGACACTCATGGGCCTCGGCGGATGCATCATCCTCATCGCCGTGGGAGCAATCCTCACGTTCGCGACCGACTGGGACATGCAGGGTGTCAACCTTGACCTCGTCGGCATCATCTTCATGATCGTCGGTCTGATCGGCGTCGCGACCTTCAGCAGCATCGCCCGGCGGCGGCGGGTCGTCGTACCACCCGCCACGCCGGTCGTCGACGACACCACCCGCCCCCGCACCCGCGACGGGTACAGCGACGGGTACGGGGTCTGACCGGGGCGGTCCGGGCGACGGGTCCGGAGACCGGCCAGGGCGGCGCCATACGTGCGACCGAGGGCGTGGGAGAGCGAGCGAGTCTCTCCCACGCCCTCTTCGGGTCGCGGCCTCCTTCAGCGCACGGCCGTCTCGCGCCCGGCTTCCGCCGGCGGCGGCCCCGGCGGCGTCACCGCCGAGGGACTCGGCCTGTCGGGCTAGCCGCCTGGTTCCGGGAGGAAGGGCCGGGGAAGTCGTCGGGGCATGAGATTTCTTGTGCGGGACCGGATTCTGGGGATCGGGGACGACTACTGGATCGAGGACGAGCGGGGCAACAAGGTCTTCCTCGTCGACGGCAAGGCCATGCGGCTGCGGGACACCTTCGAGCTGAAGGACACCGAGGGGCGGGTGCTCGTCGACATCCGCCAGAAGATGTTCGCCCTGCGGGACACGATGGTGATCGAGCGCGGTGGCGAGCCGCTCGCGACGGTCCGCCGCAAGCGGCTGTCGCTGCTGCGCAACCACTACCGGGTGGCCCTGGCGGACGGCAGCACCGAACTGGACGTCAGCGGGCGCGTCCTCGACCGGGAGTTCGCCGTCGAGTACGACGGTGAGCTGCTCGCCGTGATCTCCCGCCGGTGGCTCACCGTCCGGGAGACGTACGGCGTCGACGTCGTACGGGAGGACGCCGACCCGGCGCTCCTGATCGCGGTGGCGGTGTGTGTGATCCACCTGGCGGAGAAGGAACGGGAGGGGTAGGGGCGGCGCAGGGGCCGCCCACGGGGAGAGCGGTGGGATCAGCGGTGGGGTCAGCGGTGGGGGCGGTCCAGGCCCAGAACGCGGTCCTTCAGGGCCGGGAAGCGTTCGCGGGTGCCCGCCACCTCCGCCGGGTCGAAGTCGACGGTCAGGACCTCCTCGCCGGAGCCCGCCTCCGCCAGGACCTCGCCCCACGGATCGACCACGATCGAGTGACCCGCCTGCGGAACTCCGGCATGCGTCCCGGCCGTTCCACACGCGAGGACGAACGCCTGGTTCTCCACCGCCCGCGCCCGGGCCAGGAGCGTCCAGTGCGACCGGCGGCGCTCCGGCCAGCCCGCCGGGACGACGAGGGTCTCGGCGCCGGCGTCGACGAGACCGCGGAAGAGTTCGGGGAAACGGAGGTCGTAGCAGGTGGCCACACCGAGCACGGTGTGCGGCAGCCGCACCGTCACAAGGGCGTCGCCCGCCCCCATCAGCACGGCCTCGCCCTGGTCGAAGCCGAAGCGGTGGATCTTGCGGTAGGCGGCGGCCAGGTCCCCGGAGGGGGAGAAGATGAGAGAGGTGTTGTAGAGCGTGCCGTCGCCCGCGGCGTCGGATCCGCTGCCGGACGCCGCGCGCTCGGGAATCGAGCCCGCGTGCAGCCACACGCCCGCGTCGCTCGCCGCCTCGGCCATCGCCTCGAAGGTCGGCCCCTCGAGCGGTTCCGCCTCGGCGGCGAACCGCTCGTACGCGAAGGCGCCCGTGGTCCACAGCTCCGGGAGCACCACGAGATCGGCCGCGGCCTGATCGCGTACCATCGCGGCGACCCGACGCCGACGCGATTCGACCGATTCGCCCTCGTTCACACCGACTTGGAGCAACGAAGCGCGCACACTACCACCGTCCTGGCATTCGACCCGCGCACACGGGCCTACGATCGTCACACGAAAGCACTGCCGGGGTGCCTCTCCGCAGCGTAACTTAGCGAGGCGAGACACCCACGCAGTGCGGCCACCGCCCACTGGCGCCGCCGCCGCCACCTGCCCGTGTACCGACCGCCGAGGGGTCCCGTTCCGTGAGCCTGCATCCCACCCTTCAGTCCTACGCCGACGCCTGGACCCACTCGATCGAGGCGATATCCGAGCTGGTGCAGCCGCTCCCGGAGGCCGACTGGAACCGGCGGACGCCGTGCCCGGGCTGGTCGGTCCGTGATGTGGTCTCGCACGTCATCGGACTGGACTCCGAGATGTACGGCGACCCGCGCCCCATCCACACGCTGCCGCGCGACCTGTTCCACGTCACCAACGACCATCAGCGGTACATGGAGATGCAGGTCGACGTGCGCCGCCACCACACGGCGCCGGAGATGACCTCCGAGCTGGAACTCATGGTCATCCGCCGGAACCGCCAGCTGCGCAACGAGACCCGTGAGCCCGGCACCAAGGTGCGCGGCCCGCTGGGTACGGAGCTGACGCTGGAGGAGTCCATGCGCCGGCACGCCTTCGACGTGTGGGCGCACGAGCAGGACCTGCGCACGGCCCTCGGCCACCCCGGCAACCTCGACTCACCCGGTGCGCACGTCGCCCGGGACGTGCTGCTCGCCGAGCTGCCGCGCGTGGTCGCCGAGCGGGCGCAGGCGCCGCGCAGCTCGGCCGTGGTCATCGACGTCCACGGCCCGCTGGAGTTCCTGCGCACGATCCGCGTCGACATCCAGGGCCGCGGCACCCTGGAGACGGCCCCGGCCCTCGGCCCCGCCGCCACCCTCACCCTCGACTGGGAGACCTTCGTCCGCCTGGCCTGCGGCCGGGTGACGGCGGACGCGATGGCGGACCGGGTGAAGACGGAGGGCGACCTGGACCTGGCGGCGGCGATCCTGAGGCACTTCGCGGTCACGCCGTAACGTCACCGCCGCACAGCCGCACCGCCGCACCGCCGCACAACCGCGGGCCGTCGTGCCTCCCCCAGTGCCCAAAGGGCCCAAAGGGCCTGGGGGGGGGTGCCCCCCCAGCGGCAACACCCCGCGCCCGCCTACACAGGCACGTGCACCGAACTCACCCGGCTCGCCACCAACCGCTCCCGCTCCGCCCGCGCCGCCCGCCTCCGCAGCCGCAGGATCTGCGTGACCCCCAGCGCCTGGAGCACGAACACGGACGAGAAGGCGACGCCGTAGTCGCCGTCCGTCGCGTCCAGCAGCACCCCGACCGCGAACAGCGTCGTCATGGAGGCGACGAACCCGCCCATGTTGGTGATCCCCGACGCCGTCCCCTGCCGCTCCGGCGGATTCGCCGGCCGCGCGAAGTCGAACCCGAGCATCGACGCCGGCCCGCACGCCCCGAGCACCGTGCACAACACCACCAGCAACCACATCGGCGCCGTATCCGCCGGATAGGCGAGCGTCGCGGCCCACAGCAGGGCCGTCGCGCCCACCGTCCCCAGCGCCAGTGGCAGCCGCGCCCCGTGGTGCCGGGCGACGACCTGACCGTAGACGAGCCCGACGACCATGTTGGCCAGCACCACGAGCGTCAGCAGCTGACCGGCGGTGGCCCGCGACAGCCCCTGCGCCTCGATCAGGAACGGCATCCCCCACAGCAGCAGGAACACCATCGCCGGGAACTGGGTCGTGAAGTGCACCCACAGCCCGAGCCGGGTGCCCGGCTCCCGCCAGGACGCGGCGATCTGCCGGCGTACGTAGGCGGCGCCCTGGTGCGGGACGGGGTCCGGTTCCTGGCCCTCGGGGTGGTCCTTGAGGAACAGCACCAGCAGCACGAACACCACGACTCCCGCGAGCGCGCTGCCCGCGAACGCCGCCGTCCAGCCGACGTCGTGCAGCAGCCGGGAGAGCACCAGCGTGGAGACCAGGTTGCCCGCCATGCCGGCCAGTCCGGCCAGCTGGCCGACCATCGGTCCGCGCCGGGCCGGGAACCAGCGGGTGCCCAGCCGCAGCACGCTGATGAACGTCATCGCGTCGCCGCAGCCGAGCAGCGCGCGCGAGGCGAGCGCCATGCCGTACGACGGCGAGAGGGCGAAGCCGAGCTGTCCGGCCGTGAACAGCACGACGCCGATGCCCAGCACCTTCTTGGTGCCGAGCCGGTCCACCAGCAGCCCCACGGGTATCTGCATGCCCGCGTAGACCAGCAGCTGGAGGATGGAGAAGGTGGAGAGCGCCGAGGCGTTGACGCCGAAGCGGTCGGCGGCGTCGAGTCCGGCCACACCCAGCGACGTGCGGAAGATGACGGCGACGAAGTAGACGGAGACGCCGATCCCCCAGACGGCCAGGGCCCGCCGGCCACCGGGAGGGTCCCCCGGCCTGACGGCGGAACGCGCGGGCGAGGCGCTCATCGCACCTCTCCCCTGGCCAGGTGGGAGAACCAGCCCACGTGCCGGTTGACCACCTCGACGGCCGCCTCCGCGTCGCCCGAGCGCAGCGCCCGGAGGATCTCCTCGTGCTCGGCGAGGGTCTTGGCGATGCGGTCGGGGTGGGAGTGCATCACGGCGACGCCCATGCGCAGCTGGCGGTCCCGGAGCTGGTCGTAGAGACGGGAGAGGATCTCGTTGCCCCCGCTGCGGACGATCTCGGCGTGGAAGCACCGGTCGGTGACGGAGGCGGCGGCGAAGTCACCGGCGGCGGCCTGCTCCTTCTGCCGGGCGAGCAGCTCCTCCAGGCGCTCGATGAGGCCGGGCGGCGCGGGTACGGCCTTCCTGGCGGCGTGCTCCTCGACGAGCAGCCGGGTCTCCACGACGTCGGCGATCTCCTGGGCGGAGACCGGCAGCACGAGGGCGCCCTTCTTGGGGTAGAGCCTGATCAGCCCCTCGACCTCCAGCCGCAGCAGCGCCTCGCGCACGGGGGTGCGCGACACCCCCACGGCCTCGGCCAGCTCCCCTTCCGTCAGCAGCGTGCCGCCCTCGTACCGGCGCTCCAGGACGCCTTGCTTGACGTGGCTGTAGACCCGCTCGGCGGCGGGTGGTTGTTTCACGGGGGCCAGGCTGCTCATGCCGACATGATAGATACAACACGTACGCATGGAAGAATTCGTCCACCATGCGGACTGCGCCCCGTGCCGGAAAAGTCGCCCGCCCGCGAGCACAACCATCCGCGTCCACGGCGAGTCGGATAGATGCGGCCCCACTGCCGGCCGCACGTCAACTCTGCCGCAGCACTGGGGCATTCAACTCAATCGGGGTACCTCACTTGAAGATCGGCATTCAGGGCATCCGCCTCCGCAGAGCCGTCGCCGTCGCCGTGACCACCGGCGCCATGGTCTCGGCCGGTGCTCTCTCCGCAGCGCCCGCGCAGGCCGCTCCCGTGCAGGCCGCCGCCGTGCCCACGATCGTCGCCAAGGGCGGCTTCGTGATGAACAACGCGAACGGCAAGGCCCTGTACTCGAAGGCGGCGGACACACGCCGTTCGACCGGTTCCACGACGAAGATCATGACCGCGAAGGTCGTGCTCGCGCAGAAGAACCTGAATCTCGACGCCAAGGTCACCATCCAGAAGGCGTACAGCGACTACATCGTGTCGAAGAACGCCTCGTCCGCGCGGCTGATCGTCGGTGACAAGGTCACCGTGCGCCAGCTGCTGTACGGGCTGATGCTGCCGTCCGGCTGCGACGCGGCGTACGCGCTGGCCGACAAGTTCGGCACGGGCAAGACACGGTCGGCGCGGGTGAAGTCGTTCATCGGCAAGATGAACGCGGACGCGAAGAAGCTGGGCCTGAAGAACACCCACTTCGACTCGTTCGACGGCATCGGGAACGGCAAGAACTACTCCACGCCGCGCGATCTGACGAAGATCGCGAGCAGCGCGATGAAGAACTCCACGTTCCGCTCGATCGTGAAGACGAAGAAGTACACGGCGAAGACGAAGACGAAGTCGGGCGGCACCCGCACGATGGCGCCGTGGACCAACACCAACACCCTGCTCAGCAACTACAAGGGCACGATCGGGGTGAAGACCGGCTCCGGCGCGACGTCCAAGTACTGCCTGGTCTTCGCGGCGACCCGCAACGGCAAGACGGTCATCGGCACCGTCCTCGCCTCCTCCTCCGCCCCCCAGCGCGAGAAGGACGCGAAGAAGCTCCTGGGCTACGGCTTCGGCAAGATCTGACGGTACGGATCGACGGGGGCCCGCCGGCACCGGCGGGCCCTTTCGCATGCCTCACACTGCTGTCCGTCATACACACCTTCGGCGACCTGTACAGCGGTTCCGGCCGACTTCGCTCGCAGTTGTGAACATCATCGAACCGGCTGGCATATGCGCTCCGCGCGACTCTACGTTCCGCAGCGGAGGTGGTTCACATGAATGAACCCAGCAAGCGGCAGGAATCTGCCGAACAACACGAGGCGATCGACGTCAGCGACTTCGTCTACGCGGCGACCGGAGCCCGGGTACGGAGACTGACGATGCCGGACGGAACGCATTGGTTCCCGGCGGTGGACGTCTGCAAGGAACTTGGCCACACCAACTCTCGGAAGGCTCTCGCAGATCACGTTCCGGACGAGCACCGAGAAATGCTCGAGACCGTAACTGGAGGTTACGGTCTCAGCATTCCCGCAGGTAGGGGGTGGCGCCGAGACTTGCACGTCATCTCTCTCCAAGGCCTCATCCTCCTCGTCAACGCCTGCACCAAGCCGGCCTGCGCGCCCTTCAAGCAGTGGGTCGCCGAAGTGATCGAGACGGTTCAGCGGGAGGGTTCGTACTCTCTCGACGAGGCCGAGGTGCAGCCCGTCGGCCCCGGTGCTCCCCTCGCCTACGCCATGCCGGAACAGGTCGCCGAGGCCATCGTCCGGCTGGAGGCTCACAACCTTCAGATGGACGAGGAGCTGGCCGGCGGGCAGCGCGAGTCGATCGCTTTGCAGAAGGAGACGGTGACCCTGCAAAAGGAGCTGCTGGTCACCCAGCAGGCCACCCTCGCCGTGCAGCAGGCCATGGTCCGGGCGATGGAACGCATCGCGGACCGGTTCGACAGCCTCGTCCTCGAACGTCGGACGCCCACGGCCCTCCTCACCGCCCGGCCCACCACCGAATCGGTCCTCGCCCACTGGCGGCAGCGGTTGTCCGTGACCGAGGACGTGTGGGCGGTGGCCGTGGTGATCGCCCCGGTGCTCGTCGAGCAGGGTGAGCTGCGTGAGCCGCTGGAGTCGATCGCCGCCCGTACGGGGCTGTCCGTGCGGCGCGTCAACGAATGCCTCCGCCTGCTGCGCCAGCACGCCTGCATCCGCTCGCGGGGCGGAACCGAGGACGGAGCACCCGTGTACGTGCTCCATCAGGTCTGAGCGGACCGGAACGGCAGGAGGGGCGTCGCATCTCGAATCTGCGGCGCCCCTCCTGCTCATCAATCTAGTCGGTTCGTGGCTGTCTCGGACTCGTCCTCGCCGACCGGGCCGGGCGTCGTGTCCCGCCCCGGAGAGGGCGCGGCCTTCCGGGTCCTGCTGCCCATGACCGACGGCGATGAACAGCCGGCGGCGAACGGCACACCTCACCGCTGACACCCCGTCATCTTCACGCGAAGGAACGGAGGGGCAGTGAATCATGCTCTCGAAAAGAAGGACGTTCAGCACGAAATTACAGATATGGCGCGCACGATGGGTGGTCGTGGGGAGCGGCACTGGCCCTCGTCGCCACCGTGCTCACCTGGACGGCGGCGACCGACGGGCCCGCCCGGGTGCACCGCGACGAGCACCGGCTCACCGGAGCGGACGGAGTCCGCGCACGGAATGCCCATGAGCCGGGGGAGACCGGAAGTCCTCGGCTGCGCGTGCGGGCGCTGTCGGGAGGTCACCCGGCAGATCGAGAAGGTTCCCCGCTGACGGAGCGGGCTCACCGTGGGGACGGTGGGCCCGCTCCGTCGTTTTGCGGTGGTGCCGCTACGCCCAGGTGATCAGCCGCTTCGGCTGCTCCAGGATCGCCGCCACGTCCGCCAGGACCTTGGAACCCAGTTCGCCGTCGACCAGGCGGTGGTCGAAGGAGAGGGCGAGGGTGGTGACCTGGCGGGGCTTCACCTTGCCCTTGTGGACCCACGGCTGGGGCTTGATCGCGCCGACCGCGAGGATCGCGGACTCGCCCGGGTTGAGGATCGGCGTGCCCGTGTCGACGCCGAAGACGCCGACGTTGGTGATCGTCACCGTGCCGGCCTGCATCGCGGACGGCGAGGTCTTGCCCTCGCGGGCCGTGGACACCAGTTCGCCGAGGGATTCGGCGAGTTGGGGCAGTGTCTTGGCGTGCGCGTCCTTGATGTTCGGGACGATCAGACCGCGCGGGGTGGCCGCGGCGATGCCGAGGTTGACGTAGTGCTTGACCACGATCTCCTGGGCCGCCTCGTCCCACGACGCGTTGATGTCGGGGTTGCGCCTGATCGCGACCAGCAGGGCCTTGGCGATCAGCAGGAGGGGGTTCACGCGCAGGCCCGTGAACTCCTTGTCCTCCTTGAGCTCCTCGACCAGCTTCAGCGTGCGGGTCACGTCCACCGTCACGAACTCCGTGACGTGCGGTGCCGTGAACGCCGAGCCGACCATCGCCGCCGCCGTCGCCTTGCGGACGCCCTTGACCGGGATACGGGTCTCGCGGGCGGTGTCGTACGACACCGGGGCGGCGGGGGCGGCGGGGGCGGGCGCGGACACGGGGGCGGCCGGCTCCTGGGCCGGGGGCGCCACCGCCGCGTGGACGTCCTCGCGGGTGATGATGCCGTCCGGGCCGGTCGGGGTGACCGTCGTCAGGTCGACGCCCAGGTCCTTGGCCAGCTTGCGCACCGGCGGCTTCGCCAGCGGGCGTTGCTGCGGGGCGGCGGCGGGGGTGCCGTGCCCGTTCAGTTCCGCCTGGGCGGCCTCCGGCGCCTGCTTGCGGGGGCGGCGGCGTGTCGAGGAGGTCGACACGCCGTAGCCGACCAGCACGGGCTGGCGGGCCGCCGGCTTCTCCCCGGGCTCCGCCGGCTCCTCGGCGGAAGCGGGGGCGGGGGCCGCGGGCGCCTCCTCCGCCGCGGGGGCCTCCTCCGTCGCCGGGGCCGCCGCGGCGCCCGCGACCTCCACCGCGATGATGGACGTGCCCACGTCGACCGTGGTGCCCTCGGGGAAGTGCAGCTCGCGGACCACACCGTCGTAGGGGATGGGCAGTTCGACGGCCGCCTTCGCCGTCTCGACCTCGCAGACCACCTGCCCGTCGGTGACCGTGTCGCCCGGCTGGACGTACCACTTGAGGATCTCGGCCTCCGTGAGGCCCTCGCCCACGTCCGGCATCCTGAACTCGCGTACGGACGCGTTCGTCATCGTCGTCACGACCCTCTCCCTCAGTACGCCAGCGAGCGGTCGACGGCGTCGAGCACCCGGTCCAGGTCCGGGAGGTAGGACTCCTCCAGACGGGCCGGCGGGTACGGCGCGTGGTAGCCGCCCACGCGCAGCACCGGGGCCTCCAGGTGGTAGAAGCAGCGCTCCGTGATCCGCGCGGCGATCTCCGCGCCCGAACCGAAGAACACCGGTGCCTCGTGGACCACGACCAGCCGGCCCGTCTTCTCCACCGACGCCTGGACGGTGTCGAAGTCGAGCGGGGACACCGAGCGCAGGTCCAGCACCTCCAGCGAGCGGCCCTCCTCGGCGGCCGCGTCGGCGACCTCCTGGCAGAGCTTCACCATCGGGCCGTAGGCGACCAGGGTCAGGTCGGTGCCCTCGCGGACCACCCGCGCCTTGTGCAGCGGGCCGGGGATCGCCTCCGTGTCCACCTCGCCCTTGTCCCAGTAACGCCGCTTCGGCTCGAAGAAGATCACCGGGTCGTCGCTCTGGATGGCCTGCTGCATCATCCAGTACGCGTCCGCCGCGTTCGACGGCGAGACGATCTTCAGGCCCGCCACATGCGCGAACAGCGACTCCGGGGACTCGGAGTGGTGCTCCACCGCGCCGATGCCGCCGCCGTAGGGAATGCGCACCACGACGGGCATCTTGACCTTGCCCAGCGCACGCGCGTGCATCTTCGCGAGCTGCGTGACGATCTGGTCGTAGGCCGGGAAGACGAATCCGTCGAACTGGATCTCCACCACCGGGCGGTAGCCGCGCAGGGCCAGCCCGATCGCCGTGCCGACGATGCCCGACTCGGCGAGCGGGGTGTCGATGACACGGCTCTCGCCGAAGTCCTTCTGCAGTCCGTCCGTCACCCGGAACACGCCACCGAGCTTGCCGACGTCCTCACCCATGACGAGGACCTTCGGGTCCTCCTCCAGGGCGCGGCGCAGCGACTCGTTGATCGCCTTGGCCAGGGCCATGTTCTTCGATGTCACGGTCTCCGCCATGTCACTTACCCCCGTCCGCGTCGGCGAACGACGCCTGGTAGGCGGCGAACTGCGCCCGCTCCTCGTCCACCAGCGCGTGTCCGTCCGCGTACACGTTCTCGAAGATGGCGAAGTGGTCCGGGTCCGGCATGGCACGGACCGCTTCGCGCACTCGCCTGCCCAACGCCTCGGACTCGGCCTCCAGTTCCGCGAAGAATCCCTCGTCCGCGTGGTTTGAGGCCTCCAGATAGCGGCGAAGGCGCAGGATCGGGTCCTTGGCCTCCCAGGCCAGCCGCTCGTCGTCGCCCCGGTAGCGGGTCGGGTCGTCGGAGGTGGTGTGCGCGCCCATGCGGTACGTGAACGCCTCGACCAGCGTCGGGCCCTCGCCCGCGCGGGCCCGCTCCAGTGCCCACTTGGTGACGGCCAGGTTCGCCAGCACGTCGTTTCCGTCCACGCGGACGCCCGGGAAGCCGAAGCCCTGCGCGCGCTGGTACAGCGGCACGCGGGACTGCTTCTCGGTCGGCTCGGAGATCGCCCACTGGTTGTTCTGGCAGAAGAACACCACGGGCGCGTTGTAGACCGCGGAGAAGGTGAAGGCCTCGGCGACATCGCCCTGGCTGGAGGCACCGTCACCGAAGTAGGCGATGACGGCGCTGTCCGCGCCGTCCTTGGTGACGCCCATCGCGTAGCCCGTGGCGTGCAGCGTCTGGGAGCCGATGACGATCGTGTAGAGGTGGAAATTGTTCCCGTTGGGGTCCCAGCCGCCGTTGTTCACACCGCGGAACATGCCGAGGAGGTTGGTGGGGTCCACCCCGCGGCACCACGCGACGCCGTGCTCGCGGTAGGTGGGGAAGACGTAGTCGTCGTCGCGGAGTGCCCGGCCGGAGCCGATCTGCGCCGCCTCCTGCCCGAGCAGCGAGGCCCACAGGCCCAGCTCGCCCTGGCGCTGCAGGGAGGTGGCCTCGGCGTCGAAGCGGCGGGTGAGGACCATGTCGCGGTAGAGGCCGCGCAGGTCGTCGGCGGTGATGTCGGCGACGTACTTGTCGAACTCGGCGTTCTTGACGCGCTTGCCCTCGGGCGTCAGCAGCTGGACGAGGGCGGGCTCGGCGCTCCCGCCGGCGCCGGTCGCCTTCTTGGCGGCGGCGGCCTTCTTGGTGGTGCTGGTGGTGCGCTTGGTGCCGGTGGTGGTGCCGGCCTTGCTTCCGGCGCTGCGTCGCGGTGTGCGCGCGGCAGTGCTCTCCACGGTCACGTGTGCTCCTCCGTCGGTCCGGCCCCCGGGGTTGCCGGTAGGCCAGTGCGGCTCACCTGTTACTCGACCACCGGGCACGGGGTGGGTGCCACTCGGCCGGGAACAGGCGTGACAGGTGCCCCGGCGAGCGCCCTGCAAGAGGCACCGTACCCAGTGCTCCACATTTCTGTGAAACCCCATCTGACCTGCGATTTTGCTTGGATTTCCAAGTAAATCGGGGTAGGCCGTGAAGGCGCGCTGGTCACAGCCTTGCAGGAGGCCGGAGCAACGGCACGTTATCCCGGCCACCCCGGGGACGGGAAGAGCCGACTTGGCGGACGGCACGGGGTGCCGCGTGGAGGGTCACCGGGTGCACGGGAGGTGAGGTGCGGGGCCGTTTCGTGGAGGAGCAGCCGCCCGGGGGGTCAGTTCACCCCGCCGGGCACTCCGCCCGCGTCCGCGCCGCCGGCGTCGGCGCCGCCGGGCCCCGTGCCGCCGCCCTCGGTGCCGCCGCCCTCGGTGGTGCCGCCACCTTCGGTGGTGCCGCCGCCCTCGGTCGTACCGCCGCCCTCGGTGGTGCCGCCGCCCTCGGTGGTGCCACCGTCGTCCGTACCGCCCGAGTGGGTCGGCTGCGTGGCCGACGGCGGATCGGTCGGCTCCTCGGTCTCCGGCTGCGACGGCGTGTACGACGGCTCGTACGACGGTGTCCAGCCCCCGTTGCCGCCCGAGCCGCTGCCCGGGTTGGTGTCGGGGTCGGGCGCCTCCTCGGTCTCCTCGTCGCTCGGGGACTCGCTGGCCGTCTTGTCCTCGGTGCTCTGCGAGACGGACGGCGACGGGTCGGTCTTGCCTCCGCCCCCCTCGCCGCCGCTGTTGTTGAGCGCCAGCGCGACCCCCGCGGCGACCGCGATCACGGCGAGCACGGCGAGGATCCACAGCTTGCCGCGGCCGCTGCCCTGGTTGCCATGGCCCTCGAAGCCGCCGTCGTCCCCGCCGCCGTATCCGGCGGGCAGGATCGGCTGCGGGATCGCCGTCGTGCCGGCGGCGTCGGGGTGCGGCAGCGCGGCCGTTCCCGCGAAGCCTGCCGCCGGGGTGCGCGGACCTTCGTGCAGGTCGACGGGGCCGGTGTTCCAGGTGCCGGTGTGACCGCCCTGGTCGTACAGCATCTGCAGCCCGTACTGGACCAGGCCGCGCATCTCCTCCGCCGTCTGGAACCGGTCGTCGGGCTCCTTGGCGAGGGAGCGCATGACCAGCCCGTCCAGCTCTGGCGGGCAGGCGTCCGAGGCCTCCGACGGGGGCGTGGGGATGTCCTGGACGTGCTGGTAGACCACCGACAGCGGCGTCTCACCGGTGAACGGGGGACGCAGCGCCAGCAGTTCGTACATCAGACAGCCGGTGGCGTACAGGTCGGAGCGGTGGTCGACGGCCTTGCCGAGCGCCTGCTCCGGGGAGAGGTACTGCGGGGTGCCCATGACCATGCCGGTCTGCGTCATCGTCGTCGACGCGCCGTGCAGCGCGCGGGCGATGCCGAAGTCCATCACCTTCACGGCGCCGTTGTTGGTGATGATGACGTTGGCCGGCTTGATGTCGCGGTGCACGATGCCGTGCTGGTGCGAGTAGGCGAGCGCCTCCAGGACACCGGAGACGATGATCAGCGCCTGCTCCGGGCCGGGGGCCTCGGCGTTCATCAGCAGGTCGCGGATGGTGCGGCCCTCGACGATCTCCATCACGATGTACGGGACCGACTGGCCGCCGATCACGTCCTCGCCGGAGTCGTACACGGCGACGATCGCGTGGTGGTTGAGACCGGCCACCGACTGCGCCTCACGCGTGAAGCGCGCCTTGGCGATGGGGTCCTCGGCCAGATCGGCGCGGAGCAGTTTGACGGCTACCATGCGGCCGAGACGTACGTCCTCGGCGGCGAACACCTCGGCCATGCCACCCCGGCCGAGCCGGTGGGTCAGCCGGTACCGGCCGTCGCCGACGAGCCCGCCGTTGCCCCAGTTGTCCGGCGCGTCCGAGATGCCGCCGCCAGTCGCCTCGGGGTCGGACGGGCCCTGAGCGCGCTGCTGCTGTGCCATCAGTCCTCGCCGTCGTTTCTGCCCGCGGTGCGCGCGGTGTTGTTACGGTCTCCGTCGGCCCACGCTACAGCCTTTGCACAAGGCTCCGGTCCGAGACGGGCTGCCGGAACCGGCACGAGACGGACCGGTCATGAAACCCGCACTCCGTACTGTCGTGCAAATTCCGTGTACCGGCGGTACGGCCGCTGTAACGCTTCCGCGACGCTTCTTTCGCGTACGGTCACGGAACGGGCACCACGCTTGACGTGTCAGTGGCCTGGGGCAGACTTGGCCGGGAATAGCACTTTCGATCTACCACGGGACAGTCACCGACGGCGGCGCCGGAGAGGCTACGGGGGACGCGGAACATGAGCCAGGACGGCGCACAGGGCCGGTACGCGGGGCGGGCGCTCGCCGGCGGACGGTACCAACTGCGGGACCTGCTCGGCGAGGGCGGCATGGCGTCGGTGCACCTCGCCTACGACAGCGTGCTCGACCGCCAGGTCGCCATCAAGACGTTGCATACGGAACTCGGCCGGGAACAGGCGTTCCGTGAGCGCTTCCGCCGTGAGGCCCAGTCCGTGGCGAAGCTCACTCACACCAACATCGTGTCGGTCTTCGACACCGGCGAGGACGACGTGGACGGCATGACGACGCCGTACATCGTCATGGAGTACGTCGAGGGCCGCCCGCTGGGGTCCGTGCTCGACGAGGACGTCCGGCGGCAGGGCGCGATGCCCGCCGACAAGGCGCTGAGGATCACCGCGGACGTACTGGCGGCGCTGGAGATCAGCCACGAGATGGGGCTGGTCCACCGGGACATCAAGCCGGGCAACGTGATGATGACCAAGCGCGGCGTGGTCAAGGTGATGGACTTCGGCATCGCCCGCGCCATGCAGTCGGGCGTCACGTCGATGACGCAGACCGGCATGGTCGTCGGCACCCCCCAGTACCTCTCCCCCGAGCAGGCGCTCGGCCGGGGCGTGGACGCGCGCTCGGACCTGTACTCGGTCGGCATCATGCTGTTCCAGCTGGTCACCGGCCGGCTGCCGTTCGACGCGGACTCGCCGCTGGCCATCGCGTACGCGCATGTGCAGGAGGAACCGCCGACCGCGTCCTCGGTCAACCGCTCGCTGCCGCCGGCCGTGGACGCGCTGATCGCCCGCGCGCTGAAGAAGAACCCCAACGAGCGTTTCCCCAGCGCCGAGGCGATGCGCGGGGAGTGCCTGCGGGTGGCGCAGTCCTTCCAGGCGGCCCCGCCGAGCATCGTGCCGGGCGCGCAGGCACAGAGCGGCGCGGGCGTCGGCTCCGCGGTGTTCCCGCCGGTCGACCAGGCGACCCCGGCGCCCACGGGCAACGTGCAGACGCCGTACCAGCCGGCCCCGCCGCCGAACCCGTACGGGACGCCGGCCCCGGCTCCGGCCGCTCCGTCGCCGTCGTACGGCTATCCGCAGCACGGCGGATATCAGACGCCCGCTCCGGCGGCGTACTCGCCGCAGCAGGGCGCGTCCACCCCGCCGCCGTACAACATCACCCCGCAGTCGTCGGGCTCCGGCTCCCGCGGCGGCCGGAACAAGCCGGTGATCATCGGCTCGATCGCCGTGTCCGTGCTGGCCGTCGGCGGTCTGGTCGGGGCCCTGCTGATGAACGGCGGCGCGAAGGACCCGCAGGGCGGCGGGGGCTCCAGCCCCTCGGCGTCGGCGACCAAGGCGGAGGGCTACCGCGGGCCGGACACGTCGAGGACGGTCGACGCGGAGGACTGCACCGAGCCGCGGGAGTCGTACAACGACCCGGAGAAGATCCAGCTCCCGAGCTTCAAGTTCAAGGACATCACGTCGGTGAAGAAGTGCGTCCAGGCGGCGGGCTGGGGCTACGAGGTCATCCCCGTCGACGAGAACACCTACGGCGACGGCACCGTCATGCGGCAGATCCCGAGCGCGGACACGGACGTCGAGGAAGACGACGTGCCGAAGATCCAGCTCTACGTCTCGACGGGCAACCCCGCCTCCTGAAACCGCGGCCGTACGCGATACGGCGCACGAAAGGGGCCCGGCATCCCGATGCCGGGCCCCTTTCGATCCTTCGATCCTTCGATCCTTCGATCCTTCGATCCTTCGATCGTTCGGTGGTTCGGTCGTTCGGTCGTTCGGGCAGGGACAGTTGGGACGGTTACAGGTAGGGGCCGCCCGAGCGGCCGCCCATGTGCGGTTCGTCCGGGCCGTCTCCGGCGCCGGGCGGGAGGGCGCGGCGCATCTGCTCCAGCTGGGCACGGGCCGCCATCTGCTGGGCGAACAGCGTGGTCTGGATGCCGTGGAAGAGGCCCTCCAGCCAGCCCACCAGCTGGGCCTGCGCGATCCGCAGTTCGGCGTCGCTCGGCGTCGCCTCGTCCGTGAAGGGCAGGGAGAGCCGCTCCAGCTCCTCGACCAGCTCGGGGGCCAGACCGTCCTCCAGTTCCTTCACCGAGCTGGAGTGGATCTCCTTGAGCCGGGCCCGGCTCGCCTCGTCCAGAGGAGCCGCCCGCACCTCCTCCAGCAGCTGCTTGATCATGCTGCCGATCCGCATGACCTTCGCCGGCTGCTCCACCTGTTCCGTCACCGGGGTCTCGCGGGAGTCCTCGTCTCCGCTGCCGCCGCTGAGCGCCATGCCGTCCTGGCCGACGACCAGGATCTGCGGATTCTCCGGCGACCGTTCGTTCCTCGGCATCTCCATGCCGTCATTGTCTCGCACACCGGTGACCCGGCCCGGCGGCGCCCCCGGAAGCGGCCGGCGCCCGGAGGTCCACCCGACGGGCGCACCCGGAATGCCGGGAACCGTGGGGAATGCGAGGCTGTTTGGCGTCCATCCGGCCCAACTTGCCGACGGTGCGACCGAGCACCGGCCGGCGCGGGAGGTCACGGTCGTGGCTCCATGGCTGCGTGTAGTGGGGGCGACGGTTGTTCTGGGGGCGGGGGCGGCGGTGCTGCCGTACGGCCCGGTCGCGGGGCCCGCCCATGCGGCGACGGCGACGGCGACGGCCGTGGCGTACCGGGCGGCGTCGGGGGTCGGCGCCGGACCGGTGTCCCGGTCGCCCTCGCCTTCGCCCTCGCCGCCCTGGTCCGGCCCCCGGTCCTCCGGTCCGACCGCGTCGTCACCCGCGGCGGCGCCCTCCGAGCGGCCGTCGCGGGGCGGGAACCGGCCGGACGAGGGCCGGGAGCGGCCCGGACGGCACGGACAGACCGAGAACCGGCGGGACACGGAGCCCGGGGAGCGGGAGGAGCGGAGGGAGGCGGACGACGGTGGCCCGGGCACGGGCTCGGGTGACGCGGCCGATCGGCTGGACGCCGGGACCGGCGTACCGCGCCCGGAGCAGGAGGAGGCCGTGTCCCGGACGCCCGCCGCCGATGGCACCCCGCGCGAGGCGCCCGCGTCCCCGGCGGCGGTCCCGGTGCCCTCCACGACTCCGCGGGCGGCAGCACCGGACGCGGCCGCGAGCACCGGACCCGTCCTGCGCATCCTGCCGCTCGGCAGCGGCCTGGTCCTCATCGGCCTGGGCTTCGGCCTCGCCTTCGTCGCATTGCGCATGCGCCAGGCCTGACCGTCCGCTGCGCTGAGGCTGGCGCCGGGCCTGACGGTTCGGTGCGCCGTGGCTGGCGCCAGGCCTGACCGCCCGGAGCGCTGAGGCTGGCGCCAGGCCTGACCGACCGGTGCGCTGAGGCTGGCATCGGGCCTGACGGTTCAGTGCGCTGAGGCTGACGTCAGGCCTGACAGTCCGGTACGCCGTGGAAGCGCCGGGCCCGGCGGTCCGGAGCACCGTGACGGGCGCCAGGCCTGACCGTCCGCTGCGCTGGCTGGCGTCGGGCCCGGCGGTCCGGTGCGCCGTGGCTGGCGTCGGGGCTGACCGCCCGGTGCGCCGTCGCTGGCGTCAGGTCTGGCGGTTCGGTGCGCCGTGGTGGCGCCGGGTTCGCGGGTTCCGTGCCCCGGCCGTGGCGGCACGGGGTTCCGGGGGCCGGCGGCTGGGGGTGGGCGGCCGGGTGCTGTATTCGGATGACAGCCCCCAGCGGGGGGCCGGCCGACGTGCCACGCCGCCGAGATCTCCGGGAGCTCGTACCCGGAACCGGACGGCCTCCCGGAGCACGTACACCAATCACACGACTGGGCCGCCTCCGGGAGCCCGCGCGCCTGCCAGGCCGGACGGCCGGTGCCGTATCCGGATGCGGGCCCGGCCCACGCGCGCCACGCCCGCCGGGGGCCGGGTTCTGCCCCGCCGCTCCGGCAGCCGGGCCGGAGCGGGTGGTCTGTCGGGGTCAGGCCGTCGTGACCAGCAGGACCTTGCCGATGTGGCCGCTGTCCTCGACGACCCGGTGGGCGGTGGCCGCGTCCGGCATCGGGATCTCGCGGTCGATGACCGGGCGGACGTGGCCGGCCTCGACGAGCGGCCAGACGTGTTCCCGTACGGCGGCCACGATCGCCGCCTTCTCCGCCGCCGGCCGCGCCCGCAGCGAGGTCGCGCTGATGGCGCCGCGCTTGGCGAGGAGGGCGCCGATGTTCAGCTCCCCCTTGACCCCGCCCTGCATGCCGATGATCGCGAGCCGGCCGTTGACCGCGAGTGCCTGGACATTGCGGTCCAGGTACTTGGCGCCCATGTTGTCGAGGATCACGTCCGCGCCCGCGCCGTCGGTGGCCTGCTTCAGCTCGGCGACGAAGTCCTGCTCCCGGTAGTTGATCAGGATGTCGGCGCCGAGCTCCGCGCAGCGCTCCAGCTTCTCCTCGGTGCCCGCGGTGACCGCGACCCTCGCGCCGACGGCCTTGGCGAGCTGGATCGCCATGGTGCCGATGCCGCTGGAGCCGCCGTGCACGAGGAAGGTCTCGCCGGGGCGCAGGTGGGCGACCATGAAGACGTTCGACCAGACCGTGCAGACGACCTCCGGGAGCGCCGCCGCCTGATCGACGGTGAGCCCCGCCGGCACGGGCAGCAGCTGCCCGGTCGGGACGGCGACCTTCTCGGCGTAGCCGCCGCCCGCGAGGAGCGCGCACACCTCGTCGCCGACGGCCCAGCCGCTCACCCCGGGGCCGAGGGCGGCGATCCGGCCGGAGCATTCGAGACCGGGGTAGGGGGACGCGCCGGGCGGGGGGTTGTAGAAGCCCTGCCGCTGGAGGATGTCGGCCCGGTTGACGGCCCCGGCCACCACCTCGACCAGGACCTCGCCCTCGCCGGCCACCGGATCGGGGACCTCGCCCCACACCAGCGCCTCGGGCCCACCGGGTTCGGGAATCGTGATCGCATGCATGAGGGGACGCTACCTCCGGGGGCGCCCGGGCCACGGTCGCGGCTGACGGAAAATCCATGTGCGGGACCGATGAGTTTGCGCCACGGTGAGAGTCTCTCCCTGCGTAGCCCAGCACGCGGAAGGACCCGAAGCATGAGCACGCAATCGTCCGGCCCGGCGATCGAGACCGTGGGCCTGGTCAAAACCTTCGGTGAGACGCGGGCCGTCGACGGGGTCGATCTGACCGTGCCGGCCGGCACGGTGTACGGCGTCCTCGGACCGAACGGCGCCGGAAAGACCACCACCGTGAAGATGCTCGCCACCCTGCTGCGGCCCGACGGCGGCGAGGCCCGGGTCTTCGGTCACGACGTCGTCCACGAGGCCGACGAGGTGCGCGGCCGGGTGAGCCTCACCGGCCAGTACGCGTCCGTGGACGAGGACCTCACCGGCACCGAGAACCTGGTCCTGCTGGCCCGGCTCCTCGGCCACCGCAAGCCAGCCGCCCGTACCCGCGCCGCCCAGCTGCTGGAGGCCTTCGGCCTCACGGAGGCGGCCGGGAAGCAGGTCAAGCAGTACTCCGGCGGCATGCGGCGCCGTATCGACATCGCCGCCTCCATCCTCAACACCCCCGACCTGCTGTTCCTCGACGAGCCCACCACCGGTCTGGACCCGCGCAGCCGCAACCAGGTGTGGGACATCGTGCGCGCGGTCGTCGCCCAGGGCACGACCGTCCTGCTGACCACGCAGTACCTGGACGAGGCCGACCAGCTGGCGTCCCGGATCGCCGTCATCGACCGCGGCAAGGTGATCGCCGAGGGCACCAAGGGCGAGCTGAAGGCGTCCGTCGGCGCCGGCTCGGTCCACCTGCGGCTGCGGGACGCGGACCGGCGGCCCGAGGCCGAGCGGCTGCTGCGGGAGCTGCTGGCCGCCGAGGTGCAGCCGGAACCCGACCCGGTGGCCCTCACCGCCCGCCTGAGCGCGGCGACCAGCGACTCCGCCGCCGACCAGGCGGCACGGGCACTCGGTGAGCTGACCCGGGCGGGGATCACGGTGGACAACTTCTCCCTGGGGCAGCCCAGCCTCGACGAGGTCTTCATGGCGCTGACCGGGCGCGACACCGCCCGGGACGCCGAGAACGGCACCGGCCCCGACCCGAAGGACGAGGTGGCGGCATGAGCACGGCCACGAGCACCGAGAGCAAGGAACTCGCGCCGGTCAGCACCGAGTCGCTGGCGGCCCTGCTGGTCGCCAAGGAGCGCCCGCCGCGGCCCGGCTCGCTCTCCACGTCCCTGACCTTCGGCTGGCGCGCCATCCTGAAGATCAAGCACGTGCCGGAGCAGCTGTTCGACGTCACCGCCTTCCCGATCATGAACCTGCTGATGTTCACGTACCTCTTCGGCGGTGCGCTGGCGGGCTCGGTCGACGACTACATCCAGTTCGTGCTGCCGGGCATCCTGGTGATGTCGGTCGTGATGATCACGATGTACACCGGGGTCTCGGTGAACGTCGACATCGAGAAGGGCGTCTTCGACCGGTTCCGCTCACTGCCCATCTGGCGGCCGTCCGCGATGGTCGGCTATCTGCTCGGCGACGCCCTGCGCTACACCATCGCGTCCGTCGTCATGCTCGCCATGGGGCTGCTGCTCGGGTACCGGGCGGACGGCGGTTTCCTCGGCGTGGTCGCCGGGATCGCCCTGCTGCTGGTGTTCTCGTTCGCCTTCTCGTGGATCTGGACCATGTTCGGGCTGATGCTGCGTACCGAGAAGTCGGTGATGAGCGTCAGCATGATGGTGATCTTCCCGCTCACCTTCCTGTCCAACGTCTTCGTCGATCCGCGCACCATGCCGGGCTGGCTCCAGGCGTTCGTCAACAACAGCCCCGTCACCCACCTGGCGTCCGCGGTGCGCGGTCTGATGGCGGGCGACTGGCCGGCCGACGAGATCGCCTGGACGCTGGGCTGGTCCGGGCTGTTCGTGGTGGTCTTCGGGCCCATCACGATGCGGCTGTACAACCGCAAGTAGCCGGAACCGGGCCTGCCCCGGAGCCGGTCGGGCTCCGGGGCGGGCCCGGTTCTCGCGAGCGCCGCCCGGTTCCCGCGAGCGCGGCTCAGCTTCGGGGGAGCGGGCGGATGTCGGGGGCCACCTGGGTGCCCGGCGTCGCCCGCACGATCGTGATCAGCCGGTCGGTCAGCTCCAGGGTCCCGACGTCCGGGTCGTCGTAGCCCAGCACCCGGTGCCCGCGTACGACGCTCACCACCAGGTCGTTCGTCTCCCGGGGGGTCTTGCCCACCTCGGCCTTTATGACCGGCCGCTCGACCATGTCGAGCCCGGACCCCTGCTGGATGAGGTCCTCCATGACCATGCCGGCCGAGGGGCTGAGCACCGACAGCCCGAGCAGCCGCCCGGCCGCGCTGGCACTGGTGATGACCGCGTCGGCACCCGACTGCTTCAGCAGTGGGGCGTTCTCCTCCTCGCGCACCGCGGCCACGATCTTCGCGTTCCGGTTGAGCTGCCGTGCCGTCAGCGTCACCAGGACCGCCGTATCGTCGCGCTGCGTCGCGATGATGATCTGCCGCGCCCGGTACACCTCGGCCTGTTTCAGCACCTCGCTGCGCGTGGCATCCCCTATGACACCCGCGAAACCGTCCGCCGCGGCCGCCTCGATCGCCTTCGCACTGGGATCGACCACCACGACCTGCTCCTTGCGGAGCCCGGTCGCACAGACCGTCTTGATCGCGGACCTTCCCTTGGTCCCGAATCCGACGACAACGGTGTGATCGCGCAACGTGGACCTCCAGCGGTTCAGTCGCCACTCCTCCCGGGTTCGTTCGGTGAGGGCCTCGAGGGTGGTGCCGACCAGGATGATCAGGAACAGCACGCGCAACGGCGTGATGACGAAGATGTTGGTGAGCCGGGCACCGTCACTGACCGGCGTGATGTCGCCGTACCCGGTGGTGGAGAGGGTGACGGTCGCGTAGTAGAAGGCGTCGAGGAGGTCGAGAGGCCCGTCGGAGTTGTCGGCGTAGCCGTCGCGGTCGGCGTACACGATGAACGCCGTCACCACGAGCACCACCAGCGCCATCGACAGCCGTTTGGCGACCTGGCGGACCGGATGCTCCACCAGTTTCCTCGGGAGTTTCACCCGATGGGTCACCAGATGTTCGTCCGCCTGGCGAGCTATGGCGTCCTGGCCCGGAAGTTTCACGTGAAACACACCCCGATTCCTCCGGACGCCCACGGCAGGTCGAGCAGTTCCGCCTCCTCGCCGGGACCCGAACCTCCGGGGGGTACGACGGCGAGCGCGTCGGCCGCCGCGACACCCCGCAGCATGGCCGGACCGTTGTAGAGCAGCGGCAACGCCCGGTCACCGCGCAGGGCGACCGGGATCAGCCGTGTGTCGTACGGGTGCCCCTGCACGGCGTCCCGCAGCGGCAGCGTGTACGGCTCCGGGGCGGGGCGGGCGGCAAGGGTCCGCAGGAGCGGCTCGGCGAGGGTGAGCAGGCCGGAGACGGCGGCCAGCGGGTTGCCCGGCAGACCGACGAGATACTGGCCGTCCTTGACGCGGGCCAGCAGCATGGGGTGGCCGGGGCGCACCTGGACGCCGTCCACGAGCAGTTCGGCGCCGAGGCGGCGCAGCGTGGGGTGGACATGGTCGACCGGGCCCGCGGCGGTGCCGCCGGTGGTGACGACGACATCGGCGTCGCAGCCGGTGAGCGCGTCGTGCAGCGCCTGCTCGTCGTCGCCGACCCGGCGGACGTCGGTGACCTCCGCGCCGAGCGCGCGCAGCCAGGGCGGCAGCAGCGGGCCGAGCGCGTCCCGGATCAGTCCGTCGTGGGGCAGACCCTTGCCGAGCAGTTCGTCGCCGAGGACGAAGACGGCGGCGCGGGGGCGGGGGACCGCCATGAGCGTGTCGTATCCCGCGGCGGCGGCCATGCCCAGGACGGGCGGGGTCACCAGGGTGCCCGCGGGCAGCAACTGGTCGCCGCTGCGGCACTCCTGGCCGCGGGGACGGATGTCCTGACCGTGGGAGACGGTGTGCGGCGGGCGGTCGGCGGCGGTGGCGTGCAGCCGGCCCTTGTCGTCCGTGCGACCGTGCTCGCTGCGGAGGACCGCGGTGGTGTCCGGGGGGACACGGGCGCCGGTGGCGATCCGGACGGCCTCGCCGTCGGTGAGCGGCGCGTGCTCGGCGTGCCCGGCGAGAACGCCTTCCTCCCGTACGTCCCAGGGTCCGGGACCGGAGACCGCCCAGCCGTCCATCGCCGAAGTGTCGAAGGAGGGCAGGTCGGTGAGGGCCGTGAGGGGGGCGGCGAGGGTGAGACCGAGGGCGGAGTCGAGGGGGACGGCGACCGGCGGGAGACAGCCGGTGCGGCCGCGGGTGCCGTGGCGCGGTGCGCGTTCGGCGATGGCGCGGGCCTCGGTCCAGGCGGTGCCGCGGAGGTGCGGACGGTGCGAGCCGCCGCCGTGGTCGCCCGGGGAGCGGTCGGGGCGTTTGTTCACGAGGGCGAGCGCCTCCTCGACGTCGAGGTCGTCGGCGTCCTCGTCGGCCCGGGTGCCGTGCGCGGTCATCCCGCGTCCGGGCGGGTGTCGGGGGTCGCGTCGGGTGTGGTGCCGGCGGACGGGGGCCCGTCCGCAGGGGCGGCCTCGTCCGCCCAGCGCTGCGCGAGCGCCGCGGCCTTGCGGGCGGCCTCGGCGACGGCCTCGCGGTCGCCGCCCGCCCGTGCGGCCGCGTAGCCGACGAGGAAGGTGGTCAGCGGCGCGGCGGGCCTGGCCACGCCGTGGGCTGCGTCCCGGGCGAGGTCGAGCAGCGCGCCGGTGTCGACGTCCAGGTCGATGCCCAGCTCGTCCTTGACTGCGGAGATCCATTCATCCAACACGTGTCCATGCTCCCTGATGCGTGCCCTGGCGGTGGCGATGTCGTCCCAGGTGTCGCAGTCGAAGGACGCCACCGGGCCGGAGATGCGGGTGAGATCGAGGGCGCCGGTCAGCCGGCGCAGGGGGAGTCCGGTCAGGGCGCCGTGCCGGCCGGTCAGCGCGGCCAGTTCACGGCGCAGGGACGCGGCCCGGTACGCGGCGACGAGCGGCTGGTCCCGGCCGTCGGAGTCGGTCAGCAGCACCCCGTCCGCCGTGCCCCGGCCGAGGGCCGCCAACAGCCGCCCGACGGTGCTGCGGTCGAGGAACGGCAGGTCGGCGGAGAACAGCACGACATGGCCGGCCGTGGTGTGCCGGAGTCCGGCGTCGAGCGCGGCGAGGGGGCCGCCGCCCGGGGGCTCCTCGCGGGCCCAGACCACGGGGCGCGCGGTGGGGCGGGGGTCGGCTACCACGACCGTGGCGCGGGCGTCGGCGCAGGCCGTGAGCACCCGGTCGAGCAGGGCCCGTCCGCCGACGCGCACGCCGGGTTTGTCCGCGCCCCCGAGCCGCCGGGCGGCACCGCCGGCCAGGACGACGGCGTCGTACACGACGTCGGGTACCCCGCGGTGGCTGCCCGGGGGACCGCCCCGGGGATCACCGGAGGGGCCGCCGGACGGATCACCGGGTGGCTGATACTCGGTCACCCCCCGAGTATGCGTGCCCCCGCGATCACAGGGAACGCGGGGGCACACGGATGCGGGTGGGGAGGCCGGGAAGAGCCCACGGCCCACTCACAGTGTCCGCAGCAGCACCGCCGGTTGCTCCACGCAGTCCGCCACATGGCGCAGGAAGCCTCCTGCCGTACCGCCGTCGCAGACCCGGTGGTCGAAGGTGAAGGAGAGCTGCACGACCTGCCGCACCGCCAGCTCGCCCTCGTGCACCCACGGCTTGGGGACGATGCGGCCGACGCCGAGCATGGCGGCCTCGGGGTGGTTGATGATCGGTGTGGAGCCGTCGACGCCGAACACGCCGTAGTTGTTCAACGTGAAGGTCCCGCCCGTGAGTTCCGCGGGCGTCAGCGTCCCGGCCCGGGCCGCCTCGGTCAGCCGGGCGAACTCCGCGGTGAGCGACTCGGCGTCCCGCGTGTGCGCGTCCCGGACGACGGGGACGACGAGCCCCCGGTCGGTCTGCGCGGCGAAACCCAGGTGCACACCGTCGTACCGGACGATCTCCCTGGCCCCGGTGTCCACCGAGGAGTTGAGCTCGGGGAAACGGGCGAGCGCGGCGGTGCAGATCCGGGCCAGCAGCGCGAGGACGGAGATCTTCGGGCCGCCGGCGGCGTTCATGGCGGCCCGCGCGCGCATCAGTTCGGTGGCGTCGGCGTCCACCCAGCAGGTCGCGTCCGGTATCTCCGTACGGCTGCGGGACAGTTTGTCGGCGACGGCGCCCCGGATGCCCTTGAGGGGGACGCGGGTGACGCCCGGGGTGCCCGCGGGGGCGGCGGCCGGGGCCGGGGTGGCCCGGGTGCCCGGTCCGTCGGCCGCCGCCTCCGTACGGCCCTGGGCGGCGGCGGCACGCAGCGCGTACTCCACGTCCGCCCGGAGGATCAGCCCGTCGGGTCCGGAGCCGGTCATCTCCCGCAGATCCAGGCCGTTCTGCCGGGCCAGCCTGCGGACCAGGGGGGAGATCACCGGCACCGGTCCGTCCGCGGCGGCACCGGAGGGGCGGGACGGGGCGCCGGCGGGCTCCGCGGTCCTGACCTGCCCGTTCATCGGACGGGCGGCGGGTGCGGGAGGCACCGCCTCCCCCGGGCGCACCCGGCGGCGCCGGGCCGGTGCCTCGGAGGTGCCGTAGCCGACCAGGACATTGCCGGAGCCCTCGGTGGCCGGCCCCTTGCCCCGCGCGCCCGAGGCGTCCGCGGTGTCCGGGGCAGCGGCGGTGTCCGGGGTGTCCGCCGTGTCCGTGCCGCCGGCCCTGCGGCCCTCGGCCGTCTCCCCCACCGCCACGGTCAGCAGCGGGGCGCCGACGGGCAGTTCCGTGCCCTCGGCGCCGAAGCGGGCGGTGACCACACCGCCGTAGGGGCAGGGCACCTCCACCATCGCCTTGGCCGTCTCCACCTCGACGACCGGCTGATCCACGTCGACGACGTCGCCGACCTCGACCAGCCAGCGCACGATCTCCGCCTCGGTGAGCCCCTCACCGAGGTCGGGCAGCTTGAACTCCAGCACCTGTGCCATCAGCTCTCGGCCTCCCACTGCAGGCGCCCCACGGCGTCCAGGATCCGGTCCACACCGGGCAGGTGGTGGCGCTCCAGCATCGGCGGCGGATACGGCAGGTCGAACCCGGCCACACGCAGCACCGGCGCCTCCAGGTGGTGGAAGCAGCGCTCCGTGACCCGGGCCGCGATCTCCCCGCCCGGGCCGCCGTAGCCACCCGACTCGTGGACGACGACCGCGCGTCCCGTCCGCCGCACCGAGGCGCACACCGTCTCGTCGTCGAACGGCACCAGGGAGCGCAGATCGACGACCTCGAGGTCCCAGCCCTCGGCCCGGGCCGCCTCGGCCGCCTCCATGCAGACGGGTACGGACGGCCCGTAGGTGATGAGCGTGGCGCTCCGGCCGGAGCGCCGCACCACCGCACGGCCTATGGGTTCAACGGCCGCCGGCTCCTCGGGGTTCCAGGCGTCCTTCGACCAGTAGAGCCGCTTGGGCTCCAGGAAGACGACCGGGTCGTCGGAGGCGATGGCCGCCCGCAGCAGGCCGTAGGCGTCCGGGACCGTCGCGGGCATGACGACATGGAGCCCCGGGGTCGCCATGTAGTACGCCTCGGAGGAGTCGCTGTGGTGCTCCACGCCGCCGATGCCGCCGCCGTACGGCACGCGGATGGTGAGGGGCAGGGGCATCGTCCCGCGCGTGCGGTTGCGCGTCTTCGCCACGTGCGAGAGGAGCTGTTCGAACGCCGGGTAGGCGAACGCGTCGAACTGCATCTCCACGACCGGACGCAGCCCGTACATGGCCATGCCCACCGCCGTGCCCAGGATGCCCGCCTCGGCCAGCGGCGTGTCCGTGCAGCGGTCCTCGCCGAACTCCTTGGCGAGTCCGTCGGTGATCCGGAAGACACCGCCGAGGGCGCCGACGTCCTCGCCCATGACGTGCACGGACGGGTCGGCGGCCATGGCGTCGCGCATCGCGCGGTTGAGGGCCTGCGCCATGGTGGCCGGCTTGGCGGCGACGGTGGTCATCACTGCGCCCCTTCCGGTTCGGCCTCGGCCGCCAGCTCGGCCCGCAGCTGCTCCCGCTGCTCCACCAGCTGAGGGGTGGGCTCGGCGTAGACGTGCGCGAAGAGGTCCATGGGGTCGAGCGCGGGGTCCTGGTTCATCCGGGCCCGCAGGTCGGCGGCCATCGCCTCGGCGTCCTGACGGGCGGTCTCGGCACCGGCCTCGTCGAGCAGTCCGCGCCCGGTCAGCTCCCGCTCCAGCAGCACGACCGGGTCGTGCCGCCTCCAGGTCTCCACCTCGGCGTCGCCCCGGTAGCGGGTCGCGTCGTCGGCGTTGGTGTGGGCCTCCACGCGGTACGTGATCGCCTCGACCAGGGTCGGGCCGCCGCCCGCGCGGGCGCGGCGTACGGCGTCGGCGAGGACCTCGTGCACGGCGGCGGCGTCGTTGCCGTCGACCAGGCGGCCGGGCATGCCGTAGCCGACGGCCTTGTGGGCCAGCGACGGTGCCGCGGTCTGCTTGGCGAGCGGTACCGAGATGGCGAAGCCGTTGTTCTGCACGAGGAAGACCACCGGTGCCTGCCAGACGGCGGCGAAGTTCAGCGCCTCGTGGAAGTCGCCCTCGCTGGTGCCGCCGTCGCCGACCATGGCGAGCGCGACCACGTCGTCGCCCTTGAGGCGGGCCGCGTGCGCGAGACCGACGGCGTGCGGCAGCTGGGTGGCGAGCGGAGTGCTCAGCGGGGCCACGCGGTGCTCGTGGGGGTCGTAGCCGGTGTGCCAGTCGCCGCGCAGCAGCGTGAGGGCCTCCACGGGGTCCACCCCCCGGGCCACGACGGCGAGGGTGTCGCGGTAGCTCGGGAAGAGCCAGTCGCGCTCCTCGAGCACGAGGGCGGCGGCGACCTCGCAGGCTTCCTGGCCGGTGCTGGAGGGGTAGACCGCGAGACGGCCCTGCTTGGTGAGGGCGGTGGCCTGCGCGTTGTAGCGGCGGCCCTTCACCAGCTCCGCGTACAGCCGGCGCAGCAGCTCCGGGTCGGCCTCGGCGGCCGCCTCGGTGCCGAGCACGCGGTACGGCTCCGCGTCGGGCAGCAGCGGCGCGGGGTCGGTACGGGGCTGCCAGGCGGGCGGCGGGGTCGGCCGGTAGGCCCCCCGCTGCTCCATGACCGTCATGACGGCACCTCCTCGTGAGAAGACGGAGGCACGGCGTCTGTGACGCGCCTCACCAACCGATTGTTCGGTCGCCGGCACATTTTGGCTACGGGTGGCACCAGGCTGTGGACAAACGGTTCTCCACAACCTGAGATGGATGCAGTACGTCCACGGCGGAGAGGTGGGGGCGGGTGGCATCTGAACAAATGGCCGAGGGCCAGGAGGGGACGGTGCCGCTGCCTCCCGCGCGGCCCCTGGACGCGATCGACCAGGACATCCTGCGGATGCTCCAGGCGGACGGCCGCGCGTCCATACGCTCGGTCGCCGAACGGGTGCACGTCTCCCGCGCGAACGCGTACGCGCGGATCAACCGGCTCGTCGAGGACGGCGTCATCCGGGGTTTCGGAGCCCGCGTCGACCACGAGCGGGCCGGTCACGGAACATCCGCGTACATCACCCTGAAGATCGTGCAGAACACCTGGCGCACGGTCCGCGAGCAGCTCAGACAGCTTCCCGGCGCCTCGCACATCGCCCTGGTGGGCGGGGATTTCGACGTGCTGCTGCTGGTGCACACGCCCGACAACCGGACGCTGCGCGAGCTGGTGCTGACCCGGCTCCAGGCGATCCCCGAGGTGCTGAGCACGCGCACCCTGCTGGTGTTCGAGGAGGAGGACCTCGAACCGCAGGGGTGAGGGGCCCCGGGGACGGCCGGGTGGGGTGGCCGGGGGCCTCAGAGGGCCTTGCGCAGCCCTCCGAAGGCCAGCTGCACCACCGCGTCGGCCACCTCGCGCTCGTTCATGCCGCGCCCGTCCGGCCGGTACCACTCCACGATCGAGTTGATCATCCCGAAGACCAGCCGGGTCACCAGGCGCACCTCTATGTCCTCGCGCACGTCCCCGTCTGCCGCCGCCGCCTTCAGCAGCCCCGCCACCCGGTGGTCGAACTCGCGCCGCCGCTCCAGCGCCCACCGCTCGGTGTCCGTGTTGCCGCGCACCCGCAGCAGCAGCGTCACGTACGGGAGCTCGGCGATCAGCACCTCCACCATGCGCCGTACGACGTATTCCAGCCGTTCCGCGGCGCGGCCCACGCGCGCGTGTTCCTCCTCCAGGATCCCGAAGAGCCCGTCCAGTGCCCGGCTCACCGCGCGGCGCAGCAGTTCCTCCTTGCCGGCCACGTGGTGGTAGATCGACGACTTGGAGATGCCGGCCGCCCTGGAGAGGTGCTCCATGGAGGTGCCGTCGTAGCCGCGTTCGTTGAACACCTGGACGGCGACGGACAGCAGCGTCTCCGGGGTGTAGGTGTCGCGCTTGGCGGTGGTCATGGGGTGTCCTCCCTCGTGGGGGCGGCGCACGCGTACCGGTAGAGCGCGAGGGACGGGGCGTAGCGGCCGGACGGGTCGATCCCGTGGAGTTCGTCGAGCAGGGCACCGGCCCAGCCGCGGCCCAGGCGGCGGCTCCACTCGAAGGGGCCGAGGGGGTAGTTCACACCCAGTCGCATCGCGGTGTCGACGTCGTCCTCGGTGGCGACTCCCTTGGCGACGGCGTCGACCGCGAGGTCGATGATCCGGGCCACCGTCCGCGCGACGATCATTCCGGGGACGTCCCCGATGACGCTGACCTTCTTGCCGAGCGCCTGGAACAGGCCGGTGGCCTCGGCGACGGTCCGCGCGGAGGTGTCCTGGCAGTGCGACAGGGCGACGCGCGAGGCCGTGCGGTAGTCGAGGGCGAGGTCGAAGTAGACCACGTCAAGGAACTCCACCGAGGCCTGGCCGTCGGCGAGCACCAGCTGGCCGCCGCCGGGCAGCACCAGGCGGGTGCCCTCGTCCTCGTCCTCCTCGCGCACCTCGATCCCGGCCTCGCGGATCAGGGCGAGCAGCTCCGAGGCGGGCCCCAGATCACCCTGGGCGACGACGTACGCGGGCGGCCCGGCGGGCTCGGCGGTGTGCGGCTCGGGGCGTTCGGCGCCCTCCGCGTAGTCGTACCAGCCCCGGCCGCTCTTGCGTCCGAGGCGGCCGGACTCGACCAGCCGGCGCTGGGCCAGGGACGGAGTGAAGCGCACGTCCTGGAAGAAGGACTGCCACACCGAGTGGGTGACGGACTCGTTGACGTCCTGCCCGATGAGGTCGGTCAGCTCGAAGGCCCCCATGCGGAAGCCGCCGCACTCGCGCAGCACCGCGTCGACGGTGGCCGGGTCGGCGCCCTGCGACTCGTACACCGCGAAGGCCTCGGCGTAGAAGGGCCGGGCGATCCGGTTGACGATGAAGCCGGGGGTGTCGGCGGAGGCGACGGGCGTCTTGCCCCAGGCGCGGGCCGTCTCGTACGCGCGTGTGGCGCAGGTGACGTCGGTGGCGAACCCGGAGACCACCTCGACGAGCGGCAGCAGCGGCGCGGGGTTGAAGAAGTGCAGGCCCACGAAGCGTCCGGGCAGACGCAGGGCGCCGCCGATCGCCGTGACGGACAGCGAGGAGGTGTTGGTGGCGAGCAGACAGTCGTCGGGGACGACGTCCTCCAGCGCCCGGAACAGCTCCTGCTTGACGTCAAGACGCTCCACGACGGCTTCCACGACCAGGGAGCAGCCGGCGAGCCCGCCAAGTTCGTCGACGGGCCGCAGCCGGGCCCGCGCCGCGTCCCGCTCGGCGGCGGTGAGGCGCTCCTTCTCCACCAGCCGGTCGAGCCGCGCGCCGATCGCGCCGGCCGCCTGACGGGCCTGGCCCGGGACGGCGTCGTACAGCCGCACGGGATGGCCCGCGACCAGCGCGACCTGGGCGATTCCCTGGCCCATGGTGCCGGTGCCGACCACGGCCACGGGACTGCTGAGGTCGAGTGCTGTCATGTGCGCGATCCTCCCGCACGGGGTTTTCCACAGATGCGGCGGACCCCCTTGTCCCGACCGATCGTTCGGTTACCCTAACCCTGACCGCCCATTCCTGACTACGTTTCCGCACAGGTCCATGAGCTCGACGACGAGTTCCTGAGACGAGGAGTTGGTCCCGCATGGCCGCCGAACTCACGGCGCACGAGCTGATCGCCCGCCACCGTCCCACCCTGGACCAGGCACTGGAAGCGATCCGCACGCGCGCGTACTGGTCCCCGCACCCCGAGCACCCCAAGGCGTACGGGGAGAACGGCAGCCTGGACATGGCCGCGGGGAAGGCCGCCTTCGACGCCCTGCTCGGCACCCGCCTCGACCTCGGCCAGCCGGGCACGGACGGCTGGGTCGACGGCGAGACCTCCCCGTACGGCATCGAGCTGGGCGTGAGCTATCCGCACGCGGACCCGGACGAGCTGCTGCCCGCGATGAAGGCCGGGATGCGCGCCTGGCGGGACGCGGGCGCGCAGACCCGCGCGGTGGTCTGCCTGGAGATCCTGAAGCGGATCAGCGACCGGACGATGGAGTTCGCCCAGGCGGTCATGCACACCTCCGGCCAGGCGTTCATGATGGCGTTCCAGGCCGGCGGCCCGCACGCGCAGGACCGCGGCATGGAGGCGGTGGCCTACGCCTACGCGGAGCAGACCCGCACGCCGGACACGGCGGAGTGGACCAAGCCGCAGGGCAAGCGCGACCCGCTCGCGCTCACCAAGGAGTTCGTCCCCGTCCCGAGGGGCGTCGCCCTGGTCATCGGCTGCAACACCTTCCCGACGTGGAACGGCTACCCGGGACTGTTCGCCTCCCTGGCCACCGGCAACGCGGTCCTGGTCAAACCGCACCCCCGCGCGGTGCTGCCGCTGGCGCTCACCGTCCAGGTGGCCCGCCAGGTGCTCACCGAGGCCGGCTTCGACGCGAACCTGGTCGCGCTGGCCGCCGAGCGGCCCGGCGAGGGCATCGCCAAGAGCCTCGCGACCCGCCCGGAGATCCGGATCATCGACTACACCGGCTCCACCGAGTTCGGCGACTGGCTGGAGCACAACGCCCGCCAGGCCCAGGTGTACACCGAGAAGGCCGGCGTCAACACGGTGATCGTGGAGTCGACCGGCGACTACAAGGGGATGCTGGCCAACCTGGCGTTCTCGCTGTCGCTCTACAGCGGCCAGATGTGCACCACCCCGCAGAACCTGCTCGTCCCGCGCGAGGGCGTCACCACCGACCAGGGCCCCAAGTCCTTCGACGAGTTCGCCGCCGACCTGGCGAAGGCGGTCGACGGCCTGCTCGGCGACGACGCGCGGGCGAACGCGCTGCTGGGCGCGATCGTCAACCCGGACGTCAAGGCGCGCCTGGAGGCCGCCGCCGGTCTCGGCGAGGTCGCCCTCGCCTCCCGCGAGATCGCCCACCCGGAGTTCCCGGGCGCGGTGGTGCGCACACCGGTGATCGTGAAGCTGGACGGTTCCAAGCCGGACGCCGAGGCCGCCTACCTGAGCGAGTGCTTCGGCCCGGTCTCCTTCGCCGTCGCCGTCGACTCGGCCGGTGACGCGGCGGAGCTGCTGCGGCGCACGATCCGTGAGAAGGGCGCCATGACGGTCGGCGCCTACACGACCTCGCCGGAGGTCGAGGAGACGGTGCGCGAGGTCTGTCTGGAGGAGGCCGCCCAGCTCTCCCTGAACCTCACCGGCGGGGTGTACGTCAACCAGACGGCCGCCTTCTCCGACTTCCACGGCTCCGGCGGCAACCCGGCGGCGAACGCGGCCCTGTGCGACGGCGCGTTCGTGGCCAACCGGTTCCGGGTGGTCGAGGTCCGCCGGGAGGCGTAGGACGCCGTTCTCAGGAGGGTGCGCCCCCGGTGGCGCTCCAGTGGTACAGCGTCATGGCCACACTGGTGGCGAGGTTGTAGCTGGAGACCTGGGGGCGCATCGGCAGCGCCACCAGATGGTCGGCCCGCGCGCGCATCCCGGGCGACAGTCCGCTGCGCTCGGAGCCGAAGGCGAGCAGCGCGTCGTCCGGCAGCTTCAGCGCGCGGATGTCCTCGCCCTCCGGGTCGAGCGCGAAGACCGGCCCCGGCGGCAGCTCGTCCACGGTCAGCCGTTCCACGGCGGTGGCGAAGTGCAGCCCCGCCCCGCCGCGCACGACCGTGGGGTGCCAGGGGTCGAGCGTGCCCGTGGTGACGACTCCGGTCGCCCCGAAACCGGCGGCCAGCCGGATCACCGCGCCCGCGTTGCCGAGGTTGCGCGGGTTGTCCAGGACCACCACGGGCGCGGTGCGCGGGCTGTGCGCCAGCTTCTCCAGGTTGCCCGCGCGGGAGGGGCGTACGGCCAGGGCCGCGACCGCGGTGGGATGCGGGCGGGGCACCAGCGAGGCGTACGTCCCGTGGGGCACCTCGGTGAGCAGCTCCGCCAGCGCCTCGCGGACGTCCCCGGCCAGCTCGTCGGCGAGGGCGAGCGCCGCGGCCCGGTCCGCGGTGAGCGCCATGCGCACCTCGGCCCCGAAGCGCACCGCGTGCTTGAGCGCGTGGAAACCGTCGAGCAGGACGGCGTCGCCGGCCAGACGGTGCCAGGCGGACACGGGGCCGGCCGGGTTCTCGGGTTCCGGGATGCGGGCGGGGTCGCTCATGGCGTGCAGCCTACGTGCGCGGGTCCGGCACTCCGCCCGGTACCGGGGCAGCCGCCGGCGGCGTCTCCCCGCCGGGGGGATCGGCAGGGCGGCGCGGCCCCGGGAGGGGCGTTCCGCTCCCGCGCGGGCGCAGCCGTCCCCACGCGCGTGCCGCCGGACGGCCCAGGCGGCGCAGGAAGGACGTCGGCAGGAAGACCGCGTCGGCCGCGATCATCGCCAGGGAGAAGAAGGGCAGTCCGAGCACGACGGCGATCACCGCGTGCTCGAAGATCATGAAGCTGAGCAGGACGTTCTTGACCCGCCGGTTGAACAGGGTGAACGGGAAGGCGACCTGCACGGCGACCGTCACGTAGGTCACCAGCATCACCATGGTGCCGCCGGCCGACAGCAGGTCCGCGAGGGCCGGCCAGGGGGAGAAATACTCCAGGTGGAGCGGGTAGTAGACGGCCGTGCCGTCCTGCCAGCGGGAGCCCTGGACCTTGTACCAGCCGGCCGTGGCGTAGATCAGACACGCCTCCGCCATGATCACCAGCAGTGCGCCGTTGTGCACGACGTTCGCGACGACGTCCAGCAGGATCCGCGGCTCACCGGTCCCCGCGCGGCGCCCGGCCAGCCACCACAGCGCCTGCGCGAGCCACACCGCCCACAGCAGCGCCGGTATGAACCAGTCGCCGTCCGTCCGGCCCGCGAGGGTCGCCGACAGCAGCAGGAAGCCCAGCACGCCCCACAGCGCCGGGCCGACCCGGTCCCGCGGCCGCTCCCCGCGCGCCCGCGCCCCGGCCGCCCGGCGGGCGCGCCGCGCGTCCAGCGACCAGACCTGGCCGCAGCGGGTGAAGACCAGGTAGATCGCCATCAGGTGCAGGACGTTGTCACCGCCGTCCCCCATGAACACACTGCGGTTCTGCAGCGACAGCACACCGACCATGAACAGCACCGACATGGTGCGGGTGCGCCAGCCCAGCAGCAGCAGGAGGCTCCACAGCACGGCCAGCGCGTAGACGGCCTCGAACCACAGCTGGCTGTCGGACCAGAGCAGCACCGTGAAGGCGTCGTTCGTCGCGACCAGCTGCTCGGCGAGCTCCCAGTCCCAGGGGCCGTCGGGACCGTAGAGCTCCTGGCGGTGGGGGAACTCGCGCAGCAGGAACAGCAGCCAGGTCAGGCTGAAGCCGATGCGGATCACCGCGGTCTGGTACGGGCCCAGCGCGGAGTCGGTGACGCGGGCGATGCCCCGGGAGAGGGCCAGGGAGAAGCGGTTCACCCGATGCCTCCCCGGGTCTCGTCCTCGGGCACCGGCCACCAGGGCAGGGTGCGGTACACGGGCGTGGTGGAGATCTCCTCCTCGCTCCAGTCCGGCGGCGGGATGTCGGTGGTGCGCGAGCGGACCTGCACGCGCTCGACGGCTCCGTCCGCACCGGCCGCGTCCGCGCGGTCGAGGCGCATCACCGTGATCCGGCGCAGGTAGGCCTCGGCCAGCGCCCCGCGCAGGCCCACCGTCCGGTTGTCGTCGTCGTGCGTCGAGAGGAAGAAGTCCCACGCGCGGCGCAGCTCGTTCTGCTGGGTGTGGCTGGGCAGCGGGTTGCCGTCGATGGCCCGGCCGTCCTGCGCGGACAGGTCGTACCAGCCGGTGGTCCGCGACGTTCCGTCCGCCGCGCGGATCTCCGCGCGCACCTGGACCGCGACGTTCTGCTGCAGGGGGTTCGGCGCGAACAGCTTCCAGTTCTGCTCGAACTCCGGGTAGATCCAGTCGTCGATCGTCTCGCGGTGCTGCTTGCTGACCGTGTTCGAGGGCGCGACGTGCAGGAACGCCATGCCGAGGTGCACACAGACGCCCACCGCGACGGCCGCGAGCACCAGCGCGGCGACGATCCGGTAGCGCAGGGAGAGGGCGGCCACGCCGGTACGGGGCTCGGCGGGCGGGACGGTCACCGGTGCGGACGTAAGGCTGTCGAGGGCCTCGGGGGCGGGCGGGTCCGCCGGGGGCGGCGGCGGGACGGGGTGCGGATCCCGCCCGGCGTCCCGCTCCGCAGGCCCGTGCCGGGCGTCCGAGCCCTTGTCGTACGCGTCCATTCCGCCCCGATCCGCCGTTCCCGGTCCGTCACTGCTTCCCACCCGGCCGCGAGGTCCCCTGCCGCCCCGCTCCCCGCTCCGCCGCGTCGCACGGAACGGTACTCAGCACCGGGCTCCCGGGCACAGTCCCCCTGCCCCGGTGACACGGGCGTCGCCGCACGCACGGTCCCTTGTCCACAGGCGGCACCCGCAGGTTATCCACAGCGGTTGACACCTCGCGGTGCCCGTCCCACCATGGAATCGCACGAACCGAACGATCGGTCGGGAGCGTGCTCCGGGAAACATCCAGGTCGAGGGGGACCTCATGGCGACAGCAGCCGCCCGCGATACGGCCGGCAGCCAGGCGTACGGCGCGACGGCCGGCACGGACGACACCGCCGTGCACGAGCGCGCCTTCGACGCGGCCGTCGCCGCCGACGAGCGGATCGAGCCGCGCGACTGGATGCCGGACGCCTACCGGGCCACGCTGGTCCGGCAGATCGCGCAGCACGCGCACTCCGAGATCATCGGCATGCAGCCGGAGGCCAACTGGATCACGCGCGCTCCCTCCCTGCGCCGCAAGGCGATCCTGATGGCGAAGGTGCAGGACGAGGCCGGGCACGGCCTGTATCTCTACAGCGCCGCCGAGACGCTCGGCACCAGCCGCGAAGAGCTGCTGGACAAGCTGCACTCCGGCCGCCAGAAGTACTCCTCGATCTTCAACTACCCGACGCTCACCTGGGCGGACGTCGGAGCGATCGGCTGGCTCGTGGACGGCGCGGCGATCACCAACCAGGTCCCCCTGTGCCGCTGCTCCTACGGGCCGTACGCGCGGGCGATGGTCCGCATCTGCAAGGAGGAGTCCTTCCACCAGCGCCAGGGGTACGAGCTGCTGCTGGCGCTCAGCAAGGGCACCCCGGAGCAGCAAGCCATGGCCCAGGACGCGGTGGACCGCTGGTGGTGGCCGTCGCTGATGATGTTCGGCCCGCCCGACGACGAGTCGCAGCACTCCGCGCAGTCGATGGCCTGGAAGATCAAACGGCACTCCAACGACGAGCTGCGCCAGCGCTTCGTCGACATCTGCGTCCCCCAGGCCGCCTCCCTCGGCCTCACCCTCCCCGACCCCGACCTGAAGTGGAACGAGGAGCGCGGACACCACGACTTCGGCGCGATCGACTGGACGGAGTTCCGGGACGTCCTCAAGGGCAACGGCCCGTGCAACGAACAGCGGCTGAGCCGGCGCAGGCGGGCCCACGAGGAGGGCGCCTGGGTCAGGGAAGCGGCAGCGGCCCACGCGGCCAGGCACAGCAACGGCGAGACAGGAGCTTCGCGAGCATGACCCACACCGACTGGCCCCTGTGGGAGGTCTTCGTGCGCTCGCGCCGGGGACTGTCCCACACCCACGCCGGCAGCCTGCACGCACCGGACGCGGAACTCGCCCTGCGCAACGCCCGCGACCTGTACACCCGGCGCGGCGAGGGCGTCTCGATCTGGGTCGTGCCGTCGTCCTCGATCACCGCCTCCTCGCCCGACGAGAAGGACCCCTTCTTCGAACCGGCCGCCGACAAGCCCTACCGGCACCCGACCTTCTACGAGATCCCCGAGGGGGTGCGGCACCTGTGACGACGACACCCACCGGGGACACCGCCGTGCCCACGGCCGCCGCGCTCGCCCTCGGCGACGACGCGCTGGTGCTCTCCCACCGCCTCGGCGAGTGGGCCGGCCACGCCCCCGTCCTCGAGGAGGAGGTGGCCCTCGCCAACATCGCGCTGGACCTGCTCGGCCAGGCCCGGGTGCTGCTGTCGATGGCCGGCGACGAGGACGAGCTGGCGTTCCTCCGCGAGGAGCGCGCCTTCCGCAACCTCCAGCTGGTGGAGCAGCCCAACGGCGACTTCGCCCACACCATCGCCCGCCAGCTGTTCTTCTCCGCCCACCAGTACCTGCTGTACGCGGAGCTGGCGGCCGGCGACGGACCGTTCGCGCCCCTGGCCGCCAAGGCCGTCAAGGAGACCGCCTACCACCGCGACCACGCCGAGCAGTGGACCCTGCGGCTCGGCGACGGCACCGACGAGAGCCACGCGCGGATGCAGCGGGCCGTGGACGCCCTGTGGCGGTACACCGGCGAGATGTTCCAGCCGGTCGAAGGCGTCGACGCCGACGCGACCCGCCTGGAGGAGGCCTGGCTGGAGCGGATCGGCGACGTGCTGCGCCGGGCCACGCTGACGGTGCCCGAGGGACCGCGCACGGGAGCGTGGGCGGCCGGCGCGGGCCGCCAGGGCCTGCACACCGAGCCGTTCGGCCGGATGCTCGCCGAGATGCAGCACCTGCACCGCAGCCACCCGGGGGCGGCATGGTGACCGCCACCCCGCTGGAGGCGGAACTCCTGGAGCTCGCCGGTTCGGTTCCCGACCCCGAACTGCCGGTGCTGACCCTGCGCGAACTGGGCGTCGTGCGCGCGGTGCACGCTCACGGGACGGACACCGTCGAGGTCGAACTGACCCCCACGTACACCGGCTGCCCGGCCGTCGAGGCGATGAGCCTCGACATTGAGCGGGTGCTGCGCGAGCACGGGGTGCGGGAGGTCACGGTGCGCAGGGTGCTCGCGCCGGCCTGGTCGACCGACGACATCACCGACGAAGGGCGCCGCAAACTGCGGGAGTTCGGCATCGCCCCGCCGCGCCCGGTGGCGGCCTCCCCCGGGCCGGTCCCGGTGGAGCTCGGGTCGACCCGCACCCGGTCCGAACCGTGCGCGGACGAGTTCGCCCCCGTCCACTGCCCGCACTGCGGATCGGCCGCGACCGAGCTGCTCAGCCGTTTCTCCTCCACCGCGTGCAAGGCGCTGCGCCGCTGCCTGGCATGCCGCGAACCGTTCGATCACTTCAAGGAGTTGTGATGGCCCGCTTCCACCGGCTCCGGGTGGCCGCGGTCGACCGGCTCACCGACGACTCCGTCGCCCTCACGCTCACCGTCCCCGCGCGGCTGCGCGAGGAGTACCGGTACGCGCCCGGCCAGCACCTGGCCCTGCGGCGCACCGCCGACGGCGAGGAGATACGCCGCACCTACTCCATCTGCTCCCCCGCACCCGACGGCGAGGCCCCGAGCACGCTGCGGGTCGGCGTGCGGCTGGTCGAGGGCGGCGCCTTCTCCACGTACGCGCTCAAGGAGATCGGCCTCGGTGACGAGCTGGAGGTGATGACCCCCGCCGGCCGCTTCACACTCACGCCCGCCCCCGGCCGGTACGCGGCGGTCGTCGGCGGCAGCGGCATCACCCCGGTGCTGTCGATCGTCTCCACCCTCCTCGCCCGCGAACCGGAGGCGAGGTTCTGCCTGATCCGCAGCGACCGGACGGCCGCCTCCACGATGTTCCTGGAGGAGGTCGCCGACCTGAAGGACCGCTACCCCGAGCGACTGCAGCTGGTCACGGTGCTCTCCCGTGAGGAGCAGCAGGCCGGGCTGCCGTCCGGGCGGCTGGACCGGGAGCGGCTGACCGGGCTGCTGCCGGCGCTGCTGCCCGTGGAGCAGGTGGACGGCTGGTTCCTGTGCGGGCCGTACGGGCTGGTCGAGGGCGCCGAGCGGGCGCTGCGCGGGCTGGGCGTCGACCGGTCCCGCATCCACCAGGAGATCTTCCACGTGGACGCGGCGCCCGTCTCCACCGCACCCGCCCCCGCCGACAGCACGGTCACCGCCCGGCTCGACGGACGCGGCGGCACCTGGCCCGTCCGGGCCGGGGAGTCCCTGCTGGACACGGTGCTGCGCAACCGGCCCGACGCGCCCTACGCCTGCAAGGGCGGGGTGTGCGGGACCTGCCGCGCCTTCCTCGTCTCGGGCGAGGTGCGGATGGACCGCAACTTCGCGCTGGAGTCGGAGGAGACGGAGGCCGGTTACGTCCTGGCCTGCCAGTCCCGTCCGGTGACGGAGAGGGTGGAGCTGGACTTCGACCGGTAGGGGGGCCGGTCCGGCGAACTCCCGTTACAGCACGTGCCCCGGCTCCCCGTCGTCGGTGACGACGGGGCGGCCCGCGGCCTCCCACACCTGCATCCCGCCGTGCACGTTGACGGCGTCGATGCCCTGCTGGCCCAGGTACATCGTGACCTGGGCCGACCGTCCGCCGGAGCGGCAGATCACATGGACCCGGCCGTCCTGCGGGGCGGCCTCGGTCAGCTCGCCGTAGCGGGCCACGAACTCGCTGATGGGGATGTGCAGCGCCCCTTCGGCATGACCGGCCTTCCACTCGTCGTCCTCCCGGACGTCCAGCAGGAAGTCGCCGTCCTTGAGGTCCGCGACCTGGACCGTGGGCACACCAGCTCCAAAACTCATGCCCACGACGCTACCCGACCGGCCGGGGGACGGGTTCAGGCCAGCAGAGCGGCCAGCTCGGACTCGCGTTCGGCCACCTGGGCGTGCAGCTGACCGGCGATCTCCTCGAGCAGCCGGTCGGGGTCCTCGGGGGCGAGGCGCAGCATCGAGCCGATGGCGCTGTCCTCGAGCTCCTTGGCGACCAGCGTGAGCAGTTCCTTGCGCCGGGAGAGCCATTCGAGGCGGGCGTAGAGCTCCTCGGCCGCGCTCGGGCCGCGCTTCAGCTGCGGTCCGGCGGCCCACTCCTCGGCGAGTTCCCGCAGCTCGGCCTCGCTGCCACGGGCGTAGGCGGCGTTGACCCGGGTGATGAACTCCTCGCGGCGGGCGCGCTCCTCGTCCTCCTGCGCGAGGTCCGGGTGGGCCTTGCGGGCGAGCTCCCGGTAGAGCTTGCGGGCCTCCTCGCTGGGCCGCACCCGCTGCGGGGGCCGGACCGGCTGGTCCGTGAGCATGGCGGTGGCCTCGGGGAACAGGCCCTCCCCGTCCATCCAGCCGTTCATCAGCTCCTCGACGCCGGGGATCGGCATGAGCCGGGCGCGTGCCTCGTCGGCCCGGCGCCGGTCCTCGGGGTCGTCGCTGCGGGCGGCCCTGGCCTCCAGGATCCGGGCGTCCAGCTCCTCGAGGCGGGCGTAGACGGGGCCGAGCTTCTGTTCGTGCAGCCGGGAGAAGTTCTCGACCTCGACGCGGAAGGTCTCCACGGCGATCTCGAACTCGATCAGCGCCTGCTCGGCCGCCCGCACGGCCTGTTCCAGCCGGTCCTCGGGCCGCGGCGCGTTCCCGCCGCCGGGCGTCCGCTCCGCGCCGGTGCCGCCGCCACCCTGCTCACCTTCCGAGGTCGTCACCCGGACAGCGTAGGCCACCCGCCCGGGCACCACGTCCCGCTCCGCCCGGCCCCTCCCGGCCGGGAGGGCGCGCCGGTGCCCGGTGCCCGCTCACACCCCGGCCTCCGCGGCGATCCGTCCCGACCGCACCGCCGTCACGAGGTCCGTGTGGTCCGCCTCCGTGAGATCGGCGTAGGCGACGGCGAAGGCGGCCACCGCCTCGTCCAGCTCGTCGTTCTTGCCGCAGTAGCCGGCGATCAGCCGGGGGTCGGCGCTGTGGGAGTGGGCGCGGGCCAGCAGGGCGCCGGTCATCCGGGCGTAGTCGTCGACCTGGTCGGCGGCCAGCGCGGCCGGGTCGACGCTGCCCTTGCGGTTGCGGAACTGACGCACCTGGTAGGGGCGGCCGTCGACCGTCGTCCAGCCCAGCAGGTTGTCGCTGATGACCTGCATCCGCTTCTGGCCGTGGACCACCCGCCGGCCCTCGTGCCCGGGCTCGGGCGTGTCGAAGCCGGCCGTCAGCAGATGCGGAACGAGCGCCGAGGGCCGGGCCTCCTTCACCTGGAGGACCAGCGGCTCGCCCCGGTGGTCGAGGAGCAGCACGACGTAGGAGCGGGTGCCGACGCTGCCGGTGCCGACGACGCGGAACGCCACGTCCTGCACCGCGTGCCGGGCGAGCAGCGGGTGCCGGTCCGGCGGGAGCGTCCCGAGGTACTCCTCCAGGGAGGCGGCCACCTGGGCGGCCTCGGCGTCCGGTATCCGGCGCAGGACCGGCGGCGCGTCGACGAAGCGGCGTCCGCCGTCCCCGGTCGCCTCCGTGGACTTGGCCGCGAACCGGCCGCTGGTGTTGGCGCGGGCCTTCTCGGAGACCCGCTCCAGGGTGCCGAGCAGGTCGTGGGCGCCGGCGTGGGAGACGAGTTCCTCGTCCGCGATGGCGTTCCAGGCGTCCAGCGCGGGCAGCCGGGACAGCAGGCGCATCGTGTGCCGGTAGGCGCCCACGGCGTCGTGGGCGGCGGCGCGACAGGTGTCCTCGTCCGCGCCGGCCTCCCGCCCGGCGAGCACCAGCGAGGTGGCGAGCCGTTTGAGGTCCCATTCCCAGGGGCCGTACACGGTCTCGTCGAAGTCGTTCAGGTCGATGACCAGACGGCCGCGCGCGTCCCCGTACAGACCGAAGTTCGCCGCGTGGGCGTCCCCGCAGATCTGGGCGCCGATCCGGGTCGTGGGGGTCCGGGCCAGGTCGTACGCCATGAGACCGGCCGATCCGCGCAGGAAGGCGAACGGCGTCGCCGCCATCCTGCCCACCCGGAGCGGTGCCAGGTCGGGCAGCCTGCCGCGGCTGGACTCCTCGACGGCGCTCACCGCGTCGGGACGGGAGGCGTCCCGGTCGAGGGCGGCGTGTGCGCTGCGCGGGACGTCCGCGCGCAGCGCCTTGCCCTCCCGCTTGGGCGTGCCCGCGGCCGGCCACTCGGCGAACCCGGGCACCCGCGGCAGCCGCCGCACGGCGGTCGCGCCGTCCGCCCGGTGGGCCTCCGCCGTCCCGGCCACCCCTTCGGTCCCGGCCGTACCGGCCATGAACTCGGTCACGGCAACCGCCTCCCCCGTACATGCGTGCCGTACACACGCTCGACATCGATCGTGCCGACCGTACAACCGGTGACCGAAAAGCGTCAGGCCCCTGTGGACAACTCCGGCCTGTGGAAACCGGCACCGGTCCCGGCCTCACCGTGGCCCACCCCGGCACCGCCCACGGCCCGTCCCCATCGGCCTCAGGCCCGTCGAGTCGCGTCCCGCTCCCGCCCGCACGCCCCGCGCCGACCGCCCGCGCTCCTACCCCGCCTCCACCACGTCCCCCGCCGCCGGCAGCAGCCGTCCCTCCGCGAACAGCCGCCCCGCGCGGTCCGCGGAGATGTCCAGCCGGGCCAGTACCGCGGGAACGGCGATGCCCGGCAGCATGTGGTGGAACAGCACGACGACCCGCTGCTCCAGGTCCTGCCGCTGGCAGCGCAGCTGCGACAACAGCTGCACGCCCGAGAAGCTCGCGACGAGCAGTTCCGCCGTCTCCACCGGATCCACGTGCGGCAGCAGCTCGCCCGCCGCACCGGCCTCGGCCAGCGTCCGGGTGGTCTGGTCGATCCACATGCCGAACGCGGGAGTGCGGTCCAGCCCCAGCGCTCCCTGGTCCAGGGCCAGCCCGACACTCGCCCGCACCAGCGGCTCGGTCCGCAGCCGGGTGGCCAGCACCAGGCCGGAGTCGACCAGCTCCTGCAGTTTGCTCGACTGGTGCGGCAGGGAGATCGCCAGCTGCTCCTCGAACACACCGAGCGCCAGCTCCTCCTTGGAGCCGAAGTGGAAGTACAGCGCGCCCTTGGTGACCCCGGCCCGCTCCAGGATCTCCCCGATGGTCGCCGAGGTGTAGCCGCGTTCGTCGAAGACGGCGGCCGCCGCCTCCAGAATGGTCCGCCGGGTACGGATCGCGCGCTCCTGTCGCGCCATCGGGTGCCTCCTGATCTGCGTGGATCCTCGTGGATCTCGTGGGTCGCACCGTGCAGTCACCGTGAGGCCGACGCGGAACCGCCGTGCGGTCCGGCACGGTGCGGGGTGCGTGGGCTCCCATCCGGCGATGTGGATCACCCTTGGAAAAAAACCGTCTCGTCCGTATCTTAGTGCGAACCGACCGGAGCCAGACTGCCGAACCCGGGGGTTCCTCATGCCGAAGCCGGATTCCTCGAGCGCACCCATGGAGGATCAGACCGGACCGGAGGGCTCACCCGCAAACGGCGCCGGTCCGGCCGCCGGCGGCGCCCCCACCACCCCCGTCACACCGGAACTCGCCCACCGCCCCCGCGCGGCGGACGTCTTCCCGGTCTCCTGGGTCCGGCTCTCGGACGAGCGCTTCCGCGTCACCGCGCGCTGGCCCGCCGGGCACGCCTTCTTCGGACCCGTCGACGACCGCCACCAGGATCCGATGATCGTCGGTGAAACGTTGCGCCAGACGTCGATGGCCCTGGCGCACGCCGAGTTCGGTGCCCCCGCCGACACGCACTTCGTCATGCACGACCTGGAGGTGTCCACCGACCCCGCCGCGTTACTGCTCGCCGACGCGGCCGAGCCGGTCACCGTCGACGTCGTCTGTTCCGAGGTGCGCCGCCGGGGCCGCGGTCTGAACGGCATGCGCACGACCATGGAGTTCCACCGCGCGGGGCTGCTCGTCGCCCGGGGCACCGGCAGCACGGGCTGCACCTCCCCCGCCGCCTACCGCCGGCTGCGCGAACGCCACCTGGCCGCGGGGGACACCCGAATACCGCCGCCCGCGCCGGTTCCGCCCGAACAGGTGGGCCGCCACCGCGCGGAGGACGTCGTCCTCGCCCCGGCCGACCGGCCCGGCACCTGGCTGCTGCGCGTCGACATGGGCCACCCCGTGCTCTTCCCCCGGCCCAACGACCACGTCCCCGGCATGGTCCTGTTCGAGGCCGCCCGCCAGGCGGCGACCGCGGCCTCCGGCCGGCTGCCCTTCCTGCCGTCCGAACTCGCCGTCTCCTTCAGCCGCTACGCGGAACTGGACAGCCCCTGCTGGATCGACACCGAGGTGCTCGACAAGGGTGAGGACGAGGTGACGGTACGGGTGTCGGGACGGCAGGACGACGAGTCCGTCTTCACCGCCACCCTCACCTGCGCGCCCACCGCCCCGGTACGGTCGCTGCCGTGACCGCCGACCTCCTGATCACCGGTGCGACGGGCTTCATCGGCAGCCGGGTCGCCGAGGCGGCCCGCGGGCGTCCCGGTGTCCGCGTCCGTTCGCTGTCCCGCCGCACTCCGGGCGGGCGGACGGACGCCGGTGCCGTACCCGGAGACCTCGCCGACCCGGGCAGCCTGCACGGCAGTTGCGCCGGCGTCGACGTCCTCGTGCACTGCGCCTCCCGCGTGGGAGGCGATCCGGAGTCCGTCGCCGCGGTCAACGACCTCGGCACGAAGGCCCTGGTGGAGGAGGCGGTACGGGCCGGGGTGCGCCGGATCGTGTACGTGAGCACGGCCGCCGTCCACGGCCGGGGCCCCTTCCGCGGCGTACGGCCCGGCGAGGCCCCGATCGCGCCGGTCTCCGCCACCAGCCGCAGCCGAGCGGCGGCCGAGCGGCACGTTCTCGACGCGGGCGGACTGGTGCTGCGCCCGCACCTGGTGCACGGCGAGGGCGACCGCTGGGTGGTCCCCGGACTGGTGGGCCTGCTGCGCGAGTTGTCCGCGACCGTCAGCGGCTGTACGGCCCTCCAGTCGATGATCGACGTCGGCACCCTGGGCCGGGCGGTCGTCGCCGCGGCACTGTCCCCGCACCACGGCCCCGGGGCCCACTACGTGGCGCACCCGGACCCCGTACCCGTCTCCGAACTGCTCAAGGCCGTCTGCGAGCAGGTGGAACGGCCCGGCGGCGGTGCCTCGGTGGACGTGGCCACCGCCCGCGCGCGGGCGGCCGGCTCGCCCCGCGCGACGCACCACCTCGACATGCTCACCGTGGACCACTGGTTCGCCGACGACGGCTTCTGGAAGGACCTGGACTGCCCGCCCGGCGAGGGCTTCGCGCCCGCCTTCGCACGGTCGGCGCCCTGGTACCGGTCATTCATCACGACCGGCCGGTAGAGGGCCGCCGCGACAAAAAACCGTCCTGTCGGTTTACCGGGCCCGCAACTCGGACGTATCAGGCCCGCAGGTACGCCAGGACCGCCAGCACCCGCCGGTGCGTCCCGTCCGCCGGCGGCAGGTCCAGCTTGGTGAAGATGCTGCCGATGTGCTTGCCGACGGCCGCCTCCGACACCACCAGCTCGCGCGCGATCGCGCCGTTGGACCTGCCCTCCGCCATCAGCGCCAGCACCTCGCGCTCCCGCGGCGACAGCCGCCGCAGCGGATCACGGCGGCGGCGCAGCAACTGCCGTACGACCTCGGGGTCCACCACCGTGCCCCCGGCCGCCACGTCGCCCAGCGCGGTCACGAACTCCTCGACCTGGCCGACCCTGTCCTTCAGCAGGTAGCCGACGCCCGTGCCGTCGCCCGAGTCCAGCAGATCGGAGGCGTACCGGCGCTGGACGTACTGGCTGAGCACGAGGACGGGGAGGGCGGGCCGCTCGGTGCGCAGCCGCACGGCCGCGTGCAGCCCCTCGTCCTGGAAGTCCGGCGGCATCCGGACGTCCGTCACCACGATGTCCGGGTCGTGCTCCCCGACCGCGGCGACCAGCGCCCCGGCGTCACCGACCGCCGCGACCACCTCGTGCCCGCACCGCTGGAGCAGACCGGTCAGGCCCTCCCTCAGCAGCACACTGTCCTCGGCCAGCACGACCCGCAGCGCCGGGCCGTCCGTCAGGGTCTGGGGCTGGGGGCGCAAGGGATCTCCACACGCAGCAGGGTCGGTCCGCCCGGCGGACTGGACAGGGTGAGTCTGCCATCGAGCACCGACACCCGGTCGGCCAGTCCGGTCAGCCCGCTGCCCGCCCCGGCCCGTGCTCCGCCCCGTCCGTCGTCCCGGATCTCCAGCAGCAGCCGCCCGTCCCGGTGCCCGCCCGCCACCCGCGCGCGGCTCGCCCCGCTGTGCCGAGCGACGTTGGCGAGCGCCTCGCACACCACGAAGTACGCGGCGGCCTCCACGGACGCGGGCAGCCGCGCGGGCAGGTCCACCGCCACGTCCACCGGTACGGCGGACCGGTCGGCGGCGTCGGCGACCGCGGCCCCGAGCCCGTAGTCGGCGAGGACCCGGGGGTGGATGCCGTGGACGAGTTCCCGCAGTTCCGCCAGTGCCCGGCCCGACTCCTCGTGGGCCTTGGCGAGCTGGTCGGCGAGCGGGCCGGGCGGCGCGTCCAGGCGGGCCAGGCCGAGCGTCATCGTCAGGGCGACCAGGCGCTGCTGGGCCCCGTCGTGCAGATCGCGCTCGATGCGCCGCCGTTCCGCCTCGAAGGCGTCCACCAGCCGCACCCGGGAACGGGTCAGTTCGCTCACGCGGGCGTCGAGTTCGGCCTCGCGCGGGACGAGGAGCAGCCGGGTCAGCCCCGCGCGGGCACCCGCCGCCACGCCCAGCAGGTAGGCGCCCAGCACGAGCAGGAGGACGCCGAGCAGGGCGGCACCGGCCGCCGCCGGCCAGCCGGTGACCATCCACAGCTTGAGGACCTTCGCCTCCTGGCCGTCTCCGGCCGTGGCCATCAGCAGCGGGGTGGCGGTCACGGCGGCCGGGAAGAGCAGACCGGCCGTGAGGGCGAGGGCGTCCACGGGCCAGAGCAGACCCGCGAGGAGCAGGGCGTGGCCGAGCTCCCGCCAGGTGGCCCGCTCCCGCAGCCGGGTGGTCAGCCAGGCCTTCAGACCGGGGGCGGCCGGCGGCAGATGCGGGTCGGTTGTCCGGCCGCCGTGGACCAGCCGCAGCCGCCACCGTTCCAGCCGGGCCACCGGCAGGCCGGCGAGCGCCGTGCCGAGCAGCAGCGGCAGCCCCACCAGCACGATCGCGAGCACACCGCCGGCCACTGCCGACACCACGACGCAGACCAGCACGACCGCGCCGCTCACCGCACCGGTGAACAGATAACCGGCCGAGCGCCACGGCCACGACGACAGGGCGTAGCCGGGGCGGGCCATGGCCTGCCAGGGGTTTCGGGGCTGCATGACGATCACCGTAGAAGCCGCCGCCGCGCGGGGCCATGGGCCCCGGCGGAGGTCTCGGGGTATGCCTGACCCCACCCTGCCTTCTCGCCCCTGCCGCACTGCGCCGGCCGGCCTCCGCACGGTTTCGTTTCCCCGTGCCCGGCCCGGAACGACCGGGACGGCCGCGCACGGCATCGGAACGGCCGCGCACGGCCATGGAAACGGACACGGAACGGCCGCGCACGGCCACGACGGACAGGGGAGTGGGGACACATGGACCAGAGGGACGGCGACGCGATCACCTTGCGCCGCGTGAGCCGGCGGTACGGGTCGGGTGCCGGCGTGGTGACCGCGCTGGACGAGGTCTCCCTCGCCTTCCCGCGCGGGACCTTCACCGCCGTGATGGGTCCCTCCGGATCCGGCAAGTCGACGCTGCTGCAGTGCGCGGCGGGACTCGACCGCCCGACCTCGGGCTCGGTCGCCCTCGGCGACACCGAGCTGACCGGGCTCGGTGAGCGGCGGCTGACCCTGCTGCGCCGCGAGCGCGTCGGGTTCGTCTTCCAGGCGTTCAACCTGCTGCCGGCGCTGACCGCCGCGCAGAACGTCGCCCTGCCGCTGCGGCTGGCCGGCCGGCGGGTCCCACGGAGCCGGATCCGCGCGGCGCTCGATCAGGTCGGCCTCGCCGACCGGGCCCGGCACCGGCCCGCCGAGCTGTCCGGCGGCCAGCAGCAGCGGGTGGCGCTCGCCCGCGCGGTGATCACCCGGCCCGAGGTGCTGTTCGCCGACGAACCGACCGGGGCGCTGGACTCCCGGACCGGACACGACGTGCTCACGCTGTTGCGGGAGATGGTCGACGACGAGGGCCGGACCGTCGTCATGGTCACCCACGACCCGGTGGCCGCCGCCCGCGCGGACCGCGTGGTCTTCCTGGTCGACGGCCGGGTCCACGGCGAGCCGTCCGGGGCGGACGCCGACGCCATCGCCGCGCGGATGACCGGACTGGAGGCCGCGGGATGCTGAGCCTCGCCCTGCGCACCGTGCGCGCCCGCCTGCTCACCTTCGCGGGCAGTTTCACCGCCCTGTCCCTGGGCGTGGCCCTGCTCACCGTCATGGGGCTCGCCCTCGCCTCCTCGTCGGACGCTCCCGCGCGGGGAGCGGAACGGTTCGCGGCCGCCCCCGTCGTGGTCAGGGGAGCGGACACCCTGCGCGTCCCGACGCCGAACGGCGACCGGACCGAGAAGCTGGCACACCCTCGCGCGGTGCCGGACGCGACCGTGGCGAAGCTGCGCCGCCTCGGCACCGTCGTCCCGGACCGCTCCTACCCCGTCCGCGCCGAGGGCGGACCCGGCGGCCTGACCGGCCACCCCTGGTCCACCGCCGCGTTCGCCCCGTACGGGATCGAGTCGGGCCGTGCGCCCCGCGCGGACGACGAGGTCGTCGTCAGCGGCGACTGGGCCCGGCCCGGACAGCGGGTGCGCACGGGGCACGGCACCGTGCGGGTGGTGGGCACCGTGACCGACCGGGGCTTCGAGCGGGCCGTCTTCCACACCGACGCGCGCGCCGCCGAGCTGTCCCCCGCGGTCCACCAGCTGGTCGTGGACGCCGACCCGGCGGCCGTACGGGAGGCGGTGCGCGGCGCCGGCGGCGTCCGCGTGCTCACGGGCGACGACCGCCGCTTCGCCGACCCGGACCCCGAACGCGACCGCGAGGCGCTGACGGCGCTGAACGCCCTGTTCGGCACGGCCGGCGGGGTCTCCGCCTTCGTCTCGGTGTTCGTGGTGGCGTCCACCTTCGCCTTCGCGGTCGACCGGCGGCGCCGGGAGTTCGGGCTGCTGCGCACCGTCGGCGCCACCCCGGGGCAGCTGCGGCGCATGGTGCTCCTCGAGGCCCTGGTCATCGGGGTGTTCGCCTCGGCCGCCGGCTGCGCGCTCGGCGGGTCCGTGGCGCCCCGGCTGGCCGCGTGGGTGGCCGATGTGGGGCTGGCGCCCGGCTGGTTCAGGATCGGCGACGCGACCTGGCCGTACCACGTGGCGTTCTGGACGGGACTCCTCGTCGCCCTGACCGGCGTGGTCGCGGCCTCCTGGCGGGCGGGGCGCACGGCGCCCGTCCAGGCCCTGCGCGAGGCGTCCGCCGGCCCCCGGGCCATGACGCCGGGGCGGTGGCTGTGCGGCGCGGGCCTGCTGCTCACGGCCGTGGTGACGCTCGTCGTCGCGCTGCTCGGCGACCCCGGCGACCTGCTGCACCGCAAGACCTATGTCAGCCGGCCCCTGCTGCTGATCACCGCCGCCGCGCTGCTCGCACCGCCGGTGGTGCGCCCGCTGACCCGCCTGTTGACCTGGCTGCCGGACCGGCTGCCGGGGGCGGGCGGCATGCTGGTGCGCGAGAACGCGTCCGCCGGGGTGCGCCGTACGGCGGCGGTCGCCGCGCCCGTCCTGGTCACGGTCGCCCTCACCGGCTCCCTGCTCGGCGCCACCGCGACCCTGGACCGGGCGAGGGCCGCCGAGGCGCGGGAGCGGACCGCGGCGGAGTTCGTCGTCACCGCCGACGGCGGGGGATTCCTCGACGCGCGGACGCTGGACCGGCTCCGCGCGGTGCCCGGCGCGCGGGTGTCGGCGAGCGCGCCGACCGCCGTGCACGTCCTGGAGGAGGGCGTGGCACTGATCAGGTCCGAGGCGCGTGCCGCCGACCCCGGGGGGCTGGCGGCCACCGCGCGGTTGCCGCTCACCGCGGGGAAGGTCACCGACCTGGACGACGGTTCCGTCGTCGTCAACGAGGAGTGGGAGCGGCACACGGTCGGGCAGCGGGTCCGGGTGTGGCTGGGGGACGGCACGGAGCGGACCCTGCGGATCGCCGCGGTGATGGCCACCGGAACCGGTGACAACGGCGTCTACGTCACCCCCGCCAACGCGCCGGGGGCCCGCGTGGACCGGGTCGACGTCGCCGTCGCGGACGGAGCCGACGCGCGTGCGGTGGCCGCCGGCCTGGAGCGGGCGGTACAGCCCGCGGGCGGCCGTGTGCTGACCGCCGAGCGGTGGCTGTCCGCGACGGATCCCGGGACCGGACGCACCACCCGCCACGGACTCCTCCTCGTCCTCGGCATCGCCCTCCTCTACACGGGCATCTCCCTGGTCAACACCGTCGTCATGGCGACGTCCGACCGTGCGCGTGATCTCGCGGTGCTGCGGCTGACCGGTGCCACGCGGTGGCAGGTGCTGCGGCTGGTGGGCGCCGAGAGCCTGACGGCGGTCGCGGTCGGCGCGGTGCTGGGCACGGCCGTCGCGGCACTCCAGCTGGCCGGGCTCCGGGCGGCCCTGGCCCTGCAGTCGGCGCCCGCCCCGCTCGCACTCCCCTGGCAGGCCCTCGTCACGGTCACCGCGGCCTGCGCCGCCCTCGCCACCGCCCCGGCCCTCCTCCAGGCCGCCGTCACCCTCCGCCGCGCCACCCTGCGACCGGCCACCCTCCGCGCGTAGCCACCGCGCGGGGCTCCGCGCCGGCTCAACGCCCTGCACGGTCATGTCAGTTCGGTGACAGCCGCAGGCCCGGGCATCGGCACTCCGGGGGGTGAACACCCCGACGAAGCCGGTCCGCACACGTGAAATAGCTCACGCGCCCAGGCCCCCTCGTAGGGCCTGGCCGGACTGTGTGATGCCTCACAACGATCATGGAAACGAGAAACGGGCCCCTCCGGTGACTTCCGTCACCTGGAGAGACCCGTTCCCTCGTTGTGCGCGAGGGGGGAGTTGAACCCCCACGCCCTTGCGGGCACTGGAACCTGAATCCAGCGCGTCTGCCTATTCCGCCACCCGCGCATTGGGTGTGTCCTCGAGCCCTTGCCCCGTGGGGCCTTGCGCCTTCCGACATCCAGAACATTAGCACGCTGGCCGGGGTGGATTCACATCCCTTTCCCCCGCCCCGGCCCGACCGGCCACGACCTCCCACGACCGCCTCCGCGACCGCCTCCGCGACCGCCTCCGCGACCGTCCCCCACGGCTCTCCCGCCCGCAGCGCCCGGGCGCGCGCCGTGCAACAACGGAGATTGCTTCACGTATCAACCTCGTACCGGTCGTCCTCGTCTCCCCATGAGCCGGACGGAGTCCACAGCCGGGTGCGGGACACTGGTCTGCGGCCCCCTCTACGATCCATGGCAGAACGGCGCGCACGCGCACGGCCGAAGGTGTTCGAAAGTGAGCTCCGGAGGGAACTTCGTCAGGCGTCGACACCCGTCGGCCGGGCGGGCAGGGGGAACCAGCCGATCGGGCGGCGCGTGGATACGATCAGTAAGCAGTACCAGGTAAGCGGTGCACGAAAGAGTGCACGGGGCAGTACACAGGACGGCAGCGACGGAGGAGGTGCCCCATGGGAGTCCTGAAGAAGTTCGAGCAGCGTCTCGAAGGTCTGGTCAACGGCACCTTCGCCAAGGTGTTCAAGTCCGAGGTGCAGCCCGTGGAGATCGCGGGAGCGCTCCAGCGGGAGTGCGACAACAACGCCACCATCTGGAACCGCGACCGCACCGTCGTACCCAACGACTTCATCGTCGAACTGAGCACCCCGGACTTCGAGCGCCTCAGCCCGTACTCCGGCCAGCTCGGCGACGAGCTCGCCGGCATGGTGCGCGACTACGCCAAGCAGCAGCGCTACACCTTCATGGGCCCCATCAAGGTGCACCTGGAGAAGGCGGACGACCTCGACACCGGCCTGTACCGGGTGCGCAGCCGTACGCTCGCCTCCTCCGCCAGCCAGGCCCCCGGAGCCGCGGGCCCCGGCGGTGCCCCGCCGGCCGGCCGTCCCGGTGGCTACGGCTACCCGCCGGCCGCACCCGCGGGCGCCCCGCCCATGCCGGCCGCGCCGCCCCCCGGCGGCAGGCCCGGCGGTTACGGCTACCCGCAGCCCGCCGGCGGCGGGCGGCCCCCCGCGGCACCCGCGCCCGGCGGCCGCACCCGCTACTGGATCGAGATCAACGGCACCCGCCACCAGATCTCCCGCGCCACCCTCGTGATGGGCCGCAGCACCGACGCCGACGTGCGGATCGACGACCCCGGCGTCTCCCGCCGGCACTGCGAGATCCGGACCGGAACGCCCTCGACGATCCAGGATCTCGGATCCACCAACGGCATCGTGGTGGACGGACAGCACACCACTCACGCTACGCTCCGCGACGGCTCGCGGATCGTCGTGGGCAGCACCACCGTTATCTATAGGCAAGCCGAAGGGTGAAGCGGGGGCAATGTCAGAGCTGACCCTCACGGTCATGCGGCTGGGGTTCCTGGCCGTACTGTGGCTGTTCGTGATCGTGGCCGTGCAGGTCATCCGCAGCGACCTGTTCGGGACGCGCGTCACCCAGCGCGGATCCCGGCGGGACGCCGGCCGGCCCCAGCAGGCCGCCCGCCAGGCACCGCCGCAGCAGCGCCAGCAGTCCGGCGGCGGACGCCGCGGCCGGAACACCCCCACCAAGCTGGTCGTGACCGAGGGCACCCTCACCGGCACCACCGTCGCCCTCCAGAGCCAGACCATCAGCCTGGGCCGGGCGCACGACAGCACGATCGTGCTGGACGACGACTACGCCTCCAGCCGCCATGCCAGGATCTACCCGGACCGCGACGGCCAGTGGATCGTCGAGGACCTGGGCTCCACCAACGGCACCTACCTGGACCGGACCCGGCTGACGACCCCCACACCGATTTCGCTGGGTGCACCGATCCGCATCGGCAAGACCGTCATCGAGCTGCGGAAGTAGTGCTACACCAATGAATGAGCGCGAGCGGAGCGAGCACGCAGTGGGGGTCCCCACCCAGGGCCCCGGCGCGCTCCCGACCGGAGGGTGGGCAGTGTGGCTCGACACGACCGGCTGTACCCGGAGCCGACGGGCGAGGTGCGCATGAGTCTGTCCCTGCGCTTCGCCGCCGGATCGCACAAGGGCATGATCCGGGAGGGCAACGAGGACTCCGGTTACGCCGGTCCCCGCCTGCTCGCCATCGCCGACGGCATGGGCGGCGCCGCGGCCGGTGAGGTCGCCTCCTCCGAGGCGATCTCCACCATCGTCGCCCTCGACGACGACGTCCCCGGGTCCGACCTGCTGACCTCGCTCGGCACGGCCGTCCAGCGGGCCAACGACCAGCTGCGCATGATGGTCGAGGAGGACCCCCAGCTCGAGGGCATGGGCACCACCCTGACCGCCCTGCTCTGGACCGGCCAGCGCCTCGGCATGGTGCACGTCGGCGACTCCCGCGCCTACCTCCTGCGCGACGGCGTCCTCACCCAGATCACCCAGGACCACACGTGGGTGCAGCGTCTGGTCGACGAGGGCCGGATCACCGAGGAGGAGGCCACCACCCACCCGCAGCGGTCCCTGCTGATGCGGGCCCTCGGCAGCGGCGAACACGTCGAACCCGACCTGTCCATCCGCGAGGTGCGGGCCGGCGACCGCTACCTGATCTGCTCCGACGGCCTGTCCGGCGTCGTCTCCCACCAGACCCTCGAGGACACCCTGGCCGGCTACCAGGGCCCCGAGGACACCGTCCAGAACCTGATCGAGCTGGCACTGCGCGGCGGCGGTCCCGACAACATCACCGTGATCGTCGCCGACGTCCTGGACCTCGACACCGGTGACACCCTCGCCGGGCAGCTCTCCGACACCCCGGTCGTGGTCGGCGCCGTCGCGGAGAACCAGAACCAGCTCCACGACAACGGCATCATGCAGACCCCGGCCGGCCGCGCCTCCGGTCTCGGCCGGCGGCGCTCCGGGGGCGGGGGCGAGTTCGGCCCGCCCGGCAGCGGCGACGTCACCGGCTTCATCCCCACCGACGGCTTCGGCTACGACGAGGGCGACTTCGTCAAGCCCGCCAAGGACCGCAGGTGGCTCAAGAGGTGCGTGTACACCCTGCTCGTGCTCGCCGTCCTCGGCGGCGCCACGTACGGCGGCTGGCGCTGGACGCAGACCCAGTACTACGTCGGCGTCAAGGGCGAGCACGTCGCGCTCTACCGGGGCATCAGCCAGGACCTGGCCTGGGTCTCGCTCTCGAAGGTCGAGAAGGACCACCCCGAGATCGAACTCAAGTACCTGCCGCCCTACCAGCGGGAGCTGGTCGAGGCGACCATCGCCGAAGGCGACCTCTACGGCGCACGGAAGAAGATCGAGGAGCTGGCCGTACAGGCGTCCGCGTGCCAGAAGCTGGCCGAGCGGCGCGCCGCCGCGAGCGAGAAGAACGCGAAGACCGGTGAGGGCGAGGCCGGAGGCACCACGGGAACCACACCCGCCTCCTTCACGTCCAAGGCATCGCCGACGCCGACGCCCCCGGGCTCCGCCGACGCCCCGGAGAAGTCCACGCCCCCGTCCACGACCGCACCCACTTCCAGCCCCGGCCCCAGCCTCTCGGAGGAGGAGCAGAAGGTCGTCTCGCTGTGCGGTAAGCAGTAGGCAAGCCGTGAGAGGCCCTGTCACACGATGAGCAGTACTTCGAACCCGTCGACGCAGCACACGTCCACGATCGGCGCGATCGGCGCACCCAGCCGGCGCAACACCGAGCTCGCCCTGCTGGTGTTCGCCGTCGTCATCCCGGTCTTCGCCTACGCCAACGTGGGGCTCGCCCTCGACGACGAGGTGCCCGCCGGGCTGCTGAGCTACGGCCTGGGCCTCGGCCTGATGGCCGGCGTCGGCCATCTCACCGTACGGAAGTTCGCCCCGTACGCGGACCCGCTGCTGCTGCCGCTGGCGACCCTGCTCAACGGCCTCGGCCTGGTCGCCATCTGGCGGCTGGACCAGTCGGAGCGGCTCCAGGCGAGCCGGACGTTCGTCGAGGCGGCACCGCGCCAGCTGATGTACTCCGCGCTCGGCGTCGCCCTGTTCGTGGCCGTGCTGTTCTTCCTCAAGGACCACCGCGTCCTGCAGCGCTACACCTACATCTCCATGGCCGGCGCGCTGGTCCTGCTGCTGCTGCCGCTGGTCCCGGGCCTCGGCCACAACGTCTTCGGCGCCAAGATCTGGATCAAGATCCCCGGTCTCGGCACCCTCCAGCCCGGCGAGTTCGCCAAGATCGTCCTCGCGGTGTTCTTCGCCGGCTACCTCATGGTCAAACGGGACGCCCTGGCCCTCGCCAGCCGCCGCTTCATGGGGCTCTACCTGCCCCGCGGCCGCGACCTCGGCCCGATCATCGTCGTCTGGATCATCTCCATCCTGATCCTGGTCTTCGAGACCGACCTCGGCACCTCGCTGCTCTTCTTCGGCATGTTCGTGATCATGCTGTACGTCGCCACCGAGCGGACCAGCTGGATCGTGTTCGGTCTGCTGATGTCCGCGGTCGGCGCCGTCGGCGTGGCCAGCTTCGAGCCGCACATCCAGACGCGTGTGCAGGCCTGGCTCGACCCGATGCGCGAGTTCGAGCTCAGCCGCGCCGGGGTCCAGGACGGCATCGTCCACTCCGAACAGGCCATGCAGGCCCTGTGGGCCTTCGGTTCCGGCGGCACCCTCGGCACCGGCTGGGGCCAGGGCAACTCCGACCTCATCGGCTTCGCCGCCAACTCCGACTTCATCCTCGCCACCTTCGGCGAGGAACTCGGACTGGCCGGCGTCATGGCGATCCTGCTGCTCTACGCATTGATGATCGAGCGCGGCGTGCGCACCGCCCTCGCCGCCCGCGACCCGTTCGGCAAGCTGCTCGCCGTCGGCCTGTCCGGCGCCTTCGCGCTCCAGGTGTTCATCGTCGCCGGCGGCGTCATGGGCCTCATCCCGCTGACCGGTATGACGATGCCCTTCCTGGCGTACGGAGGTTCCTCCGTCATCGCCAACTGGGCGCTGATCGCCATCCTGCTCAGGATCAGCGACACCGCCCGCCGTCCGGCGCCCGCCCCCGCCGCCAACCCCGACGCCGAGATGACCCAGGTGGTCCGCCCGTGAACAAGCCCCTGCGCCGGGTCGCGATCTTCTGCGGCCTGCTCGTCCTCGCCCTGCTCGTCCGGAACAACTGGATCCAGTACGTCCAGGCCGATCAGCTGAGGAACGACGAGAAGAACCGCCGCGTGGCGATCGAGCGGTACGCCACACCGCGCGGCGACATCATCGTCGACGGCGAGCCCATCACCGGACACACCGCCACCGACGGCGACTTCGCCTACAAGCGCACCTACAAGAACGGTGCGATGTGGGCGCCGGTCACCGGCTTCGTCTCCCAGGCCTTCGGCGCCAACCAGCTGGAGTCCATCGAGGACGGCATCCTCACCGGCAACGACGACCGCCTCTTCTTCCGCAACACGCTCGACATGCTGACGGGCAAGAACAAGGAGGGCGGCAACGTCGTCACCACCCTCAACGGCGCCGCCCAGAAGGCCGCCTACGAGGGCCTGAAGAAGCAGGGCGGCAAGGGCTCCGTGGTCGCCCTCGAGCCGTCCACCGGCAAGATCCTCGCGCTGGCCTCCTTCCCGTCGTACGACCCGTCCACGATCGCCGGCAACAGCCTCGACACGGACACCAAGGCCTGGCAGAAGCTGCAGAAGAAGAACAACCCGGACGACCCGATGCTCAACCGGGCGCTGCGCGAGGTCTACCCGCCCGGCTCGACGTTCAAGGTCGTCACCGCGGCCGCCGCGCTGGAGCACGGGCTGGTCGAGGACGCGGACCAGAAGACCGACACCCCGCTGCCGTGGATCATGACGGGCACCAGGACCGAGCTGAAGAACGACGGCAACCTGCCCTGCGAGGACGCCACCCTGCGCGAGGCGCTGCGGGTGTCCTGCAACACCGTCTTCGGCAAGGCCGGCGCCGACATCGGCAACGACAAGATGCTGGAGACGGCCAAGAAGTTCGGGTTCACCGAGGAGCAGTTCACCCCGGTCCGCTCCAGTGCCTCCGTCTTCTCCGACGGCATGGAGCCCTCGCAGGTCGCGCTCTCCTCCATCGGCCAGTTCAACACCGCGGCCACCCCGCTGCAGATGGCCATGGTCTCCGCCGCCGTCGCCAACAACGGCACGCTGATGAAGCCGTACATGGTCGACGAACTCCAGGCCCCCAGCCTCGACACCATCGAGAAGACGGACCCGGAGAAGCTGAGCGAGCCGATGTCGGCGAAGAACGCCCAGATCCTCCAGTCGATGATGGAGACCGTCGTCAACGACGGCACCGGCAAGAACGCGCAGATCCCCGGCGTGACGGTCGGCGGCAAGACCGGCACGGCCCAGCACGGCGAGAACAACAGCAAGAACCCCTACGCCTGGTTCATCTCCTACGCCAAGAACAGCGACGGCAGTTCCCCCGTGGCCGTGGCGGTCGTCATCGAGGACGACGACGCCGTGCGTGGCGACATCTCCGGCGGTGGCCTCGCCGCGCCGATCGCCAAGAGCGTGATGGAGGCGGTCATCAAGGGCAAGCAGTGACCCCGGTCACGTCCGCTTCACATCGGCGCACGTTGCGGTACCGGTCCTGTATCGGCTGACGCACTTGGCCAGGTCACACAAAAAGAGCCGGGTACGGTAGGCCCGGAACACAGCCTCCGACCGCACATACGTGCCGGTCGGGACCGACGGAGAGGGCTGGTAGGTAGCTATGGAAGAGCCGCGTCGCCTCGGCGGCCGGTACGAGCTGGGCCCGGTGCTCGGCCGTGGTGGCATGGCGGAGGTTTACCACGCGCATGACACCCGGCTCGGGCGTCAGGTGGCGGTGAAGACGCTGCGCGCCGACCTCGCGCGCGACCCGTCCTTCCAGGCCCGGTTCCGCCGGGAGGCCCAGTCGGCCGCCTCGCTCAACCATCCCGCGATCGTCGCGGTCTACGACACGGGCGAGGACTACATCGACGGGGTCTCCATCCCGTACATCGTCATGGAGTACGTCGACGGCTCCACGCTCCGTGAGCTCCTGCACAGCGGCCGCAAGCTGCTGCCGGAGCGGACGCTGGAGATGACGATCGGCATCCTCCAGGCGCTGGAGTACTCCCACCGGGCCGGCATCGTCCACCGTGACATCAAGCCCGCCAACGTCATGCTGACGCGCAACGGCCAGGTCAAGGTCATGGACTTCGGCATCGCCCGCGCGATGGGCGACTCCGGCATGACGATGACGCAGACCGCCGCCGTCATCGGCACCGCCCAGTACCTCTCGCCGGAGCAGGCCAAGGGCGAGCAGGTCGACGCCCGTTCCGACCTCTACTCCACCGGCTGCCTGCTGTACGAACTGCTGACCGTCCGCCCGCCGTTCGTGGGCGACTCCCCGGTCGCGGTCGCCTACCAGCACGTACGGGAGGAACCGCAGCCGCCGAGCGTCTTCGACCCCGAGATCACGCCCGAGATGGACGCGATCGTGCTGAAGGCGCTGGTCAAAGACCCCGACTACCGCTACCAGTCGGCCGACGAGATGCGCGCCGACATCGAGGCCTGCCTCGACGGCCAGCCCGTCGCGGCGACCGCCGCCCTGGGCTCCGTCGGCTACGGCGGCTACCCGGACGACGCCCCGACGACGGCCCTGCGCCAGAGCTCGGACCCCGGTGCCGCGACCTCGATGCTGCCGCCCGTGAACCCGGACGACGGCGGCTACGGCTACGACGACCGGCAGAGCCGGCGCCGCCAGCAGCCGAAGAAGAACAACACCTCGACGATATTGCTGGTCGTGGCGGGCGTCCTGGTCCTCATCGGCGCGATCCTGATCGGCCGCTGGGCCATCACCGGCAGCGGCGGCGTGGGCAACGACACCGTCCCGGCCCCCAGCTTCGTCGGCGAGACGAAGGAGAGCGCCACACAGCTCGCCAACAACGCCGATCTGAAACTCAGCTTCGAAGAGAAGCCCTGCGAGGACCAGAGCAAGGGCAAGATCTGCTCACAGGACCAGGAGGCCGGCACCAAGGTCGACAAGGGGTCCACCATCGGCCTGGTGGTCTCCACGGGGGCGCCGAAGGTCGCGGTGCCGAGCGTCGTCGGCGACAAGGTCGAGGACGCCAAGGCCGAGCTCGAGGGCGAGAAGTACGAATTCGTCGTCGAGGTCGAGGAGAAGGTGGACGCCCAGGAACCGGGCACCGTCCTCGAGCAGAACCCGGGCCTCGGCGAAGAGGTGGAGAAGGGCACCACCATCACCCTCACCGTCGCCAAGGAACAGGCCAAGTCCACGGTCCCGGACGTCATCGGCAAGTCCTGCGACGAGGCCAAGGCGCAGATGTCGGCGAACGAACTCGTCGGCAACTGCACCGAGGAGGAGGTCGACGACCCGAACCAGGTCGGCAAGGTCCTGCGCACCACCCCGTCGGCGAACACCCAGGCCGACAAGAACTCCCAGGTGCAGATCGTCGTCGGCAAGGCCAGGCAGAACGAGAAGGTGGCCGTGCCGAACGTCAACGGCCAGACCCTCGCGGACGCCCAGCGGATGCTCCAGGAGGCCGGTCTCACGCTCGGCAACGTCGGTCCCTCGCAGGACCCCAACGCCCGCGTCGTCACCTCCAACCCGGGCCAGGGCAACCAGGTCGACAAGGGTTCGGCGGTCAGCCTCGTCACCCTGGACCAGGGCGGCGGCAACAACGGGGGCAACAACGGCGGCGGCATCTTCGGCGGCCCCGGCGGCGGCCCCGGGGACGACTGACCCACGCGCCCCCGCAACGAAACACGGCAGGAGCCCCGGACCTCTCCACGAGGTCCGGGGCTCCCGGCGTCGCGGGCCGTCCCGCGTGACGTCAGCGCAGTTCCGCCGGCGGGGTGCGGTTCTCGTCCACCTTCTCCGTGCGGACCAGTTCGCCCCAGACGATGTAGCGGTACTTGCTCGTGTACACCGGCGTGCAGGTGGTCAGCGTGATGTAGTGGCCGGCCTTCTTCTTGCCGGACTCCTCCGGGATCTTCCCGAGCACGTCGACGTTGTACTTCGAGGTCTCGGGAAGGATCGCGTAGGTCTTGTAGACGTACCAGGTGTCCTTCGTCTCGAAGACGATCGCGTCGCCCTTCCCGATCTTGTGGATGCCGTGGAACTTCGCGCCGTGGCCGTCCCGGTGGGCCGCGAGGGAGAAGTTTCCCTTCTTGCCGGAGGTCGGCAGGGTCGCCTTCACGGGGTCGGTGTAGTAGCCGGCGACACCGTCGTTGAGGACCTTCATCGAGGTGCCCTTCTCGACGAGGATCTCGTCACCGGTCATCGCGGGCACGTGGAGGAAGCCGATGCCGTTCTTGCTGTCGTAGGAGGGGGGACCGCCGCTGCCGGCGCCGCCGTCCGGCTCCTGCTCCCAGGAGTCACGGACCTTGTCCGCCTGTGCGCCCGCCGCGCGGTCCGCGACGACGTTCGTCCACCACAGCGAGTAGACGACGAACAGGCCGAGCACCACGCCCGCCGTGATGAGGAGCTCCCCGAAGAAGCTGACGACCATCGCCACCGGCCCCATACGGCGCCGGCGGCCCGCCGGCGGCGAGGACGCGGACGCGTCGGTGTGCTGTGCGGTGTCGTCGGCGGTCGCTGCCACGTTTCCTCTGCCCTTAACTGACGAGCGCATCCGGCTTGCCCTTGCTGCGCGGCCGTTCCTCGACCATCTTGCCCCAGACGATCAAGCGGTATTTGCTGGTGAACTCCGGAGTGCACGTGGTCAGCGTGATGTAACGGCCCGGCCCGGTGAAGCCCGATCCCTTGGGGACCGGATCGAGGACGCTCACATTGCTCGGCGGCGTCACCGGCAGTATGGACGCCATCTGGTAGACGAAGTACCGGCCCTGCGTCTCCACGACGATCGGGTCGCCCGGCTCCAGCCGGTTGATGTACCGGAACGGCTCCCCGTGCGTGTTGCGGTGCCCGGCCAGTCCGAAGTTGCCGGTCTTCTCCTCCGGCATGGCCGTCTTCAGGGCACCCTCCGCGTAGTGGCCCACCATGCCCCGGTCGAGCACCTTCTTGCTGTTGATGCCCTCCGCGATCGGCACCACCACGTCCAGCTTGGGGATGTGCAGCAGCGCGAAGCCCTGCCCCGGCTCGAACGCCCCCGGTTTGCGCTCGCCGTTCGCCCAGTCCTGCTGGAGGTCGCTGGCCTCCTGGCCGGCCTGTGCCTGGGCCCGCACATTGGTCCACCACAGCTGGTAGGTGACGAACAGCAGCATCAGCACACCGCAGGTGATGAACACCTCGCCGATGGCCCGGCTCGCGACGGCCGCGGGGCCGGGCCTGCGGGCCCGCGCCTGCCGGCGCGCCTCCACGCGGGACAGCGGCGCCCGGGAGGGCCCGTCAGGGCCCTCTGAGAGCCCCTGACGGCCGTCTGCTCCCGCTGCCTCCTCCGCGGCCTTGTGCGAGCCGCCACGGCGCCCCTGGCGCTTCCTGGCGGCCTTCCTGCGGGCCGCCCGGCCGCCCGGCGCGGGCGGCGCGGATTCCTCACGCGCCGTACGCTCCGGCGGCTCGGGGATGCGCAGCGCCACCGTCTCCTCGTCGACCGGCGGCAGGTACGGGGTGCCGTCGGAGGCGCCGCCGTAGGGATCGTCGTAGGGATCGCCGTAGGGGTCGCCGCCGTGGGAAACGGGCGCCGCCGCGCTGTCATACCAGCCGTCCCCGTACGCACCCGGCACCCCGTACGGCTGCCCGCCGTACGGGGTGCCCTGGTCGCCGGCGCCGTAGGCGCCGGACTCGCGCTCGGGGCGCAGCGCGGTCACGCCGTGGCCCTGCCCACCACCGGGGCGAGCCCCGCCGACCTCGCCACCGCGCCCTCGTCCCCGCACTCCGTCAGCCAGTTGGCCAGCATCCGGTGTCCGTGCTCGGTCAGCACCGACTCGGGATGAAACTGCACGCCTTCGACAGGCAGTTCACGGTGCCTCAGTCCCATCACCGTGCCGTCGGGCGTCCGGGCCGTGACCTCCAGCTCCGCCGGCACCGTGGCCGGCTCGGCGGCCAGCGAGTGGTAGCGGGTCGCCGTGAACGGGGACGGCAGACCGGCGAAGACCCCCTTGCCGCCATGCGTCACGGGCGAGGTCTTGCCGTGCAGCAGCTCGGGCGCGCGGTCCACCACCCCGCCGTACGCCACCTGCATCGACTGCATGCCGAGACAGACGCCGAAGACCGGCACCCCGGTCGACGCGCAGTGCCGCACCATGTCCACACAGACGCCGGCCTCCTCGGGAGTCCCGGGGCCCGGGGACAGCAGCACTCCGTCGAAGCCGTCCTGGGCGTGCCGCACCGACACCTCGTCGTTGCGCAGGACCTCGCACTCGGCGCCCAGCTGGTAGAGGTACTGGACCAGGTTGAAGACGAAGCTGTCGTAGTTGTCGACGACGAGAATGCGCGCGCTCACTGGTTGTCCACCGTCACATCGTTGAAGGGCAGCAGCGGCTCGGCCCACGGAAAGACGTACTGGAAGAGGACGTAGACCACGGCGGTGATCAGCACCAGTGAGATGAGTGCCCGCACCCATCCATTGCCCGGCAGATGCCGCCAGATCCAGCTGTACATGCCGTCCCTTCCGTCGCACCACGGCATCAGACCCACGCCGTACGCCAACAGACTAACGGCGCGACCCCTCCGGTTTCCCGGCCTCGGCAAGCTGTGCGAAGTCCGTACGAGCCCGGCCGTGTGTACCCACATGTACGCGGCGAGGGGCCGATCGCCTCGATGGGCGGGGATGTTCCACGTGAAACATCGGCGGGGAAAGACCGTCCCGGGCGGGCCCGCTACTCCACGGGCTCCGCGTAGTGCAGGTCCACCGTGCCCGAGTAGCCGGGCAGCGTCACCGTGCCCTCGTCCTCGACCTCCCAGCCGAGACCGTAGACATTGACGTACACCATGTAGTTCTGGATCGCCGGAGAGGCCGCGAGCGCCTTCTTCAGCTTCTCCGGGTCCCCGACCGCCGTGATCTTGTACGGCGGTGAGTAGACACGGCCCTGGAGGATCAGGGTGTTGCCCACACAGCGCACCGCGCTGGTGGAGATCAGCCGCTGGTCCATGACCTTGATGCCGTCGGCGCCGCCCTGCCACATCGCGTTCACCACGGCCTGGAGGTCCTGCTGGTGGATGACCAGATAGTCGGGCTGGGGCTCGGGGTAGCCGGGGAGTTTGGCGGTGGCGTCCGGCGGGGCGTCGTTCAGGGTGACCGTGATCGCCTCGCCCTTGAGCTTCTGGGTGCCGGCGCGCTTCTCCAGGTCGGCGAGCTTGTCGTCCTCCGCCTCGGTGCTGCCGTCGTCGCGCTCGGCGAGGGACTCGATGTCCTCGCGCAACGCGCCGTTCGACTCGTCGAGCTCGCCGTTCTTGCGGCTGCGCTCGTGGATCAGGTCGGAGAGCTTCAGCAGCGAGGCGTCCGTGCGGATATTGGTGCCCTTGGCCGTGTCGAAGCTGGTGAAGAAGATGAGTCCCGCGAGGGCGAAGACGCCCGCGGTGAGGATCCGCACGGGCCGGACACGGCGCCGGCGGGCAGGGCTGGATTCCGGTCCGGGGAAGTCGGCAGAATTGCTCAACGTACCCTTATCTCCTTCGGCGCCGTGGAAGCACTACGCTAACGGACGCCCGGGGGAGCGATCGGCGTCCCCTTGTACGCTGCTCCGAGCCCGACCCAGTTCCCTGCGCGGCCACGCAGCGCATCGACAGGAGAGACCCTCGTGCCGAAGTCACGTATCCGCAAGAAGGCCGACTACACGCCGCCGCCCGCCAAGCAGACGACCGCGCTCAAGCTGACCAACCGCGCCTGGGTCGCGCCGGTGATGCTGGCCCTGTTCCTCATCGGCCTGGCCTGGATCGTCGTCTTCTACGTCACCGACGGCTCGCTGCCCATCGACGCCCTGGGCAACTGGAACATCGTGGTGGGCTTCGGGTTCATCGCCGCCGGATTCGGCGTTTCCACGCAGTGGAAGTAGCCCTCACCGCACGGTGAGCGGCGCTCTGCCCAGGGCTGTCCATCAGCTCTGGGCAGGGCTATCCCCTGAGTTATCCACAGGCCTTGTCCACATGTGGACAGCAGACTCGATCTGTGGATAACCCCTCGAAGGTTGACGCCGGTGTGACAGAAACACCACCAACCGAAAATCTGTTCGCGCACCCTCTGACCTGCACAGAAACAGGACGATCACCCAGGGCATCCACCCTCACGCACCCTGTGCACAAGATCCGCCACCTTCTGTGGACAACCCTGTTGCTCAGGTGAGCTGCGCCGTCCTCAGCAGGGTCACCAGAACGACCGCGGCCAGCACCAGCGCACAGGTGCCGTACTGCACCAGCGCCCGCCGCTCCCGCGGGGCGTGGACCATCGCGTACCCGATCACCACACCGGCGACGAACCCTCCGAGGTGGGCCTGCCAGGCGATGTTGCCCCAGCCGAAGGTGATGATCACGTTGATGACCAGCAGAGCGACGATCGGACGCATGTCCTGGTTGAGGCGGCGCATCAGTACGGCGATCGCGCCGAACAGACCGAAGATCGCACCGGACGCGCCGAGCGAGGCCGTGCTGCCCGAGGCCAGCAGGTAGGTCAGCGCACTGCCCGCCAGCCCCGAGATCAGGTACAGGGCGAGATAGCGGGCGCGGCCGAGGGCCTCCTCCAGTGGCCCGCCGAGCCACCACAGGCCGAGCATGTTGAAGCCGATGTGCCAGATCTCCTCGTGCGTGAACATCGAGGTGAACAGGCGGTACCACTCACCCTGGGCCACCCCGTCCCGGGGCAGGAACGGCTCCGGCGGCCAGACGCCGACCAGCACGAGCGGATCCAGCAGCGAGGGCCGGATCTGCACGGCGATGAACACCGCGAGGTTGATCCCGAGGAGGATCTTGGTGATCAGCCGGGGGTCGGAGGCGACCGCTCCGCCCGCGAGCGTGCGGGGCACGGAGGCCGTGGGCGCGTGTCCCGTGCCCGCGCCGGTGCGGACGCAGTCGGGGCACTGGAAACCGACCGAGGCGTCGACCATGCACTCCGGGCAGATCGGCCGCTCGCACCGGGTGCAGCGGATACCGGTCTCACGGTCCGGGTGGCGATAGCAGACAGGGACGCGCTGGGCGTCCTGCGCGCTGCCGGCAGCCTGGTCGTCCATGGCGTCCCCTAGGTCGTGTGGAAAAGCCCCGCCCCGCCCATCCTTACGGATGAGCGGGGCGATTGGTTCCCTTCGAGGGCTTTCGCACTCCGGGGACGAGGTGCTCAGCCCTCGCGGATCACGACCGACTCGATCACCACGTCCTTCAGCGGGCGGTCGGTGCGCGGGTTGGTCTGCGTCGACGCGATGGTGTCGATGACCTTCTGGCTCGCGGCGTCGGTGACCTCACCGAAGATGGTGTGCTTGCGGTTCAGCCACGCCGTCGGGGAGACGGTGATGAAGAACTGGGAGCCGTTGGTCCCCGGCCCGGCGTTGGCCATGGCCAGCAGGTACGGCTTGTCGAAGCGCAGGTCCGGGTGGAACTCGTCCTCGAACTGGTAGCCGGGACCACCGGTGCCGTTGCCCAGCGGGTCACCGCCCTGGATCATGAAGCCGCTGATCACCCGGTGGAACACCGTGCCGTCGTAGAGCTTGTCCGTGGACTTCTTACCGGTCTCGGGGTGGGTCCACTCCCGCTCGCCCTTGGCGAGCTCGACGAAGTTCTTGACCGTGATCGGCGCGTGGTTCGGGAAGAGCCGGACCTCGATGTCGCCGTGATTGGTCTTCAGGGTGGCGTGGAGCTGCTCAGCCACGATGTGCCTTCCGTCGTCTTTCCGTGACTCCCTGATCCTCGCACGGACGGAGCGCCCAGTCGCCCGGCCTGCCTGCACAGGAGGGCAACCGGGACGTTCCGCTTGCGGAAAACGGGCCGAGTACCCCCGCGGCGGGGGCGCATGGCGGCGATCCGTGGCATTGTCGACGACAAGCTCCCGATGCTCCGGATTCATCCGCTATTGCACTTCGTACCGCGATCGATCAACTGCACCGGCACCCGTATGCCCGTCCGCGCATGCCTCACGGCGACCCGGCAGGCATGATCCGTAAAAGGGTGGAAAGTCGAAATACCGTACGCCACCGAGGAGGAGGAACCCGTGACCCGCATCGACAGCGTGCGCGCCGCGACCGGTTCGGCGAGGGACAGCGTGCTGCACGCCGCGGAAGTGGTGGCGCCCTACGCCGACACGGCCAAGGTCAGGGCCGCGCACTACGCACAGGAAGCCCGCGTACGGCTGGCGCCCAAGGTGACGCAGGCAGCAGGACAGGCCCGCGTCCAGTACGGCGCCCATGTGCAGCCGTACCTGGAGCAGGCCCGGACGCATGTGCCACCGAAGGTCGACCAGGCCGCCCGCCGCACCCGCACGGCCGCTCGGCAGGCGGCGGACTACTCCCGCCCCGTGATCGAGCAGGCGATGGCCGCCGCCGGCCCCGCGAGGGAAGAGGCCGCGGCCCGCAGTGCGGCCGCGCTGGCCGCTCTGCGCGGCCAGGTGTCGGCCCAGCAGATCCAGAAGATCGTCCGCAAACAGCAGCGGCGGGCGAAGGTCGGCCGTGCCGCGCGGATGGTCCTCATCCTGGGCACCGTGGCCGGCGGCGCCTTCGCCGCCTGGAAGTGGTGGGACAAGCAGGCCAACCCGGACTGGCTGGTGGAGCCCCCCGCCGCGACGGACGTGTCGGGCTCGGCCAAGCTGACATCGGTGGACGGCAGCGACGTGAGCGCGCTCGACCCCGAGGTCGAGGCCAAGGAGGCCGCCGAGGAGGCTGCCAGGCGCGACGAGACCTGACGGGCGACGCGACCGGCAACGGCGCGGTGGGGCGGACGACCTGGGTGTCGTCCGCCCCACCGCGCCGTTTCACGTGAAACGTCAAACCCCTCCCACCGCGTTTCCGCAGGTGGGAGGGGTTTGGTTGTGGAGCCTAGGGGAGTCGAACCCCTGACATCTGCCATGCAAAGACAGCGCTCTACCAACTGAGCTAAGGCCCCGAAGGAAAGCGTCCACCTGGAAGAACACTTCCCGGCGGGCGCTCGGGACCAGACTACCGGGTCCCCCCGGGGATTCCGCAAAAAGATTGAGGGGTCCCCGTGACCAACCACTCTCCGTAAGATGCTCGGCGTGGTTCGCTACAGCGAACCGCGGTTCATGGGGAAGCGATGGGGAGACGCAATGGACGCCGCACAGCAGGAAGCCACCGCCAGAGCGCGGGAACTGCAGCGGAATTGGTACGGGGAGCCGCTGGGGGCGCTCTTCCGTAGGCTCATAGACGACCTGGGCCTCAACCAGGCTCGTCTGGCGGGGGTACTGGGACTGTCCGCGCCGATGCTGTCGCAGCTGATGAGCGGCCAGCGGGCGAAGATCGGCAACCCGGCGGTGGTCCAGCGGGTGCAGCTGCTGCAGGACCTGGCGGGACAGGTCGCCGACGGCAGCGTCAGCGCGGCCGAGGCGACCGAGCGCATGGAGGAGATCAAGAAGTCGCAGGGGGGTTCGGTGCTCAGCAACACCACGCAGACGACGAGCAGTTCGGGCGCGCCCACGGTCAAGCGGGTGGTCCGCGAGATCCAGTCCCTGCTGCGCTCGGTGGCGGCCGCCGGCGACATCATCGACGCGGCCGACACCCTCGCTCCCAGCCATCCCGAACTGGCGGAGTTCCTCCGGGTCTACGGCGCCGGCCGCACCTCCGACGCCGTCACGCACTACCAGTCCCACCAGAACTGACCTCCCTGTCCGGCGGCCGAAGGGGGATCGGCTGCCGGAAACCCCCGGGGACCGGGGCGCAGCGCAGAGACGGGGGCCGCAGGGGGAGTCGTATCGCTCGTGAAGGGGGAGGGACAGGGGGACACCGCAGGGGGAGGAGCGACGTACTGCCATGGGTGAGGTCTTCGCCGGCCGGTACGAACTGGTCGATCCGATCGGGCGCGGGGGTGTCGGTGCCGTCTGGCGCGCCTGGGACCACCGCCGCCGCCGTTATGTGGCCGCCAAGGTGCTGTTGCAGAGCGACGCCCACTCACTGCTGCGTTTCGTCCGCGAGCAGGCCCTGCGGATCGATCACCCCCATGTCCTCGCTCCCACCAGTTGGGCCGCCGACGACGACAAGGTCCTGTTCACCATGGACCTGGTCGCCGGCGGTTCCCTGGTCCACCTGGTCGGCGACTACGGACCCCTGCCTCCGGCCTTCGTCTGCACTCTGCTCGACCAGCTGCTGGCGGGGCTCGCGGCGGTGCACGCGGAGGACGTCGTGCACCGCGACGTCAAACCCGCCAATGTGCTCCTGGAGGCCACCGGTACGGGCAGACCACGGCTGCGGCTGTCCGACTTCGGCATCGCGATGCGGCTGGGCGAGCCCCGGCTGACCGAGACCAACCTGGTGGTGGGCACGCCGGGTTATCTGGCGCCGGAGCAGATGATGGGATCGGAACCCGACTTCCCCTCCGACCTGTTCGCCGTGGGCCTCGTCGCGCTGTATCTGCTGGAGGGCGCCAGGCCGGACGCCAAGGCCCTCATCCAGTACTTCGCCGACCACGGCACCCCCGGCGCTCCTCAGGGCATCCCGGAGCCGCTGTGGCAGGTCGTGGCCATGCTGCTCCAGCCGGATCCCGCGGCGCGGTTCCGCACGGCCACGGGGGCGCGCAAGGCGCTCGCCGCGGCCGCCGAGCTGTTGCCGGAGCCCGTCCCCGACGACGAACTGATCGAGATCTTCGACCAACTCGGCCCGCTGCCCCCGGGCTTCGCCCCGGACGGCCCGCTGAAGCCGGCTTCGGGTCTGCGGCCGGCAGGGAGCGGCGCGGCCCCTGAGGGGCACGGGCCCCGGGAGGACGTCCACCGCCGCGCCGGTGGGGACGGGCCCGGGCAGGAATCCGTCCCCACCCCCGACGGGGAGAACGCCCCCGCCGCGCCCGTACCCGGCGCCCAGGGCTCTCCGGGCGCCCTGGACGTCCCCGAGCGCCCGCCCGGCCCCGCGCCCGCCCGGACGCCCACGGCAGCGGCTGCCGGCCCCGGCCGTCCAGGCACCCCCGCCCCGGGCCGCGCCACGGGCGGGGACGGTGACACCGGCGGGGACGGTGACACCGGCGGGTACGGTGGCGCGGGCGGGGACGGTGGCGCCGTACCCACCGATCCGCGCCGGAACGTCACCTCTCCCACGGCACCATCCGGATCCTCCCGGCGGCCGCCCGGCATGTCCGAGACGGGCAGCTTCCCTCTCCCGCCGCCCCTGGCCGCCATGGACGCCTTCGCCCCCCTGGCCGCCCCTCCGCCCCCCGCACACGCCCCGCAGAGCCCGCACCAGGCCCGACAAGGCGCACCGCACCAGGCGGCCGACGCCGCTCCCTCCGTCTCCCCCCACGACCCGACTCATCCGCTGCGCTCCCCCCTGCCACGACCGACCGCGCCTCCCGACGCCTCTACTGCTGAATACACCGCCCAGTCCCCGCGGGTTCCGCATCCGGACGGGGCAATCTCCCGGCACCCCACCGCCGCCCCCCGGTCCCACCGCCGTCGCAGGCGCCGGCCCGGCCCCCCGGCGAAGGTGGCCGTCCCCGTGCTGCTGCTGGCCCTGGCCTGCTACGCCGTGGGGTTCTGGGCCCTCACCCGGATCTGAACCACGACCCGGGCTACGGGACGGCCCGTCGCCGGGCCGCCAGCGTCCACACGCCGAGTCCCACCAGCAGCGCGCTGCCCGTGCCGATGCCGCCCACCGCGAGCAGCCGGTACGCGGTGCCGTCCCCCGGGCTCCCGCCGTCGGCCGCCGCCTCCCGGTCCTCCGCCGTGACCGTGAAAACGTCCGACGGCGCGGTCCGCCCCGCGTACTCGGGACCGTCCTGAGGCGCACCGCTCACCCTCACCCGCAGGGTCAACGGCACGGGACCGTCGCCGAAGTCGTCGGCGACCTCCGCCGTGAGGTGGGCGACGAGGTAGTAGGAGCCGGCGAACCGCGTCGCCGTGACCTGGCGGCCGGAGGAGTACCGATTGGCGTACGCGGCCGGTCGCAGCGGCCCGAGGCTCTTCGCCTTCTGGCCGCCGCCGTAGCTGATGCCCAGGTCGTCGATGTGGCCGCGCACGGGGTTGTAGAGGTCCAGGTCCAGCGCCGCGGCGACGAAGCCGCCGGCGTCCGGGCTCGGACCGCCCAGCTCGGCGGTGGCGTGGAGCTGCTGCCCCCAGTCGACGGGGACCTTGTAGAAGAGGGTCTGGCCGGGACGTATGTCATCCCGCCACACTCCCTCGCCGACGGCTGTGGCCCGGGCGAATCCCTCCCCGCCCGCACGCCGTTCCGGCTCCCCCGTGACGGGAGCGGGCGGGGCGGAGTTCCACTCCTCGGGCGCACGTGTCGCACCGGCCGTGCGCAGCGCGGGTTCCGACACGGTGGTGAGCTCCATCTCCCAGGGTTCGGGGGAGGAGCCCTTGCCGTCCGGATCGGCACGCTCGACGGTCATGTAGTACGCACCGGCGTCCTCGCACAGGGACTTCCTGGGGGAGATCTCCCGCACGGCCCACGCGGCGACCGGGTGCGGGCTGCCGCCGGCGCCGAAGCTCGCCGTGCCGGTGTCGCAGGAGCGGCCGTCGCTGTTCTGCACGGACACCTTGATCCCGTCGATGACGGAGGCGTCCCGGCCCGCCGGGGGGACGGCGGTCGCGGAGGCGTAGAGATTGGTGGTTTCGTCGAGGCGCAGGAGGTAGTAGACCTTCCCGGTCGCCGGGAGGGTGCTCCGATAGGACCGGCCGGGCACCAGTTCGACGGCGTCCGCGGCGCTCGCGGCACCCTCGATGCTCCGCGCGTCCTCGGCGAAGGCGTAGGTTCCGGGGTTCCCGGAGCTCCCCGTGTCGCCGGGCCCCGACCGGAGCCCCCCGGCGAGGCCGGTGGCGCCGGCCGCGGCCCTGGTGCCGGTGTGGCCGACGGTCTCGAACGCCGGGGCCCCCTGTCCCGGCGGAGCGCCCCCCAGCCCCAGCACGACCGCCACGCCCGCGCACCCGGCGACCAGACGCCGGCCGGGCCCTGCCCCGGCCCGCCCCCGCGCCGTACACTGCCGTCCCCTCACGCGCCACCCCTCGTCGCTGCCCGGACGTCGCACCGTGTGGCCCATCCTGCCCCGTGGACGAGGCGCCGCGACAAGGCCCACCACACACAAAACCCCGACCGCGAGGGCGGCCGGGGTCTGTTCAGCGTCGGATTTCGGTACTCACGAACCCGTGGGCACGGAGTCAGTCGCCTCCGTCCACAGATCCTGCTCGGCGCGATCCGCCTGGATCTGGCGGTACACGAGGAGCCCGCCGATGGCGGCCAGTGCGACCAGGAGAAGCTTCTTCACCGCGCGACCTCGTCTTTCGTTGACGTAGGGGACCTCTGGCGCCCGACTATACACACCGGTCGATACCGATCGGTGACCTGCGTCGGCCCTGCGAACCGCCCAGGTTCTGGCGCGGTGGAAGCGGAGCGGGGCCGTCCGGCCGGGAGGCGATCACCGCTTCACGGGCGGTCGTTTCACGGCTTGCCTCCCGTCTCCACAGCTTTTCTCCCTTCATGCGTCCATCCGAGTGGTGTTCATCTGAACATCCACGCGCCACGGGCGTCGGTCCACCACTTCGGGACCCCCATACACATCATGAGGAAAGTACGCAAATCGCCCAACCCGAAAGTGAGGGGCCATGGCCCGGAACAAGGTCATGACGCTGTGGAACGCCATCGTCACCGCCTTCCTCGCGCTGTGCACGGCGCTCGGACTCATCACCACGACCGCCTCCGCGGCCGTACCGCAGACCGAGAAGGCCCGCAACAGCGACAGCGCGCCCAGGACGGCGGAAGTGACGGTGCCCCTCTGGTCCTGGTCACTGATCAGGGCGCTGCCCCCCACGATGAAACAGCGCATCCACGCCGAGGCGCACGGCAAGTCCCCCGGCTGCCGGCACAGTCCCCTCGACGACGCCCCGGCGGAGTCCGACTCCTCGGGCTGCTCCGACGAGACGACGTCCTCCCGGTCCGAACCCGTCAGCGGCCGCATCCCGCTCCAGCGCTGACCGCGAACGCCCTGCCGAGCCCTCCTCGTGCCGTCGCTGCTTCCCCGAGTCCTGGCGAACTTGCGTACAGCACCACGGCACGACGACGACTCCCCCGGCCGGCGACGGCCACCGCACCAGACCGGAAGACCCCCGTCGGCATCCGACGGGGGTCTTCCCGCTTCCTCCTGGACGCGCAGGCTCCTGAAGGCCCCCTCATCGGCTGATGTCAGCCATGAATGCGAAAGACCCCCAACCGATACCGGCTGGGGGTCTTCTCGCTGGTGGGGCTAACAGGATTTGAACCTGTGGCCTCATCCTTATCAGGGATGCGCTCTAACCAACTGAGCTATAGCCCCGCCGCGCTCTGCGGTGTGCGTTCCGCGCGCTGACCCCTGAAGATTAGCGCACGACCGGGGCAGTCCCAAAATCGGTTGTCCGAAGGCTGTCGGAGGAGCCGGAGAAACCGCTGTGAGCAGCTCATTCGTCCTCGGCCAGCGTCAGTTCGACGCCGCCCACGAAACCGGCCGAGAGGTTGTAGATGAACGCGCCGAGGGTCGCCAGGGCCGTCGCCAGGACGACGTCGATGACCGCGATGATCGTGGTGAACATCAGCACGTTGGGCAGCGACAGGAACGACTGGAGGTCGAAGCCGTTCGACTCGTTGGAGCCGGTCGCCTCGGCGATCGTGCCGCCGACCGTCGAGAACACGCCCATGGCGTCCATGACCATCCACAGCACGGCGGACGCGACGATCGTGCAGATGCCGAGCGCGATGGAGAGCAGGAAGCTGACCTTCATCACCGACCACGGGTCGGCCTTGGCCACGCGCAGGCGCGCCTTGCGCACGCGCGGAGTGGTGCGCGCCCCCGTGCGGGGGCGTCGTACCGCGCCGGTCTGGCCGGCCGACGTACCGGCCTGCGCCGGGTATGCCTGCGGCGGGTGGTACGGGCCCGCCTGCTGCTGCGGCTGCCGTTCCCCCGGCAGCGGTGAGGCCGTCTGAGCGGCCGCGCCCTTGTCCGGCGCGGCCTGCGTGCCTCGGGTGTCCGTCACGGTTCCCCCCTGGGATCCCTGCCTGTCGGACGAGGAGGCGTCCTTGGCGGGCGACTTGATCGCTTTGAGATTGGTCGTGTGCGGATCTGTCGCCCGCGCGGCGGAGCCACGGCCACCGCCGTCCGTTTCCGTACTGGTACCGGCCGGCCCGGCGCCCGTGGCTCCGCTCACGCTGACTCACTCCTCGTGCTACTCGGCCGAGGGCGCCTCACCCTCGTCCGTACCGGTGGTCGCGTCCCCGTCGGTGGTCTCGTCCACGGCCACGTCGCCGTCGACTTCCTCCGCCTCGCGTCCCGCCTCGGCGTTACGCGCGATGCCGACCACGGCATCGCGCTTGCCCAGATTGATCAGTTGGACGCCCATGGTGTCACGGCCGGTTTCCCTGATCTCGTTGACTCGCGTACGAATCACACCGCCCGACAGCGTGATGGCGAGGATCTCATCGGTCTCCTCGACCACCAGCGCGCCGACGAGGGACCCGCGGTCCTCGACGATCTTGGCGGCCTTGATACCGAGGCCGCCGCGCCCCTGGACGCGGTACTCGTCGACAGCGGTCCGCTTCGCGTACCCGCCGTCTGTGGCAGTGAACACGAACGTACCGGGTCGAACAACATTCATCGAGAGCAGCTCGTCCCCCTCGCGGAAACTCATGCCCTTGACGCCCGAGGTCGCACGGCCCATGGGACGCAGCGTGTCGTCCGTGGCCGTGAACCTGATCGACTGCGCCTTCTTGCTGATCAGCAGTAGATCATCCTCGGCCGAGACGAGTTCGGCACCGATCAGTTCGTCGTCGCTGCCGTCCTCCTGCTCCCGCAGGTTGATCGCGATCACACCGCCCGAACGCGGCGAGTCGTAGTCCTTCAGCGGCGTCTTCTTCACCAGGCCGGCCTTGGTGGCCAGGACCAGGTAGGGCACCGCCTCGTAGTCGCGGATCGCGCGGATCTGGGCGATCGTCTCGTCCGGCTGGAAGGCCAGCAGGTTCGCCACGTGCTGCCCGCGCGCGTCGCGTCCGGCGTCGGGAAGCTCGTACGCCTTCACCCGGTACACACGGCCCTTGTTGGTGAAGAACAGCAGCCAGTGGTGCGTGGTGGACACGAAGAAGTGGTTGACGATGTCGTCTTCCTTGAGCTTCGTGCCGCGTACGCCCTTGCCGCCGCGCTTCTGGGCCCGGTAGTCGTCGGTCTTGGTGCGCTTGATGTAGCCCCCGCGCGTGACCGTGACGACGATGTCCTCCTCGGCGATCAGGTCCTCGATGGACATGTCGCCCTCGTAGGGGATCAGCTTCGTCTTGCGGTCGTCGCCGAACTTCTCGACGATCGCGGCGAGTTCCTGGCTGACGATCCCGCGCTGGCGGACCGGGGAGGCGAGGATCTCGTTGTACTCGTTGATCTTCGCCTGGAGCTCGTCGTGCTCCTGGACGATCTTCTGACGCTCCAGGGCGGCCAGCCGGCGCAGCTGCATCTCGAGGATGGCGTTGGCCTGGATGTCGTCGATCTCCAGGAGGTCCATCAGGCCCCCGCGCGCGATCTCGACGGTGTCACTGCGCCGGATCAGCGCGATGACCTCGTCGATGGCGTCCAGGGCCTTCAGCAGGCCGCGCAGGATGTGGGCCCGCTCCTCGGCCTTGCGCAGCCGGAAACGCGTACGGCGGACGATGACCTCGATCTGGTGCGTCACCCAGTGGCGGATGAACGCGTCCAGGGACAGCGTGCGCGGCACGCCGTCGACCAGGGCCAGCATGTTGGCGCCGAAGTTGGTCTGCAGATCGGTGTGCTTGTACAGGTTGTTCAGGACGACCTTGGCGACCGCGTCCCGCTTCAGCACGATGACCAGGCGCTGGCCGGTGCGCGAGGACGTCTCGTCGCGGACGTCGGCGATGCCGCCGACCTTGCCGTCCTTCACCAGGTCGGCGATCTTCTGCGCCAGGTTGTCGGGGTTGGTCTGGTACGGCAGCTCCGTGACCACCAGGCACTGGCGGTTCTGGATCTCCTCGACCTCGACGACCGCGCGCATGGTGATCGAACCACGGCCCGTGCGGTACGCCTCCTCGATGCCCTTGCGGCCGACCACGAGGGCGCCGGTCGGGAAGTCGGGGCCCTTGATCCGCTCGATCAGCGCGTCCAGGAGCTCCTCGTGGGAGGCCTCCGGGTTCTCCAGGTACCACTGGGCACCGGCGGCGACCTCGCGCAGGTTGTGCGGCGGGATGTTGGTCGCCATACCGACCGCGATACCGGCCGAACCGTTGATCAGCAGGTTCGGGAAGCGGGCCGGCAGGACGGTCGGCTCCTGGGAGCGGCCGTCGTAGTTGTCCGTGAAGTCGACGGTCTCCTCGTCGATGTCACGGACCATCTCCATCGACAGCGGCGCCATCTTGCACTCGGTGTAGCGCATCGCCGCCGCCGGGTCGTTGCCCGGGGAGCCGAAGTTGCCGTTGGAGTCCACCAGCGGCATCCGCATCGACCACGGCTGCGCGAGGCGGACCAGCGCGTCGTAGATCGAGGAGTCGCCGTGCGGGTGGTAGTTGCCCATGACGTCGCCGACCACGCGGGCGCACTTGTAGAAGCCGCGCTCGGGCCGGTAGCCGCCGTCGTACATGGCGTACAGCACACGGCGGTGGACGGGCTTGAGGCCGTCACGGACGTCGGGCAGCGCACGCGAGACGATGACGGACATCGCGTAGTCGAGGTACGAGCGCTGCATCTCCGTCTCGAGCCCGACGGGCTCGACGCGCATTCCGGCCGCGTCCGCGTCGTCGAGAGGCGTGACGGGAGTGTTCTCGTCGGTCATTGCTGGTGAAGGTCCTTCCTGGTGCGGTCAGCTGAGACCGACTCAGATGTCGAGGAAGCGGACGTCCTTGGCGTTGCGCTGGATGAACGCGCGGCGGGCCTCGACGTCCTCGCCCATCAGGACCGAGAACAGGTCGTCGGCCTGGGCGGCGTCGTCCAGGGTGACCTGGCCGAGAACGCGGTGCTCCTGGTCCATCGTGGTGATGCGCAGTTCCTCGGCGTTCATCTCGCCGAGGCCCTTGAAGCGCTGCACGGAGTCCTCACGGATGCGCTTGCCGGCGTTGCGGCCCATCTCGATCAGCGCGTCGCGCTCGCGGTCGGAGTACGCGTACTCGAAGTCGTCCTTGCCCCACTTGATCTTGTAGAGCGGCGGACGGGAGAGGAACACGTGCCCGGCCTCGACCAGCGGCCGCATGAACCGGAACAGGAACGTCAGCAGCAGGGTGTTGATGTGCTGGCCGTCGACGTCGGCGTCCGCCATGAGGATGATCTTGTGGTAGCGGAGCTTCTCGATGTCGAAGTCCTCGTGCACACCGGTGCCGAACGCGGAGATCATCGCCTGGATCTCCTGGTTCTGCAGGATCCGGTCGATGCGCGCCTTCTCGACGTTGAGGATCTTGCCGCGGATCGGGAGGATCGCCTGGTACTGCGGGTTGCGGCCGGACTTGGCCGAGCCGCCGGCGGAGTCGCCCTCGACGATGAAGATCTCGCACTTGGTGGGGTCGTTCGACTGGCAGTCGGACAGCTTGCCCGGCAGGGACGCCGACTCCAGCAGGCCCTTGCGGCGGGTCAGGTCGCGGGCCTTGCGGGCCGCCACACGCGCGGTGGCCGCCGCGATGCCCTTGCGGATGATGTCCGCGGCCTCGTTGGGGTTGCGGTCCAGCCAGTCGTTGAGGTGCTCGTAGACGACCTTCTGGACGAAGGTCTTCACCTCGGTGTTGCCCAGCTTGGTCTTGGTCTGGCCCTCGAACTGCGGCTCGCTCAGCTTGACCGAGATGATCGCGGTCAGACCCTCGCGGATGTCGTCACCGGTGAGGTTGTCGTCCTTGTCGCGCAGCAGCTTCTTGTCCCGCGCGTACTTGTTGATCAGCGAGGTGAGCGCCGCGCGGAAGCCCTCTTCGTGCGTACCGCCCTCGTGGGTGTGGATGATGTTGGCGAAGGAGTACACGCCCTCGGTGTATCCGCCGTTCCACTGCATGGCGATCTCGAGGGACAGGTGCCTGTCCCTGTCCTCGGCCTCGAGGTCGATGACGGTGGGGTGCACCACCTCTCCCTTGCGGGAGTTGAGGTACTTCACGAAGTCGACGATGCCGCCCTCGTAGTGGTACGAGACCGCCTTGACCTCGTGCTTCTCGTCCTCGCCCGCCTCGTCCGCACCGGCGGTGGCCTTCGCCGACTCACGCTCGTCGGTGAGGTTGATCCGGAGGCCCTTGTTGAGGAACGCCATCTCCTGGAAACGCCGCGAGAGCGTCTCGAAGGAGTAGTCGGTGGTCTCGAAGATGTCGCCGTCGGCCCAGAAGGTGACCGACGTGCCGGTCTCCTCGGTGGCCTCGTGCCGGGCGAGGGGCGCGGTGGGGACACCCAGCTTGTACTCCTGCGTCCAGCGGTGGCCGTCGGTCTTGATCTCGACCGCGACCCGCGTGGACAGCGCGTTGACCACGGAGACGCCCACGCCGTGCAGACCGCCGGAGACCGCGTAGCCACCGCCGCCGAACTTGCCGCCCGCGTGCAGCACGGTCAGGACCACCTCGACGGCGGGCTTGCCCTCGGAGGGGACGATGCCCACCGGGATGCCGCGGCCGTTGTCGACGACCCGGACGCCGCCGTCCGCCAGGATCGTGACGTCGATGGTGTCCGCATGGCCGGCCAGCGCCTCGTCGACCGAGTTGTCGACGACCTCCTGAACGAGGTGGTGCAGTCCCCGCTCGCCGGTCGACCCGATGTACATACCGGGTCGCTTACGGACCGCGTCCAGGCCCTCGAGGACGGTGATGGCGTTGGCGTCGTACGACGTGGCGCCCTCGCCGGTCGAGGTGCTCGACGCGTCGCTGACGCCGGTGTCGGTGGACGGGTTGTTCTCGTTGGGGTTGCCGGAATCGGCCACGAAGCGCCCTTTCTGGCACACCACGAGCCGGGCTCGGCGGCAGGTTGCCGGAGCGGCTGCGGCATGTTGCGTTGGTAAGCCTTGATCAGCGTTGCTCAGCTTTTCCCGGGCGGTCCCCACGATCGGGGCGGGATTGTCTTCCATTCTACCGGTAGCGCTGACATCGATGGGGGTTTGCGGGCACCTGAGTCCGCATGTGCCGCCCTCAACCGGTCTCGTCCGACTCCCGATATGCGGATGGGGGCTCCAGGAGCCCCACGAGGGCACTCAGCGCTTCGGGCCGTCAACCCTTTGCTACTTAGGAGTCAGGTGATGATTCGCCACCGTGTACGGCCGCGCGCGGAGGGGTCCGACGGCGGTCCCCACGCACCGCCGAGAGTCCCTGATGTGATGTCAGTCACGTGTGCAGGATGGGGCGGAAATGACCTACGGTCACCCGTACGTGTCCCCCGGGCCCGTGCTTCCGGGGGCGCGCAGCGGCCCGAAGCGACGGGTGGGACCGGCGGGGCCGACGACCTTGATCAGCCGCACCGTGCCGTGCCCCAGGTCCTCGTTCAGCCGTGCGACCAGGGTCGGCGCGAGCAGCCGCAGATTCGTCGCCCAGGCCGTGGAGTCGCAGCGCACCACCAGCACCCGCTCGTCCTCGTCGTAGCGCTCCGGCTCGCAGTGCTTGGCGACGTCCTCGCCGACGATCTCGGGCCAGCGCCCCATCACGCCGCCCACCGCGGCCGGCGCTTCCCAGCCGCGCTCGGTGAGCAGCCGGTTGATCGCCGCGCCGAGCGCCATGGGGTCGCGCCGGTCGGCGCGCGCGCCCGAGCGCAGACCGCCGCGACGCGCCTGCTTCTTCTGCTGCACCGCGTCGCCACGCGCGCGTGCCGCCTCCTTCGCGGCGCGCAGCGCCACACGCGCGAGATCCACACCGGAGGGCTCGGGGGCCGCCTTCCCTGCGCCGCTGCCCGGCACGTCCCGCTCGCTCATACGCGTTCCACCGTTCCCTCGGCCACGGCGAACCGCGTACCCGTCAGCACCTGAGGTACGTCGTCGTCGACGGCCGCGGTCACCAGCACCTGCTCGCCGGGCGCGACCAGCTCGGCCAGCCGCTCACGGCGGCGCGTGTCCAGTTCGGCGAAGACGTCGTCGAGCACCAGCACCGGCTCGTTGCCCTCGGCGCACAGCAGCTCGTACGAGGCCAGGCGCAGCGCCAGCGCGTAGGACCAGGACTCGCCGTGCGAGGCGTAGCCCTTGGCGGGCATCCGGCCCAGCTTGAGGAGCAGGTCGTCGCGGTGCGGGCCGACCAGGGTGACGCCCCGCTCGATCTCCTGCTTGCGGGCCCCGGCGAGCGCGGCCATCAGCTGCTCGAACAGCTCCTCCCGCGTGTGCGCCTCGCCGGGCGCGGACGGCTTGTACTCCAGGGCGACCGGCCCGCCGCCCGGCGCCAGCTGCTCGTACGCCTTGTCGGCCAGCGGCTGGAGTGCGCCGATCAGGTCGAGCCGCTGCGCCAGGAGCTCGGCACCCGCACGCGCGAGGTGCTGGTCCCACACATCGAGCGTGGACAGATCCAGGGTGCGCCCGCCGTGCCGGCGGGCCAGCGCGGCCGACTTCAGGAGGGTGTTGCGCTGCTTGAGCACCCGGTCGTAGTCGGAACGGACCCCGGCCATGCGCGGGGACCGGGCGGTGATCAGCTCGTCCAGGAAGCGGCGCCGCTCACCGGGATCGCCCTTGATCAGGGCGAGGTCCTCGGGCGCGAACAGCACGGTCCGGACGATCCCGAGCACGTCCCGGGGCCTGACCTGCGACGACCTGTTGATGCGGGCCCGGTTGGCGCGGCCCGGGTTCAGCTCCAGCTCGACCAGCTGCTGCCGCTCGCCCTGACGGACCTGGGCCCGGACGATCGCCCGGTCGGCGCCCATGCGGACCAGCGGGGCGTCGGAGGAGACCCGGTGGCTGCCGAGGGTGGCGAGATAGCCGATCGCCTCGACGAGGTTGGTCTTGCCCTGCCCGTTGGGGCCGACGAAGGCCGTCACCCCCGGGTCGAGCGGGACCTCGACCCGGGGATAGGAGCGGAAGTCGGCCAGCGACAGATGCGTGACGTGCATGGTCGTTTCGCCGACCTCCCCGCGGCGTTGCGGACCGCCGTGCGGTCCTGTGGATTGCGTGCGTGCCCTGTGGATTACTTCTTCTCGACCGCGTGGCCGCCGAACTGGTTGCGCAGCGCCGCGATCATCTTCATCTGCGGCGAGTCCTCCTGACGGGAGGCGAACCGAGCGAACAGCGACGCCGTGATGGCCGGCAGCGGGACCGCGTGGTCGATCGCGGCCTCCACGGTCCAGCGTCCCTCTCCGGAGTCCTGTGCATAACCCCGGAGCCCGTCCAGGTGCTCGTCCTCGTCGAGCGCGTCGACCGCGAGGTCCAGCAGCCAGGAGCGGATGACGGTGCCCTCCTGCCAGGAGCGGAACACCTCCCGTACGTCGGTCACCGAGTCGACCTTCTCCAGCAGCTCCCAGCCCTCGGCGTAGGCCTGCATCATGGCGTACTCGATGCCGTTGTGGACCATCTTCGCGAAGTGGCCCGCGCCGACCTTGCCCGCGTGCACCGCACCGAAGTCGCCCTCGGGCTTGAGGGCGTCGAATATCGGCTGCACCTTGGCGACGTCCTCCTTGTCGCCTCCGTACATCAGCGCGTAGCCGTTCTCCAGGCCCCAGACGCCTCCCGAGACGCCGCAGTCGACGAAGCCGATGCCCTTGGCCGCCAGTTCCCCGGCGTGCCTCTCGTCGTCCGTCCAGCGGGAGTTGCCGCCGTCCACGACGACGTCGCCCGGCTCCAGCAGCCCGGCGAGCTCGTCGATGGTGGACTGGGTCGGCTCGCCGGCCGGGACCATCACCCACACCACGCGCGGGCCGCTGAGCTTGCCCACAAGCTCCCGCAGGCTGTGGACATCGGCGAGGTCCGGGTTGCGGTCGTATCCGAGGACGGTGTGACCTGCGCGGCGGATCCGCTCGCGCATGTTGCCGCCCATCTTGCCGAGGCCGACGAGACCGAGCTCCATCAGTTGTGTTCCTTAGGTATGCGACGTGGCGTGACGGCACTGACGTACCGGCGTCCGAGCCTAAACCCGGACGCGCGCGCACATCTGTGGGCATACGCGCTCACACGCACGCCCTCACCTGCGGCTTCCGGCACGGTGCTCAGCCGTCGAGCCCCACCGGCGTACCGCGGGCTCGTGGAGGCAGACCCCCACGCCTCCGGCAGGCGCCGGCGGCGGGCGCACCTCAGCCGCTGAGCCGCACCGGCATGATCAGGTACTTGTAGGCCTCGTCCGCCTCCGCGTCCACCGCGGGCCGGCCGCTGAGCAGCGCGGGCTTGGTCGACGTGGTGAACGACAGCTGGGCCACCGGGGAGTCGATGGCGCTCAGGCCGTCCAGCAGGAACGTCGGGTTGAAGGCGATCGAGATGTCATCGCCCTCCAGCTGGGCGTCGACCCTTTCCACAGCCTGTGCGTCGTCGCTGGAACCGGCCTCCAGGATGAGCACGCCCTGCTCGAAGCTCAGCCGCACCGGGGTGTTGCGCTCGGCGACCAGGGCCACGCGCTTGACCGCCTCCACGAAGGGCGCGGTCTCGATCACGGCGATGCTGTTGAACTCCGTCGGGAACAGCGTGCGGTACTTCGGGAGGTCGCCCTCCAGCAGCCGCGTGGTGGTACGGCGGCCGGCGCCCTCGAAGCCGATCAGGCCCTCGCCCGCACCCGAGCCGGACAGCGCCAGGATGACCTGGTCGCCGCTGGTCAGTGCCTTGGCGGTGTCCAGGAGCGTCTTGGCGGGCACCAGGGCGACCGCGGAGGCGTCCGGGTTCTCCGGCTTCCACAGGAACTCGCGGACCGCGAAGCGGTAGCGGTCGGTGGAGGCGAGCGTGACGGTGTCGCCCTCGATCTCGATGCGCACGCCCGTGAGGACGGGCAGGGTGTCGTCGCGGCCGGCCGCGATCGCCACCTGCTGCACGGCGGAGGCGAAGACCTCACCGGGGACCGTGCCCGTCGCGTTCGGCATCTGCGGCAGGGCCGGGTACTCCTCCACAGGCAGTGTGTGCAGGGTGAACCGCGAGGAGCCGCACACCACCGTCGCCCGTACACCGTCTGTGGAAATCTCCACCGGCCGGTTGGGGAGGGCACGGGAGATGTCGGCCAGCAGCCGCCCGGAGACCAGGACCGTGCCCTCCTCCTCGACCTCGGCCTCCACCGACACCCGCGCGGAGACCTCGTAGTCGAAGCTGGACAGGCTCAGCTGCCCCTCCTCGGCCTTCAGCAGCAGGCCGGCGAGGACAGGGGCCGGCGGACGGGCCGGGAGGCTGCGCGCCGCCCAGGCCACTGCCTCCGCGAGTACGTCGCGTTCCACCCGGATCTTCACTGTTGCCGCCTCCTGCTGTTGCCGGCGCTTCTCGCCCTGCCTGGCTTCGTCGTCTGACTCGGTGTCGTCGGCCCCCGAGCGGGGAAGGACACCGGCACCAGTCTGACGCACCGCACTGACAGTAGGTGCCCCTCGGGGTCAAGTCGTGACGAGGGGCAGCCGGGGCCGGGACAGCGAGTTGTGCACAGGACCCCCTTCGAAACGAATTCCTCGCTCTCTCTGGTTGGGAGTAGTAGTAGGGGCTGTGGATACCGTGGATAACCTCGTTTCCGCAGCTCAGCGGGGTGATTTTGTCCACGGGGCCTGTGGGCGGAGCCCGTGGACAACCAGGGGTATCTGTGGAGAACAGAAAGTTCTGCACACACCGTGCACAGGGAGGGGCGAGTTCTCCCCAGCTTCGTCCCCAGGCTCGCGGCTCTTTCCCACAGCCCTCCGCGGCAGCTTGGTGTGACGCCTTTCACTCGGGTCGGTGAGGAGACGCGTCGCGTTGCCGAACAGTGGACAGTCTTGTGGAGAAGCGGCCTGTTGCTGGGGACAACGGCCCTCAGCCTGTGGGTTGTTCGTGGACAACTTGATGCACAGGGTGTGGATCGTCGCTTCGTCCACAGTCTGTGGAGATCGTTCGTCCACGAATCCACAGGCTGCTGACCTGGGAGGACGGCGCATCGACCAGCCTCGCTGTGGACAAGATCGGGACAACTTCCCGGTCCCCAGCATGTGGACGGGAAAAAGTCACCGAATCTGTGGAGGACGGCCGTAACCCGGTCCCGAAATCGAACAGCGTGGGATGCGTGAGGCACGAGGAAGGGCGCCCCCGGATCCCTCCGAGGGCGCCCTGAACCGGTCCGCGGGGCCGTCAGCCGGCCTTGATGCGGTTGGTGAGCTCGGTGACCTGGTTGTAGATCGAGCGCCGCTCGGCCATCAGATTGCGGATCTTCCGGTCGGCGTGCATCACCGTCGTGTGGTCGCGGCCGCCGAACAGCGCGCCGATCTTCGGCAGCGACAGGTCCGTCAGCTCCCGGCACAGGTACATGGCGATCTGCCGGGCGGTCACCAGCGCGCGTCCGCGCGAGGTACCGCACAGGTCCTCCACCGTGAGCCCGAAGTAGTCGGCGGTCGCGCCCATGATCGCCGTCGAGGTGATCTCCGGGGCGGAGTCGTCGCCCCCGGGCATCAGGTCCTTCAGGACGATCTCCGTCAGCCCCAGATCCACCGGCTGCCGGTTGAGCGAGGCGAACGCCGTCACCCGGATCAGCGCGCCCTCCAGCTCGCGGATGTTCCGGGAGATCCGGGAGGCGATGAACTCCAGGACCTCCGGCGGGGCGTTGAGCTGCTCCTGCACGGCCTTCTTGCGAAGGATCGCGATGCGCGTCTCCAGCTCCGGCGGCTGGACGTCGGTGATCAGACCCCACTCGAAACGGTTCCGCAGCCGGTCCTCCAGCGTCACCAGCTGCTTGGGCGGCCGGTCGCTGGAGAGCACGATCTGCTTGTTGGCGTTGTGGAGCGTGTTGAAGGTGTGGAAGAACTCCTCCTGCGTCGACTCCTTGTCCGCCAGGAACTGGATGTCGTCGACGAGCAGAATGTCCATCTCGCGGTAGCGCTTGCGGAAGCTGTCGCCCTTGCCGTCGCGGATGGAGTTGATGAACTCGTTGGTGAACTCCTCCGAGCTCACGTACCGCACCCGCGTGCCGGGGTAGAGGCTTCGCGCGTAGTGCCCGATCGCGTGCAGCAGATGCGTCTTGCCGAGGCCCGACTCCCCGTAGATGAACAGGGGGTTGTAGGCCTTGGCGGGCGCCTCGGCGACGGCCACCGCGGCCGCGTGCGCGAAGCGGTTGGACGCGCCGATGACGAACGTGTCGAACAGGTACTTCGGGTTCAGACGCGCGGTGGGCTCGCCCGGGCCGGGCGCCGGCGCCGGCTGGGCCGCCAGCGGACCGGGCGCACCCGTGGTGGGCAGGTTCGGACCGACGGGACCACCGCGGTGGACGTGTCCGGAACCGGGGGGCGGCTCGGGCATGTCCCGGCGGCGGGTGTCACGCTGGTCGTAGTCGCCGCGCGACGTGTCGTAGTCCGGGCGCTGCTGGTCGTAGTCCGGGCGCTGCTGCTCGTAGTCCGGACGTTGCTGTTCGTAGGAGGACGGCCGCTCCATCGGCTGCGGCCGGTAGTCCTGGGCGGGTGAGCCGCCGTAGCCGTCCTGCGGGCCGTAGCCGTCCTGCGGCGGCGAGGCGTACGGATCGCGCTCCGGGAAGCCGAGGCGCTGCTGCTGCCAGCCGTACTCCTCCTGCGCCGGCCGGGGCCAGGAGGAGGGCTCGGGGCGCTGGTACTCCGACGGGTAGGCGGGGCGGGCGGTGGGCAGCTGGTCACCGGACGGGCCCTGCTGCTGGTCGCCGCGGCGGCGGCCGTAACCGTCGTACCCCTCGTACGACTCGCGCTCCGGCCGGTCGTGGTGATCGGGGCGGTCCTGGCGGACGGCGGGCAGCTCCGGCTCCTCGTAGCGGGGCTGCGGGCGGGGCGCCGACGGGGCCGGGGGGTCGCCCATGGTGTCGTCGACCGTGATCGCGATCCGGATCGGGCGGCCGCACTCACGGCTCAGGCTCTCGCTGACGACGGGCGCGAGGCGGCCCTCGAGCACGCCCTTGGCGAACTCGTTCGGTACGGCGAGCAGGGCGGTGTCGGCGACCAGCGCCAGTGGCTGGCAGCGCCGGATCCAGTGCTCGTCCTTGCCCTCGACTCCTTGTCCGCGGCCCTCGCCGAGCAGCTGTTCCAGTACGCGTGGCCACACTGCGGCAAGATCGGCAGGTACGTCAGCCACAGGGCACGCTCTCTCACAGGTCCCTCGATCGTGTGATGCGGAGGACGGGTCGGGATGTAAATCGGGTGGTGGAGGGTCAAGGGAACGAATCGGAGTCCAGTCACGGTAGTCAGCGCGGCCGGTATGGTTCAAGTTGTTGTCCCCAGGCTGTGGACAAGTGTCTCCCGGTGACCGCTGGTTTGACCGAATGACGCAGCCGCGCGTACCGTAACCAGGTCGAGTTGTCGATGGCTGCTGCCGCCTGCCTCCGATGGGCACAGATCGCGCAAGATGATCGGTCAGCGGTGCACTCGGGCGTAACGCGAGCTACTCGTGGGCGCACGGTGACAGCCAGGACGGCACCCCGCAACCACCGATTTCTTCTGGAGCCCCCGAGTGAGCAAGCGCACCTTCCAGCCGAACAACCGTCGTCGCGCCAAGACCCACGGCTTCCGGCTGCGTATGCGCACCCGTGCCGGCCGCGCGATTCTCGCGTCCCGCCGCAGCAAGGGTCGCGCCCGTCTGTCCGCCTGATCCCGGTCAGGTCATGACGTCGTGCTGCCCACCGACAACCGGCTGAGGCGGCGCGAGGACTTCGCGACCGCGGTACGACGAGGGCGCCGGGCCGGGCGCCAGCATCTCGTCGTCCACCTTCGTAGCGGTGCCACGGACCCGCATGCGCCTGGGGAGAGCGCTCCCCCGTCGCGTGCGGGTTTCGTCGTGAGCAAGGCCGTGGGTGGTGCCGTGGTGCGCAACAAGGTGAAGCGCAGGCTTCGCCATCTGATGCGCGAGCGAGTCGACCAGCTGCCCCCCGGTAGCCTGGTAGTCGTACGAGCGCTGCCCGGTGCGGGCGACGCCGACCATGCACAACTGGCCCGAGACCTGGACGCCGCCCTGCGGCGGCTGCTGGGAGGGGGCGCGCGATGAAGTACCCGCTGCTGGCACTGATCAAGATCTACCAGTGGACGATCAGTCCGCTGCTGGGGCCGGTGTGCAAGTACTACCCGTCGTGTTCCCACTACGGCTACACGGCCATCGACCGGCACGGTGCCGTCAAGGGCACAGCACTCACGGCCTGGCGCATTCTGCGGTGCAATCCGTGGTCGCTGGGCGGTGTGGACCATGTCCCGCCGCGCAAGCGTCCGCGGTGGCACGAAATGCTGCGTAACGCCTGGCGTGCACGCAAGGGCGGGACCTCCGCCGCCGAACCGGCCACCGAAGGACAGACTTCCCCCACAAGTCCGACGAGTCCTTCGAGCCCGGCCGCAGAGACCTCGTCCCATGCCCAAGGAGCATGATTAGTGGACACGATTGCCAGCCTCTTCAGCTTCATCACAACGCCTGTCTCCTGGGTCATCGTCCAGTTCCACAGCGTGTACGGCGCCATCTTCGGCCCTGACACCGGGTGGGCCTGGGGCCTGTCCATCGTGTCCCTGGTGATCCTCATCCGCATCTGCCTGATCCCGCTCTTCGTGAAGCAGATCAAGGCGACGCGTGCGATGCAGACGCTCCAGCCGGAGATGAAGAAGATCCAGGAGCGCTACAAGAACGACCGGCAGCGCCAGTCCGAAGAGATGATGAAGCTCTACAAGGAGACGGGCACCAACCCGCTCTCCTCGTGTCTTCCCATCCTGGCCCAGTCGCCGTTCTTCTTCGCCCTCTACCACGTGCTCAACAGCATCGCGTCGAACGACACCGTCGGTGTGATCAACGAACGCCTGCTGGAGAGCGCACAGAAGGCCCACATCTTCGGCGCCCCGCTCGCTGCGAAGTTCACGGACAGCTCGGAGAAGGTCGAGGCGCTGAACTCGTCGCTGACCGATGTCCGCGTCGTGACGGCGATCATGATCATCCTGATGTCGCTGTCGCAGTTCTACACGCAGCGCCAGCTGATGACGAAGAACGTCGACACCACGGTGAAGACGCCGTTCATGCAGCAGCAGAAGATGCTGATGTACGTCTTCCCCATCATCTTCGCCGTCTTCGGCATCAACTTCCCGGTCGGTGTCCTCGTCTACTGGCTGACCACCAACGTGTGGACCATGGGCCAGCAGATGTACGTCATCCACAACAACCCGACGCCGGGGTCCAAGGCCCAGGCCGCGTACCTGGAGCGCCTCCACAAGCAGGTCACCCGCCACGGCGGCACCCGCAACCGGCGTCAGCGCGTCATCATCAAGGCCATCGTCGCCAAGGGCCGGGACCGCAACGAGCACGAGCGCAAGTTCATCAACGGTCTCAGCAAGGCGGGTCTCGCTGCCCAGACCGACGGCGCGGTCATCAAGGGCGAGAGCACGGCCGCGGCCCAGGCGGAGGACGGTACGACCGCCGGAGCCGCCCCCAAGCGGCAGCAGCCCAAGCGGCAGAGCAAGTCCCAGCGCCAGACCGGCCCGGCCAAGGCGGCGGGCGAGCCCACCTCGCTGACCAAGTCGGACGAGCCCCAGGACGCCAAGCCCGCCTCCGCTGCCAAGAAGGGCAACGCCAAGCCCGCCGGCAGTACCCGCAGCAAGGCCCAGTCCGGACAGCGCAAGGGCCCGCAGCGGCCCAAGTCCCCGTCCAAGAAGTAAGAAGGAGTCCATCCCGTGACGGAAGGCACCACCGCCGCCGCTGCCGAGGGCGCAGACACCCTGACCCGCCTGGAGCAGGAGGGCGAGATCGCGGCGGACTACCTGGAGGGTCTGCTCGACATCGCCGATCTCGACGGCGACATCGACATGGACGTCGAGGCCGACCGCGCCTCCGTCTCGATCATCAGCGACACGAGCAGCCGTGATCTGCAGAAGCTGGTGGGCCGGGACGGCGAGGTGCTGGAGGCGCTCCAGGAGCTCACGCGTCTGGCCGTGCACCGGGAGACCGGGGACCGCAGCCGGCTCATGCTCGACATCGGCGGCTTCCGTGCCAGGAAGCGGACCGAGCTGTCCGAGATCGGTGCGAAGGCAGCCGCCGAGGCCAAGAGCAGCGGAAAGGCCGTCCAGCTCGACCCGATGACGCCGTTCGAGCGCAAGGTCGTGCACGACGCGGTCAAGGCGGCCGGCCTGCGCAGCGAGTCCGAGGGCGAGGAGCCTCAGCGCTTCGTCGTCGTGCTCCCCGCCTGATCGGCTCCACGTTCCACCGGCCCCGTCTGTTCCGCAGACGGGGCCGAATTTTTCTCATCCTGATAGGTCTGATTCTGGTGTCGGCGTTTCCGTGCCGGCCCGGTACGGAAGGACGGTCCCCCCAGTGACGGAGGCAGCGGAGCTTCCCCCTGCGCCCGAGCAGGCACGCGAGGTATTCGGCGATCGCTTCGCGGACGCGGTCCGGTACGCGGAGCTGCTTGCCGAAGCGGGCGTTCAGCGAGGTCTGATCGGTCCGCGTGAGGTGCCCCGCCTGTGGGAGAGGCATCTGCTGAACTGTGCGGTGCTTTCGGAGGTCGTGCCCGAGGGCGTGACGGTGTGCGATGTCGGTTCGGGAGCCGGTCTGCCGGGGATCCCCCTGGCACTGGTCCGGGAGGACCTCAAGATCACTCTGCTGGAGCCGCTGCTGCGGCGCACCAACTTCCTCACCGAGGTCGTGGAGCTGCTGGGCCTGGACCATGTCACGGTGGTGCGCGGCCGGGCCGAGGAAGTCATGGGGAAGATCCCCCCGGTACATGTGGTGACCGCCCGTGCGGTGGCTCCGCTCGACCGCCTCGCCACATGGGGCATTCCTCTTCTTCGGCCGTACGGTGAGATGCTCGCGCTCAAGGGTGACGCCGCCGAGGAGGAGTTGAAGAGCGCGTCCTCGGCCCTGAGCAAGCTCGGCGCCGTGACGACATCGATCGTGCATGTGGGCGAGGGTGTCGTGGACCCGATGTCCACTGTGGTGAGGGTCGAGGTCGGGGAGAGCCCCGGCGGCGTGCGGTTCGCGGCCAAGCGTGCGAAGGCGGCCCGTACGGGCCGCACCCGACGGCGACGCGGTTAGTCGGCGGATCCGGTCGTTCTTCGGTGGGCGTAGCCCGACGGGTACAGGGCTTGTCCCGAGAGCCGGACGTACTCCACACACGCTGCCAAACGTGCACATGCCGGAGTGTCGCGGGGGTACCGCCTCGGTCGCTGTGCATCGTGTTTCACGTGAAACGTCGCTCACTGCTGCACGGCATCATCAGTCGGGGCCGCGCCGCGGCCGAACCCCGTGACCGGAAGCCTCTCGGTTCTCTCGGCAAGGGCGCTGTCCCCGACGAACCGGACTCCCCAGGGGGTATGGAGTTGTCCACAGAGGTGGATTTCTCCACAGAACGTCAGGCCTCACTGGTTCACGACCCCGAAGGCATGGGAGGCTCTGTTCATTGCGAGCCTGAAGTCGAGGAGAGTGAATCCTTGCGGTCCGACGCCAACATCGCGGGACCGATGACCGACCCGGTCCCCGGTCCCCGTACCGAATCGATCGGGGCGGATGTTTCACGTGAAACACCGCCTCCGATGGACGACACTCCCATCGGTCGTGCTGCCCAACTGGCGGTGGAGGCTCTGGGCCGTGCCGGTGAGGGCCTGCCACGGCCCGAGCAGACCCGCGTCATCGTGGTCGCCAACCAGAAGGGCGGCGTCGGTAAGACGACGACCACCGTCAACCTTGCCGCGTCGCTCGCTCTGCACGGCGCCCGTGTGCTGGTGATCGACCTCGATCCTCAGGGCAATGCGTCCACGGCCCTGGGCATCGACCATCATGCGGAGGTCCCCTCCATCTACGACGTACTGGTGGAGAGCAAACCGCTCGCGGAGGTCGTCCAGCCGGTTCCGGACGTCGAGGGTCTCTTCTGCGCGCCCGCCACCATCGATCTCGCCGGTGCGGAGATCGAGCTGGTCTCGCTGGTGGCGCGGGAGAGCCGGCTGCAGCGGGCCATCCAGGCCTATGAACAGCCGCTGGACTACATCCTCATCGACTGCCCGCCCTCACTCGGTCTGTTGACGGTCAACGCCCTGGTGGCCGGCCAGGAGGTCCTGATTCCGATCCAGTGCGAGTACTACGCGCTGGAAGGACTCGGGCAGCTGCTCCGCAACGTCGACCTGGTGCGTGGGCACCTCAACCCCTCCCTGCATGTCTCGACGATCCTGCTCACCATGTACGACGGTCGGACGCGGCTCGCGTCGCAGGTCGCGGACGAGGTGCGTACCCACTTCGGTGACGAGGTTCTGCGGACGAGCATTCCCCGCTCTGTCCGCATCTCGGAGGCGCCGAGCTATGGGCAGACCGTACTGACTTACGATCCTGGATCGAGTGGTGCCCTCTCCTACTTCGAGGCGGCACGAGAGATCGCGCTGAGAGGTGTGGGCGTCAGTTACGACGCAGCGCAGGCACACAGCGGCGCACAGCAGAATGATCCGACCATGGTGGAGGGCGTCCAGTGAGTGATCGACGGAGGGGGCTGGGCCGTGGTCTCGGTGCACTGATCCCTGCTGCCCCGACGGAGAAGACGGTGCCGCCGGCCGCGTTGGGAGGTAACGTCTCCGCCTCCCCTGCCGCGGTTCCCACGCTGCCGAACGAGCGTGGTGTCGCAGCGGCGAAGGTAGCGACACTGCCTCCTGTTTCACGTGAAACGGAAGAGCTTTCAGCACGAGGCGCTGTGGGCATGCCCGCGCCGCCGGTGGGTGCTCACTTCGCCGAGATTCCTCTGGACGCCATTACGCCGAACCCTCGGCAGCCCCGGGAGGTCTTCGACGAGGACGCGCTGTCCGAGCTGATCACCTCCATCAAGGAAGTCGGACTCCTCCAGCCGGTCGTCGTACGGCAGGTAGGGCCCGGGCGCTATGAGCTCATCATGGGCGAACGCCGGTGGCGTGCCTGCCACGAGGCGGGCCTCGAGGCCATCCCGGCGATCGTGCGGGCCACGGACGACGAGAAGCTGCTCCTGGACGCGCTGCTGGAGAACCTGCATCGCGCCCAGCTGAATCCGCTGGAAGAGGCTGCTGCGTACGACCAGCTGCTCAAGGACTTCAACTGCACGCACGATCAGCTGGCGGACCGCATCGGTCGGTCTCGTCCGCAGGTGTCCAACACGCTGCGGTTGTTGAAGCTCTCGCCGACCGTTCAGCGCCGGGTCGCGGCCGGTGTGCTGTCCGCCGGACACGCACGCGCACTGCTGTCCGTCGAGGACTCCGAGGAGCAGGATCGGCTGGCCCACCGGATCGTGGCCGAAGGTCTTTCCGTCCGGGCCGTCGAGGAGATCGTGACCCTGATGGGGTCACGGCCGCAGAAGGCCCAGCGGTCCAAGGGACCGCGTGCCGGCGCCCTGGTGTCGCCCGCGCTGACCGACCTCGCGACGCGTCTTTCCGATCGCTTCGAGACCAGGGTGAAGGTCGACCTGGGACAGAAGAAGGGCAAGATCACCGTCGAGTTCGCCTCCATGGAGGACCTGGAGCGCATCCTCGGCTCCCTTGCTCCCGGTGAGGGGCCCGTACTGCAGAAGAGCCTGGTGGACGACGACTCCACGGAGCCAGAGGCCTGAGCCGCCGACTGCCCGGACGGACCGCGCAGCCGAGCAGGACGGACCATGTCCGGTGTGTACCGGAACACGGTCCGTCCTTTGCTTTCTGGCGGTATCGATGGAATCGCTTCCTGGATACGATGCGTTCGGACAGGGCGCATTCACCCAGCAGTACCTCTGAGAGCAGGGCGAGGGCCATGCGAATGACGAGCCGTACCGGACTGGTGAGCGCGGGGCTGGGGGTGGGCGCCGTCAGCGGCTTCATCGGCAGCCTGCTCAGGGAACGGAGCGCTTTGACAGCCGCCCGTGTGGCAGCGGGTGAAGGAAGCGAGGAACAGCCTCCATGGGCCGTCGGCTCGTACCGCTCACGCTGGACAACCTTCAGGATCTCCCCGAGCGCTGTCGCTCGTGTGTCTTCTGGGAGAGGGACCCCGTCAGTGGCGAAGCAGCGCTGAAGGCGGGTACGTCCGCGGTCGAGAAGGAGTCGTGGATCTCCTCGGTTCTTCTGGACTGGGGGTCCTGCGGCCGAGTCGTCTATGTCGACGACGTACCGGTGGGCTTCGTCCTCTACGCTCCCCCTGCCTATGTGCCTCGGTCCACGGCATTTCCCACAAGCCCTGTGGCGCCCGATGCGGTGCAGCTGATGACCGGGTTCATCCTGCCCGGCTACCAGGGGCAGGGACTGGGTCGGGTGATGGTACAGACGGTGGCGAAGGATCTGCTCCGCCGGGGGTTCAAAGCGATCGAGGCCTTCGGTGACGCTCGTTGGAAGGAGCCCGCTTGTGTCCTGCCGGCCGACCATCTGCTGGCCGTGGGATTCAAAACGGTCCGCCCGCACCCCACGAACCCTCGGCTGAGACTGGAGCTCAGGACAGCACTCTCCTGGAAGGAAGACGTGGAGATGGCACTGGACCGGCTGCTCGGAGCCGTGCAGAAGGAACCGGCACTGCGCCCCCTCTGAACCGCATCTCCTGGCTACTCCCTCCGCATCTCATGCGAATGGGCCAGCCCTTCTGGGCCGGCCCATTCGTGTTTCACGTGAAACATGTACCGCTGGTGTGGCGGTCCGCCGCTACTCGGCGATGAAGGCCTCGAGGTCGCGAACGATCGCGGCCTTCGGCTTCGCCCCGACGATGGTCTTCGCGACCTCGCCACCCTGGTAGACGTTCAGGGTGGGGATGGACATGACGCCGTACTTGGCCGCCGTACCCGGGTTCTCGTCGATGTTCAGCTTGACGACCTCGATCTTGTCCCCGTACTCGGCGGCGATCGCCTCGAGGGAGGGAGCGATCTGGCGGCACGGACCGCACCAGGAGGCCCAGAAGTCCACCAGAACAGGCTTGTCGCTCTTGAGGACGTCCTGCTCGAAGGAATCGTCGGTCACGTTCTTCAGGGTGCCGGCCACAGCGGGCTCCTTAACTGGTTGATGCGTGGGGCGTGTGGGGGTCAGACAGCGGTCTTCTCGGGCTCGGCGTTCTCCTCGTCCGAGAGGGCGGCGAGGAACCGCTCCGAGTCGAGAGCCGCGGAGCAGCCGGTACCGGCTGCGGTGATCGCCTGGCGGTAGGTGTGGTCGACCACGTCGCCGGCGGCGAAGACACCGGTGACGTTCGTGCGCGTCGAGGGCGCCTCCACCTTCAGGTAGCCCTCCTCGTCCAGCTCCAGCTGGCCCTTGAAGAGCTCGGTGCGCGGGTCGTGGCCGATCGCGATGAACAGACCCGTCACCGCCAGGTCGGAGAGCTCGCCCGTCTTGACGTTGCGCAGCTTCAGACCCGAGAGCTTCTGGTCGCCCTGGACCTCGGCGACCTCACTGTCCCAGATGAACGAGATCTTGGGGTCGGCGAAGGCGCGCTCCTGCATCGCCTTGGAGGCGCGCAGAGTGTCACGACGGTGGACGATCGTCACGGACTTGGCGAAGCGCGAGAGGAAGGTGGCCTCCTCCATCGCGGTGTCGCCACCACCGATCACCGCGATGTCCTGGTCCTTGAAGAAGAAGCCGTCACATGTGGCGCACCACGAGACGCCGCGGCCGGAGAGGGCGTCCTCGTTGGGGAGACCGAGCTTGCGGTGCTGCGAGCCGGTGGCGACGATGACGGACCTCGCCTTGTGCACCGTGCCGGCGGTGTCCGTGACGGTCTTGATCTCTCCGGTCAGGTCGACGGAGACCACGTCGTCCGGGACGAGCTCGGCGCCGAAGCGCTCCGCCTGGCCCCGCATGTTGTCCATGAGCTCGGGGCCCATGATGCCGTCCTGGAAACCCGGGAAGTTCTCCACATCAGTGGTGTTCATCAGCGCGCCGCCGGCGGTGACAGCGCCCTCGAAGACCAAGGGCTTCAGCGACGCACGGGCGGTGTAGAGCGCCGCCGTGTAGCCGGCGGGCCCCGAACCGATGATGATCACGTTACGGACGTCGCTCACGGCTTGATTCCTCGTCTCTGGTCTGCGTCGTTCGACCGGGGGAAGCTTCTGTCGGGACTCTCACCCCGTCCAACGGATCCTAAGGGGCGGGCATTCCCGGTGTGCCCACGCACACGGACACGGCCCTCCGGCGGCAGGAAAGGGCACACACCCCACGGGTGGCCACGCCCGGCGGAGACCATGGGGCGGACCGTCAGCGCGTGTAGGAATGCTTCAGCAGAACCTCCGCAGTGGCGGCCGAGGACCGAGTACCCACGCATGTCGCATCGACGACGTAAGCGGTGACACGGGTCTCGTCCGAGGCATCGGGAAGCACGACGAGAAGTGCTTCCTTTCCCTCGTAGGTTCCCTGCTCGGTGGCGAGGGCGGTGTCATTGCGTCCGATGCCTTCGCGGACACACTGCGGCACCGTGGGCTCCTTGAGCACCTTCGGCTTCGCGGCGCCACCGGACTCCGATTCCAGTCCGAAGGTCTGGGGGGAACTGGAGCCCTTGACCTGGCCTCGGCTCGCCGTGAGGAGAGCGGAGACCTGCTTTTCCAGTTCCTCCTCGGAGAAGGTGTCGGCCGTGGTCGTCCGGTGCCCGTCATCAGGCCCCGTGTCGCCGTTCATGGACGACAGCACCACGGAACCGAGGCCCAGAGCGGCGACAGTGAAGACGGTCCCCAGAACGGCGACCCGTCGGCGCCCGCCACGCAGACGCCCCTTGCGCCCCGGCCCGGTCGTCGAGGAGCGGGGGCGTCCGGTCGGCCGGTCCGCGGGCGTCGATGTTTCACGTGAAACATGAGATTGCTCGTCGTCCGGGGATGCGGGGGAAGCGGTGACCGGTTCGTCGGCAGCCTCGGGCTCCGGCGCCGTGGCATGCAGCAGGGCCTCCGCGGCGAGCGCCGCGTCGATACGGCCCGCAACCTCGGCGGGCATGCGGGGCGGACCTGCCACCGTTCCGAGCAGACTCCGAATCTCTTCGAGAGAGGCGTGGACGTCCGCACAGAGAGGGCACGCCTCCAGATGCCGGCGTACGTCCGCGCTCCGGGCCGGCGGGAGGATCCCCTCGGCGAGGTCGGAGATCTCCATGACGTCCGGGTGCTCCGCCATGTCCTTCGTCGATGTCACGCTCGCCCACCTCCGCCCTTCGCTGCCGCCGGGTCATTCGTTCCCGCGTCCGGCGGGTCCGGTCGTTGCGGGCCCGCTGCGGGTGGGACGGACGCCCCCTGGGTCCGGTTCCGTGCCCCGCCCTGCTTCTGGCCCCCACCACTGCCGTCCGGTCGTAGGTGGCTGAGCAGGGGCAGGAGTCTTGCCCGGCCGCGGGCGCACCGGCTCTTCACGGTGCCGGTCGGAACATCGAGGATGCGGGCGGCCTCGGCGACCGGGTAGCCCTGCATGTCCACGAGAACGAGCGCGGCCCGCTGGTCGGGCGGCAGTGTGCCCATCGCCTCGATGAGCTGGCGGTGCAGGTCGTTGCGTTCCGCGGGTGCCGAGGCGGACTCGTGCGGCTCCAGCAGCTGCTCCAGGCGTTCCGTGTCGTCGACCGGGGCGGTCTTCCTGGAGGCCGCCTTGCGCGCACGGTCCAGACAGGCGTTCACCGTGATCCGGTGCAGCCACGTCGTGACGGCGGACTGGCCGCGGAAGGTGTGGGCGGCCCGATAGGCGGAGACGAGGGCGTCCTGGACGGCGTCAGCGGCCTCCTCGCGGTCGCCCAGGGTGCGCAGGGCCACGGCCCAGAGCCGGTCCCGGTGCCGGCGCACGAGCTCACCGAAGGCGTCGGGGTCGCCCTTCACATGGCGGGAGAGGAGTTCCTGGTCGTCAGCGTCGCCGTACGCGGTGCCGTCGGCCATCCGACCCTCCCCCTTCGCCGAGACGTCAGCCGGTGAACTTCAGATCGGTGATGCCCTGCTTGTGGCCGGCGCTGCTGTAGGTGTCACCGGGCGCGTGCGGCATGGCGGTGATCCAGACCAGCACGTACCGGGTCTTCGCCGGCTTGTCGGCCTTCACCGTGGCCTCGTTCCCGTTCGTCGTGACCGTGCCCAGTTTCCGCATGGAACCGATGGGCGTCGACGAGCTCATCGAGTCCGTCGCGTACAACGTGATGGTCGTGTGGTCACCCGCGTAGCGCAGGCCTATCGACGAGGACTGGACCGTCTGCTCGGAACCGAGGTCGTAGACGATGCCCACGCCGGGTTTGAAGGCGGGATTCATGTCCGGACCGTCGATGAAGCTGTTGGTGCGCCAGTAGGTCGAGCTGTCGCCGTCGTAGGTCTTGGCCACGTCCCCCGGCGCCTGGGCCTCACCCTTGGCGATGTACTCCTGGGCGCCCCGGACGGTGAGCGGCCTGGCGGGCGCGGGCTTCGTGTCGTTCTTGTCGTCCTCTTCCGTCGTCTGCGTCTTGTTCGTGTCCTCCGCCTTGCCGCCCTGCTCCATCAGGGCGTCCGCGAGCTGCCAACTGCCCAGGCCCAGCGCGGCGATGAGCAGCGCGGAGACGGCCCACTTCAATGCCTTGCCGGTACGGCTCTGCAGCGGGGGAGGTGGCACCGCCACCGGCTGCGTGGCGCCGGGGTGCGGTGCCGGCCGGCCGTAGGTGCCCTGCTGGTACGTGGTGCGCCGATAGTCGGGCGGGGTGGTGAAGGCCGGCTCCGGCGGGCGGATGCGGGGCATCTCGCCGATCGCCTTGACCAGCTCCTCCGGCGTGGTGCAGGGCGATTCGTGGCGGGAGGCGGTGGCGCCGTCGTTGGCGAGCGCACGCATGGCCAGCTCGGACAGTCCGCGGTGGACACCGGCCCGGACTTGGTCGGGCGGGATCAGACCGATGTCCTTCGGCAGGCCGGACATGCCGTGGGCGTCGCTCTCGTAGGGCCAGCGCTGGGTGAGCGACGCGTAGAGCAGGGCACCGATGGCCTCGGTGTCGGTGCGCTGGGGGGTGTCGGAGCTGACGCCGCGCAGCGCCGCGTTGACGGCGAGGCCGCGGATGCGCCACTGGCCGGTCGAGGTGCGCAGGACGGCGTTGGGGTTCAGACGCAGATGGGCGAGGCCCTCGCGGTGTGCCGCGGCCATGGCCGCCGAGATCTGACTGACCATCTGGTAGGCGTCGTACACCTCCAGGGGGCCCGTGGCCAGGAGCGTGGTCAGCTCGGTGGCGTCAGGGAGCCATTCGTGCACGACGTAGACGACGTCGTTCTCCTCGACGGCGTCCAGCACCTGGACGAAGCGCGGGTCGCCCAGCAGCGCGGAGGAGCGGGCGGCGGCCAGCACGGACCGGGCACGCGTGTGATCGGCGGGCAGGATGTGCACGCCGACGGCGCGGCGGAGCTTCTCGTCCACGGCACGCCAACTGCTGAATCCGTCCAGACGGGTGACGCACTCCTCGAGGCGGTAGCGTCTGGCGAGCTTGTGGCCGCTGTGGAGTTCCGGCGGCGAGGTCTTCCCGGAACCGTCGGTCCCGGTGTTCTCCTGTGCCTCGTCGCTGTCCGTGTCCCGCTCCCGGTTCTTGGCCACCCCGTCGGCCGTGGACTGGTCCGCCTGTGCGGTCAGCGGCTGCTCGCCGCTGTTGTCTGCCACGTCGACGGCAGCTGTGCTCCGTTCTGCCACCGTCGTTCCCTGCCTCCCCATCCTTGTGCGCGTCGGTCGGTGTCCGTCGCACCGTCCGTCGCCGAAACCAATTGTGCCCACAGTCCGCCGCTATGCACGACACACAGGGGCCGTTGATGGTTGTGCGCCTACCCCCGGCTTCAGCGTCCCAGGCGTCCGCGCACCATACCGACCAGCGAGTTGACCTCGTCGATGCGCATCCGCCGGGCCGCCACGTAGAAGGCCCCGAGCAGGACGGCCCCGCCGCCCAGCAGTGCGGCGAACGAGCCCACGACCCCCTGGCCGAGCGTCTGGCTGATGCCGTAGCAGGCCGCGCCGCTGAGCAGCGCGGCCGGTACCGAGGCGATGCACAGCCGGGCGTAGGTCCGCAGTACCCGGGCGCCGTCCAGGTCCCCGCCCAGCCGCTTGCGCAGCCTGCGCCAGGCGACGCCGACACCGATCACGTAGGCCAGACCGTAGGAGGCGGACATGCCGACCACGGCCCAGCGGGCCGGGAGCACGAAGTAGCAGATGGCGGAGGCGACCGCGTTGCCCGCGGCCACGATGACCGTGTTGTAGAAGGGCGTTCGGGTGTCCTCGTACGCGTAGAAGGCCCGCAGCACGACGTACTGCACGGAATAGGGGATCAGGCCGAGGCCGAAGGCCATCAGCATGTACCCCATGTTGGTGGCCGCTCCGGTGCCCGAGGAACCGAACATCAGGGTGCACATCGGGATGCCGAGCGACACGAAGCCGAAGGCGATCGGCACGATCGCGACGGCTGTCGTGCGCAGGCCCTGGGAGATGTCGTCGCGGACGGCACCGGCGTCGTCGTCGGCTGCCGAGCGGGAGATGCGGGGCAGGAGCGCGGCCATCAGGGAGACGGTGATGATGGCCTGGGGCAGCCCCCAGATCAGCTGGGCGTTGGCGTAGGCCGCGAAGCCGGTGCCCTCGGCGGCGGAGTCCAGGCCCGCGGCCGTGGACAGCTGGGTCACGACCAGAGCACCCGCCTGGTTGGCGAGGACGAACAGGATGGTCCACTTGGCGAGCATCGCCGCCTTGCCGAGCCCGTGGCCCTTCCAGTCGAAGCGCAGCCGGAGCCGGAAGCCGGTCTCCCGCAGGTAGGGGATCATCGCGAGGGCCTGGACGACGAGTCCGAGCAGCACACCCACGCCGAGCAGCCGCTGGCCCTCCGGCGGGATGTTCGTGACCTCCATCCTGGAGTCCCCGGCCGTGCCGTAGACCCAGATGAACGTACCGAGCGTGACGATGATGACGAGGTTGTTCAGGACCGGTGTCCACATCATCGCGCCGAACCGGCCGCGCGCGTTGAGGATCTGACCCATCACCACGTGAACGCCCATGAAGAAGATCGAGGGCAGGAAGAAGCGGGTGAAGGTGACGGCGACGTCATTGGCCGCGGGGTCGGTGGCGACGGGGTTGGACAGGGCGCGGACCAGGAGCGGTGCGGCCAGCCACGCGAGGGCGGTGAGCGCGGCCAGGGCCACCATCACCAGCGTCAGCAGACGGTTGGCGTACGCCTCGCCTCCGTCCTCGTCGTCCTTCATGGCCCGCACGAGTTGCGGCACGAAGACGGAGTTGAGACCACCGCCCACGGTCAGGATGTAGATCATCGTCGGCAACTGGTAGGCGACCTGGAACGAGTCGCCGAGCAGGCCGAGGCCCAGGGCCGAGACGATGAGCGCGGACCGGATGAAGCCCGTGAGGCGGGACACCATCGTGCCGGCCGCCATCACGGCGCTCGACTTCAGCAGTCCCCCGGCCCGGCCGCCCTTCTTCGGAGCGGGAGGGGGCTCCGGTACCGGTGCCTCGGCGGCGGGAGGCGGAGTGGCTCCGGCGTAGTGGCCGGGTGCCGGGGAGGTGGGGCCGGGCACCGGTGCGGACGCGTAGTGCTGCTGTGGGTCGCCCACCGGTACGTGCCCCGGGTGCCCGCCGCCGGGCTGCTGGGGGTAACCGCCCTGCTGCTGGTCCGGGAAGGCACCGCTCTGCTGCTGGTCACGGAAGAGATGGGCGAAGGCATCCGGCTCGTGGCGCTGCTCCCCGGCGTGGCCGACCAGGTCGTCCACACCCACGAACTGTGTCGTGCGCGGGTCGTCGCCGTAGGGCAGGTGCTGCGTCGGACCGTCCGGCTCCGGCGGGGGCGTCCGGGCCCACACGCGTGGATCGGGAGCGTACGGAGACTGCGGCGGCTGCCCGTACAGCGGCTGCTGAGGGGGGTAGGTGCCGGGAGCGGGCGGCGGGTGCGCGGCGCGGTCGTAGAGCGCTTCGGTGACCGGGTCCTGCGCGGCGATGTCCTGCGCCCGGTAGGGGTCCTGGTGGTAGGCGTCCTGGAGGTACGGGTCCCCGGGCGGCTGGGGCACCTGGCCGTGCCCGGGCGGCGGACCCTCGGGGAGGTCCGACTCGGGGTGGCCCGAGTCGCCCGCGGCACGGCCGCGGTCACCGTCGTACGGCGCGTTCATGGTTACCCCACCTCATCGTCCCGGGCCCACCGGCCACGACATCCTCAACGGTCCACTCTCTCACCCGTGCCCGACGGGTCCGCGTTTTCCGGTGCGGTGTCCGGTGCCGGGTCACCCGCCTGCTCGGGGCCTTCGTCCCGGGAGCCCGTCGCGGACTCCTGGGGGAGACGCTTCGCCGGTGTTCCGGGGTTCTGCGGGCCGTCGGCGTCCTCGTCGGCCTCGTGCTCCCGTTCCTGTTCCCCGGCCTCGCGGGCGGCGGCACGCTTGCGCTGGGTGTACATCCGGAATCCGGCGAGGACGAGCAGCAGTACGCCGCCGCCGATGACCAGCATCACCGTGGCGGTGATCTCGGTGACCTTCACGTCGAACGTGACGGGGGCGCCGTACTTCTGGCCGTCCGGTGTGTAGAGCTGGGCGACGACCGTCGCCCTGCCGTTGGCATTGGCGGACGTGGTGAACTTCACCGACTGGCTGTGGCCGCCGGAGACGGCGACAGGCTGCTCCTCGTAGGCGGATCCGCCGATCTCCAGACGGGTCGGGTTGGTCGACGTGAGCCGCAGTACCAGGTTCTCGACCCCCTGCACCAGGTTGTTCTGGACCGTCACGGGGATCGTGGCACTGCGTCCGGAGAGCTTCGTCTCCGACTTGTCGATCAGTCGCACCCGGCCGATGAGCCCGTCCAGATACGACTCGACACCGCTCCGGTAGATCGCCGACTCGGCCGGCCGGCCCCGCCACGACACGGACATGCCCCGGTTCAGAGCGCGTCCGAACGGGGTCACCACCCGGGACTGGTCGGACAGGATCACCTTGAACTTGTCGAGCTTGGCCTGCGTCCTGACGATCTGCTCGAACGTCGACTTCGGGAGTTCCTGCTTGCGCAGCGAGGAGGGGTACGAGGAAGCCGGGGGGACCTTGGTGGTGGCGGCGGGGTCCGGCTTGGCCGCGGCGGCGGCCGTCAGGTTCTGGGGCTCGGACCAGGTGCCGTCCTGGAGGATCCCGATGGCCTCGGCCATCGTCTGGGCCTGACTCGCCGACGGTGCTCGCTGCGGTGCCACGACGACGCTGCGCTGCCGGTCCGTCTGCAGATCGAGGGTGAGGCTCTGGGCCAGGAACCGCTGGACGGCGAGCGTCGAGGTCGAGGCCTTGGTCATGTCGCCCTGGAACGCCGTGGACAGCCGTGCGTCCGCGACGACGGCCGTGGTGCCGCCTCCGATGGGGCGCGGCGCGGAGGTCGTGTACGTCAGTCCGGTCTCCTCGAAGGTGTCGCTGCGGGCGATCACCTTGTCGGCTCCGGCGGAGGTGGCGACCCTGACGACGGCGGGGTCGATGGCGCCGTTGACGGGCCAGGCGAAGTCCGTGGTGGGGGTCACGTGGAGGATCGACTCCACGGTGCCGGAGGCGACGTCGGTGGCTTCCTCGAGGTGGCTCAGGGAGCCGGTGACCGAGGTGCCGTTGTGGGCGAGGGAGGCCACGTCGGGGTCGCCGAACGGCAACGCGACGACCTCCTTGTCCGCCACCGCCTTCTGCACCTCGGTGAGCCATCGCTTGGCGATCGCCTGATGACCGCCGGGGCTGTTGTCGTCACCCTCACCGGCGATCTCGTAACGCTCGGTCATCGCTTCGGCGGACGCCAGCAGGTCCGGATCGATCACCCAGGTGACGTCGAGGTCCTTGCCCAGCGCCACCATGCGGTCCAGCCGGCCGCCCGGGGCGATCTCCTCGGCGAGTTCGTCGTCGTGGAAGACCGGCGTCTGCTGCTCGTCCGAGCCTGTCTCCGCCGTCATGTGGACCGTGGAGATCAGGGGCCACATGAACGTCGTCTTCGTCTTCGTGCCGCTTCCCTCGGGCTTCCAGGGCAGGAACGTCCGCTGGACGCCGAGCGTCTGTTCCCAGGGCTGTGCCGAGGTCTCCCCGGCCAGGGCGACGGCCAGCTGGTAGACGCCGTCCTTCCCGAGGTCCAGCTCCTTCACCGGTACGGAGAGGGTGAAGGGCTGCGAGACACCCGGGGTGAGCTCGGAGAACTCCTCGGAGTACTTGTCGTCGATCTCCGGGCCGATGTCGCTCCGGACGTCGTCGCTGTCCTTGGCGACGGATTCGATGGCCGACCGGGTGTTCAGCAGCGGCCCTACGCGCAGGCCGACGTGGGCGTCGGTGACGGCGTGCCTGCCCTTGTTGGTCACGGTCCCGGACACGGTCACGGTGTCGCCCTCGGTGGGCGCACCCGGGGTGAGGGAGTTCACCGAAACGTCGACCGAGCCCGGCCCGGAAGGGGCTTGCGAGACATCCGGTGCGACCGCGCCGGCGGGGGGCGCGGCCGGTAGCTGGAGCAGCCCGGCCAGCAGGGGCGCTCCGGCGAGCAGAGTCCCGGTGCGCCGCAGCCAGCGGCGGGCAGGTGAGGGACGTGTCCCCTGGAAGTCTGCCGCCTCGGCCACGCGCTCGCCCGTCCCTCGTCGTCGTCAGTGGTCGTCGGAATGTGCGTCCACGCATGGTAACGAGGTGCGCTGAGAGGAAGTGCCACGGACCGGCCCACAAGATCGGCGGGAGCGGGCCTTGTCCGTGTATCGACGGGGGTGTCCGCGCGTACCTCATGGGTGAGCTCCCGGTCGTCCGGGCCACGTACCCTCTTCTGTTGTGCCGAACGCCAACGAAGAAACCAGTGCCCTGAGCCAGGTGCAGGACCGCGCCGTGAGTGAACTGCTCCGGGTCGCCCCCGTCGCCGACGATCTCGCCCGTCGCTTCCAGGAGGCCGGGTTCTCACTCGCCCTGGTCGGCGGCTCGGTGCGGGACGCGCTGCTCGGCCGCCTCGGCAACGACCTGGACTTCACGACGGACGCCCGTCCGCAGGACGTACTGAACATCGTGCGCCCCTGGGCGGACGCCGTCTGGGACGTCGGGATCGCCTTCGGCACCGTCGGGGCGCAGAAGGAAGCCCGTGTCGGGGACACCGACCGACGCTTCCAGATCGAGGTGACCACCTATCGGTCGGAGGCGTACGACCGCACGTCGCGCAAGCCGGAGGTCTCGTACGGCGACTCCATCGAGGAAGACCTGGTGCGCCGTGACTTCACGGTGAACGCGATGGCCGTCGCGCTCCCGGAGAAGCGGTTCATCGACCCGCACGGCGGGCTCGCCGATCTGGCCGAGCGGGTGCTGCGCACCCCGGGTACACCCGAGGAGTCCTTCTCCGACGATCCGCTGCGGATGATGCGGGCCGCCCGTTTCGCCGCTCAGCTCGACTTCGACGTGGCCCCCGAGGTGGTCGCGGCGATGAAGGAGATGGCCGGGCGTATCGGGATCGTCTCCGCCGAGCGGGTGCGGGACGAACTGAACAAGCTCATCCTGTCCGCGCACCCCCGCAAGGGACTGTCACTGCTCGTGGACACCGGCATCGCCGAGTATGTGCTGCCCGAGCTGCCGGCCCTGCACCTGGAGAGGGACGAACACCACCGGCACAAGGATGTCTACGAGCACACGCTGATCGTTCTGGAGCAGGCCATGGCCCTGGAGGAGGATGGCCCCGATCTGACCCTTCGCCTCGCGGCCCTGCTGCATGACATCGGCAAGCCCCGCACCCGCCGCTTCGAGAAGGACGGCCGTGTCTCGTTCCACCACCACGAAGTGGTCGGAGCGAAGATGACCAAGAAGCGCATGACGGCTCTCAAGTACTCCAACGAGCTGGTGAAAGACGTCTCGCGCCTTGTCGAGCTCCATCTGCGCTTCCACGGTTACGGAACGGGAGAGTGGACGGACTCCGCGGTTCGCCGCTACGTCCGCGACGCCGGGCCGCTCCTCAGCCGGCTGCACAAGCTGACCCGCTCGGACTGCACCACGCGCAACCGGCGCAAGGCCGCCGCGCTCTCCCGTGCGTACGACGGCCTGGAAGAGCGGATCGCGCAGCTTCAGGAGCAGGAGGAGCTGGACGCCATCCGACCGGACCTCGACGGCAACCAGATCATGGAGATCCTGGGGATCACGCCGGGTCCGGCTGTCGGGCAGGCGTACAAGCACATGCTGGAGCTCCGGCTGGAGAACGGCCCGATGGCGCACGACGCGGCAGTGGCGGCCCTCAAGGAGTGGTGGGTCGACCAGCAGGCCCGAGCATGAAGCAGGGGTCATGTTTCACGTGAAACATGACCCCACGGAGCAGAACGGAGGGCGGTGTTTCACGTGAAACACCGCCCTCCGTTCGTCTGCCTTACTTGTCCTTCAGGCAGAGGAGGAAGCTCTTGCTGCCGTTGGTCTCCGTGTAGGAGTACTGGAAGTCCTTGGCCTCCGCCTCGCACTTGCTCTGTGCCGTGAGGCCGGAGAAGCTGCCCTCGATCTTGGCGAGCACCTTGTACTGGGCCTTGGTGTCACCGCAGTCGACGACTTCGAGGTCCGGGTTGTTGTCATCCGTGCTGCCCCGGTGCATGCAGTCGCCGACCGCGGCGGTGTCGGCGTCGTCCTGGCTGGTGATGTAGGTGCCGATGGCCACACCTGCGACGATCAGAACGATGACGATGTTCTTGATCGTCTTGAAGCTGAGCTTCCGGCCCTGCTGCGGCGGAACGGGAGCACCCGGCGGGGGGAATCCGGGCTGGCCGGCCTGCTGCGGGAAGCCGCCCTGGGGCGGGACGGGGGCCTGGCCCTGGGGCTGGCCGTAGGGCTGCTGCTGGCCCTGCGCGAACGGGTTGCCCTGAGGCGGCGGAGTAGTCACTGGGGTCCCCCTGGAACATAGGTGCGTGACGCGAATGATGCGTTGATAAGACGCACGTAAGCTACCGGCCCGCACTGACAACTCCGTAGCCGCACAAGACAATGTGGCACTGATGTGACACTTACTGACGCTCAAACCGGGCCATAGCGCCAGCTACTGCTCCGTAGATAACGGCGATCGTTACCACCAGGGGGACCGATCGGCCGTCCGGCGGCAGCATCAGGGCAGCCACGGCGGCGGCGCCGACGAAGGCCACGTTGAAGAGGACGTCGTACAGCGAGAAGATCCGGCCGCGGAAGTCGTCCTCGACGGCGGACTGGACGACGGTGTCCGTGGCGATCTTGGCGCCCTGGGTGGTCAGCCCCAGGACGAACGCCCCGGCGAGGAGCGGGCCGGTCGCGAACGGCAGGCCCAGCGCGGGTACCAGCACCGCCGCCGACGCCGCGCACACCACGATCCAGCGGCCCGGACCGAGCCGCCCGGCGGCCCAGGGCGTCATGACGGCAGCCACGAAGAAGCCGGCGCCCGACGCCCCCAACGCCAGGCCCAACAAGGCCAGTCCCTCGTCGGTGGTCGACGTCAGCGCGTACCGGCACAGCATGAGCAGCAGGACGAGCATGGCGCCGTAGCAGAACCGCATCAGCGCCATCGCCGTCAGCGCCCAGGCCGCTTCCCGGCGCGGGGGCGCGGCGAGGTGACCCATCCCCTCCCTGAGGCCGCGCGCGGTGCCGCCGAGCGCCGCGGTCAGCCGGGTGCGTACCCATGCCCGGTCGGGACCGAGCAGTTCCTTCGTGATGCGCAGCGATGCCAGGGCCGCGCACAGGTAGAGCGCGGCGCCGACGAGAACCACCGCCGCGTCGGAGTCGGCGACGACCAGGCGGACGAGGAAGGCCAGACCGCCGCCCGCGGTAGCGGCGAGCGTGCCGGCGGTCGGTGACAGGGAGTTGGCCACCACCAGCCGGTCGGCGTCCACGACGCGCGGAAGTGCGGCGGACAGGCCCGCGAGGACGAAACGGTTGACTCCGGTGACGCACAGGGCGGAGACGAAGAGGAGCCAGTCGGGCACCCTGCCGAGGATGAGGAGGGCGGTCACCGCCGCCATCAGGGCGCGCAGCAGGTTGCCGTACAGGAACACCTGGCGGCGGCGCCAGCGGTCCAGGAGGACCCCGGCGAAGGGGCCGACCAGGGAGTAGGGGAGGAGCAGGACCGCCATCGCCGAGGCGATCGCCGCGGCCGATGTCTGCCTCTCCGGGGAGAAGACCACATAGGCGGCGAGCGCGACCTGGAAGACGCCGTCGGCGCCCTGGGAGAGCAGCCGGATGGCGAGCAGGCGTCTGAAGCCCTGGAAACGCAGCAGAACGCGCAGGTCACGGACGACGGCCATGGGGCACAGCCTCACATACGAAGAGGGTCCCCGGGCCATACGACCCGGAGACCCTCAACTGCCCACAGCGGGGAGGTCCTAGCGCTCGGCCTCGCCCTTGATGAACTTCTCGACGTTCTCGCGGGCCTGGTCGTCGAAGTACTGCACCGGCGGGGACTTCATGAAGTACGAGGACGCCGACAGGATCGGGCCGCCCACGCCCCGGTCCTTGGCGATCTTCGCGGCGCGCAGGGCGTCGATGATGACACCGGCGGAGTTCGGGGAGTCCCAGACCTCGAGCTTGTACTCCAGGTTCAGCGGAACGTCACCGAAGGCGCGGCCCTCGAGGCGGACGTAGGCCCACTTGCGGTCGTCCAGCCAGGCGACGTAGTCGGACGGGCCGATGTGGACGTTCTTCTCGCCGAGCTCCCGGTCGGGGATCTGCGAGGTGACGGCCTGCGTCTTGGAGATCTTCTTGGACTCGAGGCGGTCGCGCTCGAGCATGTTCTTGAAGTCCATGTTGCCGCCGACGTTCAGCTGCATCGTGCGGTCCAGGATGACGCCCCGGTCCTCGAACAGCTTCGCCATGACACGGTGCGTGATGGTGGCGCCGACCTGCGACTTGATGTCGTCACCGACGATCGGGACGCCCGCCTCGGTGAACTTGTCCGCCCACTCCTTGGTGCCGGCGATGAAGACCGGGAGGGCGTTGACGAAGGCGACCTTGGCGTCGATGGCGCACTGGGCGTAGAACTTCGCCGCGTCCTCGGAACCGACCGGCAGGTAGCAGACGAGGACGTCCACCTGCTTGTCCTTGAGGACCTGGACGACGTCGGCCGGCTCCTCGGCGGACTCCTCGATGGTCTCGCGGTAGTACTTACCGAGACCGTCGAGGGTGTGGCCGCGCTGCACCGTCACGCCGGTGCTGGGAACGTCGCAGATCTTGATGGTGTTGTTCTCGGAGGCGCCGATGGCGTCCGCGAGGTCGAGACCGACCTTCTTGGCGTCCACGTCGAAGGCGGCGACGAACTCGACGTCGCCGACGTGGTAGTCGCCGAACTGGACGTGCATCAGGCCCGGCACCTTGGACGCCGGGTCGGCGTCCTTGTAGTACTCGACTCCCTGCACCAGCGATGCGGCGCAGTTGCCCACGCCGACGATGGCTACGCGAACCGAACCCATTCCGGTTGCTCCCTGTGTGTACGAGTGAGGCCCTGAGGCGGGTCTCACGTGGCGGTGTCGTCGGGCGTATCCGGCCGGGGTTTGTCCCCCGGCCGGGGCAGGCCGCCCGTCGCTCCAGATGTGGTGTCCTGCTGAGCGGGCCCCCCGGCGGCGGAACCCTTCAGGTCCCGGCCTGCCCGCTCGCTCTCGATGAGCTCGTTCAGCCAGCGCACTTCGCGCTCCACGGACTCCATCCCGTGGCGCTGGAGCTCAAGCGTGTAGTCGTCGAGGCGCTCCCGGGTCCGCGACAGGGAGGCGCGCATCTTCTCGAGGCGTTCCTCCAGCCGGCTGCGGCGGCCCTCAAGCACGCGCATCCGCACGTCGCGCGATGTCTGCCCGAAGAAGGCGAACCGCGCGGCGAAGGTCTCGTCCTCGTACGCGTCCGGCCCCGTCTGGGAGAGCAACTGCTCGAAGTGCTCCTTACCCTCCGCCGTCAACCGGTAGACGATCTTGGCGCGCCGCCCCGCGAGCGGAGCGGCGAGGGCGTCCTCGGTGGTGTGCCCCGGTTCCTCGATCAACCAGCCGTTGGCGACCAGCGTCTTGAGGCAGGGGTAGAGCGTCCCGTAGCTGAAGGCACGGAACACACCCAGTGAGGTGTTGAGTCGTTTGCGCAGCTCATAGCCGTGCATCGGGGATTCGCGGAGCAGGCCGAGTACGGCGAACTCGAGGATGCCGGAACGCCGGCTCATCGTCGCCTCCCCTCTGCCGTGGTCGTGCCCTGACGGCCTCGTGGACGGTTCGTCGCCGTCCTTATGTCGAGCTGATGTATCGACTCGATACATCACGACGATAGAACGGCCTTCCGGGCGCGACAAGAGGGGGGAGGGTGAACGGGATCACATCGTCGATTCGTTGCGAGCAAGTTGCCTGATTTGAGGTGAACTTCTGTGCTCGGTGGGTTTTGACGGTGCGTAGTCTGTGCGCCATGCACACCACCGGGAACCGAGTGACGACTGGGGGCGTCTTGGTCCCCGGTGCAGTACGGGTGAATGCGCGATGCGCCGTATCCGTACTTCGGGGGGACCGGAAACCAGCCGCCGTTTCCAGGCGCGCAAGGGTGCGCCTGCCCGAGGAGTAGTCGTTCGATGAGCGAGCACCGTCGCAAACCGCCGCAGCCGCAGGGAGGCGGACGTGCCGCGGCCCGACGCGGCCAGTCCGGCTCGTCCTCCGGCCGCCGCGCGGCACCGCGAGGCGCCACCGGATCTCCGTCCGATTCCTATGGGTCGGGCTCCCGTGGCTCGGGGGGTGAGGACCGCGCGTACGGCAGCCGCGCCGAGGCACGACGCGCGGCACAGCGGGGCGGGGCCCGCCGGGCCGGTCCCGCCGGCCCCGGACCCGGTCGCGGCAGAGGCCGTCCGGCCCCTCCCGCCAAGAAGCGTTTCCTCGACTATCCGCGCCACGACAAGGACGGCTGGCGTCGCTGGACGCCGTCGTGGAAATTCGTGTCCGGCCTGTGCATCGCCTTCTTCGGGAGCCTGGTGGCCGTGGCGGGCATCGGCTACGCGATGGTGAGCGTGCCGGACGAGGGGCACGCCGCGGCGTTGTCCGAGAACAACGTGTACTACTGGGCCAACGGCGAACAGATGGTCGCCACGGGCAGCGGTCAGAACCGGCAGAACGTCACGATCGACCGCATCCCCGAGGCCATGAAGTGGGCGGTGATCTCGGCCGAGAACAAGAGCTTCTACGACGACTCGGGCATCGACCCCATGGGTATCGCCCGGGCGCTCGGCAACATGGCCACGGGCGGGGACACTCAGGGCGGCTCGACGATCACCCAGCAGTTCGTGAAGAACACCTACCTGACCCAGGAGCAGACGATCTCCCGGAAGTTCAAGGAGATGTTCATCTCGATCAAGGTGGGCACGAAGCTCTCCAAGGACGAGATCCTCCAGGGCTACCTGAACACCTCGTACTACGGCCGTGGCGCCTACGGCATCCAGGCCGCGGCCCAGACGTACTACGGCAAGGACGCCGTCGATCTCACGCCGAGCGAGTGCGCCTTCCTCGCCGCCCTGCTCAAGGGCCCGACGTACTACGACCCCGCGGGCAACCAGAACATCGACTCCTCGGCCACCTCCGACGCCAACCGCAAGCGTTCCGAGGAGCGCTGGGGCTGGATCCTCGAGCAGATGCACACCGACGAGCACCTCACGGACGCCGAGTACCAGGAGGCGACCAAGAAGTACCCCATGCCCCAGGGCCGCAAGGCGACCAAGGGGATGACGGGTCAGATCAGCTACCTCGTCGACACGGCCAAGCGGTACGTGCTGAAGAACTCCGACATCACGGAGGCGCAGTTCGACCAGGGCGGCTACCAGATCCACACGACCTTCGAGAAGGACAAGGTCGACGCACTGGCCGCGGCCGTCAAGAAGGTCGAGAAGAAGAACATCGACCCGAAGCGCGAACTGGACCAGCACGTCCAGTTCGGGGCGGCGACCGTGAAACCCAATGACGGTGCGATCGTCGCGCTCTACGGCGGCGCCGGCTTCGAGAACGGCCACTTCAACAACAACGCGGACACCTCGGGCGTCCCCGTCGGTTCGACGTGGAAGCCGTACGTGATGGCCGCCGCGATGCAGCACGGTACGTACAAGACCGATGGTGAGGGTGTCTCGCCGCTCAGCAAGTACAACGGCGACGACCACCTGAAGATCAGGAACAACGACGGCTCCTTCGTCCTCAAGAAGGACAACACGCCCTTCTTCCAGGAGAACGAGAGCGACTACCCGTGGGGCTACATCACCCTGCGCAAGGCGATGGAGCAGTCGGTCAACACCCCGTTCGTGCAGCTCGGCATGGACGTGGGGATGAAGAACGTGGCGGATCTCGCCGAGAGGTCCGGCATCCTCAAGGACAGCTTCGCCGGGCTGAACGCGTCGTTCGCGCTCGGCACCTCGACGCCCAGCGCGATCCGCATGGCGGATTCGTACGCGACCTTCGCGGCATCCGGTAAGCAGGCCGACCCGTACTCGGTGACCGAGGTCAAGCACAAGGGGAAGGAACTGCCCGGCTTCGAGAAGCCGAGGATCAAGCAGGCCATGCCCGAGAACGTCGCGAACAACATCACCGACATGCTCGAGAACGTGGTCAAGAACGGCACCGCCAAGCACGCCCTGGAGCTGGGGCGCGCGGCCGCCGGCAAGACGGGTACGACCGACGAGAACAAGTCCGCGTGGTTCGTCGGCTACACCCAGCAGCTCTCGACCGCCGTCGCGATGTTCCGTGAGGACCCCAAGAGCCACAAGCTGCTCTCCATGAACGGAACGGCGGGCAAGGACTCGATCCACGGTGGTGACATCCCCACGGAGGTGTGGACCGAGTTCATGAAGGCCGCGCTGAAGGGCGAGTCCGATCCGGGCTTCCCCGCGGCCGAGAAGATCGGTGAGATCGCGGACGGAGCCGGCGCGCCGACCCCGACGCCGAGCGCCACGCAGAGCGAGAAGGCGACTCCTTCGGCGCCGCCGTCGCCCACCCGGACCGAGACCACCCCTCCGCCGCTGCCCACGGAGACCGAGACATGCGGTCCCTTCGACTTCCGTTGTGAGGACGACGACGAAGAGGAGACGGGCGGCACCGGACCGGGCGGCACGGACACCGGAGGAACGGACGGAGGCGCGACCTCCTCACCCGATCCCACCGAGACCGGCGAACCCGGGAACAGCCGGGGCAACGGCAACGGAGGTGGCATCTTCGGGGGCCCGGCCGGTTAGTCGGCTATCGCCCGGCTTGGGTGTTTCACGTGAAACACGGGCCGCCGTACCCACGGGGTGCGGCGGCCCTCGGCGTATCCCCGTCCGTGTACGGCAGGATGTGCGGCATGCCCAGTGGAGAATCGACGCAAGCGAGCGTCCACGAGCCGGAGCCGGTGCGGCCGACCGAGGAGGACCGGGTCGCCGCGGCCGGCAGTGAGGTGATCGGCGGTCCGCTCGGGCGGCGTGCCCTGACCGGACGGTCCTGGTGGACCCCGGTGCGGGTGGTCGCGCTCGTGGCGATCGGCATGTTCGCCCTCGGCCTCGTGCAGAAGGCGCCCTGCTACAACGGCGGCTGGTTCTTCGGCGCCAGCTCCCAGTACACGCACGCCTGCTACTCGGACATCCCCCACCTCTACAACGGGCGCGGCTTCGCCGACGGACTGGTGCCGTACTTCGACAAGCTTCCCGGGGACATGCAGTACCTCGAGTACCCGGTGCTGACCGGCGTCTTCATGGAGGTCGCCGCCTGGCTCACCCCCGGCACGGGCAGCATCCAGGACCAGGAGCAGTGGTACTGGATGGTCAACGCCGGGATGCTCATGGCGTGCGCGGCCGTCATCGCCGTCTGCGTGACGCGGACGCACGCCCGGCGGCCCTGGGACGGCCTGCTGGTCGCGCTGGCTCCTGCCTTCGCGCTGACCGCGACCATCAACTGGGACCTGCTGGCGGTCGCTCTGACGGCCGCCGCGATGCTGATGTGGTCGCGAGGGCGTTCCCTCGCCTTCGGCCTCCTCCTGGGCCTCGCCACGGCTGCCAAGCTCTACCCCGTGCTGCTGCTCGGACCGCTGCTGGTGCTGTGCTGGCGTGCGGGGCGGTGGAGGCAGTACGGCACGGCCCTCGCCGGCGCGGCGGTCGCCTGGCTCGTCGTGAACGGCCCCGTGATGCTGTTCGCCTTCGACGGCTGGTCGAAGTTCTACACGTTCAGCCAGGAACGGGGTGTCGACTTCGGGTCCTTCTGGCTGATCATGGCGCACAACTCGGACGACCCACTGAGCACCGACACGGTCAACACGCTGGCCACACTGCTGATGCTGCTGTGCTGCGCCGGTGTCGCGGCCCTCGCGCTCGCGGCTCCCCGCCGGCCGCGGTTCGCCCAGCTCGCCTTCCTGATCGTCGCGGCGTTCATCCTCACCAACAAGGTCTACTCACCGCAGTACGTCCTGTGGCTGGTGCCGCTGGTGGTCCTCGCCCGGCCGAAGTGGCGTGACTTCCTCATCTGGCAGGCCTGTGAAGTGGCGTACTTCCTGGGCATCTGGATGTACCTCGCGTACACGACCAGCGGAGACTCCCACAAGGGGCTGCCCGCCGACGGGTACCACTGGGTCATCGGGATACATCTGCTGGGAACGCTCTACCTGTGTGCCGTGGTCGTGCGCGACATCCTGATGCCGGAGCGGGATCCGGTGCGCCGGTCCGGCGACGACGACCCCTCGGGCGGTGTGCTCGACGGAGCCGAGGACGTCTTCGTGCTCGGTCCCGAGAACCGTTCCGCGCAGCACGCGGCGCACTTCGAGGGGCCCCGGGTCGAATGGGGCAGGGCCGGAGTCACCGAGGGTTCGCTGTGAGCGAACAAGGGGCGGCGTGACGCTCCCTCAGGACGCCTCTCAGGAGCAGAAAAGGCCGGGCACGGAGATTCCGTGCCCGGCCCCCTCACGCTGTCAGCGGTCGACGAGCCGGTCGAACTGCGTGGTGGTGTGGCGGAGATGGGCCACGAGCTCTTCACCGACCTGCGGCTCCGGCGCGTCCGAGGGAACGAACAGGATCGACACCTGCATGTGCGGCGGCTCGGCGAACCAGCGCTGCTTGCCGCCCCAGACGAACGGGGAGAGGTTCCGGTTGACCGTGGCGAGGCCCGCCCGGGCGACACCCTTGGCGCGCGGCATGACCCCGTGCAGGGCCTTGGGGGCCTCCAGACCCACACCGTGCGAGGTGCCGCCCGCCACCACCACCAGGTAGCCGTCGGAGGCGGCCTTCTGCTGCCGGTAGCCGAACCGGTCCCCCTTGACGACATGCGTGACGTCCAGGACGGCGCCCCGGTACTCGGTCGCCTCGTGGTCACCCAGCCACAGCCGGGTGCCGATCCGGGCGCGGAAGCGGGTCTGCGGGAACTGCTGCTGCAGCCGGGCGAGTTCATCGGCCTTGAGGTGGCTCACGAACATCGTGTGCAGCGGGAGGCGTGCCGCCCGCAGGCGGTCCATCCAGCCGATGACCTCCTCGACGGCGTCCGAGCCGTCCGTGCGGTCCAGCGGCAGATGGATGGCGAAGCCCTCCAGCCGCACGTTCTCTATCGCCGAGTGCAACTGGGGCAGGTCCTGCTCGCTGATGCCGTGGCGCTTCATCGAGGACATCACCTCGATGACCACACGGGCCCCGACCAGCCCGTACACGCCGTCGACCGACGACACCGAGCGGATGACCCGGTCGGGCAGTGGCACCGGCTCCTCACCGCGCCGGTACGGCGTCAGCACCAGCAGGTCACCGCCGAACCAGTCCTTGATCCGGGCTGCCTCGTACGTCGTGCCGACGGCGAGGACGTCGGAGCCCAGCCGGGTCGCCTCCTCGGCGAGACGCTCGTGGCCGAAGCCGTAGCCGTTGCCCTTGCAGACCGGGACCAATCCCGGGAACTGCTCCTGCACGTGCTTGTGATGCGCCCGCCAGCGCGCGGTGTCGACGTAGAGCGTGAGCGCCATGGCCGGACCTGGAACCTTTCTCGTGGCTGCGGTGTATCAAAGGTATGGGAGCCAACGCAGCCGTCGGGGCCACGAAGACGAAGACCGTGACGAAGAGCCGGTCAGCGGCGCGACATGTAGATGTCGAGCGCCTTGTGGAGCAGCTTGTTCAGCGGGAAGTCCCACTCGCCGAGGTACTCGGCCGCCTGGCCGCCCGTGCCCACCTTGAACTGGATCAGCCCGAAGAGGTGGTCGGTCTCGTCCAGCGAGTCGGAGATGCCCCGCAGGTCGTAGACGGTGGCGCCGAGCGCGTAGGCGTCGCGCAGCATCCGCCACTGCATCGCGTTCGAGGGCCGGACCTCACGGCCGATGTTGTCGGAGGCTCCGTACGAGTACCAGACGTGCCCGCCGACGATCAGCATCGTCGCCGCGGACAGGTTCACGCCGTTGTGGCGGGCGAAGTACAGCCGCATCCGGTTGGGATCCTCGGTGTTGAGGGCCGTCCACATGCGCTGGAAGTACGACAGCGGGCGGGGCCGGAAGTGGTCGCGCACCGCCGTGATCTCGTACAGCCGCTGCCACTCGGCCAGGTCGTTGTAGCCGCCCTGGACGACCTCGACGCCGGCCTTCTCCGCCTTCTTGATGTTGCGGCGCCACAGCTGGTTGAAGTTCTTGTGGACCTCTTCCAGGGAGCGGTTGGCCAGCGGTACCTGGTAGACGTAGCGGGGCTGCACGTCACCGAAGCCGGCGCCGCCGTCCTCGCCCTGCTGCCAGCCCATGCGGCGCAGCTTGTCGGCGACCTCGAAGGCACGGGGCTCGATGAAGTCGGCCTCCAGGTCGCGCAGGCGCTTCACGTCCTGGTCCTGGATGCCCTTCTTGATGGTCGAGGCCTCCCAGCGCCGGATGATCACCGGCGGGCCCATCTTCACCGAGAACGCGCCCTGCTGCTTCAGGTGCGCGAGCATCGGCTCCATCCACTCCTGGAGGTTGGGCGCGAACCAGTTGATGACCGGGCCCTCGGGCAGATAGGCGAGGTAGCGCTTGATCTTGGGCAGCTGCCGGTAGAGGACGAGGCCGGCGCCGACCATCTCACCGGTCCGGTCGTCGAACCAGCCGAGGTTCTCGGAGCGCCATTCCGCCTTGACATCGGCCCAGGCCGGGACCTGCATGTGACTCGCCGACGGCAGGCTCTGGATGTAGGCCAGATGCTGCTCTCGACTGATGGTCCTCAGGGTCAGGCTCATTCGGGGCGCTCCTCGGCTGGTGTGTCCCCATGGGTTCAGGGGCTCCGGCTCTCGCGCGAAGCCTACTGCGCCTCGGGGGCGCCCCGGTTGGGCGCACGGGACCTTCGCCCCGGCCTGGGGCCGGCCGGGGCGTCGACGATGTTCACGAGTGGTGGTGTCCGGCGTCAGTCGACCACGCCGCCGAAGAGCCCGCCGTGGGCCATGCCCAGGAAGAACCCGACCGCCGAGGCACCGAGGCCCAGGACGAGACCGAAGCGCCCCCGCGTCGTCACCGAGACCCACTGGCCGTACGCGCCGGTGAGGATGCCGACCAGGCCGGTCCATGAGCTGACCAGGTGCAGATGGTGGAACATCGCGGTGATGAAGGACGTGATGCCCAGCACCAGGGTCACCGCGAGCAGGGTGTCCTGGAGCGGGTGGGGCTTGCCGTCCGTGGCGAAAAGGCCACCGGCGGTGTTGGGTCGCAATGCCTGTGCCATGGGGCACCTCCTGCGAAAGGCGGCGGATCGTAGCGCCGTACACACCCGATGTGTACAGATTGACGGTCCTCACGGCCGGATTTCAACCGGAAGCCGCTGTGCGGGTAGTCTGTAGCGTCTGCACCGGTGTCTGTCCGGACAGAGCCAGACGGGGTCTGGGAAGGGCCACGGTCCCCCCGGCCGGTCTGGAAACCGCCGCCCGGCTCGATTGTCAGTGGCGGCTGTTTTACTGACGGACGTCGTTGCACAACGCATCACGACCCTCCTGCCACGGAACGACCGTGGCCGCTGAGTCCAAAGGAGGTGGGTTCCACATGCGTCACTACGAGGTGATGGTCATCCTCGACCCCGATCTCGAGGAGCGTGCTGTCTCCCCGCTGATCGAGAACTTCCTTTCTGTCGTCCGTGACGGCGGCGGAAAGGTCGAGAAGGTCGACACCTGGGGCCGTCGTCGTCTCTCGTACGAGATCAAGAAGAAGCCCGAGGGCATCTACTCGGTCATCGACCTGCAGGCCGAGCCTGCGGTCGTCAAGGAGCTCGACCGCCAGATGAACCTGAACGAGTCGGTCCTCCGGACCAAGGTCCTCCGTCCCGAGACCCACTGAGCCCTCCCGCTCAGCCGATCCCGGGATTCGAGTAGCAGCACAAGCAGCCAGCAGCAAACCCGCCGAGAGGTTCCCCCATGGCAGGCGAGACCGTCATCACGGTCGTCGGCAATCTTGTCGACGACCCCGAGCTGCGCTTCACCCCGTCCGGTGCGGCCGTCGCGAAGTTCCGTGTCGCGTCGACCCCCCGCACCTTCGACCGTCAGACGAACGAGTGGAAGGACGGCGAGAGCCTCTTCCTGACCTGCTCGGTCTGGCGTCAGGCGGCGGAGAACGTCGCCGAGTCGCTCCAGCGAGGCATGCGCGTCATTGTGCAGGGCCGGCTGAAGCAGCGGTCCTACGAGGACCGTGAGGGCGTCAAGCGCACGGTCTACGAGCTGGACGTCGAGGAAGTCGGCGCCAGCCTGCGCAACGCCACGGCCAAGGTCACCAAGACCACCGGCCGCGGTGGCCAGGGCGGCTACGGCGGCGGTCAGGGTGGCGGTGGCGGCCAGGGTGGCGGCGGCTGGGGCGGCGGCCCCGGCGGCGGCCAGCAGGGCGGCGGCGCTCCCGCCGACGACCCGTGGGCGACCGGCGCTCCCGCCGGCGGCCAGCAGGGCGGTGGCGGCGGCTGGGGCGGTGGCTCCGGCGGCAGCAGCGGCGGCGGCTACTCGGACGAGCCCCCCTTCTAGGCGGGCCGTACCCACACTTCTTGATCACACAGGAGAAACATCATGGCGAAGCCGCCTGTGCGCAAGCCTAAGAAGAAGGTCTGCGCATTCTGCAAGGACAAGGTCACGTACGTGGACTACAAGGACACGAACATGCTGCGGAAGTTCATTTCCGACCGCGGCAAGATCCGTGCCCGCCGCGTGACCGGCAACTGCACGCAGCACCAGCGTGACGTCGCCACGGCCGTCAAGAACAGCCGTGAGATGGCGCTGCTGCCCTACACCTCCACCGCGCGATAAGGGAAGGGTGACCGACTCATGAAGATCATCCTCACCCACGAGGTCTCCGGCCTCGGTGCCGCGGGCGACGTCGTCGACGTCAAGGACGGTTACGCTCGCAACTACCTGGTTCCGCGGAAGCTCGCGATCCGCTGGACCAAGGGTGGCGAGAAGGACGTCGAGCAGATCCGTCGTGCTCGCAAGATCCACGAGATCCAGACCATCGAGCAGGCCAACCAGGTGAAGGCCCAGCTCGAGGGTGTCAAGGTCCGTCTGGCCGTCCGCTCCGGCGACGCCGGTCGTCTCTTCGGTTCCGTCACCCCGGCCGACATCGCCTCCGCGATCAAGGCTGCCGGTGGCCCCGAGGTCGACAAGCGTCGCATCGAGCTGGGCGCGCCGATCAAGACGCTGGGCGCCCACGAGACGTCCGTGCGCCTGCACCCCGAGGTTGACGCCAAGGTCAACATCGAGGTCGTCGCCGGCTGAGTGCCGCGCTCGCTGACGCAGTGAGCACATGGGGGCCGCATCCTTCGGGATGCGGCCCCCATGGCCTTGTTCCACGTGAAACGGTCAGCGTGCCGCGCCCGTGACGATCCAGCGGCCCGATCGGGTGCGCCACCACAGGGTCAGCATGCGCACGGTCATCATGAGGGTCATCGTGGCCCACAGCGCGGTGAGTCCGCCGCCGAGTGCGGGGACCAGTAGCGCCGCCGGAGTGAACACGGCGAGGGTCACGAGCATGGCCCAGGCCAGGTACGGTCCGTCACCCGCGCCCATCAGCACCCCGTCCAGGACGAAGACGATGCCGCAGATCGGCTGGGACAACGCCACGAGCAGCAGGGCGGGCAGTGCCGCGTCCTTGACCGTGGCGTCGCTGGTGAACAGGGGCAGGAACGCCGGCCGGGCGAGGACCACCAGTACGCCGAGAACGACGCCGACCGCGATGCCCCACTCGACCATGCGACGGCACGCCTCCCGGGCGCCCTGGGCGTCTCCGGCTCCCAGATAGCGGCCGATGATGGCCTGTCCGGCGATGGCGATGGCATCCAGCGCGAACGCGAGCAGACTCCACAGGGAGAGGATGATCTGGTGAGCCGCGATGTCGGAGTCGCCGAGTCGGGCCGCGACGGCCGTCGTGATCATCAGGATGGCCCGGAGGGAAAGGGTGCGCACCAGCAGGGGGACACCTGCCTGGGCGGATGCCCTGATCCCGGCGGCGTCCGGGCGCAGCGAGGCCCCGTGTCTGCGTGCTCCGCGGAGCACCGCGGTCAGGTAGACGGCGGCCATGCCGCACTGTGCGATGACCGTGCCCCAGGCGGAGCCCGCGATGCCGAGCCCGGCGCCGTAGACCAGCACGACATTGAGGACGCCGTTGGTGACGAAGCCGCCGATGGCGACGTAGAGGGGCGTCCTGGTGTCCTGGAGGCCGCGCAGGACGCCGGTCGCGGCGAGTACGACGAGCATCGCCGGGATGCCGAGTGTGGAGATCCGCAGATACGTGACCGCGTAGGGGGCCGCTGTGTCGGAGGCGCCGAAGAGGTCCACGACGGCGGGCGCCGTGGGCAGGAGGACGGCCACGACGGCGGCACCGAGCAGCAGCGCCAGCCAGATGCCGTCCATGCCCTGGCGGATGGCCGAGGGCAGGTCGCCGGCGCCGACGCGGCGGGCGACGGCGGCCGTGGTGGCGTAGGCCAGGAAGACGAAGACACTGACGGCGGTCATGAGGAGGGCCGAGGCGACGCCGAGACCGGCGAGCTGCGCCGTGCCGAGATGGCCGACGATGGCGCTGTCGGCCATGACGAACAGGGGCTCGGCGACGAGGGCGCCGAAGGCCGGGACGGCCAGCATGACGATCTCTCGGTCGTGCTGGCGTCGAGCGGCTTTCGGACGCACGGGGGCCTGTGTCATGTGCACCAATCTAATCGTCCACAGGTAAGCGATGCAAAGACTTTGCGCCCCTTACTTCGTGGCTCAGGGTGTGGGGTTGCGTACACCCCACGAACCGATCTTGATCCGACTGGGGAAGTTTTTCTTCTGCACAACCGGTGGACGGTAAACGCGCAGGTCACACGCTTGAGGGTGCAGGAGCCCCGGGCTTTTTCACAGGGCTGTCCACCGGCTCGTGCACAGGTTTCGCGGAGTTCTCCACAGCATTGGGCCGGTCGTCCACATGGCCTGTGGATAACCAGATTGGCTGACGGTGCCGACGGGCCTACGGTTATCCGGCGCCCGCTCCGTCCGCCGGTTTCACAAACGCCACAAATCCGGCGCACGACAACCGGAGCCGGGCCCTTTATTTGTCAGTGCCGTGCCGTAGAACAGAGGGGCACGGCGAGGTCCGTTCCGGCGGACGGGAGGAGGTGGCTCGGTGAGCATTTCCGAGCCCTTGGACGACCCGTGGGCCGACAGCGGTCCCAGTGATCGTCTGCCCGCCTCCCGTCGCCATGACGACCGGGGCAGGGGCCGTGACGAGCAGCACGACCGGGGCCGGGACAACGGCGGATGGGACGGCGGAGGCGCCGCGTTCGAAAGGGTGCCGCCGCAGGACCTCGAGGCCGAGCAGTCCGTCCTGGGCGGCATGCTGCTGTCCAAGGACGCCATCGCCGACGTGGTCGAGATCCTCAAGGGGCACGACTTCTACAAGCCGGCCCACGAGACCGTCTACACGGCCATCCTCGACGTCTATGCCAAGGGCGAGCCGGCCGACCCCATCACGATCGCCGCGGAGCTGACCAAGCGCGGTGAGATCAACAAGGTCGGCGGTGCCTCGTATCTGCACACGCTCGTCCAGACCGTCCCCACGGCGGCGAACGCGGCGTACTACGCGGAGATCGTGCACGAGCGCGCCGTACTGCGCCGTCTGGTCGAGGCGGGGACCCGCATCACCCAGATGGGATACGCGGCCGACGACGACGTGGACGAGATCGTCAACCGTGCGCAGGCCGAGATCTACGCCGTCACCGAGCAGCGGACCAGCGAGGACTATCTGCCGCTCGGCGACATCATGGAGGGCGCCCTCGACGAGATCGAGGCCATCGGGTCGCGCAGCGGTGAGATGACCGGGGTGCCCACCGGGTTCACGGACTTCGACTCGCTCACCAACGGCCTGCACCCCGGCCAGATGATCGTCATCGCCGCGCGTCCCGCGATGGGCAAGTCGACGCTCGCCCTGGACTTCGCCCGGGCCGCGTCCATCAAGAACAACCTGCCCAGCGTCATCTTCTCGCTCGAGATGGGGCGCAACGAGATCGCGATGCGCCTGCTGTCCGCCGAGGCCCGCGTCGCCCTGCACCACATGCGCTCCGGCACGATGACCGACGAGGACTGGACGCGCCTGGCCCGCCGCATGCCGGACGTCTCGGCGGCGCCGCTCTACATCGACGACTCCCCGAACCTGTCGATGATGGAGATCCGCGCCAAGTGCCGTCGCCTGAAACAGCGCAACGATCTGAAGCTGGTCGTCATCGACTACCTGCAGCTGATGCAGGCGGGCGGGTCCAAGCGGTCCGAGAGCCGTCAGCAGGAGGTCTCGGACATGTCCCGTAACCTCAAGCTGCTCGCCAAGGAGCTGGAGATCCCGGTGATCGCGCTCTCCCAGCTCAACCGTGGTCCGGAGCAGCGCACCGACAAGAAGCCGATGGTCTCCGACCTGCGTGAGTCCGGCTCCATCGAGCAGGACGCCGACATGGTCATCCTGTTGCACCGCGAGGACGCCTACGAGAAGGAGTCCCCGCGGGCGGGTGAGGCGGACCTGATCGTGGCGAAGCACCGAAACGGCCCGACGGCGACGATCACGGTCGCCTTCCAGGGCCACTACTCACGCTTCGTTGACATGGCACAGACCTGAGCGGCGCCGGTGCGGTCGCCAAGCCTGCTGCTCAGGGCCTTGTCTCGTAGCTGGTCACGACCACGTCGCCGGGAAACGTCCGTGTTTCCACCAGGTTCAGGTTCACCCAGCTGTCCAGCGCGGTGAAGAACGGCGTGCCGCCGCCCACCAGGACCGGGTGGGTGGCGATGACGTACTCGTCGATCAGCCCGGCGCGCATGGCCGCCCCGGCGAGTGTCGCACCGCCGATGTTCATCGGGCCGCCGTCCTCGGCCTTGAGCCGGGTGATTTCGGCGATCGCGTCGCCGGTGACCAGGCGGGTGTTCCAGTCGACCTTGTCGAGTGTCGAGGAGAAGACCACCTTCGGTGTGTCCCGCCAGTTCCGTGCGAACTCGATCTCCGCCGGGGTGGCGTCGGGCTGCTGGTCGCCGGTCGGCCAGTAGGAGCTCATCGTCTCCCAGAGCTTGCGCCCGTACAGCGACAGGCCACTCGCCTGCTCGTGGTCGAGCCACCACTGGAACAGCTCGTGGCTGGGCGGTCCGCTCCAGCCGATGTCGTCGCCGGGCGCGGCGATGTAGCCGTCCAGGGTCAGGTTCATGCCGTAGATCAGTTTGCGCATGGCCCAGCCTTCCGTCCGTGGATGTCCGGTGTATGGACCAGCGTGGCCCGGGAAACTCATCGGTGCGCGATCCGGGCTCGCCGGTCATCCCCGTGCTCGGGGCTCGGCGTGGTGTCCGGCAGCCGTGCTGCACTGGGGGCATGAAGATCCCTGAGGAAGAACTGTTGCCCGGAACGCGGCGCGCTCTGCTGCACCGGATCGCCGTGGCGCAGAGCGAAGGCCGGACGCCTTCTCTCGTCGCGGCCGTGGTGCGGGGCGGCAGGACGGTGTGGACGGGGGCGCGGTCCTCGGTGGAGGGGCACGCTCCGGACGAGAACCTGCAGTACCGGATCGGTTCGATCACCAAGACCTTCACCGCCGTTCTGGTGCTCCGGCTGCGCGACGAGGGTGTGCTGGATCTTTCCGACCCGTTGGAGAAGCACCTGCCCGGTACGGGTGTGGGCGAGGCGACCCTCGCCGAACTGCTCTCGCACACTGGTGGACTGGCCGCCGAGACGCCGAGCCCCTGGTGGGAGCGGACCCCCGGCTCCCTGCGGCCGGGTCTCGACGACGTGCTGGGCGAACGGTCACGCGTGCACCCCCGAGGCCGGCGCTTCCACTACTCGAACCCGGGATACGCGTTGCTCGGCGCCCTGGTCGAGAAGCTCCGTGGTGCCCCGTGGGAGGACGTTCTCCGGCGGGAAGTGCTGGAACCCCTGGGCCTGGACCGTACGAGCATGCGGCCTCGGGCGCCGCACGCGGGTGGCTGGGCGGTGCATCCCTGGGCGGATGTGATGCTGCCCGAGCCCGTGGAGGACCTGGGCCTGATGGCACCCGCCGGGCAACTGTGGTCGACGGCCGGGGACTTGGCGCGCTTCGCGGCCTTCCTGGCCCGGGGTGACGACCGGGTGCTGAGCGCGGAGTCCCTGCGGGAGATGCGGACCCCGGCAGCACCGGCCGAGGCGGCGGACGTGGCCGGCGGCTATGCGTACTGCCTGGGTCTGGAGCTCCGTCACCGGAACGGCGTGGCTCTCGTCGGGCACACCGGATCGCTCCCGGGCTTCCTCGCCTGTCTCACGACCAGCATGGCCGACGATGTGAGCGCGGTCGTCCTCACCAACTGCACCTCAGGACCCGCGCCGTTCATGGTCGCCGCCGATCTGGTCAGCATCGTCGCCCGGGCGGAACCGCGTATCCCCGCCCCCTGGCAGCCGTTGCGGGAGGCGGATCCTGCGGTGCTGGAGCTGGTGGGCCAGTGGTACTGGGGGACATACGCCTTTGCTCTGCGGCTCGCGGCCGACGGGTACGTGTCGCTGGAGCCGCTCTCCGGGAACGGCCGACGCTCACGTTTCCGCGTGAACGGGGACGGGACGTGGACAGGGCTGGAGGGTTACTACGCCGGAGAACGTCTGGAGCCCGTACGGCGGCCGGACGGAACGGTGAGCCACCTCGACCTGGGGTCCTTCGTGTTCACGCGTCAGCCGTATGAGGCGGGGGCTCCGGTGCCCGGCGGGGTGGACCCCGGCGGGTGGCGGGGGATCGGCTAGCTTCCTGGCTCCGGGAAGCCGGGGAAGGGCCGTGTTTCACGTGAAACACGGCCCTGTGCATCAGAGCGGCAGCTTGAAGCCCGTGTGGGAGGCCGTGAATCCGAGCCGTTCGTAGAAGCGATGGGCCTCGGTGCGGGTGTTGTCCGATGTCAGCTGGACGAGTCGGCACCCCTCGTGGCGAGACGTGTCGATCGCCCACTCGATGAGCCGGGTACCCAGACCGCTGCCGCGTTCGTCCGCGTGGATGCGGACTCCTTCGATGATCGCCCTGATGGAGCCGCGGCGGGACAGTCCAGGGACGATCGTGAGCTGCAGCGTGCCGACGACGCGTCCCTCACGGACCGCGACGACCAGATGCTGGTTCGGGTCGGCGCCGAGCCGCTCCAGAGCGGTCAGGTAGGGAGCGAGGTCGTCCGGCGACTCGCGCTGCGCGCCCAGGGGATCATCCGCGAGCATGCCGACGATCGCGGCAAGGTGATGGCGTCCCGCTGTGTGGTGTAGGGGATCTCCGCGGTTGAGTGCGCGGTTTCCGCTCCCTGGGGTGCACCGTCTGCCGGTGACTGCTCCCTGCTCAACTGGCAGGCCACCGTGCAACTGTCCGGAGTGAACGGGCAGTTCGACCCCAGGGGGTGCACGGTGGCCTTGTCCCAGCATGACCTACTTCGCCTGCTTGAGTCACTACGTTCGGCCGATGGTCTTGAACTCGTCCGCGAGGTCGCCGAAAGGCTGCTGCAGGAACTGATCGAGGCCGAAGCCACCACAAAGATCGGCGCCGAGTGGGGCGAACACACCGACACCCGCACCACCTGGCGCAACGGGCACCGGGAGAAGACCGTGACCACCCAGGCCGGCGACCTCGAGCTCGCCATCCCGAAACTGCGGGCCGGGAGCTTCTTCCCCAGCCTCCTCGAGCGCCGGCGCCGCATCGACCAGGCCCTCTACGCAGTCGTCATGGAGGCCTACGTCCATGGCGTCTCCACCCGCTCCGTCGACGACCTCGTCAAAGCCCTCGGATCCGACACCGGGATCTCCAAGAGCGAGGTCTCCCGGATCTGCGCGGACCTCGACGAACAGCTCGACGCCTTCCGGACCCGCCCGCTGGACCACATCCGCTTCCCCTACCT